>JAXLTU010000001.1:0-245125 GCA_046329885.1 Bacteroidales bacterium
GGCCTCGCGGAACCATTGTCCCTGTAAAAAAGATCACTCGAGTCGCTCATAGCGTAGCCTGTCCTCTCGAAGAGAGTTCCCGTCCTGAAAGAGGATTTTGGCCCGAGCTTCATGTCGACAAGAAAACCGAGGGATAACCCGGTTACCGGGTGGTAACTGCCCCGGTACGAATCAACCTTGTTCCACGACAGGTTCATACCGGTAAGGTAAAGGATGTTTATCCTGCTGTTCGTTGAAGAAGTATCGGCCTTCACCGGCGTGTTTTTCTTTCCTGATCCAAATCCGTGATAACTCAGCCCAAGTGTGATTTCCGTCCTCCCGTGCTTTAGTTGCATGTCCTTGATAAAAGATTTCCTGCCCGAGAGGTAATTGGTCGAGAAGACGGCATCTATTTCTTTGGTGAATGGGATTGACAAGGAGGTTGAATAAATGAAGCCAAAGTCGTGATTTGTTTTAGCCATGAAATTCATCGATGGCAGGTTCTTGGCAGTCACGAAGGAGTTATAGATACCCGCTGAAACGGAAAGGCTGGGTTTGCCGGGAAGAGTCAGTCCGGCCATCAGTGGCATCGTGAGGAGCTGGTAGGTGTAATCGTCATCGTAGTTGTAGTAATAAGGAGCTATATACCTCGGGTCATAAAACGACGAATAAGCCGGGTAGTAATAAGGAGGCCAGGGATAATAGCCGGATCTTGGCCTTTTAAAATTGTAATAAACCGACGACATTCCCAATCCTGTTGAAAGGGAGATATTGCTGGTTATTGAATACTTCAGTGTAAGGTTCTGGACCGGACCGGGGTTGAAAACCCACTTTCCGGCTTCAATGTTCCCGTGGATGTCTGATACGTTGATTCCCGAGTTAAGAGACGTCGAGAGTCTCTGTGCTGCCAGGGGCCTGCACGATAACAGAACGATCAGGATAAATGCAAGACCATGTAGATGTTTCATTATAGTAGGTTAGTAAGGTAATATAAAAGCCTCAACAACCGTGCCACATTGCAGCCATATCGCTTCCAAGGAAGAACGGGCAAGAATCAATTTGTATAATGAAAAATCAGATATTTCAATAAACAGTGTGAAAAAATAGGGGGTATGCGAAATAAAAATATAATAAAACGGACAACAAGGTAAGAAAAAATAGGGGGTATCACTTAAAAAATATAAAATATTTTGCTGATAATTAAAAAACGAGTAGGTTTGTATCGTGAAAAAGGAAAATAACATAAAAGAGCTGTTCGGGATGGATATTATAAAGAAGAGAAGTCTTGTTATTTTGATATTATTACTATTATCTGCCAATTCCTTGATTGCCGGTGACAGGAGCAATATTGATTCAGGCGCGACTGTATGGATGCTCACGTCTACAGCCCTGGTACTGCTGATGGTCCCGGGACTGGCAATGTTTTATGGGGGGCTGGTCAGGACGAAGAACGTGCTTGGAACGATCATGCACAGCTTCATAGCGATGGGGATAATCACGCATACTATGGGTGGTTCTTGGCTATTCAATGTGTTTCGGTGGCAACGTGCTGGAGGTTGGTTTGGCTGGAACAGCGATTATTTCATGCTGAGGGGTATTGACAACAAGGTAATGGAGCGCGGGGATACCCGAGTACGTGTTCTCGATGTTGATGGAAAATTAGCGATCATCACCTCCGGCCCTTATAGCCGGGGCATTTGCCGAAAGAGTTTCGTTCAAAGCGTACACTATATTCATTGCCTTGTGGAGTATACTGGTATACAACCCGCTTTGTCACTGGGTTTGGGCATCTGATGGGTTTCTTTACAACCTGGGTGCGAAGGGGCGATTGATTTTGCAGGCGGGACGGTTGTTCACATATCGGCAGGAGTAAGCGGTCTTGTTGCAGTGCTTTACCTGGGTGCGAGGAGAGGATACCCGTACCAGGTGATACGACTAATAACCTTGTAATAACGATGCTTGGCGCTGGCCTGCTCTGGGTGGGTTGGTTCGGGTTTAACGCCGGGAGCAGCGTGTCGAGCGGATTAAGCACTGCACAGGCTCTTACTGCCACACAGGTTGCCGCCGCGGCCGGCGCCATAACCTGGTCGTTGATTGAAGGGTTACACCAGAAAAAGGCCACCGCTCTTGGTTTTGCATCCGGTATACTGGCCGGACTGGTGGCAGTCACACCGGCAGCGAGTGGTCAGCCTTATGGAGCGATGATACTCGGAATGATTGCATCGCTGATCTGTTACCTGGCCATCCAGGTGAAGAACCGGCTGGGATACGACGACAGCCTCGATGCATTCGGGATACATGGTGTTGGGTATCACCGAGCGCTCTTCCTCTCGTTCTTCATCAGGAGCTCGTGGATGGAAGAGGCTTCAGCAGCTACCACAGGCGGTTGGTCAGTAATCAGCCAGCTGGGTGTCCAGGCAGCGCGGTAGCATCGCGATATTCGGCTTTAATAACGCTCCGGGCTGATCTTCGTTACCTCGACAAGGTGTTCAGGTTCAAATCGTCGGAAACGGACGAGATGGCAGGGCTCGACAGGAGCTATCATGGTGAACGGGCTTATGGCATGCTTAACCCTAACTGATTATCGGGATGAAACTTATTGCTGCAATAATTCGTGAAGCACAGCTGGATCAGGTAAGGGAGGCACTTATCGAGGCAGATATTAAAAGGATAACTGTCAGCCGTGTATCAGGCCATGGCCAGCAGAGGATAGAGGAGATGTACAGGGGGCAGGTCATAGTGCCCGATCTGATACCGAAGATCAAGATAGAGATAGCCGTTAACGACAGCTTCGTCGACATAATGATCGACACCATACTTCGCTCGGCACGCACGAATGGCAAGGGGAGCGTTGGCGATGGAAAGATATTCATCACACCTCTCGAGGAATGCATAAGAATACGTACCGGCGAAAGAGGCGGTACAGCGATATAATTGTCATGGGTTAGTCAGGTTCATGCCCGGAGGCGTTCTGCCCCGGGCATTTTCTTTTATTCTTACCTGAATTTTCTTATATTTGATTCTGCATTTCCGTCTCGTGTAAATATTTTAGTTCATGCTTGTAAAGACCTTTGCCAGCGCGGTTACTGGCATTGATGCGTTACCGTGACAATCGAAGTTGACGTCTCGGCGCGGAGTGAGGTTCTTTCTTGTTGGCCTTCCTGATGTGGCTGTCAGGAAAGTCAGCAGCGCGTTGAATCTGCCATCAGGACACTCGGGTACAAATGGCCCGGCAGGCAGGTTGTCGCAAACATGGCACCTGCCGACATACCGGAAGGAAGGGTCGGCCTACGACCTTCCCTGGCGATCGGTATACTTGCCGCTGATGAGAAGATTTCATCGTCCTCGCTCGAAAGCTTCCTGCTCATGGGTGAACTGTCGCTTGACGGTACGCTTCAGCCTGTAAAAGGGGTGTTGCCCATAGCCTTGAGGGCAAAGGAGGAAGGATTCAGGGGGCTCGTTGTTCCGCTCATGAACGCTAATGAGGCTGCTGTTGTTGCAGGTCCGGGTCTACGGGATGTCGAACCTGGGAGATGTGATCAGTTTTTTCAATGGAACACAGACATTCCAGCCGGTAAAGTTGATCTCGATGATATATTCAGGAGAGAAGCGAACAGGTATGATGTTGATTTTTCAGACGTCAGGGGACAGGAAAGTGTCAAGAGAGCACTCGAGGTGGCAGCAGCTGGTTCGCATAACCTGATAATGGTTGGCCCGCAAGGAGCAGGTAAGACAATGCTTGCCAAGAGGCTCCGGCAATTATACCTCCACTGACATTATCGGAAGCCCTCGAGACAACCAAGATTCATTCCGTTGCCGGGAAGATTGATGATTCCACGCCACTCATGACCCACCGCCCATTCAGGTCACCACATCACACCATATCAGATGTTGCGCTGGTCGGTGGCGGAACCCTTTCCCAGCCGGGTAGAGATATCTCCGCGCATAATGGAGTGCTTTTTCTCGATGAGCTTCCGAGTTCAAAAGATCCAGTCCCGGAGGTACTCAGACAACCACTGGAGGACAGGGTAATCACCATCTCCAGAGCCAGGTTCAGCGTGGATTACCCGGCAAATGTAATGCTCGTTGCTTCTATGAATCCTTGTCCCTGCGGTTTTCATAACCACCCCGAGAAGGAATGCATGTGCTCGCCCGGGATGGTCCAGAAATACCTTAACCGGATCTGGCCCGCTGCTCGACAGATTGACATCCATATAGAGGTTGTGCCCGTGAAATACGATAAGCTGTATCTGATACCGGGAAAGTTGAATCTTCCGGTGATACAAGGAAAGAGTTGTCAGGGCCCGGAACAGGCAAACCGAACGATTCAGCGACGTGAAGGGAGTTTACACCAATTCACAGATGACACTGCCATGCAGAGACGCTATTGCCAGCTCGACGAACCGGGCGGGAAATTACTGAGGACAGCCATGGAACTGAGAGGATTGTCGGCAAGAGCTTATGACAGGATACTCAAAGTGTCGAGAACGATAGCTGACCTAGATGATTCCGATAATATAAGGGCGGAACATATCTCGGAAGCCATCAACTACAGGAACCTCGACAGGGAGGGATGGGCCGGGTGAAATTGCCGGCATTGGACCATCCACACCTTTTATCAGATAATACCTGACCATTGTAGGATTCCGGATTTTAACAACCGGAAGGTTGATTAATTTCAGATCATCTGAATTATTATCAACCTGAAAGTTAATCAAATGAAAAAAGTATTCATTCTCCTGTTCATGCTACTCCTGTGTTCAAAAGTCTCATTGGCACAGAAACCCGGTGGTATAGGCCTTCGCCTCGGCCCGGCCTTCATCCTCGAAGAACCCAAACCCGGACTGGCTCTCGATCTGGATATGAAACCAGCAGGCTTGCCTCTTTCCTTCTCTCCCTTCATCGAGTATTTCACAGGTGCCGGGGTCAGCAAGATGCACGCCGGAAGCGATATCCAGCTATGCAAGAGCATCCAGAAAGGCTTTTATATAGGAGTGGGCGGTGGGCTGTCGCGCTGGGCAAATTCCGAGAACGCGAGGATCTCACCCAATATCCATCCATTGATCGGTTACAGGTTGAAGATCACGGAACTGATCTCGGTCTTCGGCGAGGCAAAATTCAATTTCAATACCAAGACGAATCCGGATACCGATGAATTCAACGCCGCGATGGAATTTTTCAGCCATCACGGTTATTTTGACAACCCGGAGATAGTAGCCAGTCCACTGTTTGACAGAACTTCTCGGGAAGTATCGGCATCTGCATCAACTTCATCAAAAGCAAATAGGACCTCCCATTCCTGAAAAGGGTTTTCTTCATAATAACACGTTTCTGAATAGGGTTAAAGTGAGAAGGATGGGGAGTATGCTTGCTAAAAACCAAGCATTTCCCTTATCCTCTTTCTTCTTTCCACGAGGTCGTTGATAAATGCCGGATCAGTTTTTTTCTTCATCCAGAACCTGAATGAGAAATACCTTTCTGTTACAATCTCCTTGTAGAACAGCACCAGGTAACCCAGGAGCGGTACTATCAACCCGGCTATTATCCGGGCCAGCCTAAAAAGATTATACAGAGAGCCATCACAACGGGAAGGTAAACAAGGTAAAGCACCGTACCTATGGCAATATAAACAGAGCTGTAGAACCTGAGATCCTTTATAGCGGTGTTGCAAATGGCTCTCGGAACGAGGTAGGGGATAAGGTTGCTGACATAACCGGCGATAAAGAACGGCAGACCAAGAAAACGGATAAGTAACGCAGGAATCCATAATCGAGCTTCTGGCGACATTCTCGTCCCTAGCCCTGCCGATTCGAGTTTCGACTGGTAAGCGGAGACCTCGGCCCTGATTGCCTCGAGGTTCCCGGGGTCGCTGTCTGCCATCATGTTAATCTTGTCGCACAAACCCTTTTCCACCTGTCTCCGCTCGTCGGAGTTGAACATCCATTTGAAAAACGGGAAGACGAAATTGTTCCTTGCCATAATAAGCAGCTTCTCGGCAACCCAGTCGTTCTCTGGCTTGCTTACAATGACTACCTGTCTTTTCAACCCTGCCTCGACTCTCTCGTTAAAAGCGAGAAGGCCTTCGCGGGGCTGGCGGTGTAAAAATATCCTTGAGCTCCCTTATGCTGAAGGGCTCGTCAAAATTGATGAACCTCCTTCCTGAACTTGCTGGGGTACGTGTAATTAATTCCGACCGGGACAATATGTACATCGAGCCCGTGGGCTTCCTCGGCACCAAAGGCCATCCTGCCCGTCCCCTTGCGAAGCTTCTGCAACCGTTTCTCCTGCACGCATATTCCCTCCGAGAAAACGACGTAGTTCCCATTCTTCCGGAGAACCTTGTAAATCGATTTGAAAGTGTCGAGATTCTTGTGAACATTTTCAAGTCCCTCTTCGAAACGGTACACGGGCGACACGTTTAGCTCGCGAAGGCAGAATCGCGCAACCTTCGTCCTGAACATGTCGGCCCTCATCAGAAAATGGATGGGCTGGGTGAGGTAGGAACCCACCAGTATGCCATCGAGAAAGGAGTTTTGATGATTACCGGCAAACAGCAATGGCTTCTCGAGAGGAACCTTTTTCAGGTTGGAATAAAAGATCCTCCGGAAAAAGACTCTGAAAGTGAACGGGAAGTATGAATCTCAAACCTGTTGAACATGTGCCCTTTTCCCTTCAATGTTGCCGGGTAACCCGGATTAATAATATGAAAGTACGCCAAAAAGTGGTCCGCTGAATCGTTGATGTGCCAATTTATTTTGCAGAAATACTGGCCGGGACGTTTTTGGTATTTAATACTTACCGGTCATGGGTATTTATACTTATTTAAAAAATATTCCCGCGTTCGGTTCTGTCATTTCTGAAGTTCAGGCTGGCAATCCTGCAACCCCGGAGCGATAAGGAACAGATAAATGCGTGATTGTTTTGACTTTAATATATTATGTTAAATCCAGCAATCTTTCTAATTTTATGTTATAAAACCGCCAGCAGACTATGGACCTCACGAAAAAGATCCGGGACAAGATGATGAAGGAAAACCTCATGTTCGTGTACAGGGGTGTCGTTACCCACGATAATTCGGCAGCTCTCCTCATGCTTCTCGAGAAGGAAATGGAGATAAGCGAATTTGGATTCGTTGGAAGGAAGAGGCTCTTCATGTTCGTCCTGGAGAGTCTTCAGAACGTTACCAGGCATACCGACAGTGGTGATTATGGCGAGATGTCTCTTGTTGTCTATTCAAAGACGAACGGGGGTTACACGGTAACGACTGCTAACGTGATAGAAACGGAAAAGACAACGGGTCTGAAATCGAAGCTTGAAGAGATTAACAGCCTCGCGCCGGGCGAGATCCGCAACGTGTACAGGCAGATGCTTAGTTCAGCCGAGTTCAGCCGCAAGGGCGGCGCTGGACTGGGTCTCATCGAGATGGCAAAGAAAACAGGAAACAGGCTTGATTACGACTTCATAACTCTCGACGACAAGTTTTCTTATTTCATTCTTAGCAAGACGGTCGATTCGGGCGGGATGGGAATCAGGACCGCTGGTGAGGCTTCAACCTTCAAGGGAAAGGCTGTTACCCAGGTCGAAAGACTGATGGCGGAATATAATATTCATCTCATCTGGTCGGGACATTTGTCGAATGATGTCAACAAGGAGGTATTGTCGTTTACCGAGACAAAGATGTCGGAGACGGATACTGACGCTATAATAAGAAGGAAGGTTTTCAGCATACTCGTTGAAGCGCTTGAAAATGTTGCCAAGTATAGCCCGGGAAAGGAACCGGAGGCAATGCACGGGATGCCCGTGGCAATGGTTCGCCTCGATGGCAGGATGTATTCCGTTACCACCGGGAACCTGATCGAGAACAGTCACGTGGTGTCGCTCAGGGAGAAGATAGACTACGTTAACAGTTTCGACAAGCACGGGTTGAAGCATCTGTTCAAGGAAGCACTGCTTAAACAGAGCCTCGAGTCGGAGAGTACCGGTAACATGGGTCTCATAGAGATGGCAAGGAAATCAGGAAGGAAGCTTATCTACTCCTTCGAAGATGTGAACGAGGAATATTCATATTTCATGCTGACTGTCCAGGTGGATGATCACCTCGACTAGAAATTCTGAACCAGTTTCAGCTCATTACCGTTCCATTCAACATAACTGGCGTCCCTTATCCAGTCGCCCAGTATTGTAATCACCGAGTTATTCCCTATTTTCACTGACATGGGGAGGTGCCTGTGTCCATAGATGAAATAATCAATATTTTCGCTCTCGAGTACAACGAGTGAATGCCGGAAAAGGTCTTCTTTATCTTCACCCATGAACCCGGGCGACATGCCTTTCCCAAGCCTGCTGCCAAGCGACCATTTATGACCTATCCACATGCCGATGGCAGGATGAATGGCTGAATAGAGAGCCCTTAGTGGTTTGTTATGAAATATTGAAAGCAGTATTTTATACCCTGGGTCTTTTGAACCAAGACCTTCACCATGGGCGAGGTAAAATTTCTTACCGGAAAACTCCCTGATTACCGGGCCGGTGTGTATCACCATGCCGCACTCGTCTCTCAGGTAATTACCAACCCACATATCGTGATTGCCAGTGAAGAAATGCACCGGCAGCCCCGAATCAGTCAACTCTGAAACCTTTCCAAGGAAGCGGGTGAACCCCTTGGGAACAACGCGGCGATATTCCCACCAGAAATCGAAAACGTCGCCCAGAAGGTAGATCTCGGCAGCAGTGGGTGATATCTTATCAAGCCAGGCTACAACACGTTTCTCCCTTTCCTTCGGGTCGGAGCCAGCTGGCAGACCGAGGTGAAAATCAGAGGCGAAATATATATTGCCGGCCACCTTGCTAACGATTAGTTACACACCGAAGATCTGGTTGAGTCGTAGCTGAAGAGCCCTGCCATGAAGATCCCTGCCTATTATATTTCCTTCTTTGTCGTACAGGAAATTGGCAGGTACTGACCTGACATTGTAAATGAGAGCGTTCCTGGGGTTAGCAGGGTCATCTTCCCTGCAGTTAATCCATGGCAGTTCATCGAATTTCACAGCCTTTCTCCATGTCTCCTCGTTAGTGTCAACGCTTATCTGGTAAATCTCGAAACCCCTGGAGTGATACAGGTTGTATAATTTTTTGAGCTCGAGGTTTTCGGCCACGCAATCTGACGAGGATGCGGTCCAGAAAGCCAGCAGAACGTATTTACCTTTAAGTGAAGAAAGAACTCTCTTTTCACCGTTTATATCTTTAAGCGACGGATCGAGTTTGGTCTCGGGTGCCTCTTGTGCCATCTGGCCAATCTTGTTGAACAACTGCCTCGATCTCTCCGCCTCGAAGTTCAGCTTGAGCGATTTTACCTGTTTCGACTCGGGATAGTATTTCCCCAGCGTGTCGCTTACAAGTTTGAAGAACTGGAGGTCGCGTGCGTCATAAAGCACGTAGGCGTTATCGTCGAGACGCTGGTAAAGCGCCTTGATTGATGCGAACGAACCAAGGTTCTCGAGAATGAATCCTATGTTAAAAAGCCTCTGTTTTTTCGCGAGGCTTATGTATTTTTCATCGACGCTCTTTTCGATCATGTCAAACCCGGGTTTCCCAAGTCCTGAATCATATATCTTCTTGAGTGAATCGATTGCCACTTTCGTGACGGCGAGGGCTGAGTCGAGCTTCATTATTTTCAGTGTCCCTTCCGACCCTTTCACCGAATAGTCCTGTCCCATGAAAGGACCATTGAACTGCAGCCTGATCTTTTCGCCCGGTTCAGCAAGCAGCGTAATGAACTCGTTGTCTGACAATCCCAGTTTATAGAACTCGGGGTACTGTGCATCTATGCTGAAACTGAACTTGCCGCTGCCACCCAGCTTCACGGAGTCGAGTCTAACCGGCTTGTCGACGTCGAGTTTTGTCAGGACCACGTATTGTCCCTTTTTATCGTGCATGGTGCCTTTCACAGCCACCTTGTTTTTACCCGTGCAACCCGCGAGCAGAGCCACGGCTGCCAATATCACGAGTAATTTTCTCATAACTGAATTATTAATGGTTTACAGAATATGCAATAAGTTGTTTTCACTTGAAGAGCTCTGACAGCTTTTCCTCGAGTTTTGGACCCCTGAGGTTCATTGCAATTATTCTCCCGTCCTTGTCAAGCAGCAGGTTGAAAGGAATTGATTCGACCTTGTAGCGTTTTACTACCTCGGAGTTCCAGTATTGCAGGTCGCTGACATGAATCCATCTGCCGAGATTATCGGTCTGGATAGCCCTTGTCCAGTCTTCTTTCGTTTTGTCGAGAGAAACCTGGAAAATTTCGAAACCCTTGCCATGGTATTTATTATATGCCATTACCAGGTTCGGGTTTTCCTTGCGGCATGGGGGACACCAGGCTGCCCAGAAATCCAGAAGAACAATTTTCCCTCTTGTTGACGAAAGGCTTATTGATTCACCAGACGGGGAGGGAAGCGTTATATCGGGGGGGATAGTACCCGGCTCGAGCAACACGTTACCGCCTGTCTGCGCGTTAACGCTGGTAACAAGCTCCTGTACCTGCATGTGAAGTGCCTTGACTGGCTCAGACTCGGGATAAAGCCTGAAAAGACTCGAGTCAACCTTTATGAAATACCTGATGTCCTCGACGGGATCAAGAACTGATTTCTGTGTCGAGACCCTCTGGTACAGTGCCACGAGGCTGACCAGGGACGTGAGGTTGTCGTCAATGAATTTCTTCGTGTATTTATTCAGATCGCCAACATATACCTGTGCCGTGCTGTCGAGGGTGTTAACCACCTTCTCGATGTTCGGGTTGTCGGCGTTCTGGTTGAACACGTCCGTGAGGCTCTGGAGCTTGCCAATAGTTCCTTTCAGGGCCTTGTTGTAATCCATCAGCTTCTGATTGGTTTCGGAGCCTTTCACAGATTCCGGATCGCTAAGCCTGTTGTAAGCAGCTTCAACAGTAATATTATCTCCCGGTTCTGCAGCGAACATGAAGTAGTTGTCATATGCTGTCCGGATGACGTACAAACGCGGGATCTCTGTCTCTGTTGAGAAAGAAAAAGTGCCTGCTTCCGATAATCTGACCGAATCGATATTGTTAACACTGTTTTCCCTGATTTCCGCCAGGAAGAGATAGCCGTCCTTGATGGGATTATCGAGTTTCCCGGACACCTTAACGGAGGTACTTTTGCAGCCGGATATTATCATTAATATTGTCAGTACCAGAAGGGTAGCTTTTTTCATAAATATTATAGTGTAAAATTTTTTCATCGATTGCAAAGTTATTCTTTTTTTAAAGCTAACCGAATTTTGAAAAATTTAATAATTATTAGCATATTTAGGACGTAATCAGATTGTTACAATTCTGTTAACGAGGGTTAGCATTTAATTGGTATTTTTGCACTGTTCAATAGAAATCTTTACCTTAATAAATTAATAAACGGAAATAAAGGGAGTTGTATGGGATATATTAAATTCGACAAGTCGAAGGTTGTTAATCTCGAGTACTCACTCAGCAGGGAAATTCTACGTACCAACAGGGCCGGCACTTATTCTTCAACGACAATAGTCGGGTGCAACACGAGGAAATATCATGGTTTACTTGTTTGTCCTGTCGATGAACTGGGAGGTGACAGGTACGTGCTTCTTTCTTCCCTCGATGTTACCGTGGTAAATAATGACAAGGCCTTCAACACGGGCATTCACAAGTACAAGGGAGATATCTTCCATCCCAAGGGTCACAAGTATGTAGAGGATTATGATACTGACCAGATACCCAGTATGACATACAGGGTTGGCGGGGTGAAGCTCAAGCAGGAGAGGATACTCGTGCATTACGAGGAGCAGTTCCTTATAAGGTTCACGATACTCGAGGCTAGCGAACCGGTGAAACTCCAGTTCAGACCTTTCCTCGCGTTCAGGAATATTCACCAGCTGACCCATGCCAACATGGATGCCAATACCAGGGTCGATTATGTTCAGAATGGTATCAAGATAAGGCTATACGACAAGTTCCCTTACCTGCACATGCAGTTCTCGTCAAAAGTCGAATTTGTACCGGTTCCTGACTGGTTCTATGGGATCGAGTACATAGAGGAACAGAAGAGGGGGTACGACTACAGTGAAGATCTTTTTGTTCCCGGCTTCTTCGAGCTGGAGGCTAAAGAAGGCGATACAATAGTGTTCTCGGCGTCTACTAAAGATGAAAAGCCATCGGGACTAAAATCTAAATTCACGAAGACAGTTAATGGCAAGATAGCCCGTGACAGCTACGAGAACTGTCTGAGGAATGCCGCTCAGCAATTCATCGAGAAACGGGGTGATTCTACCCTTATAATTGCCGGTTACCCGTGGTTCGGCGCATGGGGCAGGGACACTTTCATCTCTCTGCCCGGGCTCGTGATGGCCAGGCAGAAAATGCACCTGTACGAGGAGGTTCTTGACACCCAGGTTGCCAGACTGAAGGACGGCCTGTTTCCAAACATGGGGAACGCCTATAACTCGGTTGACGCTCCTCTCTGGTTTTTCTGGGCACTCCAGCAGTACATTAATGCCGGCGGAAAAGACGTCTGGCAGAAATACTCCGGGGCTGCCAAATCAATAATAATGGCTTTCAAATCCGGTACTGCCTACAACATCGTGATGAGGGAGAACGGTCTTATATACACCGATGCTCCGGGGAAGGCTTTGACATGGATGGATGCCATCGTGCATGGCGTTCCGGTAACGCCTCGCCGGGGTTACGCCGTCGAGATAAATGCCCTCTGGTATAACGCCTTGTGTTTTGCCCTCGAGATGGCAAAAGAGGACGGCGACAAGAAGTTCGTTTCGGAGATCAAAGCTCTGCCCGATCTGATTAAAAAATCTTTTGTTGAACTTTTCTGGAACGACAAGAAAGGATACCTGGCCGATTATGTTAATGATGAGGAGGGTGCGAATTTTTCGGTGCGGCCCAATATGGTTATCGCGGCTTCGCTGCCCAACACCATGCTTCAGACTGACCAGATCAAAAGGATACTTGATGTAGCGGACAAGGAACTGGTTACACCCAGGGGACTCAGGACTCTGTCGCCGCGCAATCCATCATACAAGGGAGTTTGCGAGGGCACGCAGGAGGAGAGGGACAGCGCTTATCACCAGGGTACGGCATGGCCATGGCTCCTTGGCCCGTTCTGCGAGGCCTGGCTGAGAATCTATGGCAAACAGGGTGTGAGCAAGGTGAGGAAGCTTGTTTACGGCTTCGAGGAAGTAATGAACGAGCACGGGATAAGCACCGTTTCGGAGATCTACGACGGCGACCCGCCACATGCTCCTAGGGGCACTATCTCGCAAGCCTGGAGCGTGGGCGAACTGCTCAGGATTTTGGAACTGTTAAATAAGAAGTATTCAGATATAACAGGCTGATTATGCGTGTATTGATGTTCGGTTGGGAATTCCCGCCCCATATCTCGGGCGGTCTTGGTACAGCCAGCTATGGTCTGACCAAAGGTATGACATCGATGGGCGACCTTGATGTCATATTCGTGGTACCCAAAGCATGGGGAGACGAAGACCAGTCGGTAGTGAGGCTTGTTGGAGCCAACCAGGTTCCCGTCGCTTTCAAGAAAATTCATTACCAGGGTTTCAGCAGGGCTCTTGAACAGATAGAAGTGTCATCGAGGATAGTCCCATACACCGACCCTGAAGATTTCTGGAAACTGACCAGGAAGGAAGTGGCCGGAATTTCAACTTTCATCCAGACCAATCCTGAAGGGAAAATTGATTTCTCGGGAAAATACGGGAACAACCTGCTTGAAGAGATTTATAAATACTCTGTCGTTGCATCAGTTATAGCTGCGGAAAACGAGTTTGACATTATTCACGCTCACGACTGGCTGGCTTATCCTGCCGGTATCGCGGCTATGAAAGTATCTGGCAAGCCACTTGTCATTCACGTGCACGCCACTGATTTTGACAGGAGCGGTGGCAGTGTTAACCCCGATGTTTACAGGATCGAAAAAGAAGGGATGGACGCTGCCTCCAAAATAATAACTGTCAGCAATCTCACCCGCGATATAGTAATAAACAAGTACAACATCGATCCTTTAAAGGTCGAGACTGTCTATAACGCGGTGGAACCTGTCAATATCTCGGAGGATGTGCAGTTAAAGAAGGGATTTGACGACAAGGTGGTTACCTTCCTGGGTCGTATAACGATGCAGAAAGGTCCCGAGTATTTTATCGAGGCTGCCAACAAGGTGCTGAAGGTGATGAAGAACGTCAGGTTCGTGATGGCTGGATCGGGCGACATGATGGAGAGAATGATGAGACGGGCAGCGGCCCTGAAAATCACTGACCGTTTCCACTTTACAGGTTTCCTCAGGGGTAATGACGTGTTCACGATGCTCACCATGAGCGACGTGTATATTATGCCTTCCGTGTCCGAGCCTTTCGGGATTTCCCCGCTCGAGGCCATGCAGTCGAATGTTCCCGTGATCATTTCAAAACAATCGGGTGTCGCGGAGATTCTTACGCACGCCGTGAAGGTAGACTTCTGGGACATAGACGCGATGGCTGATGCCATTTACGGTATCCTGACCTATCCAGCACTGGCCAGCGAATTCATTAAGAATGGCAAGGAAGAGGTTATCAGCATAAAATGGGAAAACTCGGCCCGGCATGTCAGAAGTATTTATGATGAAGTAGTCACGAAACACAATTGATAAGGATATGAGTGCAGCGCAGAAAAAGGTGATTTGCCTATATTTCGAGGTTCACCAGCCATTCAGGCTGAAGAGATACAGGTTTTTTGATCTCGGACACGATCATTATTATTATGATGATTACTCGAATGAATCAATATTGAGGAAAGTAGCCGACAGGTGTTACCTGCCTGCCAACCAGATCATACTCGACCTGATTAACAAGCACAAGGGGAAGTTCAAGGTGGCGTTTTCGCTTACCGGCCTCGTGCTGGATCAGTTCAGGTTGTATGCCCCAGAGGTTCTCGATTCGTTCAGGAAACTTGCTGACACCGGGATGGTTGAATTTCTTGCTGAAACAGAGGCTCATTCCTTATCATCATTAAGGAACAGGGCGGAGTTCGAGAGACAGGTCAACAATCACAGGCAGATGATCAAGGAATATCTTGGTGTTGAACCTACCGCTTTCAGGAACACCGAGTTGATCTATTCCGATCAGATTGGTTCGTGGGTGGCTGACATGGGTTTCAAAGCCATGCTTACTGAAGGAGCCAAGCACGTGCTCGGCTGGAAAAGCCCTAACTTTCTTTATGTAAACGCCATTAACCCCAGACTTAAAGTACTCCTGAGAAACTTCGTGCTTAGTGATGATATAGCTTTCAGATTCTCGAACAGGAGCTGGAGCGAATGGCCGCTCACAACCGATAAATACGCCGAATGGCTAAATAAATCTGCAACCAAATCAGAGCTTGTAAACGTGTTTATCGATTACGAGACCTTTGGGGAGCATAACTGGAAGGAGACAGGCATTTTTGATTTCCTTTCACATCTTCCTTCCTCGGTGCTCAAGAAGACTCCCTTCAAATTTATGACACCTTCGGAGGTGGCAGATACTCTTCAGCCTGTCGCGCCTATCAGTGTCCCATCACCTATATCGTGGGCAGATGAAGAACGCGACCTGACCGCATGGCTGGGTAACGAGTTGCAGAATGCCGCCTTTGACAAGCTTTATGAACTGGCCGACAGGGTATCGAAATGCGATTATGTTCAACTGAAAAAGGACTGGGAATACCTTCAATCGAGTGACCATTTCTATTACATGTGCACGAAGTTCTTCTCCGACGGTGCCGTTCATGCTTATTTTAATCCTTACGACACGCCTTATGACGCTTTCATGAATTACATGAACGTTCTAAGCGATTTCGAGATTCGCATAAACAGGATGTGTCCCGCTACAGATGAACAAATTGAAATACTGAAACTAGATTCACAAATAAAAGCAAAGGACGAGCTTATTTCAAAGCAGACAGCAGAACTTGCAACGCTAAAGAAGAAGCTTGACAAGCTGAGCCCGGCGAAGAGCAAGGCACCAGTGAAAAAGAAAGCTGTAAGCGGGAAAGTTATTGAAAAGCCTGCCAGGGCTGCAGTCCGGTCCAAATCGCTCAAGGAACTGGCTGCCGAGGCCCTGGCGAAAGCCCAGGAAGCTTCTGAAATCAGGAAGTCAGCCAAGAAGAAGGCAACGCCAGCTAAATCAGTCAAATCTAAAACTACAACCTCTGGCAGGGAGGTGAAGAAAAAAGTAACGGGCAAGCCCGCGGCAAAAACTGCAGCGAAGAGTAAACCCGCGACTAAGCCAAAGACAGGCAGCGTCGCGGCAGCAAAAAAAGCCCCGGCTAAAACGGGGGCCAGCAAGTCTTCTGCTGCTAAAGGAAGCAGCAGGAAAGCTAAAAAGTAAACAGGAAAATCAAAATTGAAAATGAAGGTTGAGTTTTTATTTGAAACCAGCTGGGAGGTTTGCAATAAGGTAGGTGGTATCCATACCGTTATTTCAACGAAAGCCCTGAATATTGTAAACGAACTTGGCAATAATTACATTCTTATCGGTCCGGATGTTTGGCGCGATGAGTCAAAAAACCCTGAATTCACACAGGATGACTCATTATTCTCCGAATGGCGTACCAGGGCTGTGGCGGAAGGATTACGGGTAAGATGCGGCCGTTGGAACATAGCCGGGAATCCAATTGTACTGCTGATAGATTTTACTCCATATTTCGGTCAGCAGAACGAGATATTCGCTCGATTCTGGGAAACTTATAAACTCGACAGCATATCGGGTCAGTGGGATTATGTTGAACCTGCTTTATTCGGTTTCGCTGCCGGGAAGGTGATAGAAAGCTTTACCTCGTTCTACCACGAGCACCTCGATATAGTTGCCCAGTTCCACGAGTGGATGACAGGAACCGGTGTGCTATACTTAAAGAAATATGTACCCTGGATAGCAACATCATTCACGACTCACGCCACTGTACTTGGGAGATGTATTGCCGGTAATAACAGGCCATTGTACGGTAAGATGAGTGAATATAATCCCGTTCAGATAGCCCGCGAATTCAATGTTATAGCCAAGCAGTCTCTCGAGAAAATATCCGCCGCTGAAGCAGATGTGTTCACAGTTGTAAGCGACATAACGAACAAGGAATGCACGCAGTTTCTGGGGAAACCTGTCGACTTTGTGACCCCCAACGGTTTCGAAGATTCATTCGTGCCTACTGTCGATAAATTTGACTCTCGTCGAAAAGCAGCACGAGATAAACTTACAAAGGTCGCCGAGGCAGTGCTCGGTCATAAACTGTCAAAAGACCCGGTATTCATTGCCACGAGTGGCCGTTACGAATTCAGAAATAAAGGGATAGATATTTTCGTCGATTCTCTGGGCGAACTCAAAAGAGAAAGTTCTCCGAACAGGGATTGCGTTGCATTTGTCTTAATCCCGGCCTATCATAAAGGACCAAGACAGGATATAGCCGATCATCTTTACAATAATGGCATAATACCTAGCGGTGATAACTATCTCACTCACAGTCTGCATTATCCTGCAAATGATCCGGTATTGCAGAGAATAGCCGTCAATAACCTCGGTAACACTACTAACGACAGGGTAAAGGTGATCTTCGTGCCATCTTATCTTAATGGGGATGATGGTATCTTTAACATGCCATATTATGATCTGCTGATCGGTTTTGATCTTACTGTCTTCCCTTCATATTACGAACCTTGGGGTTATACGCCTCTCGAGAGCCTTATGTTTTCGATTCCCACGGTTACTACTACCCTGTCGGGGTTCGGTCTGTGGGTAAAGGAATATTTCAAGGAGCCAGGGATGGGCATCGCCGTGATCGAACGGACTGACGATAACGAGGCACATGTTGTTACCGGGATCCGTGAATTTGTCTCTTCATTCATAGCTCTTGGGGCTGAAGAAACAAGTGCGGCGAGAGAGAAAGCCCACGAGATATCGAGGATAGCCACCTGGGAGACCCTGGTGTTACATTATTATGATGCTTACTCGTTTGCACTCACGAAGAGTCTCGAGAGGCGCATTGAACCGAGAGAGTTCGCGCAGATTGTTGAAGCCCCCGGATTACAGATACGTAAACCTCACCAGGTTCCCGTTTGGAAAGATATTTACGTGCAGAGCGATGTGCCCGAGAGAATGGCCGCACTGAAAGAACTGGCCGGTAACATGTGGTGGGCGTGGAATGATGAAGCCGAGAACCTCTTCAAGAGGATGGACCCTTCACTGTGGGACCAGGTGAGCCATAATCCAAAAGTTCTGCTTGAAAAGATCGATTACAAGAGGCTGCTCGTGCTGGAAGAGGATGAAGAATTCCTGTCGGAACTGGAAGTGGTTTATTCGATGTTCAGGAACTACATGAACAGGCCTGAAGATAAGAACAAACCTTCTATTGCTTATTTCAGCATGGAGTTTGGAATTCACCCCTGCCTCAAGATTTACTCGGGGGGCCTTGGCATCCTTGCCGGCGATTACCTGAAGGAAGCCAGCGACTCCAACCTTCGTATAACTGGTATAGGTCTGCTTTACAGGTTTGGCTACTTCAGGCAGAAGATTGGTCCCAAGGGTGAACAGCTTGCAATATCTGAAGCTGAAGAGTTTTCGCACCTCCCTATTGAGCCGGTCAAGGATAGCTCGGGCAATAACATGTCAGTGAGCGTTATCTGGCCAGGTCGAGCTGTAAAAGCAAGAATATGGAAGGCCCATGTTGGTAAGATCGACCTTGTTCTTCTTGATACTGACTTCGAGGAAAACCTTCCTGAGGACAGGTCAATTACCCATCATCTTTATGGAGGTGATCATGAGAACAGGCTCAAGCAGGAACTGATCCTTGGGATCGGTGGAATACGTGCCTTGAGGGAATTAGGTATAAACCCCGATCTGTATCACATGAACGAGGGGCATTCGGCCTTCATAAGCCTTGAAAGGATGCGTACCCTCATGAACGAGAAGCATCTTACCTTCCCCCAGGCCCAGGAAGTGGTGCGATCGACAACCCTTTTCACAACCCATACACCCGTACCTGCAGGACATGATGCTTTCGAGGAGGATCTTTTAAGAAAATATATAAGTCATTATCATACAAGACTGAGTATCTCGTGGGATGAAATGATGGCTCTTGGCCGTTGCCAGAGCGAGAACGAGCGCAAGTTCAACATGAGCTACCTCGCGACAAGGATGTCGCAGGAGGTTAACGGCGTATCAAAACTTCATGGCGAGGTAAGCAGGGGCATGTTCAACAAGCTTTGGCCAGGCTATCTCAAGGATGAGATTTTCATAGGTCATGTTACCAACGGTGTTCATTTACCCACCTGGTTAGCCCCGGAATGGAAAGAGCTCTATGCTGAAATAACGGGGTCGAGATCCTTCGACCAGACCGACAGATCGTTGTGGGAGAGGCTGTACAATGTCGACGACAGGAAGATACACGAGACGAAGAAGATATTGAAGCGCAGGCTCTTCGAGAATATAAGGAAGAAGCTCCAGACAGAGATGATGGAGAAGCATGTCAGCCCCAGGACGCTTATCAATATCAGTACTCACCTCGACGAGAATGCCTTGACTATTGCGTTCGCGCGGCGTTTCGCCACTTACAAGAGGGCCTACCTCATGTTCCGCGATCTCGACAGGCTCGACAAGATTGTAAATGATCCGGATCATCCCGTGCAGTTCATTTACGCCGGCAAAGCTCACCCGAACGACGGCGGAGGTCAGGATCTTATCCGCAGGATCTACGAGATATCGCAGATGCCCCAGTTCGCCGGCAAGGTGATCTTCCTCGAGAACTACGACATCGAAATGGCGAAATACCTTGTAAGGGGAGTGGATATCTGGCTTAACACTCCAACCAGACCGCTCGAGGCGTCCGGCACCAGCGGCGAAAAAGCAGTCATGAACGGCACACTTCATTTCAGCGTGCTGGATGGCTGGTGGGTTGAAGGGTACAGGGCTTTTGCCGGCTGGGCTTTACCTAAGAAACGGACCTTCACAAACCAGGATCTGCAGGACGATGTTGACGCGGAAACAATCTACAACATGTTCGAATTCGAGATTAAACCCGCTTACTACTCCTATAACGAACAGGGAGTACCTTCAGAGTGGATTAGTCATATCAAAAACACGATGGTCAGAATAGCCCCGGAGTTCACGATGAAAAGGCAGATTGACGACTATTTTGAAAAGTATTACTACAAGCTTTGGGAGAGAAGTTCCGTTATCATGGATAACGACTATGCCAAGGCAAAAGAACTTGCCGACTGGAAACAAAAAATGACAAGCGAGTGGGACAATATTGAGGTGCTTAATTACAGTTTCGAGAAACCCAGGGAGAATGTATACAGATCAGGGCAGGATTACAAGGCGGAGATCGCCCTGAATGTAAATAATATCCCCAAGGAGAATGTTGGTGTCGAATTCATTATAACACACATGCTCAGGACGGGTGAACATGAATTTGTTGCATCAAAAGAATTTACCCTGGTGAGCTGCAAGAGCGGGAAATGCTTGTACAGGGCACATCTCGTGCCTGAAAAAGCCGGTACCTTCTTTTACGGGATAAGAATATATCCGAAGCATAAAGAATTACCTCACAGGCAGGACTTTGCGCTGTTAAGATGGATTGATTAAATCTCCGTTACTTTTCTTACTTTCTCGCGTCTGAATACTACAGCCGTGCGGGTAGGAAGATAAAGATACAGTCTGAAAGGAACATTTAAAGTGTTCCTTTCGGCTTTTCTGACCGACCTGTAAACCATGCCTCTTTCAATCCGGTTGAACCCGCCGAAACGAGGATCGTCACTATCGAGCGCGACGCTGTATTTTCCCGTTACCGTGATACCATAATCGGTGTATGAATTGACGGGATGAAAGTTGAAGACGAAGAGGTAATCGCCTCTCGAGAAGGCGATAACCTTGTCGAAAGTATTT
Organism: Bacteroidales bacterium; assembly: GCA_046329885.1. Taxonomy (GTDB): domain Bacteria; phylum Bacteroidota; class Bacteroidia; order Bacteroidales; family VadinHA17; genus LD21. The sequence goes on from JAXLTU010000001.1 coordinate 20,923, forward strand.
TCAATATGCCTGTTAATAAAAGGATCCTCGATCAGTTTTCCTGTTTGCGCGAGCATCATCATCTCGCGGTCAAAATCGCCCAGCTGATGGTATTTAAGGTTCTTATCACTGATGAGGTTCCACTGGCGCCTGGCGTATTTGTAGCTCCAGTTATTCCCTTCCCGGGGGAAATCGATCCATTCTGGATGACCGAACTCGTTTCCCATGAAAGTGAGATAGCCGTTACCTGCGGTTGCAAAAGTCAGGAGTCTTATCATCTTGTGCAAGGCTATTCCCCTGTCTATCGATATATCCCTGGTTTTCTTGTTCATGCCGGTGTACATCCCGGCATCTATCATTCTGAAAATAAGTGTTTTGTCGCCAACCAATGCCTGGTCGTGTGATTCACAGTATGAAATGACCTTTTCCTCGGGTCTGTGCTGTGTCAGCTCGTGCATTAAAGCCCCCATGTCCCAGGCCTCGTCAACCGTATCTTTTACAAGCTTGATCCAGTAGTCAGGCACACCCATCGAGAGCCTGTAGTCAAAGCCATATCCCATCTTCTTTAGCGGTGCTGCCACTCCTGGCATACCGCTCATTTCTTCAGCAATCGTGATTGCAGATGGATTTACCCTGTGAATCAGTTTATTCGCGAGGTACAGGTAGACTATTGCATCCTCGTCCTGGTTCCCATCGAAATAATCATTGTAGTTAACGAAGTTCTTTCCAAGGCCGTGATCGTAATAGATCATGCTGGTAACTCCGTCGAATCTGAATCCGTCGAACTGGTACTCCTCCAACCAGTACTTGCAGTTTGAAAGCAGGAAGTGCAACACGTTATTCCTGCCATAATCGAAGCACAGTGAATCCCATGCCACGTGATTCCTTCTTTCGTTGACATGAAAATATTGTTCAGGCGATCCGTCAAAGAGACCCAGTCCCTCGTTGACATTTTTCACGCTATGCGAGTGAACAAGATCCATTATCACATTCAGTCCATAGCCATGAGCCTTATCAACGAGTTCCCTTAGATCGTCAGGTGTTCCAAACCGTGACGATACAGCAAAGAAACTGGACACGTGATAACCGAACGATCCATAAAAGGGATGTTCCTGGATAGCCATTAATTGCACGGTGTTATAACCGGCATTTGCTATGTAGGGCAATATATCGCGTGTGAATTCACGGAAGCTGCCCGTTTTTTCCTCAGTTGTTGCCATACCAACATGAGCCTCGTAGATTACAGGCACTTTGCCGGCCGGCTCGGGCCGTTTGTTCTTCCATTTGTACCTCCCGCCATCTTCCCAGACCTCGGCACTGAATATCTTCGTGGACTCATCCTGGTGAAGCTTCCTCGCGTACGACGGGATTCTTTCCCCTTTACCCCCTTTCCAGTGAACTGAAAGTTTGAAAAGATCACCCTCTTTCAAGCTATCGGGAGAAATCCTGAGTTCCCAGTCCCCGTAAGTGTTTAGCCTGTTCATCCTGTACTTCTCATCTTCCTTCCAGCCAGAAAATGATCCGGTCAGATAGATGTCTGTCGCGTTTGGAGCCCATTCCCTGAATATCCATTGTTTCTTATCGCGGTGAAGCCCGTAATACATGTAGCCGGAAGCGAATTTTACAAGCGAACCGGTCCCGGAGAGCTCCTTTTCCTTTTGAATACACCTGGAGTACCGGCTTTCAATAATTCCCGAGTATGGTTCAAGCCAGGGATCCGCTTTATAATATGGTTCAGGTTGATTCATGAGAAAAAGTCTTATCCATAAAAATACAAAATCTGTTTCATCCTTTAACACGCTGTTACTTATAAGGTCTTTCAATTGCATATATTTTTACAGCTTTTGTATTTTTGCCGCATGATTATTCACAGGGGATACGATAGTTTCAAAGCCAAAAACCCGGTAATTACGCTTGGTATATTTGATGGCGTGCATGCCGGCCATCGTATGCTTATCGATATTTTAAAGCGCAAGGCCCGTCAGCTTGATGGAGAATCGGTAATATTTACCTTCGATCCTCATCCCCGGCAGGTATTATCGAAGGATGATAAAAAGCTACGTTTTCTGACCGGACCCGAGGAAAAGACAGTGTTACTCGGGAGGTGCGGGGTTGACCATCTCGTGATAATTCCGTTTGATGAGGAGTTCAGCCGCATGGATGCATGCGAATTCATGGAGAACGTGCTTGTCGCCAAAGCAGGTGCACGGTATCTCATCACAGGCTACAACCACCATTTCGGGAAGGGAGGGGAGGGTGACTACGAAACTGTCAGATCGTGCGCCGAGAAGCATGGCCTTACAGTTGAAAAAGTAGCCCCGGTACTGGTTGATGACATCCCTGTAAGCTCTACCTCTATCCGTGAAGCATTAATGTCAGGTAATCTTGATCTTGCTAATCGACTTCTGGGGTACAGGTACTTCATCCAAGGGAGCATTGTCAGTGGCAAAAAAATTGGCAGGGAATTGGGTTTCCCGACCGCGAACGTGAACCCCGGGTTCAAGTCAAAACTTATACCTCGTAACGGTGTTTATGCTGTTTTCGCTACTGTCGATAATGTCAGGTACCCCGCGGTAATGAGCATTGGTTTAAATCCAACCGTTACAAGCGAAAATACTGATCCGGTAATAGAAGTGCACATTCTCGGTTTTGACCGCGATATTTACGGGCTCGGGATATCTGTAGAGTTATGTGCCCGGTTGAGGGACGAGATCAGGTTCGGATCACTGCCGGAACTATCACACCAGATAGAACTTGACAGAAAGAAAGCATCTGAAATTTTGTCACGACTTTGAATTTTGATAACTTCGCACCCTGTTAATCAAAATAATAAACATGAACCAGGTAATTGAAACCATGGAATACAAGGTAAAAGATATCGCTCTGGCGGACTTTGGAAGGAAGGAAATCGAGATAGCTGAAAAGGAGATGCCAGGTCTGCTGGCTATACGTAACAAGTACAAGGGAGAGAAGCCACTCAAGGGAGCCAGGATTACAGGCTCGCTTCATATGACAATACAGACTGCAGTCCTGATTGAAACGCTCGCGGAACTTGGGGCGGATGTAAGATGGGCCAGCTGTAATATATTTTCGACGCAGGATCATGCTGCATCTGCAATAGCCGCTGCCGGCATACCTGTATTCGCCTGGAAAGGTGAAACTCTCGAGGAATACTGGTGGTGCACGGCGCAGGCTCTTTCGTTTCCCGGTGGCAAAGGCCCCAACCTTATTGTAGACGATGGCGGAGATGCTTCCCTGCTAGTGCATCTGGGATACAAGGCCGAGAAAGATGCGACGGTTCTTGATAAAACCCCTGGAAGCAGGGAAGAGGCGATAGTTATATCGACACTCAGGGAGATACTTGCCAGTGATCCAATGAAATGGCACAGGACAGTTGCCGAGTTAAAGGGTATTTCAGAGGAGACGACAACAGGGGTACACAGGCTTTACCAGATGATGGAGAATGGCGAGCTGCTGGTTCCTGCAATTAATGTTAACGATTCTGTTACCAAGTCGAAGTTTGACAACCTGTATGGCTGCCGTGAATCGCTTGCTGATGGTATTAAACGTGCCACCGATGTGATGATAGCCGGGAAAGTAGTAGTTGTTTGCGGCTATGGCGATGTTGGTAAAGGTTGCGCCAAGTCGATGAGGTCTTACGGGGCAAGAGTCATTGTTACCGAGATAGATCCGATTTGTGCTCTCCAGGCTGCCATGGAAGGATTCGAGGTTAAGGCGGTTGAGGATGCATTAGCCGAAGGTAATATCTTCGTTACGGCTACCGGCAACAAGGATATTATCACCCTCGACCACATGAAGCAGATGAAGGATCAGGCAATCGTTTGTAACATTGGTCACTTTGATAACGAGATACAGGTCGATCAGCTAAACAGCATGAAAGGCATCAGGCTTGTGAATATTAAACCCCAGGTCGATAAGTATATCTTCCCGGATGGCCACGCGATATTCCTTCTTGCTGAAGGACGCCTCGTGAACCTCGGTTGTGCCACCGGACACCCTTCGTTCGTCATGAGCAACTCCTTCAGCAACCAGACACTGGCCCAGATAGACCTGTGGAAGAAGAGTTACAAGATTGGAGTATACAGGCTGCCCAAATATCTCGACGAGGAAGTGGCAAGGCTTCACCTCGATCAGCTGGGTGTTAAACTGACAAAACTATCGAAAGATCAGGCCGATTATATTGGTGTAAACGAGGAAGGGCCATATAAACCAGACCATTACAGGTACTAAAAATAAATAGGTTGATGACCGGCACATTGAAAAGAGTGCCGGTTTTTTTTTAATTATAATTCCATACATGAACAAACTGGCCGTCGAATGACGTTCTGTAGTTCTTGAGAGGGTATCTTCCTATCCCAGAGTATGGCGTTCCTCCACTGGGAAGAGCGTACGTGGTCCCGCAATCGGGACAAACGGCGAAGATCCCATCTATCTTTACCTTGACACTCTTGCCATTCACGGCATAGTCGTGCGGGCATGTTCTGTCGTAGGCTACGAACTGATCCAGCATGGCCCTGTAAATAATTATCCCGTTACCATTATAACCCGCTGCCCTGTACCCGAGATTATTAGTCCTGGCATCTATGCTGTCAGCAACACCGATAGCGTTAAGCTCGAAAAATTCCGGGTCGCTCAGGTCAATATAAAAGTCAACGTACACGTCAGGAACCACATCATTCTTGTTCTTGCCGCAAGAAGTGACAAGAATTCCCGTTAAAACTATTATTGTGAAAATTATTATTTTTGATTTGAGTTCCATCACTATTACATTGAACTGCAAATTTACCAAACCACTCTGGAAATAACGAGATCAGAATACTAATATTATTGAGCATGGCGAGACTGAAGTCCTTTCTTATGTTATTGATGCTGGTTGTTTTCTCTCTCACCTCCACTGTTTGCGAGGCCCAGAACCAGCCAAAAAAAGGTGGTAATACTAAAAGGTTTTCTTTGTTTAACAAGATCTTCCATCGCAACGATGGGAAAGTGAAGGAATCGCGGGGTGTGAGGAAGAAGAAGGAGGAGCAGGCAAAGAAAGAAGCAAAGATAAAGCGCGACTACCGGAATTTCGTGTCTGACACCAAAAAGCATAACTACGAGATTCAAACACCTGATGTAAAGGAAAGGATGAAACAAAATGAGAAGGATATGAAGGTGAGGGACAAGGAAAAGAAGAAAAGAAACACCAGTGCCACCAGATCAGGGGCAAGAAAATATAAATAACTTAAGGTCCTGTATAACAAATAATCACGCGATCATTTTTATAATAGAAAAATTCTTTTATATTTGTCTTATGAAGAGTTCCGGTGTCCCCGGAATTCTTCTTCTTTTTTAAAATACGTTAAGGGAAATGGCTGATACTTTATATATCACCGAGGAGGGTCTTCATAAGCTCCGGGATGAACTTGAGCAATTAAGGACTATCGAGAGGCCTCTTATCTCCAGGCAGATTGCTGAAGCCCGGGACAAGGGTGATCTGTCGGAAAATGCGGAATATGCTGCCGCTAAAGAGGCACAAGGCATGCTCGAGATGAAAATATCCAAGCTCGAGGATCTTATTGCCAGATCGAGGGTAATAGATAATTCGCGAATTGATACCAAGACTGTCAGGATACTGAACAAGGTGAAGATCCGTAACAAGACCAACAATGCCGAGATGGAGTACCAGATCGTGCCCGAGAGTGAAGCCAATCTCAAGCAGGGCAAGATAGCTGTTAATTCCCCGATCGCGCAGGGTCTCATAGGGAAAAAGGTTGGAGACATAGTCGAAATAAAAGTCCCTTCCGGGCTGATGCAGTTTGAAATAATAACAATATCATTCTGATAATCCACGGGGCAAATGGCAACAATCTTTTCACGTATTATAAATGGGGAGATACCCTGCTACAAGGTTGCCGAGGATGACAGGTATTTTGCCTTTCTGGATATAAATCCACTGAACGAGGGTCATACTCTTGTCGTTACTAAAAAGGAGGTTGACTACGTCTTTGATCTCGATGACGACCTGCTGGCAGGATTGCTTATTTTCTCGAAAAAGGTAGGTCTTGCCATAAGCGAAGCGGTGCCTTGCCAGAGAATAGGTATAGCTGTTATCGGACTGGAGGTTCCTCATGTTCACATCCACCTGGTGCCGATGAACACCATGGAAGATATCAACTTCAAGAAGCCCAAACTCAAGTTCACACCGGAACAATTCAGGGCAACGGCAGAAAAAATCAGCTCGCGGGTAAAGCTTTAACTTTCTTTTCCCCAGATTTTATTATTACCTAACTTTGTGGCGACCATACTCGCTGCATGGGTTTTTTATACAATATTCTGGATGATTTCCTTGGACTTTTGTTTCCGAGGATCTGTCATGGCTGTGGTGAACATCTTCTGCAAAACGAAGATCTTCTTTGCCTCGATTGTCTTGTTTCAATACCACGGACCGGGTATCACCGGTTTCCGGATAACCCGGTCGAGAAGCTGCTCTGGGGTCGGTGCATGGTGGAGAAAGCCGCTGCATTTTCGTTTTATACAAAGGGTAGCAGGATACGCAAAATTGTTCATGACCTGAAATACAGGGGGGCAAGAGAACTAGGCCCATTGATGGGAAGAATTTATGCGTCCGATCTGTCAAGAGACGGGTTCTTCGACGGGATAGACCTTATTATCCCGGTCCCGCTTCATCCAGCAAGGCAAAGAAAGCGAGGCTTTAACCAGAGCGAATTGATTTGCGATGGTCTCGCGGAAATTTCTGGGCTGCCGGTAGACAAGACCATTCTGAAAAGGATAAGGTTCTCGGAGACCCAAACACGCAGGTCGAGATACGACAGGTGGCAGAACGTTGAAGGTATTTTCGGGGTGGAGAATGCCTCCGGTCTGTCAGGAAAGCATGTTCTCCTTGTCGACGATGTCATTACCACCGGCTCAACTATTGAAGCAAGCGTGAATGCATTATCGAAAACAGAAAACATCAGGATAAGCGTTATCGCCCTTGGAGTTGCTGTAATGTGATCATTTAACCCGCCTGGGGTTTTTATTCATGAAGTCTTTCCAGCTGGTGTAGGATTTTTCAGTACCGGGTTTGGCAGCCTGGTAGTAATGACACAGTGCCGCGGCCAGTCCGTCGGTGGCATCAAGCACTACTTCCTCCTCCTTGAATCCAAGTATGCTTCGGAGCATCGCGGCCACTTGCTCTTTTGAAGCTGCACCCTGTCCTGTTATCGACATCTTTATCTTCCTTGGCGCGTACTCGAACACTGGTACTGACCTCGAGAGAGCAGCCGATATAGCAGCACCCTGTGCCCTGCCAAGCTTTAGCATCGACTGCACGTTCTTGCCAAAAAAGGGCGCCTCTATTGCAAACTCGTCAGGATGATATGTATCTATCAGCGAGATCGTCTTTTCAAATATCTCCTTTAGCTTAAGGAAATGATCCTCTCCCCGCGGAAGCTGGATAACCCCCAGGGTAACGAGATGAGGCTTGCGACCGGTGACTTTTATAACCCCGTAACCAGTTACATTGGTCCCGGGGTCAATACCCAGGATAACTCTTTCGGGTGTTACTTCCTTGTTCAATCTCGGCTTTTGTCCTTTAATGTAGTGATACCAAAAAATGCATTTTTCATCCATTCGGGTCTTTCAGACCGGTAAGTTACCGGCGAGTAGACATATGCACCTTTTGAAGTGAAAGCCCCTGTTTCCATGTATGAAATAGCCTCGCGCAAACAATATTCCCTCCTGTCACCAAAATCGTGGGTAATATCATCAATGACATATTTGTTTGGAGCGAACCCTCCAAAGAAATCACCCTGGTTCTGTGAATTGACAAGCTTGAATGTAATCGGGGCGAAAATGAATTTGTTCTGGTACGACCACACGTTCATGCCCGTGGGCTTCCCGTTAGTGGTGTCGCCTACAAGAACAACATTCATATATGGTTTCAACCCGTTGACAATAATCTCGCTCGCTGACGCTGTTTCACGAGTACTAATGATGACAACCCTCGACATATTCAAAGGGTATTGCATGGTCTTGAAAAAAGTTGACTCGTTATTGGAAGCCTTTTTATCGTTGAAATCGCTTTTTACAAGTACACTTGTTGTTGGTAATCCTGCTATGTAGCTGGCTAGTTCAACCGCTACAGATACTAGTCCTCCGGAGTTATAACGGAGGTCGAGAATGAGGTCGGTCGTGTTGTTCTGCTTGAAGAAACTGAAAGCTGTCTTCAGTTCTTCCGAGGAGGGAGTGATAAACTCGTCAAAGACAAGGTAGCCCGTCTTTCCCGACTTCAGATTAAGAGTGTCGTAGTAGGTGACCGAGTTAACCTGGAACGAGGATTTTTTCGTTACAATAGTTGTATCATTTCCCCTTGGTGTCTGGAAGAGGAAGGTGTTCTCGACCCCGGTAGTTGAAGCCCCGATGAGCTGCCCGTACTGTGTCCAGTCTTTCGCGATGAAAACAGGCGCCAGTTCAGTTCCATTAAGCTTTTTAATTATCCAGCCTCTCCTTACCCCTAGAGCATACATCGGCGAGTTCTTGTAAATCATTACTATCCTTGTCTTGTTGTCGGGCGAGAGTCCTATTCTGATGCCATGACCAACGAAGGTCCCCTGCATCGAGCTGACATACGAAGTGTAGTCCTCTACAAAGCTCCACCTGTCATATTTCTTGTACCTGAGAGCGTCAAGCAGTTCATAAGGATCCTTGTAGTCTGACAAGGTTACCGTCGGCAACTCCTTGTACCAGTAATACCAATCGTTCATGAGGTCATTCAAGGCATCCCTGGCTTTTGCGTTAAGAGTGTTGTTGACGACAGGTGTGATTTCATCTTTCTTGCACGATGAAACTGCAAGAGTTGCAGCCACCATTATGATAAATACTTTTTTCATAGTATCCTGTAATTAATTTATTCCCGTTTCACCTGCTGGTCGTCCTCCCCTGTTCTGGACAACTATCCCGGAGATAATCAGCAACAGGCCGACGGGTGTAGTAAAATAAACGGGTTCGTTCATAATAAAGTATAAGAAGACAATCGAAATAAATGGTGCCAGATAAACCAGGTTGCTCACCCTGTCGCTGGTCTCAGCCAGCTGAAGGGCCTTCAGCCAGAACCAAAAGGTTATCCCCATCTCGAAGATGCCCACGTAGACAGACGCAAAAATGCCCCTCGGGGTTGCTTCGAGCGGATTTTTCCCTGTAATTATGATTGCAGCAATAAGATACAGCGAGGCGAACATGAAGTTCATGAACAGCTTCACCGATTCATCTCTCCTGTCTTTCATGTTAAGGATGAAATACAATGCCCAGAAGATGGAGCTGCCCGTGGCCAGCAGAACCCCCAGCGGGCTGGGGCCACCCGGTTTGAAAGGATGCCCCTGCGATGATATCACGTATACTCCTGCAAAGCTGATGAGCAGGGCCCAGAAGCTTTTTGCAGGGATCTTCTGGCCAAGTATCGGAACGGAAAGGAAGACAAGAATAATAGGCCATATCATGTTGAGCGGCTGTGCCACCTGGCCCGGCAGTAACTTGTACGCCTTCAGCAGTATCAGGTAGTAAATGAATGGGTTTATGAGGCCAAGAACAGCCGAGCTTAACACTTCCCGCCTGGTCATTTTTGCAAGCAGGTTCATTTTCCCGGTGAAGACAAGTAGAAGGAAAAGTACCAGGGCTGATGTAAAACCGGCAATCGAAAGCATGGTAAGTACATCGAGTTCCCCCAGGCCTATCTTGAAGACGGTGGGAATGGTTGACCAGAACAGGACTGCCAGTCCGGCAAAGACATAGGATTTTCTCGCCCTGTCAGTCATCAGCTGGTTTTAGTTAATAATGCTGAACCCCGTGAACGGGACGAGTACATCCGGTACCATTATACCTTCAGGTGTCTGGTAATTCTCAAGTATTGAAGCAACAATCCTCGGGAGGGCAAGCGCGCTTCCATTAAGGGTATGAGCCAGCCTGGTTTGCTTGTCGCCCTTGTCCTTGAACCTGCATTTAAGCCTGTTTGCCTGGAACGACTCGAAGTTTGAAACAGAACTTACTTCAAGCCACCTCTTCTGCGCCCCTGACCAGACCTCGAAATCGTAAGTGAGTGCTGAAGTGAATGACATATCACCACCACATAATCTCAGGATCCTGTAAGGGAGACCAAGCTTCGACACGAGGCCCTCCACATGATTCACCATTTCTTCAAGCGATTTGTATGAATGGTCGGGGTGAGCAATCTGAACAATCTCCACCTTGTCGAACTGGTGCAGCCTGTTCAGTCCCCTGACGTGAGCACCCCACGACCCCGCTTCCCTCCTGAAACAAGGAGTGTAAGCCATGTTTTTTATTGGAAGATCTTCACCGTTAAGAATAACGTCGCGGTAAATATTTGTCACCGGGACTTCAGCTGTAGGGATGAGGTAGAAGTTATCGAGGGTGGCATGGTACATCTGTCCTTCCTTGTCGGGAAGCTGGCCGGTTCCGAAACCTGAATCCTCGTTCACAACAATCGGTGGAAGTACTTCCATGTAACCGGCTTTTTCACCCTGGTCGAGGAAGAAATTTATAAGGGCTCTCTCGAGTTTGGCACCCTTGCCCTTGTAGACAGGGAATCCCGCGCCCGTTAGTTTGATACCGAGCTCGAAATCGATGATATCATATTTCTTGATAAGGTCCCAGTGTGGTAGGGCGGGTTCAGGTAATTCCCTTATTACCCCGCCTTCGCGAACCTTGACGTTATCTTCCGGTGTGCTTCCAACGGCGACCGAGCCATGCGGCAGGTTAGGAAGTTTAACAATCTCCGTTTTAAGGTCTGAATCGAGAGTACTCATCTTTTCAGCAAGCAACCTTATCTCCTCTTTAATGGTGTAGGTCCGCTGTTTGGCTATCTCAGCCTCATCTTTCCTGCCCTCTTTCATCATCGAGCCAATCTCTTTCGATAGTTTATTCATTTCTGAAGAGAGATTGTCTGAACGGGTCTGGGTCTCGCGACGTGCCGAGTCGAGTGTAAGGATCTTTTCAACAAGTTCAGCGGCATTGAAATTTTTCACTTTTAGCCTTTCAATTACGAATTCCTTGTTCTCGCGGATGAGGTTGATAGTAAGCATGATATCTGTTTTTAATAAAAAAGCAGGCTGTGAGCCTGCTGTAAAATTATAAATCTTCCGGTTAATTCCTGCCTGCCGGGCAAAGAATTGCACCTGTAGCGTTGTAGCTTCTTATTCAGCCAGTGGCAGAACAGACACGTATGATCTGTTGTCTCTTTTTCTCTTGAATTCAACAGTGCCGTCAACAAGAGCAAAGAGAGTATGATCTTTCCCCATGCCAACGTTGACACCAGGATTATGAACAGTACCTCTCTGTCGCACGATTATGCTGCCAGCTTTAACTACCTGACCACCGAACAGTTTAACGCCAAGACGTTTACTTTCAGAATCACGACCGTTACGCGAACTACCGGCTCCTTTCTTGTGTGCCATAACTCTTTATATTATTCTGTTAATATTACTCTGATTTCTTAGATGATTTCTTTGCAGCAGGTTTCTTTTCTGCCTTTTCTTCAGTGGCAGCTTTCTTTGCTGTTTTCTTCACCGGGGCAGCCTCGTCAGTTGCCTTTACTGCCGCTTTCTTTGCTGCAGCTTTTTTCACGGGCGCTTCTGAAGCAGTAGTGGCCGGGGTCTTCTTTTCACCTTTTTCGCTTATGTTGAAAATCTCAACCTGCGTGAAGTACTGGCGATGACCATTCCTGATCCTGTAGCCTTTTTTCCTCTTTTTCTTGAAGACGATTACTTTATCACCCCTTACCTGGTCAAGCACCTTGCCTTCAACAAGTGCATCTTTGATAACTGGTTCACCGATAACTACTTTACCGTCGTCCTCGATAAGAAGGACCTTGTTGAACTCAACACTCTGGCCATCCTCAACCTCGAGTCTGTGGACGAATATCTTCTTCCCCTCTTCTACCTTGAACTGCTGGCCTGCAATTTCTACAATCGCGTACATTTTTTTCATTTTTACGTTACTCCGTGAGGCGCACCGGATTAATTACCAGTGTCTTTGCAAAGCCCCGGCGGATTTTATCAAATTCGGACTGCAAAGATATAAAAATCCCGCAATATGCAAACCTGTCGGTCTTTTTTTATTACAAGCCAGGGAAGCCGCCATGTTTGACTATAAATTCATTATATTTGCCGGGGAACATTGTCAACAACCACATTCATGGCAAGGTAAGCCGCGATAATGAAGAAGGTCAAGCTCAAGGTTTTAGGAATTTCATACAGCCAGACTCAGTCGGGTGCCTACGCTCTTGTCCTCTCCGAGGAGGAAGGGGAGAGGAGAATACCGATAATAATCGGGGGCTTCGAGGCTCAATCTATAGTCATTAAACTTGAAAATCTTGCCCCCCCGCGACCGCTTACTCACGACCTCTTTAAAAGCTTTGCTGATAATTTCCAAATTTCCATATCGGAGGTGTTCATTTACAAGCTCGAGGAGGGAGTGTTCTACTCGAAACTGATGTGTGACGATGGAATGAAAAGTTTCCAGATCGACAGCAGAACCTCCGACGCCGTGGCCCTCGCCCTCAGATTCGACTGTCCTATTTATACAACGGACGATATACTCGACAAGGCGGGTATCACCGTCGCGGGAAATGAACCGCTCGTTCCGGAAATTGAGGAAGAAGAAGATGATATAGTACCAGATCCTGATAAATACAGTTCCTTTTCCGAGGAAGACCTTTTCCGGATGATAGATGAAGCCGTTAAAACTGAAGACTATGAACGAGCTGCTGCTATAAGGGACGAGCTGGAAAAGAGAAAAAAGAAATTACTGTAAACCGTTGATGCGTAATAATTATTAATAATATGAGAAGATATCTTTTTCTTGTAATACTGTTTTATTTTCCTGTCCTGATCGCAAGCGCGAAGGATTACAGGATAACATCGCCTGATGGCAGATTGTCACTTACCGTCACATCGGGGAAACAATTGTCGTGGTCAGCCTCATACGATGGCAATGTAGTGATGACTTCACCGAGGATCGCGATGATGACCTCCGATGGCCTTACTGCCGGGGAAAATGATGTTGTCAGAAAATCGACTACCGGGAATTTTGACGGTATCGTGAGACCAGTGGTTCCAAACAAGAGAGCGGAAATAAAAGATAATTATACTTACCTCCTGATAACATTCAAATCGGGATTTGCTGTCAGATTCAGGGCATATAACGACGGCATCGCTTACAGGTTTGAATCGCAGATAAAGGATTCAATCACTATAAAAGAAGAGGTTAACGAGCTTGTATTCCCCGCGGGTACTCACTCGTGGTTCCCGTACGAGAGGAGTTTCATGTCGCATAACGAGAATGTCTTCGTTTACTCTTCTCTCGATACAATAACAAGCAAGCATCTCGCGAGCCTGCCTGTACTTTTCAGGAATGGTGACGTAAACGTATTGCTCACGGAGGCATCAATTGAAGATTATGCAGGAATGTGGCTCAGGGGAGCGGGAAACGGGAAACTGACTGCCGTCTGGCCTCATTATCCTAAAAAAGAAAGACTCTCTGGCGACAGGAACATGAGGGTTACCGAGACAATGGATTACATTGCCAGGGTAAAGGGAACCAGGGCATTTCCATGGAGAGCCTACGTGATAACCCCAGACGACGGGGCTCTCGTTTCGAGCGACATGGTCTCGAAGCTGGCCGAGCCAAACAGGCTGACTGATGTGAGCTGGATCAAACCGGGCAAGGTAGCATGGGACTGGTGGAACGCCAATAATATCTATGGTGTTAATTTCAGGGCCGGATTAAATAACCAGACCTACAAGTACTATATCGATTTCGCTTCATCCAATAACCTCGAGTACGTGATCCTCGATGAAGGATGGTATTCTAACGCTGATGTGCTTTCTCAGGCTCCAGGGTTCGATATACCGGAGCTGTGCAGGTACGCGGCATCTAAGAATGTAGGTGTTATTTTGTGGGTCGTCTGGAAATCTCTTGATGACAAGCTGGAAGAGGCACTTTCGACTTATGAAAAATGGGGAGTGAAGGGTGTAAAAGTCGATTTCATGCAGCGGGATGATCAGAAGATGGTGAGGTTCTATTACAGGGCAACCGAGATGGCTGCAAAGTATCACATGCTGATAGATTTTCACGGCGCGTATAAACCCGACGGGTTCAACATCACTTATCCCAATGCAATCACGAGAGAAGGGGTCAAGGGCCTTGAAAACAGTAAATGGAGCAAGGATATTAACCCCGAGCATGACCTTACGATACCATTTACCAGAATGGTAGCAGGCGCGATGGATTATACTCCCGGTTCAATGATCAACATGGAGAAAGAAAATTTCTCACCTATCTTTAACAGGCCAACAAGCCAGGGCACCAGGGTTCACCAGTTGGCAATGTACGTGATCTTCGAAAGCCCGCTCCAGATGCTTGCAGACAATCCTTCAAATTACATGAAGGAACAGGAATGCACCAGCTTTATATCGAAAATACCGGTAACATGGGACGAAACAAAGGTTCTTCAAGCCAGGGTGAGCGATTACCTTGCCCTTGCAAGAAAAAAAGGGAATGACTGGTTCATAGGTGCTATGACAGACTGGACCCCTCGAGATATCGAGATCGACTTTTCTTTTCTCGGTGAAGGGACATACAACCTTGAACTATTCGAGGACGGTATAAATGCTGACAGGTACGCCGGCGATTACAGTCACAGGATGCTGGAAGTCAACAAGAGTCTTCGCCTGAAAGTACACGTGGCACCTGGTGGAGGATGGGTTGCAAAAGTGAGTCCCAAACTATGAATTTCACTCCGTGACCAGGTAATTTAGTAAAAAGTATAGCAGCAGGATGAAACAATATCTCGATCTTCTTGATCATGTTTTAGTTAACGGGGTAAAGAAATCTGACCGGACAGGCACAGGGACCATAAGTGTATTCGGTTACCAGATGAGGTTCAACCTCGGGAACGGTTTCCCCGTGTTAACGACTAAGAAATTGCATCTTCGCTCCATCATTCATGAATTACTCTGGTTCATTAGTGGTGATACCAATATAAGCTACCTCCGCGAAAACGGTGTGAGGATATGGAATGAATGGGCAGATGAGAATGGTAACCTCGGACCGGTTTACGGCTCACAATGGAGATCGTGGCCGGCCACGGATGGCAGGAAGATTGACCAGCTCTCGATAGTGATCGATTCGCTTATTAAGTCTCCCGATTCAAGACGGCATATCGTTAGTGCCTGGAACGTGGGTGAACTTGACAAGATGGCTCTGCCTCCATGTCATTTACTGTTCCAGTTCTACGTGGCAGACGGGAAATTGTCGTGCCAGCTTTACCAGAGAAGTTGTGATATTTTTCTGGGTGTACCCTTCAATATTGCCTCCTACTCTCTGCTCACGATGATGATCGCGCAGGTCACGGGCTACAAACCTGGTGAGTTCATACACACCCTTGGTGATGCTCATATATATCTTAATCACATCGAACAGGTTAAACTGCAACTTACCCGGTCGCCCTACCCGCTGCCGGAAATGAGAATAAACCCTGGTGTAAAAAGTATTTTTGATTTCCGCTTCGAAGATTTCACCCTTGAAAACTATATATCTCACCCGGCAATAAAAGGAGACATATCTGTATAGAAAATGATTTCAATAATTGTAGCAATATCAGACGATTACGGGATTGGAGCGAATAATGATCTCCTTTGGAACATACCCGGCGACCTCAGGCGTTTCAAGAACCTCACGATGGGTCATTGCGTCGTGATGGGAAAGCGGACCTGGGAATCACTGCCCAGGAGACCTTTGCCTGGAAGGGAGAATATCGTGATTACCGATGTTGCCGGGGAAGAGTTCGAGGGAGCCATACCAGCGTACACTATTACAGATGCTATTTCGAAATGCAGCGAGGGGCGGGAGATATTTATCATGGGTGGTGGTTCGATTTACAGGCAGTTCATGCCACTGGCCGACAAGCTTTACATCACTCACGTGCACATGACAGCGCCTGCTGACACCTATTTCCCGGTTATTGATCCACAGGTATGGGAACCTGTTGAAAAAGAGGCCCATATTAACGAACCTGGCGACACTCCTCCATACACCTATATAATATACAAGCGAAGGCGATCGTAACTTCCCGGGAATTTTTTTCGTATCATTTTAAACCTTGGCGATCGTGATCAATCTAAGAAGATGTGATCATAATTATTAACCAAATGAGCTTTAAAATGAAAACGAAACTATCACTTTTTATAACGGCTTTGGCTTTGATAGGTCTGACCTATTGTACAAAAGACAGTTCCCCGATAGAGCAAACGTCAGTTGATCTGGCAGATGATGACGCTGTAAGCGAAGTCGCTTTCGATGATGTGTTCACCACTGTCGATAATGCCACCGTAACACTGGAGAGCTATCTCTCGAAGGGCGACCTCAAGTCGGTCACCATCGCTTCAGATTCATGCCCGATAATCACTATCACCAACCCCACCACCGGCATATGGCCAAAAACTATTACAGTCGATTATGGCGATGGTTGCACGGGTTTCAACGGCAGCACCAGGAAAGGAAAGATAATCATTACAGTTACCGAGAGAAGGGCAGTTTTAAATTCAACCCGCACTGTGACTTTCGAGAATTACTATTTCAACGGTATCAAGGTAGAAGGAACAAAAGTGGTGAAGAATATTGGCCCGAATAATAACCAGAACATTGTCTTTGAAGTCACACTTACAGACGGTAAGCTCATTCTGCCAAACAGCAAGACAATCGAGAGGTCTTTCGAGCACCAGAGAGAATGGGTGGCTGGCTGGCTGACAAAGAATATCTGGGACGATGAATGCCTCATAACAGGAACTGCCACGGGCAAAAATATAGATGGTGTTCAGTACACTCACACTATTACATCGGCGCTTCACTGGAAAAGGGTATGCGAGTTCTTCACGAGCGGTGTTATGAAATTTGAAAGAGAAGGAGCCGAGGCAGTTGAACTTGATTACGGGACCGGCGAATGCGATGCAATAGCTACCCTGAAAAGAGGAGAAAACACCAAGCAGATTACTTTAAAGCACAGGCATCGCTCGATGCTATGATAAAAGGATAAAGAAATGATTTCAATTGAAAAGGCTGTCCCGGCACTGCGTGGATGGCCTTTTTAATTCGGGAGCCTGCCGGAATGGATAATTGTGCAGGCTGGTTTAGTAAAATTTTTAAAAAAAAGGTGTCCTTTCGAGACACCCTGCTTTTTATGAAGCTTTTAATACCTTGAGATCTATTTTCTCGAACTTGTGTCGGGCGTAATCAGTCGAAATTGTCAGTTCCCTGGTATCGGCAGATGGCATTTCGAACATGGCGTCTAGCATTATTGCTTCGCATATCGATCTCAGCCCCCTGGCACCAAGCTTGAATTCAACCGCTTTGTCAACGATATAATCGAGGGCCTCCTCCGAGAAAGTCAGTTCTATATTATCCATCTTGAAAAGCTTGATATACTGTTTCACGATGGCGTTCTTGGGTTCTGTCAGTATATCGCGGAGAGCGTCCCTGTCGAGCGGGTGCAGGAAGGTGAGCACGGGAAGACGTCCGATTATCTCGGGTATTAGGCCGTACGATCTGAGGTCCTGGGGAGCAATGTACTGGAGCAGGTTGTCCTTATCGATCCTCTCCCTGGTACGTGATGCGCCATAACCAACAATCTGGGTGTTGAGTCGCTGGGCTATCTTCTTGTCTATCCCTTCGAAAGCCCCGCCGCAAATGAACAGTATGTTTTTAGTGTCAACCGGGATCATTTTTTGTTCCGGGTGTTTTCTCCCACCCTGCGGGGGTACGTTTACAACGGAACCTTCAAGCAGTTTTAGAAGTCCCTGCTGTACACCCTCGCCTGAAACATCTCTGGTAATTGAAGGGTTGTCTCCCTTTCTCGCGATCTTGTCTATCTCGTCAATGAAGACAATACCGCGTTCAGCAGCCTTAACGTCATAGTCGGCGTTCTGGAGCAGCCTGGTGAGAAGACTTTCCACATCTTCACCCACGTATCCGGCCTCGGTGAGGACCGTGGCGTCGACGATAGTGAACGGCACATGCAGCATCTTGGCAACCGTGCGCGCGAGCAGGGTTTTGCCTGTTCCTGTTTCACCCACGAGTATGATGTTCGATTTCTCGATATCAATATCCTGATCATCAGGCTTCTGCATCAATCTCTTGTAGTGATTGTAGACCGCCACCGAGATTATCTTTTTCGCCGTGTCCTGGCCTATGACGTAGTTATCGAGGAAGGCTTTGATCTCGACAGGCTTGAGGAGGTTAATGGTGTCGAAACCATGGCTTGTCCTGGTTCCCATTTCCTCGGTCATGATGGTGTGAGCCTGTTCTATGCAATGGTCACAAATATGGCCCTCGAGCCCGGCGACCAGCATGTTGGTCTCCTTTTTTGTGCGACCGCAAAATGAACACTTGTCCATTTTTATTATTTCCGTTCGTTACCTCTCTGGAGTATCTCGTCAATCATGCCATATTCCCTGGCCTCTTCAGAAGTCATCCAGTAATCCCTGTCAGCGTCTTTTTCAACCTTCTCGTAGGTGTTGCCTGAATGATTTGCAATAATCTGGTACAGTTCCTTCTTGAGTTTCAGGATCTCGCGTGCGGTGATCTCGATGTCAGAAGCCATACCTTCAGCACCTCCCATTGGCTGGTGAATCATGATTCTCGAGTGCCTTAAGGCCGAGCGCTTGCCCTTGGTGCCTGCCGTGAGAAGAATAGCGCCCATCGATGCGGCCATCCCGGTGCAGATAGTGGCTATGCTTGCCGAGATATATTGCATGGTGTCGTAGATGCCAAGCCCGGCATATACTGATCCCCCCGGCGTGTTAAAATAGATCTGGATGTCTTTACCCGGGTCGGTCGAATCGAGATAAAGCAACTGGGCCTGGATAATATTAGCCACATAGTCGTCGATCGGCAGACCCAGGAAGATTATCCTGTCCATCATAAGACGGGAAAATACGTCCATTGAAGCTATGTTCAGCTGTCTTTCCTCGATAATTGTTGGTGATATATAATTAGCCCAGACAGAAGTGTACCTGTGCATCGTGAGACTGCTCAGACCCATCTTGCTCCTGGCGAACTTGTTGAAATCCTCGATATTATTCATATTGACAGACATTATTATTAGCCATCAAAGATAATAAAATTAAAAATCAATACCCCGGTTAACCGGTTAGTCGAATAGCTTGTTGAATTCCTCCACGCTGACTGATTTGTTCTCGAGTTTAACCATCTCCCTGACCAGGGCCACTACCTTTTCCTCGATTATCTTGTCGGCAATCCTCTTGACATCATCTTCTCTCTTGAGCATCTCGTGGGCATAGTTATGGATCTGTTCGTCGGTCGCGTAGAAAAGTCCATACTGCTGGAACTGGTAACGGGTAATATTCATCGCTTCGGTGTGAAGTTCATCTTCAGTCACTTTAAGCTCGTTGTCGCGTGCAACTTTGTTCCTGATAAGCTGCCATTTAAGATCTTTCCTGAATGAATCGAATTCCTTATCAAGCTGCTCCTGGGTGGTGTTCTCATTTACACTTAATAACCAGCGTTTCAGAAATTCTTCCGGCAGTGTGAAATCTGTCTTCTCGAGGCATAATGATTTGATATCGAGCATGAGCTTGTATTCACTTTCCTTCTTGAGATTAGAAGTAATTTCCTCCTCGATCCTGGTCATGAACTCCTCTTCGGTATTGACAATACCCTCTCCATAGATCCTGTTAAAAAGCTCCGTGTCGACCGGGGCCGGTTCGAATCGGCTTATTTCGGCAACAGTGTAGCGGAAACTACCGTTTATGTCTTTCACTTCATCCTTCTGCATCTTCAGCATGCCGGCTATCTCGTAATCGTTGGGGAAGGCTTTCCTGAGGTCAAAATCGATAACATCGCCCTGTTTTTTACCAATGAAAAGGGACTTTATCTCCTCATCTTTTACTATGTTGACTGAAAGGGTTGTCTCTTCGGCAGAGGGGCCTTCAGCCTTCACGTTGCCGTTTTCGTCGAGAGCTGCCACCGATCCTTTAAGGAGGTCCTTCTCTTCAGATACCTCGGCCATGGTGAACTGACCGAACCTGCGTGTATAATTAGACACGTAGTCGTTCTTCATTTTATCATCAACGGCAATCTCGTAATAATCGACCTTGTTCTTTTTTGTAAGGCTCAATTCGAACTGAGGTGCGAGGCCAAGCTCGAAGCTGAAAGAGAAATCTTCCTGTGTTTCGAGGTCGATAGTGGTATCCTCATCTGATTTGGGCAGCGGGTCACCCAGGATATCGATCTTCTCGTCTGTAAGATATTTTCTAATATTTTCTGAAACGAGTTTGTTTATTTCATCGAGCATAACTGCCTTGCCGTACATTTTACGGACCAGCCCGATGGGTACCATCCCGGGCCTGAAACCCTTGACGTTGGCTTTCTTCTTGTAATCCCTCAGAACCTTCTCCACGCTCTCGTCATAATCAGCTTTCTTAACTTCAACCTTGAGCAGAGCAGTTAGTTCGCCTGTTGTCTCTTTCGTGATATTCATTTATTCAACTGTTAGTTACAATTTAAAAGACCGCCATGGTTTGGCGGTCAGGATTTGTGCGGATGAAGGGACTCGAACCCCCACGTCATTAAGACACAAGATCCTAAGTCTTGCTCGGCTACCAATTACGACACATCCGCCAGAAAAATTTTTGCAAAAGTAGCTAAAGTTATTGAAAAATCAAATAGTTAGCATTACTTGCGCAGTTCGAAGTTCTTGCCGAGATACACCCTGCGCACGTGTTCATCCTCAGCCAGTTGGGAAGCCGTTCCGGATTTGAGTATTTTACCCTCGAAAAGCAGGTAGGCTCTGTCTGTTATTGACAGGGTCTCGTGAACGTTATGATCGGTGATAAGAATGCCTATGTTTTTGCTTCTCAGGTGAGAGACTATGCTCTGGATATCTTCAACGGCTATGGGGTCGACACCGGCGAATGGTTCATCGAGAAGGATGAACCGGGGTTTGAGGGCGAGTGCCCTGGCAATCTCCGTTCTTCTCCGCTCGCCTCCGGATAACTGTATGCCCTTGCTTTTTCTTATCTTCTGAAGGCCGAATTCATCGAGGAGATTCTCGAGACGCTCTTTTTGTTCAGCTACCGGGAAGCTTGAAAGTTCAAGCACTGCCTTTATATTATCCTCAACCGAAAGGTTCCTGAAAACTGAAGCTTCCTGGGCAAGGTACCCTATACCTTTCCGTGCTCTCTTGTAAACAGGAAGAGTGGTTATATCCTCGTCGTCGAGGTAGATCTTACCATCATTAGGTTTGATCAGTCCAACTATCATGTAAAAAGATGTTGTCTTCCCGGCGCCGTTTGGTCCAAGGAGACCAACTATTTCACCTTCCTCGACCTCGACCGAAACATGATTGACGACCGTTCTGGTACGGTATTTTTTAACCAGATCTTTAGTATGAAGTTTCATCTGTTACTGGTAAACCCTAATATAATCTACTATCATATGCTGCGGGAAGATGGTTGTTGGGTCGGGGTTGCCCGGCCAGTTGCCACCTACAGCCACGTTAAAAATAAAGAACTGTGGCAACGTCATCGGGAACCCGGCGATGTCGTCCTTCGACTTGGTGAAGAACTCGTGACCATCGACGAACCACCTGAGGTAGTTAGGTGTCCAGACAAGGCTGAATACGTGAAATGAGGAATTATAATTCCCGGTGGAAAGCACGTTTGAGCCGGTCCTGTAAACGTGACCGTTTGAATTCCAGTGTGCAGCTCCATAAGAAGTATTGGTCTGGTGACCAAGGTATTCCATTATGTCAATCTCACCGCAAGCAGGCCACCCGGCAGTTGAAATATTGGCCCCGAGCATCCACAAGGCCGGCCATAATCCCTGTCCCTGAGGAAGCTTTGCCCTTATCTCAACCCTGCAATTAGTAAATTCCTTTTTACCCTTTGTCGTTATCCTGCCCGAAGTGTAAGTGGAACCAGATGGGTTGAGTGCAGTTATATGCAGATAGCCTGTGTCTATATGAACATTATTCGTCGAATTTGTGTAAGTCTCAAGTTCATTATTCCCCCAGCCACCGGCACCGAGCTCGTAATTCCAGGTGGCCGTGCTGAGCGGTCCTGAAGTGAACTCGTCGCTCCATACAAGGTTATTATAGTCAGTATTCACTATCCTGACATACATTCTTGTCCCTTTGAGATTAACATTAACGGGATTGCTGAATGTGACCTTGAAATACACATCATTTTTAACGGCCGGATTGGGATGTACGTTTACTGTAAATGATTTAGATGTTTCACCGGCTTTGAACTCGATTGTACCGTTTGTAACCGAAGTGTAATCAGTTCCGGCAACAGCGGTGCTATCGGCCGTGGAGTAGTTAACAGTAACATTTCTGTCAGACGCCTGCTGGAGCGACAGATAAAGTGTTACAGTACCGCCCGGTTCGTCTTCCCATATATTCACGGGTGTCTTATCGATTATTATATCGCGCGTAACTTCTTTTTTCTCGCACGATATAAAGACAGGCATAATCAATGCCAATGCCGCGATTAAATTCAGTAAACTGCCTTTCGTGTGGTGTTTTTTGTCTGTCATGATATGAAAAACGCTATCGTACCGGTTTAAGTATTAACCCGGCTAAGATAAGAATAGATTACTGATCTTCAAAAAGCTATATTCCTGTTGCATGGTTCCCCTTATGGCACTTCCCGCATCAGTCGGAGTAAGTGTCACCACCCATGAAATCGTTGTGGGTCTTCATCCTTTCCTTGTATACCCTCTTCGAGATCAATATTCCTACCTCGAAAAGAACCAGCAACGGGATGCTCACGAGTATTTGTGAAAATATGTCAGGCGGGGTGATTATGGCTGCAACAATGAAAATTACAACTATCGAGTGTCTCCTGTATTTCACGAGGAAATGAGGTGTTATGACACCGATCTTTGTAAGGATGAAAGCCAGAAGGGGAAGCTCGAAAACGAATCCGCTTGCCAGGACTATTGATGTCATTGTCCCGATATATGATCTGACATAGATCTGGTTAATTACCTGGTCACTAATTGTATAGGATCCAAGGAAGTGTATTGACAGAGGTACTATCATGAAATACCCGAAAACAACCCCGATGAAGAAGAGGCCTGTCGAGTAAAGTACTGCACCCTTAACATATTTCTGCTCGTTGGAATAAAGAGCTGGCCTGAAGAACCTCCAGAATTCCCAAAGTATGATGGGGAAAGCGAGAATTATCCCGGAGACGATCGATACAGCAACGTGGGTAGTGAGCTGCCCCGACATCTTTATGCTAATAAGCTGGAAGGGTTTCGTGTTGATGCAAAGGATATTATTATCAGGGCCGAAGATGAAGTGCCCAAGCTGGCAAAACATCCTGTTTGTCCAGAACTCGGGAGTTTTCGGTGCCAGTATGATCTTGTCGAAAATGATTTGTTTGAATATGAAGGCTACAACAGTGAGCACCACAATTGCTAGTACAGATCTGATAATATGCCAGCGTAATTCTTCAAGATGCTCGAGAAACGACATCTCCTTCTCGGGCTTTTTCTCCTTGTTGTTCCCAGTAACCGCCATCTCCGTTTTTTTTCAGCGTGTAAAGATGATAAAACTTCTAATACAATACAAGAAAATACAAAAATGATGAAAGGGGCCAAATGTTATAAAAAACTTAAAATTCAAAGTGTTTTTGTTTTAAATATCAATTTTACTTAAATTTGATATAGACTCCTGTAAGTCAATAATTTTTTCATGTAGTGTTTTGAGGTTGGAGTATATTTAACAAGGGGGGTAGTGGTATGAATGACGATTCGTCAATACATGATTATTTAAAGAAGTATTTTGGCTTTGACACGTTCAAGGGGAACCAGGAAGCAATTATAAAAAATGTTCTTTCAGGGCGCGACACGTTCGTGCTTATGCCAACCGGCGGCGGGAAATCGCTTTGTTACCAGCTGCCTGCAGTGATGAAATCGGGCACTGCCATTGTCATCTCGCCCCTAATCGCTCTCATGAAGAACCAGGTCGACGCTATGAGAAACTTCAGTACTGAAGACGAAGTAGCTCATTTCCTGAACTCATCACTCACGAAGACCGAGATAAACAGGGTTAGAAAAGATGTTATAGACGGCGTCACCAAACTGCTTTACGTGGCCCCTGAATCGCTCACGAAGGAAGATAACATCGATTTCCTGAAGAGCGTCAACATATCATTCTACGCTATCGACGAGGCACACTGTATATCTGAATGGGGCCATGACTTCAGACCGGAATACAGGCGGATACGACCAATGGTCGATTCGATTGGCCGTTCCCCAATCATCGCCCTCACGGCTACTGCCACCCCCAAGGTACAGCACGATATTCAGAAAAACCTTGGAATACTCGATGCTGATATTTTTAAATCATCCTTCAACAGGGCCAACCTGTACTATGAGGTCAGATCTAAACAGGATGCGACGAAGGAAATCATCAAGTACATAAAGAATAATCCAGGGAAATCAGGTATCATATATTGCCTCAGCCGGAAAAAGGTGGAAGAACTGGCAGAGACACTCAAGGTGAATGGCATAAAATCGCTCCCGTATCATGCCGGGATGGATTCAGCCACCCGTACCCTGAACCAGGACAGGTTCCTGATGGAAGAGGCGGATGTGATTGTTGCCACGATAGCTTTCGGGATGGGTATAGATAAACCTGATGTCAGGTACGTCATTCATTACGACATACCCAAGAGCCTCGAGGGTTATTACCAGGAGACAGGGAGGGCAGGTCGTGACGGAGGAGAGGGCAGGTGCATAGCTTATTACAGCTATAACGACATACAGAAACTCGAGAAATTCATGCAGGGTAAACCCATAGCGGAGCAGGAGATAGGAAAGCATCTCCTGCTGGAAACAGTTTCTTATGCCGAATCGTCTGTCTGCCGTCGCAGACTGCTCCTGCATTACTTCGGGGAGGAATACGAGGAGGAGAACTGTGAGGCATGTGATAACTGCCTTCATCCCAAAACGCAGTTCGAGGGATCTGATTATGTTGTCAGCGTGCTTGAAGCAGTTCTTGCCGTGAAAGAAAAATTCAAGGCAGACCATATCGCTAACATACTTGCAGGTAAATCAACCGCGGCAATTAAGTCGTACAAGCACCATAAGCTCGAGATATTCGGATCGGGAGAGGAAAAGGATGAAAAGTTCTGGAACATGGTGGTGCGCCAGGCACTCATAGCCAAGCTGCTGACGAAAGATATAGAGAATTACGGCCTGCTGAAAATAACCCCCAGGGGAATGGAGTTCCTCGAGAAACCGACGAGCTTCATGCTTACCGAGGATCACGACTATAGTGATGCTGCAGAGGAAGAAAATGCATTTGGTGCCAAGACAGCAGCTGTCGACGAGGAATTATTCAGTATTCTGAAGGATCTCAGGAAGAAAATATCCAAACAAAGAGAGGTACCTCCTTTTGTAATATTCCAGGATCCCTCGCTTGAGGATATGGCTATCCAATACCCTGTAAACCTAGATGAGCTTCAGAATATATCGGGGGTGGGCGCGGGAAAAGCACAAAGGTACGGCGCTGAATTCGTTGACGTTATCAAGAAATATGTCGAGGAAAAAGAAATTATCAGACCACTCGACATGGTCGTGAAATCAGTCGTGAATAAATCAGGAATAAAAGTTTACATAATCCAGAGCATCGACGTGAAGCGCTCATTGGAAGATATAGCTGAGGCCAAGGGACTTGAAATGCCTGAACTGCTCTCTGAAGTCGAAGCGATAGTGAACTCCGGGACCAGGATCAACCTCGACTATTATATAAATATGGTAATAGACGAAGAACGTCAGCACGATATATATTCATATTTCAAGGAAGAAGCGGAGACGGATTCTCTTGAAGAGGCAATGAAGGAGCTTGGCAACGAGTTCGAGGAGGAGGAAATAAGACTGATGAGGATAAAGTTTCTTTCGGAAATGGGCAATTAAACTATCAGGAAGCTTCCTTCCACCGGGTCTCGAATAATGACCTGATTACAATAGCCAGTACATAGAAAGGATAGAGCAACTGCGAAAGGGGAAACCATATCAGTAGTTTCATCTTGTCGTGAAACCTGACAGTTGGATAAAGGATCATCAGATCAGGAATAGACTTTAACACTATACAACCAATCCAAACCAGGAGGTAATCAGTTTTCAATAGCGTTATTGAAGTTAGGAAGACCTGCGTGACCACCGCGAGGAAGGTGACTATTGCCACGAGGTTGGTGAAGAAATCGGTGAAGGCTCCCGCCTTTGATATCCATCTGGCTCGCTGCCTGAAAAAAGCCGAGTGGCTAATAGCAGGTGCAGTTGTTGCTTTCGCGAGTGAAGAATGAAGCCATTTGATTTTGCCTCCCGATCTTTTAACGGACTGAAGCAGGAATATGTCGTCGCCGGTAGGAAGGTCGAATCTCAGGTTTGTTACATTTTCAATGTAGGTTTCCCTCCTGAAAGCGAGGTTAGAGCCATTACACATTACCGGTGTGCCAGCTATGGCTGTCGCCGCGGTAACGCCCTGGAGGCTAAGGAACTCGAGCTGCTGCATTTCCTGGAATAAGCCGGGTGCATCACCCAGAACCACAGGGGGAATTATCAAATCAGCATTAGTCGAGATATAATACGAAACAATCGTGCCCAACCATTTCTCACCGATCCTGCAGTCTGCATCAACTGTAACAATAAGCTCGGAATCTGTAGCATTGACCGCTGTCAGTATCGCTGTCTTTTTCCCGATGCCCTGGTTTTTCAGTACAATCGGTTTAATCTGCCCCTGGAATGTACAGGCTGACTGATAAGTATTGTCAGTCGAGTTATCATCACAAACAATCACTTTGAACAGTGCAGCAGGATAATCCTGCGAATCGAGGTCTGAAAGTAAATTTAAGATGTTTTTCTCCTCGTTCCTGCACGGGATAATGACTGTTGTAAACACCGTGCCAGCGCCTGCATTTTCATATTTCAAAACATTAAAGAGCTTTCGTCCCGTGAATATCAGGATAAACAAATAGGGAAGCAGGGGAAGTAAAAAAATCCAGTGCATCTTACCTCAGCCATTCATAGGTTGTATAGTGTTCGCAACTCATTCCCATCGCCTCGTAGGTTTTCCTGGCAACAGTATTATTTGATTCCACGTAAAGCCGGAGACCGGCTGCATTTGCCTTAACTGATTCTTGGCGAATGTAATCGTACATTAGCCTGAAGATCCCTTTGCGTCGGAATGAGGGGATCACGTATACTGACTGGAACCACCAGACATCAGCATTTCTCCAGTCGCTCCATTCATAGGTTATAAGTAAGGAGGCAACTACCTCCCCGTTATATTCAGCAATATAGTAACAACCCCTGGCAGTGTTCCGGAACACTTCCTTCACACCTTTCGAAACCAGGTTGTTATCGAGTCTGAGATTCTCTGTCTCAAGAGCCATGGCCTCCTGAAATGCAACAATTAAAGATACGTCCTTGTCAACAGCTTTCCGGATACTGATCATTTCATGAATTATTTATACCCCGACTAAGTTAGAAGAACTAAAAGAAAAAACAATATTAAAAGAGGGAAGAAGAGGGTGCCCGGTCCTCGTTAAAAAAAGCCATAGAAGCTTTAAGGCTATAAGGGCTTTAAAAAGAGTTCCTCCTCGCCCTGGCATTTATGCCAGGGACATGCGTGGTGTAGTCGCTACGCTCCTAAACCAGAGCTTATTGCTAATACTCGTCCCAGCTCTTGATAGCTATATCATCCATTCCAAGGCGGCAGAAGGCGAGGATGAAGGCGCTTGCCACCCTGGTGTTGGTGAGGAGCGGTACGTTGAAGTCGACCGCGCTTCTTCTTATGGAGTAGTCGTTGTCAAGCTCGGTCTGGCTCAGGTCCTTGGGTATGTTGACCACCAGATCGACCTCGCCTGTCCTGATCAGTTCAATAGTGTTTGGAGATTTTTTCTCATCCGGCCAGTATGCTACATCAGCCTCGATACCTGAGGAGACAAGGAACTGCTGTGTTCCCCTGGTGGCGTATAGCTTGTAACCTTTATCCCGCAATGCCCTCGCTGCGCTTAGCAGTTCGGCTTTAGATTTTGCAGGACCGGTCGATAATAGTATGCTCTTCTTCGGAACACGGTACCCAACCGAGAACATCGATTTGAGTATTGCCTCGTGAAATCCTTCTCCTAGACAGCCTACCTCACCAGTTGATGACATGTCGACTCCAAGAACAGGGTCAGCCTTCGCCAGCCGGGAAAAGCTGAACTGGGGAGCTTTCACGCCAACATAGTCGAGATCAAACACCGACTTGTGCGGTTTTTCAGCTGGTATACCAAGCATTACCTTCGTTGCCAGTTCGATGAGGTTAGTCTTCAGAACTTTCGAGACGAATGGCATGCTGCGGCTGGCTCTGAGGTTACACTCTATTACCTTTATATCGTTGTCGCGGGCAAGAAACTGAATGTTGAATGGCCCGGTTATCTTTAGCTCCCTGGAAATCTCACGCGAGATCCTCTTTATCCTTCTAACAGTCTCGAAATAGAGTTTCTGCGGAGGGAATACAATGGTTGCATCACCGGAATGAACGCCGGCAAACTCGACGTGTTCACTGATAGCGTAAGCCATTATTTCCCCGTCACGGGCCACGGCATCAATCTCAATTTCCTTCGCGTTTTCTATGAACTCGGAAACCACTACAGGATGTTGTTTCGAGACCTGGGTAGCCAGATCGAGAAAATGGGACAGTTCGCTCTTGTTCGAAACCACGTTCATCGCGGCTCCAGACAGTACGTATGATGGTCTTACAAGCACAGGGAACCCGATCCTGTCAACAAATTCATTTATGTCATCTATCGTCGAGAGTTCCTTCCATCTCGGTTGATCGACTCCAAGGCTGTCGAGCATTGACGAGAACTTGTGCCTGTTCTCCGCCCTGTCGATAGATACGGGAGATGTACCCAGCACGTTCACGTTTTCAACATGCAGCCTCATTGCAAGGTTATTTGGTATCTGGCCGCCCATCGATACAATCACACCCCTGGGTTTCTCGATGTCTATAATATCCATTACTCTCTCGAACGACAGCTCGTCGAAGTACAACCTGTCGCAGATATCGTAATCCGTGCTCACGGTCTCTGGATTATAGTTGATCATGACCGACCTTAAGCCTTCTTTCTTTATCGTGTTAATGGCATTTACAGAACACCAGTCAAACTCGACACTTGATCCTATCCTGTAAGCACCCGAACCAAGAACCACAACCGATTTCTTATCATCCTCGTAGCTTATGTCATGTTCAATCCCGCTGTAGGTAAGGTAAAGGTAATTGGTCACAGCCGGGTACTCCGCGGCGAGGGTGTCAATCTGCTTGACGGAAGGTTTTATCCCCATGGCTTTCCGGAATGCCCTTACCCTCAGCATTTCGCGGTTTATTGAAGCGTTATCGGGTTTGACAACATGCCTGGTGAGCTGAAAATCGCTGAATCCCATTATCTTGGCTTGCAGCAGCAGTTCCCTGGGTAGTTCCTGTATATTATTATAGGTGGTGAGAGTATTCTTGATATCTATAATATTCTTGAGCTTGTGAAGGAACCACTTGTCAATCTTAGTGAGTTCATAAATACTGTCAATCGACATTCCTCTCTCGAGCGCCTCGGCGATGGAGAAGATCCTCATGTCGGTTGGTTCAGAAAGCTCTTTCTCGACATCCTCGAACTTCATGTCGTGGTTGCCGACGAAACCATGCATACCCTGGCCTATCATCCTCAGGCCCTTCTGTATGGCTTCTTCAAAGGTCCTGCCGATTGCCATCACTTCCCCGACACTCTTCATGCTGCTGCCTATGAGGTGCGACACGCCTTCGAATTTATTGAGGTCCCAGCGGGGTATTTTGCAAACTATATAATCGAGGGCCGGTTCAAAGCACGCGGTGGTGCTCCTTGTGACATTGTTTTTAAGCTCGTGAAGACCATAGCCAAGTCCTAGTTTCGCCGCGACGAAAGCGAGAGGGTAGCCGGTCGCTTTTGAAGCAAGTGCCGAAGACCTCGACAAACGGGCGTTTACCTCGATGACCCTGTAATCCTCCGAATTGGGATCAAGTGCATATTGAACATTACACTCTCCTATTATACCGATATGCCTGATTATTTTTATTGATAGTTCACGCAGCTTGTGATACTCGCTGTTGGTAAGAGTCTGCGAGGGAGCCACGACTATGCTCTCGCCAGTGTGTATGCCGAGAGGGTCGAAGTTCTCCATGTTACATACCGTGATGCAATTATCGAACCTGTCCCTGACCACCTCGTACTCGACCTCCTTCCATCCTTTCAGGGATTCTTCAACGAGTATCTGGTTGGTATAAGAGAAGGCCCTGGTCGCGAGAACCCTTAGCTCGTCATTGTCAGAAGCAAATCCGCTACCCTGGCCGCCCAGCGTGTAAGCCGCCCTTATGATGACAGGGAATCCAAGCTTTTCTGCAGCGCCAATGGCCTCTTCAACACCTGTTACAGCAATGCTCCTTGGCGTTTTTACATCTATCTCGTCCAGCTTCTTAACAAATAACTCCCTGTCCTCGGTGTCCATTATCGCCCTGACAGGCGTACCAAGAACCTTTACCCCGTATTTTTCAAATATTCCTTTCCTGAACAACTCTGTCCCGCAGTTCAACGCCGTCTGTCCGCCGAACGACAAAAGTACCCCGTCGGGCTTCTCCCTGGCAATTACTTTCTCTACAAAATGAGGATTTACCGGAAGAAAGTAGATCTTGTCGGCAATATGCTCCGACGTCTGCACCGTGGCAATGTTCGGGTTTATAAGTATCGTCCTGATACCCTCTTCGCGCAGGGCTTTGAGCGCCTGGGAACCTGAATAGTCAAACTCGCCGGCTTCCCCTATTTTAAGTGCTCCCGACCCCAGAATGATTACCTTCTTAATCTGATCTTTCATCTCTTTTAATTGTGCTCCAAAAATAAAATATTTTTCCATGTGTTTCAGGTTACAAAAATATGTATAAATTTGCAAAATAAATGAATAAATATGCAAAAAGTCAAAAGACTGGTTGCCATCGGGAAAATAATTGAAGGAGGGGAGATCTCTTCACAGGAGGTTCTGATGAAGAAGCTGCTGGACGAAGGGATTGCCTGCACACAGGCCACCTTGTCGCGCGACCTGCGGAGACTTGGTGTTCTGAGGGTACCGGCCTCGCGTGGCGGCTACAGGTACGTGCTGCAGGGCAAGGAAGGTAACGCGACGGTTCAGGCACCGGAAATAAGCATGATTTCCGTTATAAGATCACTCATCGACGCGAATTCAATGGTCCTGATCAAGACGAAGCCGGGTTACGCGAACAGTATCGGCGTCACTATTGATAATGCATCACGTTACGAGATTGCCGGTACAATTGCTGGCGACGATACACTACTCGTCATACCAAGGGACAAAATTTCGCTCCAGGACATTCACGAGTGTCTCGAGATGATACTCCCTGGAATGCACAAGCAGGCCAAGAGGGAATAGAGACAGGAGTTTATATATTCAATAAAAGATAATTATTATGAAAGAGAAGATTGTGCTTGCCTATAGTGGCGGACTCGACACATCGGTGATACTGAAGTGGCTTATTGAAAAGAATTTTGATGTTATCGCTTTTGTAGCTGATGTCGGACAGGAGGAGGATTTCGAGGAATGCAGGAACAAGGCTCTGATGCTTGGTGCCTCGAAAGTAATAGTGATGGACCTGAAGAAGGAATTCGTTACTGATTTCGTTTTCAAGGCAGTAAAGGCTAATGCAGTTTACGAGGACAGGTATCTTCTTGGCACCGCTCTTGCCAGGCCACTGATTGCAAAGAAGCAGATAGAGACAGCGATTGCCGAGGGAGCAACTGCAGTTGCTCATGGCGCGACGGGCAAGGGTAACGACCAGGTGAGATTCGAGCTCTGTTATTTCGCGCTTAAGCCAAACATCAAGGTAATAGCACCATGGAAAGACCCAGAGTTTCTGGCAACGTTCAAGGGTAGGACCGATCTGCTGAAATACGCTTCGGAGCATAATATCCCGGTCAAGGCCAGTCTCGCCAAACCGTACAGCGAAGACGAGAACCTCATGCACATAAGTCACGAGGCGGGTATCCTCGAGGATCCCATGTTCACCCTGCATAAATCGATGCTGGTGAAGATGGTAATGCCTCAGGATGCACCCGAGAAGGAGACAAGGATAGTGATCACATTCCGCGACGGTGTTCCCGTGAAAGTACTCAACAAGGAGGATGGCACGGTGAAGGAGGATCCTTTCGAGCTGTTCGTCTACCTCAACAAGATAGGAGGAGAGAACGGAATCGGTCTTCTCGACATGGTTGAAAACAGGTTTGTGGGTATAAAGTCGAGGGGGGTATATGAAACTCCCGGGGCGACTATTCTTTACGCGGCTCACAGGGATATTGAAGGGATTGCAATGGACCGCGAGGTCATGCGTTTGCGCAACATGCTCACTCCAAAGTTCTCGGAGCTGATTTATTACGGATTCTGGTTCAGCCCTGAGATGGATTTCCTGATGGCCGCCATCGACAAGAGCCAGGAACTCATCGACGGTTGCGTTCACCTGTGCCTTTATAAAGGGAACATCTTCATTGAGGGACGTGAATCACCATCATCATTGTATGACAAGGATCTCTCGAGCATGGATATAGAAGGAGGTTTCGACCAGACCGACAGCAAGGGATTTATCCGGATTAATGCAATAAGACTAATGGCACACCGGGCCATCATCGATTCAGGCAGAAAGAAATCAGCTCATTAATATAATAAAATGAAACTCTGGGATAAAGGGGTTAAACCCGATAGTTCGATAATTGAATTCACGGCGGGAAAGGACCGCGAGACTGATTTGCAGATCGCGGGCTGGGACATAGTGGGGTCGATGGCACATGTCCTGATGCTCCACAAAGTCGGGTTACTTTCCGAGGACGAGCGTGACCTGCTGATGACAGGTCTGCATTCATTGTTCACAAGGCACCAGAACGGTTTCCTCATAATTGACAAGGGGATTGAGGATATTCATTCCCAGGTCGAAAAGGAACTGTCTGATCTTCATGGCCCGGCAGGGAAAAAGGTTCATACTGCCAGGTCGAGAAACGATCAGGTCCTGGTGGATATCAGGATGTTCACAAGGGCTGGCATTGACAAGACAGCTCACAAGGTGAACAACCTGGTTAATAAGCTTTTATCCCTGAGTGACCAGCACAGTTCGGTACTTCTTCCCGGTTACACTCATTTTCAGCCAGCCATGTTATCGACCTTCGGCCTGTGGTTCGGCAGTTTTGCAGAAGCACTGACAGACGACCTTGTGGTTCTGTCGGCCGCGAGGACGATTAATAACCGTAATCCTCTTGGAACGGCTGCCGGTTACGGATCAACCCTTGAAATTGACAGACAATACACAACCGAGCTTCTGGAGTTCGACAGCATGGTTTATAATTCTGCATACGCGGCTCTAAACAGGGGGAAGGTTGAGCTGGCGGTCGCCGGCGCTATGGCCTCGGTGGCGAGCACGCTCGCGAAGCTATCGATGGATGTCTGTATCTTCATGAGCGCCGAGTTCAGGTTCGTCTCCTTTCCCGACGAGCTGATAACCGGTTCGAGCATAATGCCACAAAAAAAGAATCCCGATGTATTCGAGATAATAAGGGCAAGATCAAATGCCCTGATGGCACTTCCCAACGAGATATCACTTTTAATTAATAACCTTCCTTCAGGTTATAACCGCGATCTGCAGTTACTGAAATCCAGGGTTTTTGACGCTTTCAGGGAGCTTGATGATTGCCTCGACATACTGCATTTCATGCTTGGTAATATAAAGGTGAGGCAGGACATACTTGATAATCCGTTCTATGATCAGATATTCAGTACAGAGGAGGTGAATCGTCTTGTAAAAAAAGGCGTTCCTTTCAGGGAAGCTTATCTCACCGTGGCTGGTATGTTAAAAGAAGGAAATTTCCCCAGGACAACTCTTTCTGATTACTCGCATCACGGGAGCATAGGTAACCTGTGTAACGAGGAGATACGAAAACGTTCCGGTGAACTTGCAGGGCTATTCAATTCAACTAGTCTTGCCGAGCTCGAGAAAAAGCTGCTTGATCTGATATGACTTGAGGGGGATTAACCCTTCAACTCTTGTACTTCACTATATTTTCTATAAAGACGTCGAACAGGAAGTCTGTATCCGTGGGGCCACCCGAGGCCTCGGGATGAAACTGTGTTGAAAAGACCGGTTTTGTCTTGTGCTTCATCCCCTCGTTTGTCCCGTCGTTTATGTTGTTGAAGTAGGGTTCCCACTCTCTTGAAAGGGTCTTGTTATCGACTGCAAATCCGTGGTTCTGCGAAGTAATGTAGGCTTTATCTGTTCCAACCTGTATAACGGGCTGGTTATGGCTGCGATGGCCGTATTTCAATTTGTAGGTATCAGCACCTGAAGCGAGCGCGAGCAACTGGTTGCCGAGGCAGATGCCGAAGATAGGTCTGTCATCTTTGAGCGATTTCGACAGGTTATTAATCGTTTCACCGCACATCTTCGGATCGCCAGGGCCGTTAGATATGAACAGGCCGTCGAATTCCTCCTTGTGATAATCATAATTCCACGGAACCCGGATTATAGTCGTGTCTCTTTTCAGCAGGTTACGGATAATGTTGTATTTCACTCCACAGTCAACGAGTACTATCCTGCACGATCCATTCCCGTAAACTTTCTTCCCTGTTATAGAAACTTCCTCCACGAGGTTGACTTTGTTGGGGTCGTAGAAATCTATCTGGGTATTATCGGTTTCAATCTTGCCAAGCATGGCACCCTTTTCCCTGATTCGTTTTGTCAGGGCCCTTGTATCTATTCCATACACCCCGGGGATGTCATTTTTCTCGAGCCAGTCACCAAGACTTTCTGTTGCATTCCAGTGGCTGTATTCAAAAGAGTAATCCGACACGATAAGGGCTGAAATATGAATAGTTGATGATTCATAGAATTTAAGGATATCGTCTGCCTCATCCCTCACTGGTGCCCCGTAATTGCCGACCAGCGGGTAGGTAAGGCATAATATCTGTCCCCTGTAAGAGGGATCGGTAAGACTTTCAGGGTAGCCTGTCATGGCCGTGTTAAACACTACTTCGCCGGCAACAGGTTTGAGAGCTCCGAACGATTTCCCTGAATAAACTGTGCCGTCCTCGAGCGTGAGTTTTACTGGTACATGTGTATTTTTCATCGGCTCAAATATAATGAGTTTTACCTCAGATCACTAATAGCTGACCCTATCTGTTTTAATGCTTTTTCTACCGTGCTTCTCTGGCAGCCGATGTTCATTCTCATGAATCCTTCGCCACCGGGGCCGAATGTTGCCCCGTCGTTCATTCCCACGCCGGCTTTATTGATAAAAAACCCGTGAAGGTCCTTCGAGGTCATTCCCAACGAGCGGCAATCGAGCCACATGAGGTAGGTTGCCTCGAGAGGCGTTACTTTTATTTCCGGGATAAATTCCCTGCAGTAATCGGTTACGAGAGCGGCGTTTGAATCGATGTAATCCAGCAGTCCCGCTAACCATTCCATCCCATGAGTATAAGCTGCTATGGATGCTACCGTTCCAAAGATATTACCTCCCTCTATGTGAATGGCGTCGGTTATCTCGCGGTATCTCTTCCTAAGCACGGGGTTCGAAATTACAACTGATGAGGTGTACAGGCCGGCCAGGTTAAAAGTCTTGCTCGGGGCAATACATGTGATTGTTGACGAGGCAGTTTCGTTCGACAACGATGCCACGGGTATATGCCTGTATCCTGGGAGCACGAGGTCGCAATGGATCTCGTCCGAGAGCATTATGATATTATTTCCCAGGCAAAACTCTGCCAGCTGTCTGAGCTCTTCCTCCGTCCATGATCTTCCGGCCGGGTTATGAGGGTTAGAGATAATTATCATTTTTGGACGATGGACGAGCAGTGATTCCAGTTGTTCAAGGTCCATCCTGTATCGGCCGTTAACAAGTTTCAGCTGGTTATAGATCAGTTTTCTCCCGTGATTCTCAACAGCTGAGAAAAAGGGGAAATATACGGGAGGCTGGACGATGATACTATCGCCCGGATCGGTGAAGGCAAGGGTGCAAAGATTTAGGGCTGGCACTATCCCCGGACTGTAAGTGATCCACTCCTTTTCAAGTTTCCAGCCGTGCCTGTTCTCAATCCACTTCACAATGGAGCTGAAATACTCGTCAGGTCTGAATGAGTAGCCATAGATGGGATGTCCGGCTCTTTTCCTGACAGCCTCGGTGATGAATTCAGGTGTGGGGAAATCCATGTCCGCAACCCACATGGGTATGACATCCGGATTACCGAATATTTCACCCCTCAGATCGTACTTTATACAATTGGTTCCTACCCTGTTACAGGGTTCATCGAAGTTCAGGTTCATTCAAGTTTTTTTCAATACGGGGGTCAAAGATAGTATAAATCGGGTGATGCCCCAACCGGCATTAATCAACCCTGGAAGAGATACCTTCCAGGGCAACCCGGGAGGCTGCATAATTGTTTCTGAGTTAATGAAGTAATCAATTTCTGAAGTCTATGGGGTTTGTTTCATATTATTTTTTATTTTTATGGGCGATTTAGGAAACACAAACCAATAAATAATTCATAATATGAAAAAGGCCATTTCAGCAGCATTCCTGGTCCTCCTTGCTATCGGATTAGCAGGTCTTAGCTCATGCAATAACGGTTCAAACAAAAAATTACAGAAGGAGAAGGAACTGCAGCAGGTTGATTCACTTCAGAAAGAGATAGAAAAACATGTTTATCCTCTTCCCACCTCTGCAGAGGTAATAAAGATGCTTACTGATCTCGAGGTTGGCTATATACTTGATATCTCGAATCCTGTTGAGAACGTTAAGAAGTATTTTACAAGCGCTGCCAGATCTATAAATCTTGGTGTTTATGGCGCCGATCTCAGCTACGCGACCTTGTATAACATGCATCAGGAGGTTATTGATTACATGGATGCAATCAGGGTAATCGCCAATGACCTTAACATGTCGAAAATATATAATGCCCCGTTATACGACAGCATCAAGGCAAATTTTGACAAGAAAGACAAACTCGTGAGCATACTGACAAACGCTTTTAACGAGACTTACTCGTACATGAGCGAGAACGATCAGCAGGCCCTGGCTCTTCTTGTAGTTGGCGGAGCATGGGTTGAAGGCATGTACCTCACCACGCACGTTTCCGAATCAGCTTATAATGTTGCCGGTATATCGAAAGTTCTTGTCGATCAGAAGAGTTCATTTGACCTCTTCCTCGATCTGACTAAACCTTACATGGATGACGCGATGATCAGTGATTTCGTTAATAACCTCGAACCGATCAAGAAGGTTTACTCCGGTATGACTACCAGTCTTACAGAGCAGAACATCAAGGATATCACGGCAGCTATAACGGTTATCAGAAGCAAGATCATTTTATAATTTCCCTGCCCCGGCCCCGTTCAGGGACATATTCTAAGCCTTTATGAGGGAATCTGTATTACTGGCATTAATACATATTTTTGCCATTGTCTCAACAGTAAATCCCGGCGGAATATCGTCGAGGGGCAAAAAGATTCTGCGCAGTTACCTCCGCAGGTATCTTAACAGGGAACTCGAAGAAGAGTATTTCTCACTTTTCGAGAATAATCTCGAGTTCTATTCGAATGAACTGAAAAGCATCGACAGGGAGGAACTCGCGGATGAGGATTCACTGATATCATTCCAGATTACCAATATCTGCAGGCAGATTAAAAAGGGCCTTTTTCTCGACGAGAGGATGATAGTGTTCCTTCAGCTGCTTGAATTCACTTTCGAAGACGGGTCAATAACAGAGCAGGAACAGACAATTATAGATATTGTCGCCAGGACGTTTAACATTTCAAAAACGGAGTACGACAATGCCTGTGCCTTCATGATAGGCAGGCAGTACGACCAGGTTACCCCGGAAAACATCCTTTTGATCGAGAGCGATAATCCAAAGTATTCTGTTGAGAATGATTATGTTAATTACAAGAACTGGAAACATCTCAAGGTAAGGGGTTTCAGGGGTCAGTTATTCGTGCTTCATATTGAAAGTACCGGCTCCCTCATCCTCACCTACGATGGTTCCCTGGCCTTATACTTCAAGGGCAGGGATATAATTGCCTGCAGACCTTACCTGCTCGACAGGGGAGTAAACATTAAAGGACCCGGTATTGACCCGATTTATTACTCGAGGGTTTACAAAGCATTTATAGCTGATAACTTCACAAACCCTGTGGTCTTCGAAGGTCATAGCGTGGAGTATTGCTTCAAGAACTCCACCAATGGCATCAAACCCATGAACTTCCGTCTCGAAAGCGGTAACATGGTTGGCATAATGGGCGGTAGTGGCGTTGGCAAGACTACTCTGCTGAATCTCCTTCATGGCAAGATAAAACCCGAAAGGGGGAATATTTACATCAACGGCTACGACATTAACGAGGAGGCATCAATGCTCCGCGGACTTATTGGATACGTACCGCAGGATGATATGCTTCTCGAGGAACTGACAGCGTTTGAGAACCTGTATTTCAGTGCAAGGCTCTGTTTCGGCGATTACACTGACGAACAGATCAGGGAACTCGTTGACAAGCTTCTTGTTGATCTCGATTTATTTGACATCCGCGACCTCCAGGTAGGGGACCTTTTAAACAAGAAGGTCAGCGGTGGTCAGAGGAAAAGATTGAATATTGGGCTTGAGCTCATGCGCGGCCCTGCTGTTCTTTTTGTAGATGAACCAACATCTGGTCTCTCCTCGCACGACTCCGAAAAGGTGATGACCCTGCTCAGGAAACATGCCTTGTCGGGAAAACTGGTGATCACGAACATTCACCAGCCATCGTCTGATATCCTCAAATTGTTCGACAGGCTCTGGCTTCTCGACAAAGGAGGTTACATGATCTACGACGGCGACCCGGTAGAAGCCCTCGTGTATTTTAAGACGGAAACATCTCAGGCAAACGCCACCGAGTCCGAATGCCCGAATTGTGGTAATATCGATGCCGATAACATACTCTCGATAATAGAGGTAAAAGTAATTGACAACGAGGGCTACCCTGGGAAGGAAAGACAGGTGAAGCCAGCTGAATGGTACGACAGGTACAGGAAGAAGATGATGGCTCTGCTAACATCGAAACCTGAAAAGAGTGATCTGCCTGTCAGTTATTTCAAGGTCCCAGGGAAAGCTTACCAGATAAGGACTTTCGTGAAAAGGAATATAACCAGAAAGCTGGCAGACAAACAATATATCCTGCTAAACTTTCTCGAGGCCCCGCTTCTCGCCCTGATACTAGGTTATCTCTCGAAATTCTCGACTGACGGTCATTATACTTTCGCTGATAACAAGAGCTACCCTGTATTCCTTTTCATGGGAGTGGTGGTGGCATTATTCCTGGGTCTCATGGTCAGCGCCGAGGAAATATTCAAAGACAGGAAGATACTGGTAAGGGAGAAATTCCTTAACATAAGCAGGTCGAGCTACCTTGTCTCAAAAATATCAGTACTCTTTGCCATTTCAGCCGTGCAATCACTTCTTTTCGTCCTGGTTTCAAACTGGGTACTGGAAGTGAGAGGAATGCTCTGGCAACAGTGGATAATTTTCTTTACAACAGCCTGCTATGGAAACATGATAGGTTTGAACATATCATCGGGGATGAGGACTGTAGTCAGTATCTATATTCTCATACCCTTGATCCTTGTACCGCAGTTGCTTTTAGGGGGGGCGATGATCAAGTTTGATGACCTTCATAAATCCATTACAAACAAGGAATACGTTCCGGTACTTGGAGATATAATGGCCACGAGGTGGGCGTACGAGGCCGTTATGGTCGATGGTTTCCGAAGCAATAGTTACAACAAGGCAACCTTCCCATACCAGCTCCAGATCGAACAGAACAACTATTACAAGGATGAGCTCATAAAAAACCTCAAGAGCAACGCGATAAATTTTGCCCTGCAAAAGAGTAATGATCAATCGGAGCAGGTCATGCTCGCGAAACGACTCAGGATACTCGATTATCATGTGAGGGATCTGGCCAGGATAACAGGAATAGCACCCGGTAAATGGATCGATAAGATCAATCCTGCCGGTTTTAATGACAGGGTCGCTGACTCTGTAAACAAGTACTTTGACGGGCTATATGGTTACTTCGTGGCCGAGAACAAGTATTATTTCGGAGCCAAGACGAGGATAGAGAACGGGATACTTTCTAAACTGGGAGACAGGGGACTTCGGCAACTGTCGACAGCCTTTAACAATAAACGACTCGAGGACATTGTTAAAAACCAGGGTAGTCTCGCCGAACCCTCTTATTATGAATCGGAGAACAAATGGATTCAGAAAAGCATGCCGATCTTCATGAAACCAACCTCCAGGATCGGGAGGGCTCATTTCTATTCACCATACAAGCAGATCGGATCGTCGGAGATTTCAACAATGTGGTTTAACATTGTTGCCATCTGGATAATGAGCATGGTCTTTTTCTTCACCTTGTATTTTAACCTGCTGCGGAAGCTGATAAACTACCTGGAGGCTTTACAGCTACCCATATGGCGCAAGTTCGGCAGGCAGGTTAACTGATCATCAACTTTACCGCGATCATCTATGGATAAGGTAACAGCAAAGAAAAGACTCGGGCAGCATTTCCTGAGAGACAAGGGAATTGCCAGACGTGTATCCTCTTCTTTCAAAGGGGAAGGTTGCGATTCGGTACTCGAGATCGGTCCCGGCATGGGTGTATTGACAGAGTTCCTGCTCGAGAGGGCATTTGCCGATTTCAGGGTTATCGAGATAGATGGTGAATCTGTTAACTATCTGAAAGAGCGTTTCGGCGAAAGCCTTGTTATTATTGAAGGGGATTTCCTCCGGGTTAACATGAGGGATTTTTTCCCGGGGACCCTGGGTATTGCCGGGAATTTCCCGTATAACATTTCGTCGCAAATCCTTTTCTCCGTTCTTGAAAATCGGGATAAAGTAAACGAGATAACCGGTATGTTCCAGAAAGAAGTAGCGGAGAGGATTTGTTCAGGACCGGGAACGAAGGAGTATGGCATACTCAGCGTGCTGGTTCAGGCCTGGTACACGACCGAGTATTTATTTACAGTACCGCAGTCTGTTTTCTCGCCGCCTCCCAAGGTCAAATCAGGCGTTATACGGCTGACGAGAAAGCAAGAGCAATCAATTGCTTGCGACGAGAAGCTTTTCTTCAGGGTGGTAAAGGCCGGATTTAACCAGAGGAGGAAAATGTTAAGGAATTCTCTCCGTTCGGCATTTGTCCTGAAGTCGGAGGACTGTCCGTGGTTTCAGCTACGTCCGGAACAACTCGATGTCAACCAGTTCGTGGCTTTGACAAACTGGGTTGAAAAAAATACCTGATTTTCAGAAGGAGAATCCAATTGCCTCCACGGGGTTTTTCCTGGCAGCGGCATAAGCTGGTGCGTAACCAGCGACAATCCCTATGATTGCCGAGATGAAGACTGCAAGGAAGGCATTCCCGATAGTGAGGTACATGTTCAGGTCCCACAGGTAATTTACAATGACGGTTCCGAGCAGGATCAGCAATACCCCGAGGATACCTCCAAGTAGAGAAAGCATCATTGATTCAGCAAGGAACTGCAGGAGTATGAAAAACCTCTTGGCGCCAAGGGCTTTCTGGATACCTATTATATTGGTTCTTTCCCTCACGGAGACGAACATTATATTGGCAATGCCGAAGCCGCCCACGATGATTGAGAATCCACCAATCAGCCACCCACCAATATTTATTCCTTTGAAGACGGCATCGAAACCCTGTGTAAGCAGGCTTGCCTTGTTTACAGAGAAATTTGTTGGTTCACCCGGGCTTAGTCTTCTTGCAGCCCTGAGTGTCATTGTTACTTCATCAGAGAGCTCGGCAATAGAGACTTTCGGTTTAGCTTTTATCATCAGTTGTGTTTCAGCGAACCTGTTCCTGAGGTTGATGAATGATTTTCCGAAGTTGATAGGTATCATCGTCACCTCGTCAAGGCCCTCGTCACTTATACCTCCCTTGCCTTCCTTCTTGATAACACCAATCACGGTGGTCTTGTAACCGCCTATAGAGATCTCCTTCCCAACGGGATTCGTTTTTTCGAATAGCCTGTTGGCAATCTCGGCTCCAAGGATGGCAACATTCTTTCCTGACGATGCCTCGAACTGCGAAAAGTATCTTCCCTTTTCTATCTCGAACGACCTGATGTCCTTGAACTCTGGAGTTCCTGCTGCAATAACAGCTTCATTGGCAACATTGCTCCTGTATTTTATCTGTCGGGGCTGGAAGGCTACGAAACAGGCTGTCTCCGATTTTGTCGATTTACGGAGTATGGTCTCGTAATCATCAAGCGACACGGCTGGCCACTTAATAATATCCCACCAGGCGAGGTTCCTGTCGAACGACCAGGGAAATTTCTGCACGTAGACAACGTTATCGCCCAGTGATGCAATGCTCTCGCGGATCGATTTTTCCATCCAGTCGAGCACGGTAAACACGGATATTATGGAGAATATGCCAATGGTGATCCCGAAGAGGGAGAGAAAAGTCCTCAGTTTGTTAACAACTACCGATTTGAAGGCGAAAATTATTCCTTCCCTGAATAATCTTAGAAACATTTAGATGTACCTTTTTCTTATCCAAAAACAGGAATCAAAGATAATAAAAAGCAGGATTACTCTCCAGCTACTTAAAAAACTGCCAAATAATTAATTAAAGATTGGGGTTAATAAAAAAATATCTATTTTTAATCGTCTGGAAACAGCGGGGTTGTTCATTTGTAAAAAGTTGACAATGAGGGAAAAAAGAATTACCAGTGCTCTTATTTCCGTTTACTATAAAGAAGGGTTAGGGGAAATAGTAACGGGGCTTCATAAAAATGGAATTAAGATGTATTCCACGGGGGGTACATTTGGTTTTATCAGGGAAATGGGACTTCCTGTTGAACCGGTGGAAAGCCTGACTACTTATCCATCAATACTCGGTGGCCGCGTGAAAACGCTGCATCCCTCGGTTTTCGGGGGGATACTGGCACGCCGCGAAAACGAGGGCGATCTTGAACAACTTAAGCAATACAATATTCCCGAGATAGATCTTGTAATTGTTGATCTTTACCCGTTTACCGAAACACTCCGTACCACTGACTCCGAGGAAGAGATTATCGAGAAGATTGATATAGGCGGTATCTCGCTTATAAGAGCCGGGGCCAAGAATTACAACGACGTGCTGATAGTATCAAACAGGGGACAATACTCGAGGCTCCTTTCAATACTTACAGACAAGAAGGGTGAAACGGATATTGAAACCAGGAGACAGTTTGCAGCGGAAGCGTTTCTCACCTCTTCGGGATATGACGCGGCAATATTCAATTATTTCAACCGCGAGGCATCTATTCCGGCATTCAGGGCTGCTGATGATAATGGACAGACTCTGAGGTACGGGGAGAATCCTCACCAGAAAGGAGTCTATTTTGGAGATATCGATGCTGTTTTTGAAAAGCTTCATGGAAAGGAATTATCATACAATAACCTCCTTGACGCTGATTCAGCGATTAACCTCATTGATGATTTCAGTGAGATTACCTGTGCCGTGATTAAACATAACAATGCTTGTGGCATTGCAAGCAGGTCTGACATTCTCGAGGCATGGAAAGATGCCCTGGCGTGTGACCCCGTTTCAGCCTTCGGTGGTGTGATAATAATGAATGCCACCGTCGATGCTGCCACTGCCGCCGAGATAGACAAGATATTTTTCGAGATCATCATCGCGCCTGACTATGCACCTGAAGCCTTGCCGGTCCTGATGCAGAAGAAGAACAGGATTATTCTTAAGCGCAAGGATTCGAAGGCAAATGAATCACAGTTCAGATCACTGCTGAATGGTGTTTTATGGCAGGAGAGGGACAGGAGTATTGAAACGCCGGAAATGATGCGTCCCGTAACCGTTAAGGCGCCATCAGCGCAGGAGCTTGACGACCTCGTGTTTGCAAATAAAGTAGTTAAGCATAGTAAATCGAACGCGATAGTGCTTGTGAGGAAGAAACAGTTATGCGCGAGCGGGATCGGGCAGACTTCGAGAGTCGACGCCATGAGACAGGCCATTGAGAAAGCAGGTAACTTCGGTTTCGACCTACATGGGGCAGTTATGGCATCTGATGCCTATTTCCCCTTTGCCGACAGTGTTGAGATAGCGCATCATGCAGGGATAACGGCTGTAGTCCAGCCAGGCGGGTCTGTGCGCGACGGAGATTCGATTGACTATTGTAACAAAAACGGTATCGCGATGGTCTTTACCGGGATCAGGCATTTTAAACATTAATAAAGCAAAATATAAATGGGAGTATTTTCATTCTTAACACAGGAGATAGCGATCGACCTGGGCACAGCGAACACGATTATCATTCATAACGACAAGATTGT
The DNA here is from genome assembly GCA_046329885.1 of Bacteroidales bacterium. Taxonomy (GTDB): domain Bacteria; phylum Bacteroidota; class Bacteroidia; order Bacteroidales; family VadinHA17; genus LD21. The sequence continues at coordinate 65,446 of JAXLTU010000001.1, forward strand.
TGTCGACGAACCGTCAATAGTGGCTGTTGACAAAAACACGGGTAAACTGATAGCCATTGGTGAACAAGCCAGGCAGATGCATGGCAAGACACACGAGAACATAAGAACTATCAGGCCGTTACGCGATGGCGTTATTGCCGACTTCAATGCTGCCGAACTGATGATAAGGGGCATGATCAAAATGCTTAACAAGGGCCCGAAACTTTTTTCACCATCGTTGAAGATGGTAGTCTGCATCCCATCGGGCAGCACCGAGGTTGAGATAAGGGCGGTGAGGGACTCGTCAGAGCATGCCGGCGGAAGGGATGTTTACATGATTTATGAACCAATGGCCGCCGCGATCGGTATAGGTCTCGACGTTGAAGCTCCCGAAGGTTGCATGGTAGTTGACATAGGAGGAGGCACCACGGAGATCGCGGTGATAGCCCTTGGCGGTATCGTGTGCAACAAATCAATCAGGATAGCTGGTGACGGGTTCACTTCCGATATCCAATCATACATGCGACACCAGCATAATATTAAAATCGGGGAAAGAACAGCCGAGGATATCAAGATAGCCGTTGGCGCAGCTCTTCCTGATATAGATAATCCCCCGGCAGACTATATTGTGAGAGGTCCCAATATTATGACCTCGCTTCCTATCGAGATACCTGTTTCGTACCAGGAGATAGCCTATTGCCTCGACAAATCACTGTCGAAGGTTGAGGCAGCCATATTAAGCGTGCTTGAACAGACGCCCCCGGAACTGTACGCCGATATAGTCAACAAGGGAGTCTTCCTTGCCGGTGGTGGTGCTTTGCTCCGCGGCCTTGATAAAAGACTTGCTGATAAGATCAATATCAAATTCCAGGTTGTAGAGGATCCTCTCCATGCTGTCGCGCGTGGAACTGGTGTGGCGCTGAAAAACGTGGAGAAATTCCCGTTCCTCATGAGATAACCTGCTGCCCTTGATGAGAAATCTTCTCAACTTCCTTGCCAGGTATAACAGCCTTATACTTTTCCTTCTCCTCGAAGGGATAGCACTTTATCTGGTTGTTACAGGGAATGACTATCACAACACGAGAATATTGAGGGGAGTGAGAGGCATCACGAGGAATGTAGAGGAAGATATTACCAACGTGAGGGGTTACCTTCGACTTCGAATGATTAACGCTGAACTGTCGTACCAGAACTCCTATCTTCAGAACGAGCTTGAAAGACTCGACAGTGCCATAGACACTGGTTTCACTTTCGAATCTGACACCATCTACAGGCAGAATTACAAGTACACCTCTTCCAAGCTTGTAAATAATTCAGTTAACAGGCAGAAAAACTACTTCACGATAAACAAGGGAAGGAACCAGGGACTGGGAATAGACATGGCAGTTGTCAGTCCGCATGGGGTTGCAGGGATAATTGTCGGGTGTTCGGAGAACTACAGCGTGGCCATGTCGTTGCTCAATCTCGATTTCAGGTTAAGCAGCAAGATAAGGTCAAACGGTTATTACGGATCACTTACCTGGGATGGCAAGAACCCGGAGTATGCGGTTCTCACCGAGATACCTCAACACGTTCCCGTTAACGTGGGCGATACAATTGAAACAACCGGGTTCTCCGCGATATTTCCTGAAGGTGTCATGGTTGGTACTGTAAGCGACTATAAACCATCCGGAGGTGATTTTTACAGGATATCTGTTAAAGTGTCTACCGATTTCCGGAAACTTTCGTGGGTAAGCGTGATCAAGAACCTTGGCAAGGCGGAGCAGGATTCCATAGAGCAGAAATTCAGATGATAAACTCGATAATCAGATATATTGTCCTCTTTGTCCTGCTGCTCCTGTTGCAGATACTCCTCTTCAACAATATCCAGTTCAGCGGTTATGTAAATCCATATGTATACATAATTGTCATCATGCTGCTGCCGGCCACCATGGCCGACTGGCTATTGATACTTGTATCCTTCTTCACCGGTCTGGCGGTTGACCTTATGTCGGGTACGCCTGGGATGCATGCCGGCGCGACTGTTGCTGCCGGGTTCGTGCGACCATATATTCTTAGAGTTATTTCACCACGCGATGGATACGAGGCAGGGGAGGTCCCATCAATGCAGATCTATGGATTCAGATGGTTTCTTCTTTACACGCTTCTGCTGGTAGGGATCCACCATTTTGTCCTGTTCTATCTCGAGGTGTTCCGGTTTGCCGGTTTCTTCAGGACCCTGCTGAGGGTAATTGTCAGTACAGTCTTTTCTTCCGCGTTCATCCTGCTGGCCGAGTATTATCGCAAGGGGAGGTGAGTTAGCATGAAAGATCAGTATATAAACAGGAAGTATCTGGTGATCTCGCTTATCATCATGGCCGCGCTGGTGCTGATAATAAGACTTTTCTATATTCAGGTAATTAAGAAGACCTACAGGCTTTCAGCAGAGAATAATGTTTTCAGGTATGTTACCCAGTATCCCGCGAGGGGGCTTGTTTACGACAGGAACGGGAAGCTGATAGTGTTTAACCAGGCGGCCTACGACCTCATGGTTGTCCCCGGCCAGACTTCTAAATTTGATACACTCGCTCTATGTAATACCCTGGGAATAACAAAAGAGCTGTTCAAGGAAAGACTTCGTACTGCAAGAGCGTACTCCAAGAGGGTTCCTTCAGTCTTCCTGAAGCAGATCTCCGCGGAAACATATGCCAGACTACAGGAGAAGATGTTTATGTACCCGGGCTTTTACGTTCAACCCAGGACGTTGAGGAAATACTCGAGACCTGTCGCGGCACACGTCCTTGGTTACGTTTCCGAAGTCGACGAGGAACTCATCAAAAAGAATCCATATTACAAGCAAGGTGATTATATCGGGAAGACCGGTCTTGAAGAGGCCTACGAGAAAGAGCTGAGGGGAAAAAGAGGGGTGAAGATTCAACTTGTCGACGTGTATGGAAGGGTGAAAGGCTCGTACGAGGAAGGCAGGCTTGACACAATGGCCGTACAGGGATCCGATATAGTCTCAACGATAGACATCGATCTCCAGGAATATGCTCAATACCTGATGAAGAACAAGTCAGGCAGCGTGGTAGCTATTGAACCATCAACTGGCGAGATACTGACGCTGGTATCGACACCGGAATATGATCCTTCACTTCTTGTTGGCAGGATCAGGACGGAGAATTTTGCCCGTCTGCAGGCCGATACGATGAAGCCTATCTTCAACAGGGCCACAATGGCATCGTACCCTCCGGGATCTACATTCAAACCGGTGATGGGACTAATAGGACTCCAGGAAAAAGTCATAGTGCCATCCACTCTTTTCGGTTGCAGTAATGGCTATTTGTTTGTCGGGTGCCATAGTCACAGCTCACCGCTCGATCTTGTTGGTGCAATTCAGAATTCCTGCAATTCATACTTCTGCCAGACCTTCAGAAGGGTTATCGAGAATCCGGTTTACGGGTCAACAGCGGAATCGTACAACAAGTGGCGGGGATACCTTACGAAGCTTGGATTCGGCCAGACAATTGGTGCTGACCTCGTGAATGAAAAGCCTGGTCTGATCCCGACCCTGAGCTATTATGAAAGGATTTACGGCAGGAACAGGTTGAAATCCCTGAACATAATCTCGCTGGCAATCGGCCAGGGTGAGATTGGGACGACGCCGGTCCAGATGGCGAACATGACAGCCGCGATCGCGAACAGGGGGTTCTGGATAACTCCCCATCTGGTGCGTTCCATTGGTAATTCGACTGGAGGTACTGGAACCGATTTCGCGAGAAGGAACCTGGAAGTCGACAGCGCGAACTGCGAGTATATAGTTAAGGGGATGGAAGCAGCTGTGAATGGTGGAGCAGGTTCTACTGCAACTATAGCTGCCATAAAGGATATTATTGTTTGCGGCAAGACCGGGACAGCCCAAAACCCGCACGGGAAAGATCACTCGGTATTCGTGGCGTTCGCACCGAAGGACAATCCAAGAATAGCGATTGCTGTCTATGTCGAAAACGCGGGTTTTGGAGCAACCTACGCTGCACCTGTCGCGAGTCTGATCATAGAGAAATACCTCAAAGGTGAAGTGGCAAATAAATACCTCGAGGAATATGTACTTAATCTCGACCTGATGGGCAAATGAAAAGGAACGTGAACATATGGATGAGCATCGACAAGCTGTCAGTTGTACTGTTCCTGATCCTTGTTGTAATGGGTTGGCTAAATATATACGCGGCAGTCTATAATGATGAACACAAGGCCATACTTGATTTCTCTCAACGTTATGGAAAGCAATTCCTGTGGGTGCTCGCCACGCTTGTTGTCGCTATATTCGTGATGCTTATTGATAACCGGTTCTATTTCTTCTTCGGTTATTTCATATATGGTTTCCTGTTGCTGCTTCTCATGCTGGTCCTTGTTCTTGGCACCGAGATCAACGGGGCCAGGTCGTGGTTCGAGATCGGCCCGTTCAGCCTCCAGCCGTCAGAATTTGCCAAAGCCGGAACCGCTCTTGCCCTGGCAAGATATCTCAATTCAAGAGGGCAGGAGTTAACGAAGTTCAGGATACTCGCACCCGCTGTGGCAATTATTATGATCCCGGCTGCTCTGACTTCGCTTCAGCCAGACCTCGGTTCAGTTGTCATTTATTTTAGCTTCTTTATTGTTCTGTTAAGAGAAGGGTTGAGCCCATACATATTCATATCAGGACTACTGGCAATCGTGTTGTTCTTTCTTACCCTGCTTCTTGATAATCTATACCTTTCTGTTGGTGTCGTCGCGGCAGCTTTCCTTCTTACCTGGTTTGCCGTGAGAAACTGGAAATTATGTCTGGTGGGATTTGGTATTCTTGCTCTAAATGCCGGGTTGGTATACCTTGCCTGGTTTCTAATTTCCGGTAAGCCAGAACCCGAGTTGGTGATCCTTCTGGCTCTCCTCCTCACCGGCCCGATTTACGGGTGGTACGTCTACCGGCAAAGAGCCTTCGTTATACTGGTGATGTACCTGTTTCTCACCGGGAGCATAGTATTCGTCAATTCCGTAGACTATGCATTCAATCATCTTATGAAACCGCACCAGAAAGAGAGGGTTGAAATACTTCTTGGCTTCAGGACTGATCCTTACGGGAAGGGTTACAATGTTAACCAGTCGGTTATCTCCATTGGATCAGGCGGTTTGGCGGGTAAGGGATATCTTCAGGGAACACAGACAAAATTCAAGTTCGTACCAGCCCAGAGTACTGACTTTATTTTCTGCACGGTGGGAGAGGAGTGGGGTTTCCTGGGTTCGTTTGTTGTCATCGGTCTTTACGTCGCCCTCCTGATAAGACTCGTGCAGCTGGCAGAACGACAACGATCTTCCTTCTCAAGGATTTATGGGTACGGGGTAATATCAATACTCCTTGTACACTTCTTTATTAATATAGGTATGGCGGTCGGATTGCTCCCGGTAATAGGAATACCGCTCCCGTTTTTCAGTTACGGCGGAAGCTCACTCTGGGGATTTACTATACTCCTGTTTATTTTTCTCAGGCTCGATGCCAGCCGTACGGAATACCTTGTCTGATCAGAAAGGCATCGTTATCCGGTGAGAGATCTCCACTCCGAAATCTTTTTCAACATAATCAATCAGCTGGGGGAAGAACTCCATGAAGTCGTCCTGTAAGGAATAATAATTCTTTTTCAGCGCTTTGATCGCGTAGTTTGTCTCGTTAGGCAGTGTCGATTTCTTGCTTAGCGCATTCAGCACCTGTTTTATCCCGTTCACTGTCTGGTACGATTCGATCCAGTTATTAATTATGAAGAAAGGCATCATCTGCCTGACATTTTCAGGCATTATCTCGTAATTATTTACTAGGGCCCTGTAGAAATTATACGTCACGCTCTCGAGTGGCCTTCTCGAGAAAAAGTCCCATTCTTTCGTCAGGAAATGATCGTAGATGATATCCGTTATGACACCGGCATACTTGTGATACTTCCTCGTGAAGAAGATCTTGCTCCTGTGGACTACCGGGTGCCTGTCGGTAAATGCATCAATGTGACGGTGAAGAATGATGCCTTTCCGAATAAGCTCAGGGTACTTGAGATAATCCTTGCCTTTCACATAGTCGCCTATGTAATTGCCGATGATTATCTTGTCAGAATCACCCGAGAGGTATATGTGGGCAAGTACATTCATCCTTCTTTTTCAATACTACAAAGAATTTGCCACAAGGTTTTATTACTAAAAACATGTTCCTTAACATATAAGCCGGCAACATGCATTTTGTAGTTATAATGCAGTAATACAGGAGTTTAAGCTCAAAATGACTAAACCAAAAATTCCAGAGGTTTGCTCGTTTATTCGCCCTGTAAATTATAAATTTGTTGCATCTAAAGTATTCTATTTTCGATAAAAAAAATAATAAAAAGATCATACCACGAAAGGAGGTTTTATGACCAGGAAAAATGTAATTATTATTGGTGCTGCCGGAAGGGATTTTCATAATTTCAATACCTATTACAGGGACAATGAAATGTACAATGTGGTTGCATTCACTGCAGCCCAGATACCTGATATTGATGGCAGAAAATATCCGAAAGAGTTAGCCGGGAAGCTTTACCCGTCAGGAATACCGATTTATTCGGAGGATATGCTCCCTGGACTCATCAGGGACCTCAAAGCAGATTATTGCGTGTTTTCGTACAGCGATGTAACTTACCAGAAGGTAATGTCTGTCAGTGCTATAGTTAATGCAGCAGGTGCCAATTTCGTCCTGCTGGGCCCAGCCGATACCATGCTCAAAAGCACGAAACCGGTAATCGCTGTTGGCGCTATCAGGACCGGTTGCGGCAAGAGCCAGACATCGAGAAGGGTTATAGAGTTGCTCATGGAGAAGGGGATCAGGGTAGTTGCCGTTCGTCACCCGATGCCGTATGGCGATCTTAACGCCCAGAAAGTGCAGAGGTTCGCTGATGTAAAGGATCTCGAGAAGCACAAATGCACGGTTGAAGAGATGGAAGAATATGAACCTCACGTGGTAAGGGGTAATGTGATTTATGCCGGTGTTGACTACGAGGCCATACTCAGGGAAGCCGAGAAAGATCCGAAGGGTTGCGACGTGATACTATGGGATGGTGGGAATAATGATTTCCCCTTTTACAAACCTGACCTCATGATCACCGTTACTGATCCGCACAGGGCTGGTCACGAACTCAGGTACTACCCTGGCGAAGTAACACTAAGGCTTGCCGACGTAGTTGTAATAAACAAGATGGACAGTGCATCGCCAGAATCGATCCAGGTTGTCAGGGAGAGCATAGCAAAAGTCAATCCCATGGCAGTTGTTGTTGATGGAGCATCTCCTATTAAAGTTGATGATCCTTCCCTCATCAGGGGCAAAAAGGTACTGGTTGTCGAGGATGGCCCGACTCTTACTCATGGCGAGATGAAGATCGGTGCCGGGGTTGTTGCAGCAAGGAAGTTCGGGGCGGCCGAGCTGGTTGACCCGCGACCTTTTACTGTTGGAAAGCTTGCAGAGACATTCAGGATCTACCCGAATATCGGCACTCTCCTTCCGGCAATGGGCTATGGCGACGAACAGCTGAAAGATCTCGAGAAGACGATAAACTCTACTGATTGTGACAGCGTGTTAATCGCGACCCCCATCGACCTTAACAGGATAATAAAGATCAAGAAACCGAATACCAGGGTATATTATGATCTGCAGGAGATTGGCGATCCGAACCTTGGACAGGTTATTGAGGAATTCGTGGCGAAACATAACCTTAAATAATAAAAAAAGGGTGTCTCGAAACGACACCCTCTTTTTTTATCTCTTCACGCGGGCATTTCCTTTCCAGATACTCCATACCTGGTCTTCGTCCGCCGGCTGACCGTAATCGGTGTTGACAGTTGTGGCAAGGGCTCCTGTTGCCCAGCCGAACTGTATCCATTTCTCTGCCGGCCATTCTTTAAGTACACCATAGAGCAGCCCTCCAACGAAACCGTCTCCGCCGCCTATCCTGTCGAGGACATGGATCTCCCTCGGCTCGACTACGTGCCAGTTCTCACCTTCCAGCATGATAGCACCCCAGAGATGCTCATTGGTGCTTATTACCTGGCGAAGAGTCGTGGCAAAAACAGAAGCGCCTGGATATGAAGTTTTTACCCTCCTTATCATTTCCTTGAAGCTTTCGATCTGACGTGCAAGATCTTTCCCGCCTTCTTCCGGACCTTTTATGCCAAGACAAAGCTGGAAGTCTTCCTCGTTACCCACTAGTATATCCGAAACTGAAGCGATCTCGCTGAAAGCTTTGGATAGCTCTTCTTCTCTTCCCTTCCAGAAAGATGCCCTGTAGTTGAGGTCAAACGAGATCCTTGTGCCATGCTTCCTGGCAGCTCTTGCCAGTTCGAGGCAGAAATTGCTTGTTTCTGCCGACAGTGCGGCAATCAGTCCGGAAAGGTGTAATACCTGGACACCTTCTTTACCGAAAAGCCTTTCGAGATCGAAGTCCTTCACATTAAGTGTTCTTCCCACTTCACCGGCCCTGTCGTTATGCACCCTCGGTCCCCTTGAACCATAACCACTGTCGGCAATGTTGAACTGGTGGCGGTAGCCCCATGGTCCACCCTGCTCAAGCTCCGCTCCCTCGTAAGCCATGTGACGGCTGGCAAGGTTGTCTTTGATAAACTTGGCTATAGGGCTGTCCTTAACAAAGGTGGTGAGTACTTTCACCGGCAGTCCAAGATATGAAGACACGCTCGCCACGTTAGTCTCGGCACTAGTGGCCTGCATGTGAAACATATCGCTGGTATGAACGGGCTGACCGTTCAGAGGGGTGATCCGCACTCCCATGCTGGTCGGGACAACAAGCGACCACTGGCAATTCTTCTTTAGATCAATTTTCATATAAAAGGGTTTTCAGTTATTTCAGTTCTATCAAAATCTCCACGGGTGAAATACTACTTTATTTGAGCCTCTCTCTTAGCTTTTTTCCAGCCTCTTCGAATCCAGGCTTGTTGAGCAGGGCAAACATGTTCTTCTTGTACGCCTCAACCCCTGGCTGGTCGAATGGATTCACATCAAGGATATAACCACTCACCGCGCAGGCGAGCTCAAAGAAATATACCATCTGACCGAGGTTGAATATGTCAAGGGCCGGTACATTTACTGTCATGACAGGTACCTCGCCGTCATTATGTGCCAGTATAGTCCCTTCCTCCGCGCATTTGTCAACGTAAGACATTCTTTTTCCTGCCAGGTAATTAAGCTGATCTGAATCTTCCTTCGCGGTCGGGATTGTTACTTTTTTGTCGCCGGGTTTGACAGATATGAAGGTTTCGAAAATTATCCTCTGGCCTTCCTGGATATACTGACCCATCGAATGCAGGTCGGTGGTGAAGTCGACAGATGCCGGGTAAATGCCCTTCTTCTCTTTACCTTCACTCTCACCATAAAGCTGTTTCCACCATTCTGCGAAAAAATGGAGCTTGGGATGGAAGTTGACCATTATCTCGACGGAGCGGCCAGTCTGAAGTACCAGGTTACGGGCAGCAGCGTAAATCAGCGACGGGTTTTCCCCCGTGTTTTTATTGTCGCGCGTCGAAAGTGCCATGGTCCGCGCTCCCCTTACAAACTCTTTAATATCGAAGCCGGCAACAGCAATTGGCAGCAGGCCTACCGGGGTGAGCACCGAGTATCTTCCACCTATATTGTCAGGTATAACGAAGGTATCGTAGCCATTAAGATCAGCGAGGGTTCTGAGTGCTCCCCTGGCAGCATCAGTTATAGCGATTATCCTGTCTGCAGCGGCTTCCATGCCATATTTCTTTTCCATGTGCTCCCTGAGAAGCCTGAATGCAATGGCAGGTTCGGTTGTAGTTCCTGATTTGGAGATAACAATTATCGTGTAGTTTTTCGTGTCGAGATACTCCAGGAGCTCGGCAACATATTCCTCGCTTATGTTATGTCCCGCGTATACTATCTCGTGATGCTTCGTAGCAGAAGCTTTCGGGAATGAATGCGAAAGTGCTTCGATGACAGCCCTTGCACCGAGGTACGATCCGCCAATACCAATCACAACAGTAGTGTCTGATATGCTTCTGAGATGTTCAGCTGTTTTTATTATTTTGGGCAGTTGGGGTTCAATCTCTTCAGGAAGTTTTATCCATCCCAGGAAATCATTACCGGGACCAGTCCCTGCTTTCAACGATTCAAGATGAAGCAGCGAATGTTTTGCCAAAGCGGCGACCTCCTCGTAAGACACGAACCCTTCTAACCCGCGTAATCCGATAGTAATTTCTTCTTTCATGTTTATTTTAATGTTTTAGTAAGCTTATGTATTTCCCTCGATGGCGAAGCATTCTCGTAAAGGATCCGGTACACGGTTTCCGCTATTGGCAGGCTGATGCCCAGTTCCGCTTTAACCCTGTGTATTCCTTTCGATGCCCAGTAACCCTCGGCCACCATTGTCATTTCCATCAGGGCATTCTGAACGGAATAACCCTTTCCAAGCATGGTTCCCAGGGCCCTGTTACGGCTGAACTGTGAGTACCCTGTAACAAGCAGGTCGCCAAGGTAGGCTGAGCTTTTGATGTCCCTGTCGATGGGATGAATTGCATCTATGAAGGCCTTCATTTCCATTGCGGCATTCGATAAGAGGACGGCCAGGAAGTTGTCCCCGTAACCGAGCCCGATGCAGATACCAGCCCCGATGGCGTAAATATTCTTCATCACGGCCGCGTATTCGGTGCCGAAAATATCATCGGAGATGATTGTCCTCAGGTATGAGTTTCTCAGCAGGCCGGCCACCGAGGTCGCTCTCGACTTGTCCTGCGAAGCGATAGTAAGATAGGTAAGCTTCTCCATTGCCACCTCTTCCGCGTGGCTGGGACCGGTTATTATGACAATGTCTGTATACGGCACCTTGTATTTCTCGTGGAGGAATTCACCAACGATACAGTTTTCCTCGGGAAGAAATCCTTTTATGGCAGAACAGATAGTCTTGTCACCAAAAGGGACAGTCAGTTTTGAAAGGGTTTCTCCAAGGTAAGCAGCAGGGGTAACGAGTATTATGATGTCGGAGGCTCTGACGGCCCTGTTTATGTCGCCTGTCAGGAGGAGTTTTTCTTTTTTGAAATCGACAGCGCTGAGGTACCTGGGATTATGATGGTGTTTTCTTATGTGACGGAGCATGTCGTCGAACTGGATGTACCAGCAGATCGTACTTGCATTTGTCGAAAGCAGTTTAACGATCGCGGTGGCCCAGCTGCCTGAGCCTATTACTGAAACATCCGCTTCCTTTCTTCCTCCCATTTACCGCCTTTTGCGCGAATATAGAAAAAAAAGCCGACGGGATGGTCCGCCGGCCTTGTAATGAAGAGGTGATAATATATGATTTGTGTACTGCCCTATCTTTTCCTGATACCACCAGCGCTTGAAGCGTGAGCATCAATATATTTTGGGTTTCCCCAGTAGGTGATATCACCCGCGCTGGAAGCTCTCGCAACAAGTTTCTCGGATACGTTGACCCTTGCATCGCCGGCACTTGAAACATCCACGTTCGCTTCTTTCACAACAAGATCTGCCGCTTCAAGATCGCCGGCGCTGCTAAGATCAGCCTCGAGCATCTCTGCTTCTCCCGTCAGGGTAACATTGCCTGAGCTGCTGATATCTACCCTTACCTCCCTTGCTCTTACTTCAAGTTTGATGTCTCCTGCACTGCTGGCTCCAACCTCCAGAAGATTGGTCTTGATTGGAGTCTCCCCGTAAATGTCGCCTGCGCTGCTTGTTTTTACTGACCTTACATCTTTCATCGTCACGTAAACTTTCTTGGTTTCCGCATCACGAATACTAACATTGTCAAAGTAAATATGAAGAACATTCCCCTTGATCTCTGTTTTGAGATACTCGTGGATATTCTCATCAGCCTCAACGACAATTTTTTCCTTGTCGCCCTGGGTCAGGTACACATCAATACCAGTGCTTACCTTGACGCCATCGAAGTAGGAAGCTTCACGGTCCTTCTTAACGACATTACCATTGCCTCTTACTGTCTTGTAGAACTGTGCATCGACGCATGATATGAGCGCGAAACACATTGCAGTGATTAACAGGATTCTCAGACTTTTCATGTTTTTGTGTTTAGATTAGAACTATTTTCCGATATAAAGACAAAAACAATCGCGCAACGCTGCATGGAAACAGCGTTTTTTTATTCAACCTCATGAAAAAAGATTAACAGGAAAGCTTTGGCAGCCATTCCCGGGTGAGGAGGCAATGAATCAATGCCATTTGAAGATTTTGAGACCGGCAATGAAGAATACTACACCCGTTGCTGTAAGAATGAGTATTGAAAGCCAGACATCTCCAAATCCAGCTCCCTCGTTGATGATGCTCCTTACGCCATCAGTCATCATTGTTAGCGGGAATTTCTGGATAACAGGCAGGCTCCAGTCAGGGAAATTATGATAGCTGAAGAAGATCCCTGATAGCACCATCATTGGCATGACAACGACATTTATAAGCCCGTTGCCAACCTCGGTGTTAGAGGTATGTGAGGACACGAGAACAGCTATGCCGGAGAAAGCCACGTTTCCAGCCAGGTAGAGAAGAAAGAGGGCAAGGATGCTTCCCTGCACAACCATCTTGAAAGCGATCATGGCAAAGATGAAAAGAACAACCGATTCGATCACGTTCATGAGGGTCCTCACCGAGATCATTGCTATTAAAAAGTGCGACTTCTTCATTGGAGTGGCAACAAGTCTTCTCAATAGTTTCTTCGATCGTTTCTCGATTATCCCGTAGCTGATACCCCACATGCACGACATCATTACACCCATTGTTATCAGACCAGGTACAAGAAAATCAATATATCTCGTTCCGGTCACGGTCAATGGCTTAATATTCGGGTCGCTTTCCCGGGGCACTATCTTGCCTTCGCCGATAAGGCTGTTCAGTTTAAGATAGGTCAGCTGTGCATCGGAGTTGAGAGGATCGAAATGATACTCGGTCAGCCCTTCCTTTTCAAGAAGAACGACGTTTACCGTGCCTCTCTTTAGCTGCATCATCGCATCACGCCAGTTCATCTCGTAAAACAGGAAGATTGAATTACCCAGTTTCTCGTCCTTCACAACAATCTTGTGATTATAGCCGCTAACAGATCTCATCACCGAAGTGTCGCTGTTGATATCAAGAAAAGATGAAAGGGCTGAGGAATTTTTAATAACCCCGGGACTGTCAGAAGGAAGTATGACTGCAATCTTCCTTATCACGTCAGCTTTTTTTGTGAAAGCCATGCCCAGACCGGCCGACATCAGTATCGGGAAAAGGATACCCCAGAACAACACTCCGGGCTCGCGGATCAGTTCCCTGAAATAAGCAACGGTGAGTTGCCAGAGCTGTATGAATCTCGACCACCTATTCATCAAGTTTGCGCCCGGTTAGTGTTGTAAAAAGATCATCAAGAGTCTTACGGCGACATTCCATGTGCCTGATCTTAATGTTCTCCGATTTCATCAGCGAAAGGAATTCAGGAAGACCCGTGTCGAAATCCTTCAGCATAACTGTTCCCGTGGTTCCACCGGGTTCATGAACAATTGTGAAATTTCCAGGACCCGTATTCAACCCGCGAGGCAGGTTGCCGTTCTCTACTGTAAATTCAATAACCTTCTCTACCGATTCCCCTTCAAGCAATTGCTGCCTGGTCCCTTCCATCAGTATTTTCCCGTGATCCATAATAATTATATAGTCGCACAGGTTTTCCGCCTCCTCCATGTAATGAGTTGTGAGTATCATTGATGTCTCGGAGTTCTTCTTGAGCGAATTGAGAATATCCCAGATCTCTCTTCGGGCGTTGGGATCGAGACCGGTTGTCGGTTCATCCAGAAGCAGGATAGCAGGCCGGTTAATGAGCGATATGCCAAGTGCAAGCCTCTGCCTCTGGCCGCCAGAAAGGTTGACAACGTACGACTTTCTCTTTTCTTCGAGACCAACTATATTAATTATTTCATCAACCCGGTTTTTCCCTTCATTAAAAAAAGAGGCGAAAAGCGTGAGTGTCTCGCTGACCCTCAGCTTGTCAATAAATCTTGTCTCCTGTAACGATAAGCCGATTATGTTGTGGAGGTCATCCTCGTTCCCTTTCCATTTCCTGCCCATTATCGTGATTTCCCCACTGTCGGGTTTCTGGATGCCCTCGATCATCTCGACAAGGGTGGTTTTACCCGCGCCATTTGGCCCAAGCAAAGCCACGAACTGACCTTTGGGAATAGACAGGTTCACACCTTTGACGGCCTGCACTGTCTTGAAGGATTTCCAGACGTTTTTTACTTCTATCACGTTGGCTGAGGTCATCTGTAAAGAACAGTAAACACCCGTTTTTGTTTATTTAGTCCCGAACAACCTGTCTCCTGCATCTCCAAGACCGGGTACTATATAACCGTTCTGGTTCAGTTTTTCATCAAGAGCGGCAAGGAAGATCTGGATATCGGGATGATCGGTTTCAATCCTCTTCACACCTTCAGGCGCACCCACAATGGATACGAGTTTGATAGTGGTCGCGCCATGTTCCTTGATAACGTTTATTGCAGCGCTGGCACTACCACCGGTTGCCAGCATCGGGTCCAGCACCATCACAACAGCCTTGCTAAGGTTCTCGGGAAACTTGGAGAAGTAGGTCACTGGCTTGAGAGTCTCGTGATCCCTGTACATCCCAATATGACCAACCCTGGCATCGGGGATGAGGTCGGTTATTCCATCCACCATCCCGAGCCCGGCTCTCAGTACCGGTATCAGTACTACCTCGCGGGCCAGCTCCTTGGTTTTGCACCTGGTTATCGGAGTTTCAATCTCAACGTCCCTGAGTGGCAGGTCGCGTGTGATCTCGTAAGCCATAAGGGCAGCTATTTCCCCGACGTTAAACCGGAAGTCCCTGGTGTCGGTGTCCAGCTTCCTGAGCTGAGTCAGCTTGTGAGTTAAAAGCGGATGGGAGAGGAGGTTAAGCATATGATCAGGAATATTTTATTTTATCGTTATGGCTTTCCCGAGTGCATCTTTTAAAGAAGCGATGAAGATATTGTAAGACCAGGTTGCTCCAGAGATGGCATCCACCTGCATCGTTCGCCTGTTTTTCAGAAGCATGGAGGGGTAGGCTCTTACACCTTTCAAATCGTTACGACATTGCTCCACGTACTCGGGTATGTCGGCAAAATGCCTTTCGTATCTGGCATCGAATGTCTCATGCTTGGCAGAATCGCGGATCGAGAAAGTGACATCTTTCACGATCCCGTTTTTGATAGTGACTTTTACCTTTCCCCAGTAAGGCTCATCTGTGTAAGCTGCCCTGGAGCTGCCTTCCCAGGTGCCATCGCTGTATATAGTATCCTGGGCAACAACGGATGAAGGGACAGTGAGCTTATTATTGCCTGAAAAGGCAGAAAACATCAGTGAAAGGAAAATCGGAATGACTAGTCGGTACATACCATGACAAATTGAAAAACTGGATCATAAAAATACTGAAAAATTAGCGATTACAGCAGGAAACATAATTCCAGGAGAAATGAAAAATTCTTATTTGCCGGTGAAAAGTAAAGGGTAACCGGGTTTTAATAGTTTTTGATATTAGCCACAACTTTTTTAACTTTAGTCAGCTAACTGCATTGTAAACCAATATTAAAAGAAAATGAATAATACATATTCGAGGCGCGACTTTCTCAAGACAGGTGCAATGGGAACCGGTGCGGTGCTCACTTCACGGGTAATAAACATTGATATTGAAGATAAATCACAGGGTGTAGCAGAACAGACAGCTCCCGCGGAAATTAATTTCGGGATAATTGGCGTGGGGATGCAGGGATCGGGACTGCTGGGCAATGCCATTTCCCTGCCTGGAGTTAAATGTGTTGCAGCCGCCGACCTCTACGACGGTCGACATACCCTGGCCAGGGAGATAACAGGAAACCAGTCTCTTTACACCACCCGCGATTACAGGGAGCTTCTCAAACGGAAGGATATTGATTGTATCATAGCCGCTGTGCCAGATCACTGGCACAAGAGGCTCGTTATCGAGGCGTGCGAGGCAGGGAAGGATGTTTACTGCGAGAAACCTATGTCGCATACAATCGCCGAGGGCTTCGCGATGGTGGAGGCAGCAAAGAAATATAACAGGATAGTTCAGATAGGTTCGCAGAGGGTCAGCTCCGGCCTCTGCAGGAAAGCCAGGGAGATGTACACCGGGGGCGCTATTGGCGAAGTGGAGCATATCGAGCTCACTCTTGGCAGAAACGATCCCTCTGGTGCCTGGCAGTATCCCGTTCCACAGGACCTTTCGCTTAAAACGGTTGACTGGGACACGTGGCTTAATGATACCCCGAAAATCCCGCTCAACGGGGAGATCTTTGCCAGGTGGAGGTGCTGGAAACAATATGGTACTGGTGTTGCAGGCGACCTGATGGTTCATCTTCTCAGCGGCATGATGTTCAGCCTGGGATGGAACGAGATACCGCGTTCAGCCAGTTCACTTGGCGGTATCTTCAGATGGAAGGACGGGAGAGACATGCCAGATACTCATCTCGTACTCTTCGACTATCACGGGGTGCCTGTCTTCGTCAGGCTTGGACTGGGCACCGAAACGCCAGAATCGCTCAGATACTATGGCCCGAAAGGATACATGGAAGCAGGGGGCTATACCCTGAAGTTCATCGGTCAGCCCGGTATCGATACCTATCCAAGTTATTACGATTACAGTTTCCCTTCAAAGTTAAAAGCGGAATACGAATCTAAATGGTATGCTGAAAATGCTCCACAGCCTGGTCAGGAACCGGTTTACGAGGAAGTCCTTTACAAGGGGCACGACTGGGATGATGTCAAACCACATCTGAAGAATTTCTTCAGCGCGGTGAAGTCGAGGAAACCGGTTGTTGAAGACGCGGTTTTCGGTAATAATGCCGCTGTTGCCTGTCACATGGCTAATGAAGCCTTTTTCAGGGGCAAGACTGTTTACTGGGATGAGGCATCGAAGAATATCAGGACCTGATATCCATTTTTCGACGATCTACTTGCTTATCCACTGACCAACGGTTTCAGGGCTTAACCCTGGCAGACCGAGTTTGTTCTTTTTATTAAAACCGTTAAGGTCGTTAGCCAGCTTGCCTGGCTTTTCAAGCTCTTTCAGTTTTTCGATAGTGGTGAATCCAAGTTTCCTCAGCGGATCGATCCATTCAGCCGGTACACCGGCGGCAGCAAATTCCTCATCAGTGCTTCCGGCATTGGCCTTCGGAGCAAGCGGTTTCATCTGTGGGAAGAACAACACATCCTGTATAGATGGCTGGTCGGTCATCAGCATTGTAAGCCTGTCAATGCCCATTCCCATACCTGAGGTCGGTGGCATGCCATATTCAAGAGCGCGGACAAAATCGTGATCGATGAACATTGCCTCATCATCACCTTTTTCGGACAGTCTGAGCTGGTCCTGGAATCTTTCCATCTGGTCGATCGGGTCGTTCAGCTCTGAATAGGCATTTGCAATCTCCTTGCAATTGATGAACAGCTCGAATCTTTCAGTGACCCCGGGTTTATTCCGGTGCATCTTGGTGAGCGGCGATGTCTCGGTCGGGTAATCAATTATAAAGGTAGGCTGCACGAGGCTGTGTTCGCATTTCTCGCTGAATATGGCATCGATGAGCTTGCCTTTACCCATGGCAGGGTCGTGCTCTATCTTGAGATCATCGCAAACCTTCCTCAATGCTGTTTCATCCATTCCTGAAATATCGATACCGGTGTTTTCCTTTATCGAGTCAAGCATGGTGATTCGCCTGAATGGAGGGGTGAGGTTAATAACATTACCACTATAATTTATTTCCGTCTTCCCGTGAAGATCAAGTGCAACCTTGCTTATGATCTCCTCTGTGAATGACATCATCCAGTTGTAATCCTTGTAGGCGATGTAGATTTCCATGACAGTGAACTCGGGATTGTGAGTGCGGTCCATGCCCTCGTTCCTGAAGTCCTTTGCAAACTCGTACACGCCCTCGAACCCGCCCACTATGAGCCTCTTGAGATAAAGCTCATTGGCAATCCTGAGGTATAGAGGTATGTCGAGTGCGTTATGGTGGGTTATGAAAGGCCTTGCTGTTGCGCCGCCTGGTATTGGCTGAAGTATTGGAGTCTCCACTTCAAGATAACCTCTCGAGTTGAAGAGATCCCTCATCGACTGGAGTATCCTTGTTCTCTTCCTGAACACGTCGCGCACGTGGGCATTGACGATAAGGTCAACATACCTCTGCCTGTATCTCATCTCGGGATCAGTGACCGCGTCGAAAAGGATCCCATCTTTCTCCTTGACTACAGGAAGCGGGTGAATTGACTTGCACAAAAGAGTGAACTCCTTCACGTGCACTGTGGTTTCCCCCATCTGCGTCCTGAACACGAATCCTTTAACACCGATTATGTCTCCTATGTCGAGGTGATGCTTGAAAAGAGTATTGTAAAGAGTCTTGTCTTCGCCCGGGCAAATATCATCGCGACGGAGGTAGACCTGTATCCTGCCGGCTGAGTCCATTATCTCGGCAAACGAGGCGTTCCCCATTATCCTTCTCGACATTATCCTTCCGGCAAGGCAAACATCCTGGAAATTATTTTTCTCAGGTGAATAATTGTCAAGTATGTCCTTCGAAAAGGCATTTGTCTTGTATTCTGCTGCCGGGTACGGATCGATACCAAGTTTTCTTATATCCTCAAGTGCTTTCCTTCTGATCAACTCCTGTTCGCTGAGACTCATACATCTGTCTTTTAAAATTTTGTGCAAATATAGAAAACTTAATCTTAAATGGTTTTCCCGGTCAACCTTTCCTTTTCCAGTATCCCGGCCCTGAATCTTTCTGTTAAAAGCTTTGTCACCGGCCCAGGTTTTCCGTTACCGATAAGGCTGTTGCCAACGAGAGTGACAGGTGTTATTTCCGCTGATGTATTTGTGATGAAGGCTTCATCCAGACTCTCAATTTCCTCCACCCTTATCGCAGTCTCGTTTACCTCCAGGCCCGCTTCTAAAGCGACCCTGATAGCATTCTTCCTGGTAATACCGGGAAGTATATTGTTAGTGACGGGATGAGTGTAAATTGTGTTATTCCTGACGAAGAATATATTTGAATGAGAACCCTCGGTAATGACCCCGTTCTTTTCGAAGATGCATTCCCCGAAACCATTCTCCTTTGCCTCCTGGAAGCTGATAGTGTTGGGCAGAAGCGCGACTGATTTGATATCGCACCGGCTCCATCTTATATCATCTTTAAGCATAACAGGCATGCCGTTCTCGTAACCTGCCGACTCGGGTTTGAAACCTTTGGCGAAAGCGTATACAGTAGGAGAAACAGGTGGATCAGGGAAGGTATGGGTTCTTGGTGCAGCCCCGCGGGTGACCTGCAAATACACAAGTGATGGAGACCCGGCCAGTTCATTTTTCTTAATCAATCCTTCAGCGATAGCCGGGAAAGTATCGACCTGCTGCCATTCTATTTTCAGTTCCCCGAGACTTCTCTTCAGCCTTGCCAGGTGACCATCCATGTCGTAGAAGAATCCCCTGTACCATCTCACGACCTCGTAGACACCATCGGCGAATAGAAAACCCCTGTCGTCAGGGCTTATGTGAATCTCGTCTTTTGGCAGGAACCTGCCGTTGAGGTAACCTGTTTGCATCTCGATTTTATTTTCCTGGTTCATAAATTTCTGTCCTGTAATCCACCCTGCTCCTGGCTTCCTCGGGTGATGAAGAATTACCGCAGGCAGCCTGGACAAACAACGAGGCCCCGAGAACTGTTGTCTCGGTCTTGTCAGTCACCCTGACAGGTACACCTGTGAAGTCGGCCCTGAGCTTATTCCAGAGCCTGTTTTTCGATCCCCCTCCAACACAAAGGATCGAATCAGTCCTGAACCCACCGGCTTCCTCTAACGCTTTCTTACCCTCGTTGAGTCTCGCGGATAGTGATTCCAGCATGGCCCTGTATATCTCATCCCTGGTTGTGTCCATCTTGAGTCCGGCGATTACGCCACCCGGCTTCCCCTTGAGCTCCTCGTAAAACTTTGGTATTATTGATACTCCATTGCTTCCCGGTTCTACCTTCTCGGCACCGCTAATCATGGCTTCATAAACATTGTCCTTTACGTCGGCATACAGGACCCTTTTTGCCCATTCGAGCATCCCGGAAGCTATCCACTGGTTACCTATATTAAATAGCCCGGGCCTGGCATCAAGCTCCGTTGTTATACCTCTTGCCAGCTGTTCTTTTCCAGACCGGAATGATGAAGCCCTTACCATGAGTATCTCCCAGGTACCGGAACTTAAAACCGGTTCGTTAATTCCTGCCCCGGAACCAAAAATGGCGAACTGGGTGTCGTGCCCTGTGGCAACGACCGGTAGCCCCGATGGTAATCCTGTCAGTTTTGCTGCTCCTGAACTTACTGACCCTGTGATAGTTCCGGGCTCAACTGTTTTACCCATCTTTGATATGGGAAACCCGATTTTGCCTAGTATGTTGCCAGAGTAATCCCTTGCCACCTGGTTGGTAACCATAGATGTTCCTGCCATAGTGGTGTCATTTACCGCGACACCTGTCAGGAAGTAGGAGAAAATCGATGGCATGAAAAGGAAAGTTGATGATCTGGACACCAGTTGTGGTTTTTTGCGGGCAAGCCAGACAAGCTTGTTTATCGTGTTGAAGTTGAACGGGAGCACACCCGCCTCCGAGTACAGTTCACCCGGATCAATATATTCAGATATTGAGGCCATTACAGGGGTTGTCCTGTCGCATTGCCACGATATAACAGGGTAAAGTATCTCGCCCGACTCGCTGAAGAGGGTCCCGTCAACACCAAATGTTGTTACGGTTACACCACAGACTGATGAAGGATCGATAGCCGACATCACTTTCCTCGAGGCTGAAGCCATCTTGTCCCATATCTCGTTTACATCCCAGATCCTACCATCGGGATAGAAGGGATCGGGTCTCGTGTTATTAGCCACCGATTCGGAAGCCACTATGTTCCCGCGGCCATCGATGGCAATGACGCGCACGTTTGTGGCACCGCAGTCGAAAACAACTGCTAACTGCCTGCCTTTATCAGAATGTGCCATAAATGGAGTATCTCGATGTATTACAATATATAGACGAGTAGATGAAAAGCCCGTTGATGCTGGTTGTCATTTTCCTCTCGAGGTGAAGAACCGGTTCTCCCTTTTTTATCTTCAGAAAGCGGCTCAGCCTTGGTGATGCCGGTATGGCTTTTATCCTCTGTTCGCCACCACGTATTTCAACCTTGTAGCTGTCGCGCAGGATCTGGAAAAGTGACCTGTCTTCAAATTGCCTCGAGGTAAACCTCGGCAGATTTATGTTGGGAATGTAACTGATATCGTAGAATATCGGTATGTTATCGAGGAGCCTCAGCCTCTCGAAATAAATGCATCCCGATTCTTTTTCGAGATCGGAAAGGGGAAAGATGAAATCATCTTCCCATTGTCTTATTTCCGGCCTGACAATTATCCTGGTCCTGAGGTCCCTGTTCCCTACAGCTGAAGTTGTTCCCGATACCGAGAGTATTCCTATTTCGCGGGGAAGACTGTGGACTATGCTTCCCTTGCCCTGGTGCTTCCTTATGTAGCCATCAGCCGCGAGAGCGGCCAGGGCCTGGCGTACCGTCGGACGGGTTATACCATACAGCTTGCTCAATTCATTCTCGGATGGAAGAAGGTCACCCTCCCTGTATACTGAATCGGTTATGTGCTTCCGAAGAACCTCGTACAATTTGCGGTAACGCGGAATTGTTTTCATGACAGGGAATAAATTTAGAATGTAAATATATCAAATATTACTTGTAAATACAAGTTTATTTTTTTATTTTTGTAGTTGCCATTAATCGGGCATTTAATAGATCAGTATGGCGAACATATTTTAACAAGTTAATTAGTTACCCGGTTCGTGGAATGTTACAGGCATCAATGAAAAATAAATAATTCGATATGGCAATACCGGTAATAATGCCCAGGCAGGGGCAGAGCGTCGAATCGTGTATAATAACCAAATGGTTCAAAAAGGCGGGAGATAATGTCAGCACCGGGGAACTGTTGTTCTCGTACGAGACAGACAAGGCTGCCTTCGATCTTGAATCACCAGCCGACGGGATACTCCTCGAGGTGTTCCATGGCGAGGGAGAGGAAGTGCCGGTTCTGACAAACGTTGCAGCCCTGGGCACCACGGGAGAGGATGTCTCCGAACTGAGACCCGCGGGCGGGACAAAAGACGCTTCATCAGTAAAGAGCGTTACAGAACAGCCAGTTATGGCTTTAGTTGGCGCCGCGCAGGCAGAACAGGTATTGACCGGGACAGGTGGGAAGATCAGGATATCTCCCAGGGCGAGGAAACTTGCTGCTGAAAAAGGTATCTCCTTCACAGCGGTCCATGGATCAGGGCCGAACGGCAGGATAGTGGTCAGCGATATTTTGAACACGGCTGCAACCGGAGTAATAGCCCCGGCAGCATCCGTATCAAACGCTACCGGCTACACCGATGCACCACTCTCGAATGTAAGGAAGATTATCTCGAAGGCCATGCACTCTTCACTTCAGAACTCGGCACAGCTTACACACCACATGAGTGCCGATGTAAGAAGACTGCTAGAAGCGCGTAAACTTGTCAAGTCAGGCCAGAACAAGTCTTTGCCCGATATCACAATCAACGACATGGTATGTTATTGCGTTACAAAGGCTCTTGGAAAATTCCCCGAGATGAACAGCCATTTTCTTGGCGACAGCATACGAACATTTGCAGGAGTAAACCTGGGCCTTGCAGTTGATACCCCGCGCGGATTAATGGTCCCCGCGGTTATTGGAACAGACAAGATGAGCATCGGGAAACTGTCCGTTAAACTACGCGAAGTGGCCGAGGCGTGCCGCAAGGGCAATGTCGACCCGGAACTTCTTAAAAGCACAGCCGCTTCGTTCACCGTTTCAAACCTTGGTAATTATGGTGTTGAATTGTTCACCCCGGTTATTAACCTCCCGCAGGCAGGTATACTGGGCGTCTGCACCATAACTCACAGGCCCGCCGACCTTGGAGGCGGTACCTTCGGATTCATCCCGGTTATAGGTCTCTCACTCACGTATGACCACCGCGCCGTTGATGGTGGCCCCGCCACTCTCTTCCTGAAAGAGATAAAGGACCAGATAGAAAAGTTTGACCTGCAGAAGGCAATTGAATAGGAAGACAATTATAAAGTAATAAAGACAAGAAAAAGATATAGCTATGCCAAAGAGTCAGCACATTGATCCAAAGGTTGTTCGCAGACCTGAATTTCTCGAGTTCGGCAAGATACCTGTCAACCAGTATAATAAAACGATAGACCAGGAGAAGAAGAACTATTCCACTGAAGATTTCGTGAGGATATTCCGCGACATGGTGATCATCAGGGAATTCGAGACAATGCTCAACCTTATCAAGACAACAAACGAGTACAAGGGAATAGGCTATAATCATCCGGGTCCGGCTCACCTGTCGATAGGACAGGAGGCTGCAGCGGTTGGAATGGCTTACAACCTTGGTGTTGAAGATTATATTTTCGGCTCCCACCGCAGTCATGGCGAGATCCTCGCGAAGGGGTTGTCAGCAATTCACAGGCTCGACGAGGATACTCTTTATAACGTCATGAAGGGATACTTTGGAGGAAACACACTGAAGGTAGTTGAGAAAGGATTTTCCGGCAACGTGAAGGATCTGGCAGTGGAATTTCTCGTTTATGGTGCCCTTGCTGAGATTTTTGCCCGCGAGAATGGTTTTAACAAGGGTCTTGGAGGTTCGATGCACGCGTTCTTCACCCCTTTTGGCATTTATCCTAATAATGCCATCGTGGGTGGATCGGGCGATATATCCGTGGGTGCGGCTCTCTTCAAAAAGATTAACAGGAAGCCGGGGATTGTTGTCTGTAACATCGGTGATGCATCGATGGCCTGCGGACCGGTGTGGGAGGGAATCTGTTTCTCCACGATGGACCAGTATCGCACCCTCTGGCAAGGTGAGTTTAATGGTGGCCTGCCTCTCATATTCAACTTCATGAATAACCTCTACGGCATGGGTGGCCAGACCATGGGTGAGACGATGGGATACGGGACACTGGCAAGAATAGGCGCGGGAGTAAATCCAGAGATGATGCATGCCGAACGTGTTGATGGATACAACCCGCTGGCCGTGATAGATGCATTTAAAAGGAAGAAAAAAATAATCGAGGATAACAAAGGACCTGTTCTTCTCGACACACTTACATACAGGATCAGTGGCCATTCACCCTCCGACGCTTCATCGTACAGGACGAAGGAGGAGATAGAAGCATGGCAGCGCGAAGACTCGATTGAAGCTTTCGGGAAGCAGCTCGCTGGTGCTGGAATAGTCTCTTCCTCTTCACTCGAAGAGATAAGGGAGAACACCGGGGAACTAATGTCTCGCATTCTTAAACTGAGTATCGATCCGGTCGTTTCGCCGCTAATCGATCTTGGAAAAGATCCGGACGCCATTGGCAAGATGATGTTCTCGAATCTTTCTGTTGACAAACTGGATGATGCAAGGCCGGAAGTTCTGATGTCACTCGACGAGAACCCGAGGGTCAAGTCGCTAAAGACCAAGGAGAGATTCTTCAGGGATAAGAATGGCAATCCCGTTTCAAAGGCGAAATTGTACCAGTTACGCGATGGTATTTTTGAAGCTGTTATTGACAGGTTTTACAAGGACCCTACACTGGCGGCATGGGGAGAGGAAAACCGTGACTGGGGAGGTGCTTTTGCTGTGTACCGTGGTCTGACAGAGGCCATCCCTTACCAGAGACTTTTCAATTCACCTATTTCCGAGGGAGCCATAGTTGGGGCTGCAATCGGTTATGGTATGTCGGGTGGGCGGGTCATAGCCGAGATCATGTATTGTGATTTCCTTGGAAGATCAGGCGACGAGGTATTTAACCAGTTACCAAAATGGCAGGCCATGAGCGGGAACATGATTAAAATGCCGGTCATAGTGAGAGTATCGGTCGGATCGAAGTACGGGGCGCAGCATTCACAGGATTGGTCGTCTCTTGTCGCGCACATACCCGGTTTGAAAGTTGTATTCCCGGCTACACCATATGATGCCAAAGGGTTGATGAACTCGGCACTTCAGGGGACAGACCCGGTCATATACTTCGAGAGCCAGAGAATATACGACATCGGCGAGATGTTCCATTCAGAGGGTGTCCCGGAAGGTTATTACGAGATACCTATCGGTGAGCCTGACGTGAAACGTGAAGGAAGTGACATCACAATACTGACTATTGGCGCCACATTATATCCTGCAATAAAAGCCGCTGATATACTCAGGGATAAGTATGGTGTATCGGCCGAGATAATTGATGCAAGGACACTGGTGCCGTTCAATTACGGTCCGGTTCTCGAGTCAGTCAGGAAGACAGGAAGGTTGCTTCTTGCCAGCGATGCATCATCCAGGGGATCTTTCCTCAAGGAGCTGGCGCAAACAGTTACCGAGCTCGGTTTTGACTATCTCGATGCCCCACCTGTCGTTGTTGGATCACGCAACTGGATAACTCCTGCTTTCGAGATGGAGCAGTACTTCTTCCCTCAACCGGAATGGATGATAGATGCCATACACGAGAAGATTATGCCTCTCGCGGGTCATGTTGTTTCGACAGACATGACTGCAGGGAAAAGTCTGGAGCTGAACAGGGAGGGAGTCTGATAAAGATTAATATCTTTGGCTATATCTATGGAGAAGTCAAAGCAATACAGGGATGAAAGGGCGGAGGTAGCCCGTTTCATGCGGCGCCTGTACAGGCAGGGCCTTACAACAACATCTGGTGGCAACATCAGCCTGAGAATCAACGACGATATTGTGGCTATTACACCTTCAGCGACCGACAAGGGGAGAATGAAGTGGAAGGAGGTAGCACTGGTGACGGTGACTGGTGAGTTAGTAACCGGCGAGATGAAGCCTTCAATTGAAACTGAAATGCACCTGTCGGTTTACAGGAAGAAAAATGTATCCGCCATAGTGCACGCTCACCCCGTATTCGCGACTTCATTCACCGCGATGAAGAATACAATAGACACAACATTAATTGCTGAAGCATGCGCGATACTCGGGACTCCTTTACTTGTACCCTACGCCCTGATGGGTTCTTCCGCGCTGGCGGCCGTCGTCTCGGAACATTCGCTCCGTTCAGATGTTTTACTCCTCGAGAACCACGGGATACTTGCAACAGGTTCTAATCTCCTGCAAGCCTTCGACAGGATTGAAGTTCTCGAGAATGCAGCCAGGATGACCGTTATAGTCAGGATGATGGGCCGGAAGACCGGTCTCAGCTCCGGTAAGATTGACGAGATAAACAGGCTTTTCAGATGATAAGAGGTGTGTTATACGATATGGATGGCGTGCTTATTGACTCGGAGGAGTACATATGCAAAGCAGCCATCGCCATGTTCAGGGAAAAGGGCATCATCGTCCAACCGGCTGACTTCAAACCATTCGTTGGAACGGGAGAAAACAGGTACATAGGAGGTGTCGCTGAAAAATATGCACCCGGCCTTGATATTATTACCGCGAAGAAACGGACTTACGAGCTATATGACATGCTGGTAACAGGCAACATTAAAGCACTGCCCGGAGCTGTTGATCTTGTACGCTGGTGCAGGTCAGCAGGCCTGAAGACGGCTGTTGCCACGAGCGCGGACAGGATAAAAATGGATATCAATCTTCGCGAGATGGGACTGGGTGCTGATGCCTTCGATGCCACGGTGAATGGCGACGAGGTGGAACACAAAAAGCCTGCTCCCGATATTTTTATAAGGGCGGCTGAGAAGATCGGGATCCCGGCTTCTGAATGTCTCGTTATCGAGGATGCTATTAACGGGATAAAGGCCGGTAAAGCAGCGGGATGCAAGGTTCTGGCTGTTACAACTTCCTTCCCCGCGGAAGCCCTCGCCGAGGCAGACTGGGTCTGTGAGTCACTTCAGGACTATCCCCCGGCCGCCTTCAGATGGTAGGCCCTGATTGAAAAAAAATATGTTAATCAAATGAAAAATACACTTGCCACTTTTCCTGGCCCACTTCAACTCGAAAGCCTTTATGGCAACGTGAAACTGCCTTTCTACAGGAACGCTAACGGTCATATACACACTCCATTTTCCTTCAGCGCCTTCAGCAGCGTAGACGAAGCTTTCATACTCGCGGAGAAAGAAAAAATAGACGTGCTTGGGATTAATGATTTTTACGTGACGGACGGATACGCCGATTTTTATGATAACGCCTTGAAACACTCGATATTCCCGTTGTTTAACATCGAATTTATAGGCCTCCTTGTTGATGAACAAAAAAGTGGTACCAGGATAAATGATCCAAATAACCCTGGGAGAATATATTTCTGCGGGAAAGGACTCGACTTTCCATTTCACCTGGAAGAGAGTAACAGGTTACTTCTCGACAGCGTGAAACAGGAGACTCAGTCACAACTGCAGGCGATGACAGTAAAGCTCTCATCACTTGTCAGGGAGGTGAATGATGCCCTTGTGCTTAACTTCGATGATATAAAGAGGAAGTACGCCAGGGAACTTGTGAGGGAGAGGCATCTTGCAAAAGCATTGAGAATTATCGCGGAGGAAGCCTATTCCAACTCCGGGGAAAGAAAGCTGTTTTACAGGGGACTTTTTGGTAATACAGACCCTAAATCGGGGATGAATGATGCTTCAGCCCTTGAAAACGAGATCAGATCGAAGTTACTCAAGGCAGGTGGGAAGGCATTCGTAGAGGAAGATGTAAAATCATTTCTCGGGCTTGATATCATTACAGCTATAATAAAGGACGCGGGCGGGATACCCTGTTATCCTGTCCTTCTGGATGACCCATCGGGCAAGTGCACCGAGTTTGAATCAGATCCTGAAAAACTCTATTCAAAACTTGTTTCCGCCGGGGTGAATTGCATTGAGCTCATCCCCGGGAGGAATGATGCTCGTGTACTGGAAGAATTTGTCAGCTTCTTCGACAAAAAGGGATTTATCGTGACGTTTGGAACTGAGCATAATGCCCCGGAAATGATACCTTTGACTGTAACAGCAAGGGGAGGAGTGAGTCTAAACAATTATCTATCAGAAGTAAACTGGAAGGGTGTGTGTACCATTGCAGCGCATCAGTATTTAAGGGCGAACAATAGGGAGGGATTTACGGCCTCGATGAATACCCTGGGCGGATTCAGCCGGGGCTCATTCGCCAGGTTAGGACAGCTGGTTATTGAACATTACTTAAGAACCTTTAGGAAATGAAACCTGAGATTGCAGATCTTCTGGAAGTCTCCGACTATTATGGAAGGAGCAGTGACTACGTTATTGCGGGGGGAGGAAACACCTCTTTCAAGGACGAAAAGACTATCTGGATAAAAGCCAGTGGCTCACCCCTTGCTGGCATAACGGAGGCCGGTCTCGTTGCTCTCGACAGGGAGAAACTCGGGATTGTTGCTACGAAGACGTACCCGGAAGACTCTTTCCAAAGGGAAGAGGAAGTGAAGAACGATCTTTACAACGCCATTATCGACAGGAGTTCAGGGAAGAGGCCATCTGTCGAGACATCCCTTCACGATCTCATAAACTACAGGTTCATCGTTCACCTGCATCCGGCCCTTGTTAACGGGCTGCTGTGCAGCAGGAATGCCAAGGCACTTACAACAAAACTATTTGGCGACGAGGTATTGTTCGTGCCATATACAGACCCGGGATATATACTCTACAAAAAACTCGAGACAGAGATAACAGGGTACAGGAATAAATATGGCCGCGACCCTGGAGTCATCTTCCTCGAAAATCATGGCGTGTTTGCAGGCAGCGATACAACGGACGGGATAAAGGAAATTTATAAAGATATTTTCGATAAGGTCGCCACGGTAATTACAACAGAACTCCCTGCTGGCGATCTTCCTTACAATCCTGTTCTTAACTCGGTTCTGCCCGCGATCAGGATGATGGTATCGGAAGATAAACCGAGGGTCATCAGGTACAGGCATAATAACCTGATTGCTTCTTATTACAAATCGCAGAACGACTTCCAGAAAATCTCGCATCCGCTGACACCAGATGTCATTGTATATTGTAAATACAGGTATATCTACATCGAGCAATCTTCATCTGCCGAAAGGATAATTGAATCATTCAGGAACCAGCTCGAACGGTTCAGGAAGGAATACGAGTTCAATCCCCGGGTATTCATCATCAAGGACATGGGGCTTTTTGCCATCGAAGACACCGTGTCTTCAGCAGATACTATCCTCGATGTTTACGAGGATCTCGTGAAGATATGTAATTATGCCTCATCTTGCGGTGGCACAAGGCTTCTCACTCCCGACCAGATATCGTTCATCGACAAATGGGAGGTTGAGAATTACCGCAGGAAGGTTTCGAAAGACCCGGGCGAGGATAACAGCCTGGCAAACAAAATTGCCATAGTAACCGGCGGGGCCCAGGGATTCGGAGCTGGAATAGTGGCAGCCCTTTACGCGAAAAAGGTTAACGTAATTGTTGCAGACATAAACGAGGAATCAGGAAACAAATTTGTGACATCAATAACCAGGCCCAAGGCGCCAAACAGGGCGATTTTTGCCAGGACTGATGTATCAGACCCTGAATCGGTGAAGGAAATGGTTGGTTGTGCCGTGAGAGAATTCGGGGGGCTCGATATAATGGTAAGTAACGCTGGCATACTGAGGGCAGGCAGTCTGGAAGAAATGGAGCCGGATGTGTTCAGTAAATCGACAGAGGTGAATTATAACGGGTATTTCTATTGCGCCAAATACGCTTCGGCTGTAATGATTATTCAGAACAACGAGAACCCTGACTATTTTACTGACATCATCCAGATTAACTCCAAATCGGGTCTCCGCGGAAGCAACAGGAACTTTGCATATGCCGGTGCTAAATTTGGAGGTATAGGCCTCACGCAGAGTTTCGCTCTTGAACTGGCTCCTCACAGGATAAAGGTTAACTCAATATGCCCGGGTAATTTTTACGAGGGACCTCTCTGGTCTGATCCACATAACGGGTTATTCGTGCAATACCTGAAAACGGGAAAGGTTCCGGGTGCCAAAAGCCTTGACGACGTCAGGAAGTTCTACGAATCGCAGGTACCAATGAAGAGGGGTTGCCGCGAGGAGGACGTGATGAGGGCAATATATTATGTTATATCACAGGAATACGAGACAGGCCAGGCAATCCCGGTGACCGGTGGCCAGGTGATGCTGGGCTGATAACAAAGGAGACATTCGACCTGATGAAGATTTACCCTGACCAACGATAAGGGTCATGTATTAAAATGAAAATTGATGAAAACAAAAGCCGTCAGGATTTACGGGAAGAAGGATTTGAGGCTCGAGGAGTTCGAACTTCCGGCGATGGGAGATAATGAGATACTCGCGCGGGTTGTTTCCGACAGTATCTGCATGTCGTCGCACAAGGCCGCTCTCCAGGGAGCTGATCACAAGAGAGTGCCGAACGACATTCACGTTAACCCAACCATCATCGGGCATGAGTTTTCGGGAGTGATACTCGAGGTGGGAAAGAAGTGGAGCCACAAATTCAAGGCAGGTCAGAAATTCTCAATTCAGCCTGCGATGGCTCACATGGGCACTCTTGATGCACCAGGGTATTCATACAGGTTCATCGGGGGAGACGCGACTCATATAATCATTCCTGATATAGTGATGGAAGCCGATTCACTCCTCCCGTACGATGGTGAGGCTTTCTTCCCGGCATCACTGTCAGAACCCATGTCGTGTATAGTTGGCGCTTTTCACGCCAGTTACCATGTACCGCCTGGCTCCTATAATCACGAGATGGGTATTAAAATGGGTGGTTCATTGGCCATCCTTGCCGGGACAGGCCCGATGGGGCTTGGAGCGATTGACTATGCCCTGCATTGTGACCGCCGACCAGCCTTGATTGTTGTCACAGATATTGACGAGAAGAGACTGGCCAGGGCATCGTGCCTCTTTACACCCGGGGCGGCGGCAAAGGAAGGTATTAAGCTTGTTTACGTCAACACTGGTAAATCGACCGACCCTGTCAGGGAACTAAGGGAGATAACCGGTGGAAAGGGATTCGATGACGTGTTTGTATTTGCCCCTGTAAAACAGGTAATTGAGCAGGCAGACGGCATCCTGGGGTTTGACGGGTGCCTTAATTTCTTCGCCGGGCCTACAAATCCTGAATTCAAGGCAGAGATGAATTTTTACAATGTACATTATGCTTTCACTCATCTCGTGGGAACATCCGGTGGAAATACCGACGACATGAAGGAATCGCTCGACCTGATGAGCAGGAACAGGATCAACCCGGCCGTGATGATCACTCACATCGGCGGACTCGATGCTGTTATCAGTACTACCCTTGACCTGCCTTCAATACCAGGCGGCAAGAAGCTGATCTATACCAATATCTCGATGCCCCTCGTGTCGCTTTACGAACTGGGTAAACATGGAAAATCAGACTCCTTCTCCAAGGGACTTCACGAAATAGTTTCCGCGAATGATTATATCTGGAGCCTGGAGGCCGAGAGATATTTGCTTGCAAACGCCAGACCGATATAGTTGTCATAGCTCATGCAAACCTCGCTCGCGAAGTCAATAGCGGTGCTGATGATTTTTTTCCATTCCTTCTCTCCCAGTTCTGCCAGACTATCCGGTTTGACTTTCATGTTGTAAAGTGAAGCTATCAATCCTGCATTGAAATTATCTCCGGCACCAATGGTGCTTACAGGTTTGATTTTTCTCACTCCGAAATTACCACTGAATGATTTAGAGAATACCGAAACACCTTCCGAATTCCTGGTGTAAATAAGGCAACCACAGTATTTCTTAATCGTCTCCCAGGTTTCCCCGGGTGTGTTTGTCGAGAATATGTTCCTGAAGTCTTCATCTGATCCTCTCACGAGGTGAGCATTACCAAGGTTTTCCTCTATCATTGGCATGAAGGCCGAGAGTTCCCTGGCATGCGAGCTTCTGAAGTTAGGATCGTAAATGAGGAGGGCTCCCTTCTTCCTGCTCTCTGACACTATGTTCATGAAGGGCTCCCTGATCTCCGGAGTAACTGAATAGATAGACCCGAAAAGGAAGAAATCACCGGCTTGTATCGTTGGCAGACTTACTTTTAATCGGTTTGAAGGATAGCTCTTGTAGAAAGTATAACGGGCATCATTCTTCTCATCGAGGTAGGCAAGCGCCAGGGCGGTTTTACCTTCATTGAACCTGTAAACAGTACCAGTGTCAACCCCGTTCTCCTTTAGGAAACTATCGATGAAATTGCCCGGATCATCAGTCCCGTACTCCGTGATGAGACTCACGGGCAGACCTATCCTTCCCAGTGATACTGTTGAATTGAGCATTGACCCGCCAGCCTTTGCATATTTAGGCTGATTATCAGTGAAAATTATATCAACAAGCGATTCCCCGATTGCATAAATCCTTCTCATCATCCACGTATTATTATATTGTCAAAAATTCCCTTCTACTTTTTCCTTTTTCCTTTTTCCTTTTTCCTTTTTACTTTTTCCTTTCTCTTTCAGGTTCCTGCCACTAAACCCTGACTAAAGTTATATATTTTCTGCATTGTCCCCCGAGTCAGTTATTCATTATATTTGCCTGAAAAATATCCAGTTTATGAAAGCGATGATGCTGACCGGCATAAGGAAGATGGAAATGATGGAAGTTGCCGATCCGGTTATTGTTAATCCCGGCGATGTGCTTATAAGGATGAGCGTGGTCGGGGTCTGTGGATCCGACATCCATTATTATACGCAGGGAAAGATAGGATCGCAGGTTGTTGTTTATCCTTTCGCGGTTGGTCACGAGGGAGCCGGAGTAGTTGAAGCAGTTGGACCGGGAGTCGGGAGAGTCAAGCCAGGTGATCTTATCGCTGTCGAACCCGCCATGCCATGCTGGGAGTGTGACCAGTGTCTCGAGGGCAGGCATCACACCTGTCGTAACCTGAAGTTTCTCGGTTGTCCGGGGCAAGCAGAAGGGTGCCTGAGCGAGTATATAGTGATGCCCGAGGAGAGCTGTTTCCCACTGCCTTCAAACCTTGGGGCCGATCATGGTGCCATTTCTGAACCTCTTGCAATTGGGGTATATTCCGTTGCAAGGTCCCTGGATCTGAAAGGGAAGAAGGTCGGCATACTTGGATATGGGCCTATCGGTATGAGCGTCATGCTGGCAGCAAAAGCTGTCGGTGCGAGTGAATTCCACGTGTCTGACAAGATTGATGCCCGCCTTGATATAGCCCGCCGCGAAGGAGCCAGAAAGATTTTTAATCCTGATAAGGTGGATGTTGTCGCTGGCGTTTTAGCTGAATGTGAACTTGGACTGGATGTTGTGTTCGAGTGCTGCGGCCAGCAGGATGCTTTCGACACTGCCGTCGATCTGTTGAAACCCGGAGGCAAGCTTGTTGTTGTTGGTATCCCTGCCTTTGACGAGTGGCGGATGAACGTGGAAAAAACAAGGAGAAAAGAGATTAATATACAGTTCATAAGACGACAGGTCGATTGTGTAACGCCTTCGATAGAAATGATGGCAGACGGCCGGATAGATGTCTCGAACATGGTAACTCATCGCTTCAGTTTCGGGGATACTGCCAGGGCATTCGACCTGGTGGCAGGCTATCACGATGGAGTCATGAAAGCCATGATTGATTTCAGTTAGCTGAATTTGCTTAATTGACTTTATAAAAAAAGAGGGTGCCTTTTCGAGACACCCTCTTTCTTTTTATACGATACGTTTTTATTTAATTCCTGACAGCATTGCCATTGAAGCACCAGCCACGATAAACAAGAGCAGGTAAATGGCAAGAAGGACTATTATCAGAATCCCCATGTAAACCCAGTACTTTTTCATGAATTTCAGCGCGAGAGTCAACTCGTTGGCATCGAGAGTCTCAACAGCTTTTTTACTGTGGGATGAATACTTGAGCAGGTAAAAGAGCGGGAAGAAATAAATGACGGCGAAGATGAGTATGAAGAATATCATCAGCCCACCTGCAAGTCCGCCGGCAGCGCCTGCAACATCAACGCCTTCCATACCTTCCATGCCTTCCATTCCCTGCATCCCAGATAGTCCGGACAGCATGCCTTTTACAAGAGAACCGGCTGTTACGCCAATTATCAACATAAGCCCCAGGAAGACAAAGCCAAGAATGGCAAGGAACATCGTCCATTTACGGGTTGTGTTTAGATGTGCCAGACCCTCGGGTCCGACCTCAATTTTTCTGCTTTCGAGAGGAGTTTCCATAGATGAATTTTGAGAGTTAGTTTATAATAAGGCTATTTCCATCTTCTGCAACCTATTCAAATATAGTAAATTAATTTAATTATTGAAGTCAATAATGATATACACCACTTTTACCTGTAAACCGGACCATAAGAAGAGCATGCCCTGTAGTCCGATCCTTCCTTGTCCATACCGAAAGCGTTCCAGGAACTGGGTCTGAATATTTTCTCATCCTCGACGTTATGCATGCAGACTGGTATGCGCAACATTGAAGCCAGTGTAATGAGATCAGCCCCAATATGCCCATAACTCGAGGAGCAATGGTTAGCTCCCCAGTTTGCCATCACCGAATATACATCAGTGAATGGTCCTTTACCTGTTAACCTGGGGGCGAACCAGGTAGTTGGCCAGGTCGGGTTGGTCCTGTCAGTAAGTATCTTGTTCATCTTTTCAGGAAGTTCAACAGTATATCCTTCAGCAAGCTGAAGCACCGGTCCCAGTCCTTTGACAAGATTTACCCTTGATATTGTGACCGGCATAATGCCTTTCGTGTCGAACTGTGAAGAAAATCCACCACCCCTGAAATATCCCAGGTCAGCCGGGGGCCATTGTGTTGCCTCGAGGCACCCTTCAGCATCTTTTTCTGTTATTTCCCAGAACGGTTTGATGCATGATTTGCCTTTTAGCGTCTGTCGCCCGGAAAAATCGAGAGCCGATGCCCCGGAATTTATCAGGTGGATAACACCATTGGCAGCAAGCCCTGCAGGCTTCATTTTTGTCACTCTCTTTATTGCCTCCGGGCTCCAGTAGGTCCTGATATCTGAAAACATCTGCGCGGTATTGGTCAGGAGATACCCGAACAACATTGGCACACCATTCAGAGCATCATTCTCGGTTGCAACGAGGTAAGGAGGTCTTATACCATTCCAGTCAAATGACGAACAAAGGATGGCCTCCAGGAAATCACCATTCGGCATATGATCGGTCCATTGTCTCTGTCCCTGGAACCCGGCGAGTATGGCATTGTGTCCCTGTGCCTCTTCTCCGAAACCCAGCTTAGCCAGCGCGGGGTTTCCAACCATGAGGTCGCGAGCGATGATGGCCATTTTAACAACTGTTTCCCATTCGGCATCTTTCTGCTTCCTGGTCTTTGGCCTCCTGTTAAGATCCTTTCCTTCCTTGCAATATTTCTTTGTCCAGGCCAGCGCTTTTGCAAATTCATCCTTGTCGTATATCTCCTCGTTGAGGCGCCTGTTGAATTCCGACATGTCTATGTATTCATTCCTCATCCCGAGGTATTCCTGGAAGAAGTCTTCCTTGACAATCGATCCCGCTATACCCATCGAAACGGATCCCATCGAGAGGTATGATTTTCCCTTCATGTATGAAAGAGCTAATCCTGCCTTAACAAAACGTAGTATCTTCTCGCTAATGTCTTCGGGTATGGTCTGGTCGCCAGAGTCCTGAACATCATGACCGTAAATGCCGAACGCGGGGATTCCCTTCATCGTGTGCCCGGCAAGGGCAGCAGCCAGGTACACCGCACCGGGTCTCTCGGTCCCGTTGAATCCCCAAATTGCTTTCGGGATCTGGCTGTCCATATCTATCGTCTCGGAGCCATAACACCAGCAGGGTGTCACGGTCAGACTCAAACCAACACCGTTTTTCCTGAATTTTTCGGATGACATCGCGGCTTCGGCAACACCCCCAATACAGGTGTCGGATATCACGCATTCCACGGGTTTGCCATCAGGGTACCTGAGATTCGCGCTAATAAGCCTGGCGGCATTTTTCGCCATCTGCATTGTCTGAGCCTCAAGTGATTCCCTGACACCTTTCATCCTCCCGTCAATAGCAGGCCTGATGCCAACTTTCGGATAGTCACCAATAACTTTCTGGTAATTTTTGCTGGTTTTTATTTCGCTTTTAGCCATCGTTTTATGAAGTTTTAGATTTAAAACTCTTCCTTATCAACAAATATATAGTTTTAATTGAGTATTAACTAAACGGTTTTAGACCATTCTTTCAAGAATTTATCAGTTAACTGCTGATATTCGGATTGTTGCTTTTTATTATCAGGTATGAGTATTATCATCCGGATATATCAAATCCTTTTTGGTACCTTTGGAAACTTGTTTGAAGGGGATGGAAAAAGGGAAAAGATTACCAGGCTGGTTGAAGATGCAACGCGCGAGCGGGGCAAACTATACCCGTGTAAAACAGTTGGTTACAGGTAACAACCTGCATACTATCTGCACAAGCGGTAACTGTCCTAACATAGGAGAATGCTGGAACGCCGGAACAGCCACTTTCATGATCCTGGGTGATGTATGCACACGAGCCTGCAAATTTTGCGGTACAAAAACCGGGAAGCCTCTTCCTCCAGACGAGGGAGAACCGGAACGGCTTGCACTGTCAATAAACAAACTGGCACTCAGGCATTGTGTTATCACTTCAGTCGACAGGGACGATCTGCCCGACAAGGGAGCTGCATTCTGGGCAAAAACAATTGAAACTGTCAAACGTCTAAACCCCGGCCTTACAATCGAAACGCTCATCCCCGATTTTGACGGGAGGGAAGATCTTCTGGATAATGTTATTTCAGCCGGCCCTGATGTTATTTCTCATAATGTCGAGACTGTCAGGCGGCTGACTCCATTGATCAGGACCAGGGCACGGTACGAGAGGAGCCTGGCCGTGTTGAAATATCTTGCAGACAGAGACGTAACAACAAAATCAGGCTTCATGGTAGGCCTGGGTGAAGACGACACCGAGATAAGGGAGATTATTGGCGATATAAGCCAAACAGGATGCAGCGTGCTTACGATCGGGCAATACCTGAGGCCAGGCTTCGATTTCATGGAACCAGTAAAATATTATACACCCGACGAATTTGAATCATTCAGGGTTTTTGCCATGTCACGGGGGTTCAGATTCGTTGAAAGCAGCCCCTTGGTCAGGTCATCGTACCATGCTGAACGGCATGTTGCGAAAAGGGAAAATTTGTAAATTAGCTAAGGCCGGAGAATGGATATAAAATGAGTTACAAGGTTATTCACGAAGATATCGGACTGACTGACTACAAGAAAGCCTGGGATTATCAGGAAGTGATATTCAGGGAGCTTATCGACGATAAGTTAAGGTCACAGCCGGGAGATGTTAACCGCGGGTCAATCCCCGGCAGACTGATCTTTGTTGAACATCCACACGTTTACACCCTCGGGAAGAGCGGATCGGAAAATAACCTTCTTCTCGATTACATACAGCTGCAGGCAAAAGATGCATCATTTTACAGGATCGACAGGGGAGGAGATATAACCTATCACGGGCCCGGGCAGATTGTCGGTTACCCGATCTTCGACCTCGACAAGGCAGGAGTGAGCCTCAAGGAATACATACACAAACTGGAGGATGCAGTTATTGAAACAATTGCCTCGAACGGGCTCAGGGGAGAGAGGCTGGATGGAGCAACCGGGGTGTGGCTCGACCCGGCAACCCCGGGCAGGGCAAGGAAGATCTGTGCCATTGGGGTGAGAGCAAGCAGGTATGTCACAATGCATGGCTTCGCTTTCAATGTTAATACCTCGCTTGAATATTTTAATTACATAAATCCTTGTGGTTTCACGGATAAGGGAGTAACTTCACTCGAAAAGGAATTGGGCAGTAAGCAGGATATTGAAAAAGTCAAGGGATTATTAAAAGACAACTTAAAAAAAGTATTTGACCTGCAATGGGTTAATGAAAAATGATGGAAAAGAAATGGATCATAAAGGAGCAGGGTGACCTGGTGACTGTGAGGCAGTTAGCCGGGCAACTTAATGTTTCAGAATCCCTGGCAAACCTTATGGTCCAGAGGAATATAAAGACACCAGCGGAAGCCACGGCTTTCTTCACACCAAACCTTGACTATCTTCATGATCCGTTCATGATGAAAGGGATGAACATGGCAGTTGACAGGATATCGTCGGCCGTCCTGAAAAATGAAAGGATACTTGTCTACGGCGATTATGATGTTGACGGTACAACGGCGGTGGCCATGATGTATTCCTTCCTTCGTCAGCAATATTCAAACGTGCTTTATTATATCCCCGACAGGTACAAGGAAGGCTATGGTGTTTCGTTCGCCGGTCTCGATTTTGCTGCCGAGAACAACTGCAAGGTTGTCATTACTCTCGATTGCGGAATAAAGGCGGTTGAAAAGGTCAAGTATGCCTCTGGTAAGGGGCTTGATGTAATAGTCTGCGATCACCATTACCCTGGTGACGAGATACCTAAGGCGTTAGCCGTGCTCGATCCTAAGCAACCGTCGTGTAATTACCCGTACAAGGAGCTTTCTGGTTGCGGCGTTGGCTTCAAGCTTATCCAGGCTTATTCAAGGGTCCACGGGATTCCTTTTTCTGATATTATAAATTACCTCGATCTCGTCGCCGTCAGTATCGCTTCTGATATTGTTCCCATAACCGGCGAAAACAGGGTCATGGCTTACTTCGGGCTGAAACAGCTTAACGAGAACCCCAGGATCGGTCTCCTCGAGATCATCAAAGAATCGGAGATCAAGAAAGAATTGTCCGTGGAGGATGTGGTATTCAAGATTGGCCCGAGGATAAATGCCGCGGGCAGGATGGAAACGGGCGGCAGAGCCGTTGAGCTTCTAATCTCTGAGGACTCGAAACTGGCAGCGGAGATCAGCCGCGAGATCAGCAGCTATAATACCGAGCGAAGAAGCGTCGACCGGACCATTACCACCGAGGCGATGAGAATGATCTCGGAGGACCAGCGCAATTCCAATGCCAGAACCACGGTGCTTTATAATCCAAAATGGAGGAAGGGTGTTATCGGGATAGTTGCATCAAGACTCATAGAAACATACTACAGACCCACGGTTATTTTGACCGAGTCTAATGGCTTCGCCACCGGTTCGGCACGATCAGTCCAGGGTTACGACCTTTACCAGGCAATTGAGGCCTGCAGCGATCTTCTCGAGAGCTTCGGAGGCCACATGTTCGCGGCAGGACTGACCCTGAAGAAGGAGAATATTGATCTTTTCAGGGAAAGATTTGAAGTTTTTGTTACGAATACTATATCTGAAGATCAGCTCATTCCAAGGGTTTATGTCGATGCCGTTCTCCCGTTCTCCGAAATTACACCAGAGTTCTATGCCGGGCTCAGCCAGTTTCAGCCATTCGGACCGGAAAACATGTCGCCTGTATTCGTTTCAAGAGGCGTCTTTGACGCGGGCACAGGGAGGATGGTCGGTTCGAGCGGTGAACACCTGAAGCTGGAGCTTTGCCACGAATCGACGGGTCTCAAGACTTTTCCCGCTATTGCCTTTGGTCAGGCTAATCATTTCGAATATATGCGGTCGAGGATCCCCTTTGATATTTGCTATTCTATCGAAATGAATGATTTCAGGGGTAACAAGACTCTACAGCTCAATATAAAGGATATTAAGCCGACTGTTACTTAAAGATCCAGCCTGATCTGGAATCTTACTTCGGAAACCCCGTCATTCGAGGCGCTTGAACTTTTACCCGTGAAGGCTACCTTCATCCTCATCTCTACTGATTTGGCAGGCTTCCACGAGAACATGAAAAAGGTCCTTTGACCCTTCCCGAATAATGCAGGAATTGCCATAGTACCGGGAAGGTCACTCTCCCTAGTGTAGATCGCCGTTTCAAAACTATCCGTGTTGAAGATGCAGTAACTAAAGCTTATGGTATACTTGTTACTTGCAGGCCTGAAGGTAAAATTCTGCAGCAACAGGTAACCCTTTTCACCATTCGATGATGTTTTGTAATCGAACCTGGGTGATAGCGAGAAAGCATTTGAGAAGGCCCAGTTCAACCTGATCCGGTAAGAATCTCGTGTAAACAGGGCTGGAAAGGGGATTCCCGGAATACTATCCTGGTCAGCGAACCGGTCCCTTCTTGAATATAGGAATTCAGCTGTCAATGAGCCCGGTGGAAGCCACGATAACCTGATCTCAGAGGATCGTCTGGCATAAGGACTGCTGCAACGGTAAGTTGGCCATTTCTGGATGACCAGATCAGTCCCGGCTTCCAGAAAAAGATAGGAGGCCAGCTCGTAACTCAGGTTCCCGGTGATGGAAGTGCCAAAAAAGTTTTCAAATGTAATACCGGGGATCTTCCCATGCATCGAGTTAAAGCCTCCCGCGGAATATTTAAAAAGCAAGCCCGCGGAGAACCTGTTATCGGGTCTGAACTGGAAGGATAGCGATCCGGTATGTTTCGATGTGTTGTTAGCAGCAAGTTCCCCTGACAAGACAGTTTTTGTGCCGGAATACCGGAAAAAAGCTGATACTACCTGGTTCTTTTTCCCTGTAAATGAATGCATGTCAGAAATATCATTGCTGTCGGAAATGAAGGCAAGCGAATAAGAGTTTATAGTGTATAGAATTCCCAGCCTGAGATTGTTTATGTCGCGGGTAAGATTTATACCGCACGAGATCTCACCCAATCCTTCTCTTCTCGAGATCTCGTTACTACTCCGGTGATAACCGGTTGAAATAATATTGCTAACCCATGGAGTCCCATCTTCAGAAGTGCCAGTAATGGCATCCCGCTTTCTCGAGGATAAAAAAGCCGAGATTACGGTGTTGCGGTTCCCTGCCTGTATTGCCAGTCCACGAAAGAAATTGCTTTCATCTGCAGAGGTATAGGGTCTTAACGATTCGCCACCTCCTGCCATGTAGGTGTTTGCCGTGAGTGAAGGGGAAACCCTTATAGAAGTATTGATTGCCGCTCCAGCCCCGAACCTCGCTGAAAAATCGCCGGCTATGACGTTCCTGAGAAAACCGTCAGATGAGTAGGAGACATATCCGGAATAGAAATCAGAAGGAAAATGGTTTCCAGGTAACATGGCTTCACCAGGGTCCTTATCCGTTGTGAATCCTGCTGATATATTACCCCTTTTAAATTTGTATCTGCCAAGAATCCTTAAAGGTGATCCGGTTGAACTGTATTCCCTGTCGGATGACTTGAAGGTTATTGTTTCGACGTAGCGATGTCGCTGATATGTAACAAGGCCGGCTGAAGTGCCTGTTGGTCCCGTGATTATAAAAGGCATAGTGATGGCGACGAGACGTTTCGAGAAACCGGGGATTACCTGGAGTTCATTCAATGATTGGATTGCACCGGTTTCTTTCACGTACCCGATAATGCTTTTTACCTGGAATTCAGTTAAAAAGAATAACCTGCCAATCTCCCTGGGATCGGGCGAATTGATATTGACCGGGTTCTCGATGAGGTCCGAAAGCATTTCTTCGAGCAAACCGGCAGAAGTCTCATCTCCTTCGGCCAGCTCCTCGGCAAGCGAGCTGATAGTTTCCATGGACAGTTCCTGGCTAAGAGAACTATTCAGCGACAGGGCAAGCATGGCTGATATGAGTAGCCATTTTTTCATTTACAGTGAAAGAGTGAAATCAATATTTTAACTTTTTCTCCGAGGTTTGATTATTGTGAAAGCTATCGAAGCGGAGCTGCTTATACCGAGTTTTTCGTGCGTGTAAAAAGCGATATCAATAACGGCGGGCCCTGCCTTGTATCCAAGGCCGAATGAAAAGGAAGACCAGCGGGTACAATAGCCTCCTCTTATTCTTACCTTTCCAGGCATCTTGTAATCGAATCCTGCCGATAATGATGGTTTTTGCCCGGTCTCGATTTCAATCCTTAAACCGGCAAACAAGTTTTCATTGATGAGGTTCCCTACACCTATTTGCATCGCGGCGGGAAGATCACTGCTACC
Organism: Bacteroidales bacterium; assembly: GCA_046329885.1. Taxonomy (GTDB): domain Bacteria; phylum Bacteroidota; class Bacteroidia; order Bacteroidales; family VadinHA17; genus LD21. The sequence continues at coordinate 107,453 of JAXLTU010000001.1, forward strand.
GGTCAGACCGGGTAGCGGATTGAAAAGATGCAGGTCAGCAACAAGGTTTTTCCCTGCCCTGATTGCCGCACCTGCTTCAAATGTCAGTGTTTCATGCACGGGGTAGTCGCCGGTTGTTTTTTCAAGAAAATAGTCGATCTGTATACCGGCAGTCAGGTTTTTTGAAAGGGGCATGCCGCAGGACAGAGCTGCCATGTGACGTTTGAAATCAGCGTACCCGAAGCATGAATACAGGCCACCAATACCGGCTTTCGCGCATGGCACAGAAATTGCCAGCGATCTTGTCCCGAGCTCTTTAAGAAAATACCGGGTTTCATAGTTGGAAGCAATATTAAAACCTAATCCCTCGCCAAGAAATGCCTGGTTCTGAAACCCGGTCCAGATGTCGCCGGATACCGGCAACACGCATGCCATCCCTCTAGAGCCCGCACCGGTTTTAGCAATGAAAGGATCATTCCCGGTAACGGTCAGAAAAGGAAACATCAATAGCAGTGAAACAGGTATTTTTTGCAGCGAGAACAACTGTTTCAAATTGTTACCCCAAATTACAAAAAAAACCAACCCGGGTCAAGTGGTTGGTTTTAAAAACTTCAAAAGGAAGTATATGACTAGTTAGTCTTGTATTCGAATTTGACTGATTTGAGTTCCTCGTTAGCCTGGACTATTTTCTTTTTAAGACTTTCCTTGAAACCGATGACCTGTTCCATCAGTTTTTCATCTCCCGCAGCAATAATCTGGGCGGCAAGTATGCCTGCATTCTGTGCAGCGTTAATTCCCACCGTTGCCACAGGTATTCCTGGGGGCATCTGGACAATGGCCAGCAGGGCGTCGAGACCTTCCAGGGAGGCTTTCACCGGGACGCCAATAACAGGTAGTGGTGTCATCGATGCGATTACCCCTGGCAGATGGGCCGCCATTCCTGCAGCAGCGATAATGACCTTTATACCACGGCCCCGGGCGTTTTTCGCGAATGTCTCGACTTCTCCAGGGGTGCGATGTGCGGAAAGAGCATTTATCTCGAATGGTATTTTAAAATCGTTCAGCACTTTGGCTGCTGCTTCCATGACAGGCAGATCGGAAGTGCTTCCCATAATTATGCTTACCTTGGGTTCCATATTGTAATTTTTAAATTAGATACTCGCGCCCGACAAAAATAAGCTATAATTTCCTATTTTCGCACCTGATAAAACTGAAAGACTGTAACATGAAAGAAGTCAGAGTACTCGACAAGACCTTCAGGGAGATGATAACCCAGGAACAAATTGAAAAAAGGGTTACCGAGCTCGCGGAAAGGATTAATTCCGATTACAATGGTCGCGACGTGGTATTTCTTGGCATACTTAACGGTGCGTTTCTTTTTGCAGCGGATCTTTTCAAAAGAATCAATCTTCAGGCCAGGATCTCCTTCGTTAAACTGGCATCTTACGAGGGTACGTCTTCCTCGGGTACCATAAAGGAGCTGATCGGATGGAATGAAGATATTAATGGTAAAAGCGTTATTGTGATCGAGGATATTGTCGATACCGGGAATACTCTCGAGAGGATCGTGGGGGAATTGCAGGTTAGAAAGGTCGGGGACGTGAGGGTGGCAACTCTGCTTTACAAACCCAAAGCCTATACCAAGGATATCCCGATCGATTATTATGGGTTTAGCATCCCGAATGATTTCGTGGTGGGGTACGGGCTCGATTATGACGGATATGCCAGGAACCTGCCTTCAGTTTATACATTGGTGAAATAAATAAAAGTAATTATGGTCAATTTTTTGATTTTTGGTCCTCCGGGATCTGGCAAAGGCACACAGTCTGTCAAACTTGCTGAAAAGTTCAACCTCATGCACCTGTCGACCGGCGACATGTTAAGAGCCGAGATAGCCTCGGGTACCGAACTGGGCAAAAAGATGAGTTCTATCATGGCTACCGGTGAACTCGTTCCCGATGAGGTTGTTATAGAGATGATTGCTGCCAGGATCGATTCAGCCGTTAATATTTCAGGCTTTCTTTTTGACGGGTTCCCGCGCACAGTGGCCCAGACAATAGCTCTCGAGAAGATGCTCAACGAACGTGGTATGAAGATTGACAGCATGCTTGTACTGGATGTGGATCATGATGAACTTGTCAAGAGACTGATTGCCAGAGCCGAACTGTCTGGCAGACCTGATGACAAGGATCCAGCTGTTATCGAGAACAGGATTGATGTATATAAATCCAAGACGGAGCCAATAATCAACTATTGCCAGGAAAAAGGCATTTACCAGCCTGTTAATGGAATGGGTTCTATCGAGGATATCTTTCTGAGGCTTTCAGCCCAGATGACGAAAATATTATAACAGACCGGCCGGCCCGGATTTTCCCCCGGGCCGGCCCGATTCTGGTTTTTCAAGGGGATTGTTCATTGTAAACCGGTTAAATTATGCCTGATTCCAACTTTGTCGATTATGTGAAGATATATTGCCGGTCAGGTAACGGTGGACCGGGTTCCGCTCATTTCCGTCGCGAGAAATTCATTCCCAAAGGCGGTCCTGACGGCGGAGACGGGGGGCGTGGTGGTCATATCATACTCAAGGGTAATGATCAGATGTGGACCCTCCTTCACCTCAAGTACAAACGACACATATTTGCCGAGAACGGCGAATCCGGAGGTGCACAACAGAGTACAGGGGCTTCGGGTAAAGATATTATCGTCGAAGTACCCCTGGGGACCATAGCGAAGAACGAGGAAACGGGAGAACTCCTTTTTGAAATAACAACTCACGGCGAGGAAAAAATACTTGCCAAGGGTGGCAGGGGAGGCCTTGGAAACACCCATTTCAAATCAGCTACAAACCAGGCCCCGAGATACGCTCAACCAGGTGAACCTGGCCTGGAATCCGCCTTCATTCTCGAACTGAAAATCCTCGCCGATGTTGGACTGGTTGGATTTCCGAACGCTGGCAAATCCACCCTGCTGTCTGTTGTATCAGCGGCAAAACCCAAAATCGCGGACTACCCGTTCACGACACTGGTGCCAAACCTCGGAATTGTAAGCTACCGCGAGGGGAAATCGTTTGTGATGGCCGACATCCCTGGTATCATCGAGGGAGCACATGAAGGTCGCGGTCTTGGAATCAGGTTCCTGAGACATATTGAAAGGAACTCTATCCTCCTTTTTCTTGTTCCTGCCGACAGCAAGAATATTAAACAGGAATACGAGATCCTGTATAACGAACTCAAGATGTATAACCCCGAGCTGCTCGACAAGAAGAAAGTACTGGCGATCTCAAAAGCGGACCTTCTCGACGATGAGCTTACCGACGAGATCAGAAAAGATTTGCCCGACCTGCCCAGGGTGTTCTTTTCTTCAATAACAGGACAGGGTGTTCAGACTCTCAAAGACATGCTCTGGAAAGTTTTAAATCACTGACAATGTTAGAACACCTCGACCAGCAACTTTTCCTTTACATAAACTCCCACAATTCACCATTCTGGGACCAGGTGATGTATCTCGTTAGTGGCAGGTTGATTTGGGCCCCGTTGTATATAGCTATTCTTGTCTGGCTTGGTGTGAAGTTTAAGAAGAAATTTTATGTTCTTCTGCTGGCTGTAGCCGTTACTATTGCTGTCAGCGACAGACTGTCAGTCGCCATTAAAAACACCGTGAAACGACCACGCCCATGTCACGAGAAACAACTGGAGGGAAGGGTTCATCTCGTCAAGGGGAAATGTGGCGGTGCTTATGGATTCGTGTCGTCCCATGCCACTAATTCTTTTACAGTGGCCTTGTTCAGCCTCCTCTTTATCCGGGAAAAATGGTTCAAGTGGTCAATGATTATCTGGGCTACAGTCATCGGCTTCAGTAGAATCTACCTTGGAGTCCACTACCCCGGAGATGTAATCTGCGGTTCAATACTCGGGATACTGACCGGCTGGGGAGCCTATACCGTTTTTCAACTCGTCGACAGAAAATACCTGTCGCAATCCAAGTACTTTTCCACTGCCACAGCAAAATAACCTGCATGTTTTTTCTTGCAAGCAAGATACATGATCCGTTCCTCAACCTGGCAACTGAAGATTACCTCCTTCACGAGAGCAGGAGTGATTTTATTTTCCTTTATATTAATGATCCATCGGTCATTGTCGGGAAACACCAGGTCGCACAGAAAGAAGTAAATATAAGGTTCACCATAGAAAACCATATTCCCGTTGTAAGAAGAATTTCCGGTGGCGGGACTGTTTATCACGACAGGGGGAATCTTAACTTCACCTTTATCCGGCAGAGCTCGAGCGGTAAGCAGATTGACTTCAAAAGGTATATTGAACCAATCGTTGAATTTCTCAATTCACTCGGCATCAATGCAACTGCCGGCATTAAAAATGACATCAGGGTTGGAGATCTTAAAATATCCGGAAATGCAGAACATGTTTTCAGGGAAAGAGTCCTTCATCATGGAACCTTGTTGTTCGATACATCTCTAGATGATATGAGACTTGCCTTGAGACCGGCGATAGATAACTATACAACCCGTGCTGTTGAATCTAACCGGACAAATGTACTGAATCTCAAGGACTGCCTGCCCGGTCATGACACATTTGAATTCATGAAACTCCTGGCTGGCTGGTTTAAAAAGACGGTGAGCGGACTTGAAGATTTTGAACTGACCGGAAAAGACCTGGAGCATGTTGAATCGCTGGCGGTGAATAAGTACCGTACCTGGGAGTGGAACTGGGGTTACGCTCCTCCCTATAACATGAAGACCAGCGTTCTGATTAACGGTGAGTTTATTCAATGCTCCATCGGCGTGAAGGATGGCATCATCACATCGTGCTCGTTCGACGGGAAGCTGGCAGATAAGGGAGATCTGCTCGTTGGTTGCAGGCATGATTTCATAGAGGTATCATCCCGTTTAGCAGCGATCATCCCGGGCGATTACAAGGAAGAGTTATATAAATTATTTTAGGAACAAAATGATGAACTCGATCGTATCATTTTTTGTCTGGCTGCTCGCGGCAGTTATTGTTTTGGTTTTATTCCCTGTCTCCCTGTTAATATGGTTCATTACTTATCCCTTCGACAATGAACGCAGGCTGTTTCATCGCTGGCTTGTCGTCCAGGCTGTTTTCGTATCCCGTCTCATCCCATTCTGGACTATCACTGTTGAAGGCAGGGAAAAGGCTGACCCCGGGTCCGTTTATGTTATCATATCTAACCACCAGTCAATGCTCGACATACTTGTAATGAACTGCGTGAGCATGGATTTCAGGTGGATATCAAAAATCGAGAACTACCGTGTACCTGTTATAGGCTGGTATTTAAGGATGGCTAAATATATAACAGTCGACCGGGGTAACAAGGAAAGCAAGGAGGTGATGATGACCCGGTCAGCCGAAAGCCTCAGGAAGGGAATTTCGATTATGATCTTTCCCGAGGGTACAAGATCGACCGATATGCAGGTTGGTCCTTTCAAACTTGGGGCTTTCCAGCTTGCAATCATGACCGACAAGCCCATACTCCCTATCATTATTGATGGCACCGGCGGTGTACTTCCAAAACATGGACTGGTTTTTTCGATGGGGCATAAAATACATATCAGGGTACTCGACCCTGTCCATCCTGGCTCGTTCGGTACAGCTAACCCCGAGGAGCTTGCTGAAAAATTCAGGACTCTCATCGTTACTGAACTTGAAAAACTGAGAATGGAAAATGGGTCGAGGTGATGACTATCGTGTAATTCTTGGCCGTCTTGGTTATTATTCTTACCAGGAGGGAATAATTTTCAGGCATCTCGCCCAGGGTAACAACTGGGATACGCATCTCGCGAACTGCAGGAAGTTCATCATGGGAGCTATTGAACGGTTTTCACCTTCGAGGGTCACCATACTTGGAAGCGGCTGGCTCCTGGACCTTCCTCTCGCGGAGATCACGGCACAAGGTATCGAAGTTTTTCTCGTGGATATCATTCACCCGCCAGGTGTGAAAGAACAGACATCTGCCATGCCTGGAGTACACCTTGTAGAATCAGATATCACAGGAGGTCTTGTAAAACAGGTTTATCAAAAGACTAGGGGATACAATGCATTCAGAAGGATGAAGAACATTGATGATATTGAAGTCCCGGTGCACAGGTTTGACCACGATCCGGGACTTGTGATATCACTTAACCTCCTGTCGCAGCTGGACTTCCTTCCTGTAAGGCAGATCAGGGCGAAGGGATACAGGGATAACCATAAGATTGACTCATTCAGGAAGACCATCCAGCAAAAGCATCTCGAAATGCTCGCCATGCATAATTCGGTTCTCATAACGGATTATCTCGAGATCTTTACTGACTCAGCCGGCCTGGTTACCGAAGAAAAAACGGTGCTTGCTGATATACCTGAAGGTTTCGTCAGAGATGAATGGACATGGGATTTCGATACAAAAGCTACAGATTACAATTTGAAAAGCTCGGTTCTGAAAGTAATTGCTGTAATACCTTCGTGGCAATAGAACTCTTTTCAACCGCCTGTCACTTTTCAACACGATATCCACATCCGCGGCCCGCGGTGGCAGGGCAAAAAGGTTCCCGTTACGCCAATATGTCAGACATTCAGGTCATAAAATAGGGGCGGTTGTTGAAAAATTGCCTGCCAGGGCAGCACTCTAATTCACTATATTTGCCCCAAAATTCGTGAAAAATGTCTGTCGGATACACAGAGGAGCATATTAAGACCCTGGAATGGAAAGAGCATATAAGGCTCAGACCCGGGATGTACATCGGCAAGCTTGGAGATGGTTCATCGCAGGATGACGGGATCTACGTTCTTCTCAAGGAAGTAATGGACAACTCCATCGACGAGTACATGATGGGGTACGGTAAGAAAATCGATGTTTCAATAACTGACAAGGATGTCAGGGTTCGCGACTACGGCAGGGGCATACCGCTAGGGAAGGTTCTCGACGCGGTGTCGAAGATGAATACCGGGGCAAAATACGATTCGAAGGCATTCAAGAAATCAGTCGGACTCAACGGCGTGGGCGTCAAGGCAGTGAATGCCCTGTCGAGCCGGTTCACGATAAGATCATTTCGTGAAGGACAGGTAAAGGGAATCGACTTCGACCACGGTTCTGTCGTCAGGGAAGAACCCCTCAAGCCTACAACCGAAGAGGATGGAACAGAGGTAGTATTTCATCCCGATCCGACTCTATTCGGTAATTACCACTACATATCCGAGTACGTCGAAAGCATGATCAAGAACTATGCTTACCTCAACTCGGGACTGGTAATTAACTTCAATGGCACTCGTTTCTTTTCAAAAAACGGGTTGCTCGACCTCCTCACCGAGAACATGGGAAAAGAAGGCCTTTACCCGGTCATTTACCTCAAGGGCGATGACATTGAAGTAGCATTTACTCATGGACTGCAGTACGGTGAGGATTATTACAGCTTCGTGAACGGTCAGAATACAACCCAGGGAGGAACTCACCTTCTTGCTTTTAAAGAAGCTATTGTAAAGACTATAAGGGAGTTTTATAAAAAGGAGTTCGACGCCGCCGACATTCGTTCTTCAATTATCGCGGGCGTTTCCATAAAGGTTGAAGAACCTATCTTTGAATCACAGACCAAGACAAAACTGGGTTCAAAGGACATGGGTCCCGAAGGTCCTTCAGTCAGGAATTTCATAATGGAGTTTATCAAGAAGCATCTTGATGATTTCCTTCACAAGAATCCCGAAACTTCAAGGATACTTCTCAAGAAAATCCAGGATTCGGAGAAAGAGCGTAAAGCCATATCTTCAATACAGAAGCTGGCACGCGACAGGGCAAAAAAAGTAAGCCTTCATAACAGGAAGTTGCGCGACTGCAGGATTCATTATAACAGCAGCGATGCCAACAAGCTCGACTCTACTATCTTCATAACCGAGGGCGATTCTGCCTCGGGTTCTATAACCAAATCGAGGAGTGTTGAAACCCAGGCTGTCTTCAGCCTCAGGGGCAAGCCCCTTAACTGCTACGGTCTGACAAAAAAGATTGTTTACGAGAACGAGGAATTTAACCTGCTGCAGGCTGCACTTAATATCGAGGACGGGATAGAGAACCTGAGGTACAATAATATTGTTATTGCAACAGACGCGGATGTCGACGGCATGCATATCAGGCTCCTCCTGCTTACTTTCTTCCTGCAGTTTTTCCCCGACCTTGTAAGGAAGGGTCATGTCTACATACTTCAGACCCCGTTGTTCAGGGTCAGGAACAAGAAGGAAACCAGGTATTGCTATAACGAGGAGGAAAGAAGAAGGGCCGTTTCAAAACTTGGCCCGAATCCCGAGATCACAAGATTCAAGGGCCTTGGAGAAATATCGCCTGACGAATTCAAGTACTTCATCGGGAAGGATATGAGGCTTGAGCCGGTAAGGGTTACCAAAGGTGATTCTATAGCTGGATTTCTCGATTTCTACATGGGGAAGAACACGCCAGACAGGCAGGATTTCATTATCGAGAACCTCAAGATTGAGGAAGATATTGTCGACATTAAGAATGATTGATTTTAAAGGCAGAGTATTTTAAAGATGGAAGAGGAGTATTTTGAACTGGAGAACAACGAGGCGCAGACCCCGGGGAGCGATGAGGAATCGTCGGCTCTCCATAGTGTCACCGCCCTGTCGGGTATGTACCGCGACTGGTTTCTCGACTATGCCTCGTACGTGATCCTTGAAAGAGCTGTACCGAACATAATTGACGGTCTGAAGCCGGTACAGCGCAGGATCCTCCATTCTATGAAGAGGATGGATGACGGAAGGTATAACAAGGTGGCCAATATCATCGGGCATTCCATGCAGTTCCACCCTCATGGCGATGCGTCCATTGGCGACGCTCTCGTCCAGCTTGGTCAGAAGGATCTACTCATTGATACCCAGGGTAACTGGGGAAACGTCCTTACCGGAGATGGTGCAGCTGCCCCTCGTTACATCGAGGCCAGGCTCTCCAAATTCGCTCTCGATGTAGTGTTCAATCCAAAGACAACCGAATGGAAGCTGTCGTATGACGGGAGGAACAAGGAACCGGTCACTCTTCCTGTCAAGTTCCCGCTTTTGCTCGCGTTGGGGACGGAAGGTATAGCTGTAGGGCTCGCTTCAAAGATATTACCGCATAATTTCAACGAACTCATCGACGCCTCCATCGATTACCTGATGGGCAAGGAATTCACAATCTATCCCGATTTCCCGACAGGCGGTCTTATTGATGTGACCCGTTACAATGACGGGCAAAGGGGTGGCGCCGTCAAGGTCAGGGCCAGGATAGACAAGCTCGATAAGAAAACCCTCGTCATAACCGAGATACCTTATGGCAAGACAACCGGTTCCCTCATCGAATCAATAATCAAGGCGAACGAAAAGGGTAAGATCAAGATCCGTAAAATAGACGATAACACGGCAGCCAACGTCGAGATCCTTGTACATCTGATGCCGGGCATTTCTCCCGACAAGACGATAGATGCCCTTTACGCCTTGACAGATTGCGAGTACTCGATATCACCCAACTCCTGTGTCATCTCGGGTAACAAACCATCCTTCATGGGAGTGAGTGAGATGCTCAGGATATCAACTGACCAGACAGTTGCGCTTCTCAAGGCCGAGCTCACCATTAGAATGAATGAACTGCTCGAGGAATGGCACATGTCGTCGCTCGAAAAGATCTTCATAGAAGAAAGGATTTATCGCGACATCGAGGAGTGCGAAACATGGGAAGCCGTTATTGAAGCGATAGACGAAGGACTGAAACCATTCAAATCGCGGTTGCGAAGAGAAGTTACCCGCGATGATATTATCAGCCTCACGGAAATTAAGATCAAGCGTATCTCTAAATATGATTCCAAGAAAGCTGACGAGCATATCAAAGGCCTTGAAAACGAGCTTGATGAAGTCAGGAACCACCTGCGGAATATCATCCCTTACACGATAAACTACTACAAGCAGATAAAGAAGAAATATGGCAAGGGACGCGAGAGGAAAACCGAGTTAAGAAGCTTCGACACGATAGAAGCCACCAAGGTTGTCGCGAACAACGCCAAGCTCTATGTAAATTACAAGGAAGGATTCGTTGGAACGGGACTTAAAAAGGATGAGTTCGTGTGCGACTGTTCGGATATTGATGATATCATCACCATCAGGAAGGATGGTGTTTACATGATCACGAAAGTAGCAGAGAAACAATTCGTTGGTAACGATATCCTTTATGTTAACGTGTTCCTCAAGAATGACGAGAGAACAATTTACAATATCGTGTACCAGGATGGTAAGGACGGGGCCCTTCTGGCAAAAAGATGTGCAATAACCGGGCTTACACGCGACAAGGAATACAATCTGACAAAGGGGCGACCCGGCTCGAGGATAATGTACCTGAGCTCCAACCCTAATGGCGAGGCCGAAGTTATTCGCATACACCATAAGCCAAGACCACGGTTAAAAAAATTAGCTTTCGAATTCGATTTCGGACAGCTTGCCATCAAAGGCAAATCATCGATGGGTAACCTCCTCACGAGGATTCCTGTTCAGAAAATTGCACTCAAGGAAAAAGGACTTTCAACCCTGGGTGGAAGGAAGATATGGTTCGATGATGCCGTTTTCAGGCTAAACGACGATGGCAGGGGAAAATATCTCGGTGAATTCAGTGCCGACGACAAGATACTGGTGATACTCAAGAACGGGTTTTTCAGGACCACGGGGTTCGACTTGTCTAATCATTTCGAGGACAACATACTTCTTATTGAACGGTTCAGACCCGAAAAAGTCTTCTCGGCTGTTTACTGGGATGCCGAACAGAATTTTTACTACGTGAAACGATTCATGATGGAAGAATCGGAAAAGCCTCAGAATTTCGTTCACGAACATCCCGATTCCAGGCTTGTTAGCCTCACCGAGGTTGAATACCCGAGGTTGGAGATAAGATTTGGCGGCAAGCACAAGACCAGGGATAATGAAATAATTGAGGTAGCCGAATTCATCGGTGTGAAGAGCTTCAAGGCGAAAGGGAAAAGGCTTACCAGCTACATGGTGGAAAATATACAGGAGATAGAGCCCGTGATCAGGTCCGAGGCTCAACCACAACCGGGACAGCCGCAGGCTGAAGATCAGAAACAGTCTGAAGAACATGACGATCCGGCCCAGATGAAACTTGAACTCTGATGACATTGGTCAGGAGGATATATATTACCGGCTTCATGGGAAGTGGAAAGAGCACTGCCGGAAAGAAGCTGGCAAACTCGTTGGGCTGGTCATTCCTCGATCTCGATACTCTCGTTGAAAAAGAGGAAGGGGAATCAATATCACGGATTTTCAGTATCAGGGGCGAGGGCTACTTCAGGAAGCGTGAATCTGAAATCCTGGAAAGCTTAAAGGACAAACCGGATTGTGTTATCGCTGTTGGTGGCGGCACTCCATGTCAGGGTAAAAACATGGATTACATGCTTTCTGATGGGTTGGTTATTTATCTTAAAATGACCCCCGGTCAGCTTAAAAGCAGGCTCGAGAAGGAGACAGCTCACAGGCCCCTCCTCGAAGGATTGGCAGGCCAGGAGCTGCTTGATCACATTACTAAACTCTTGTCAAAAAGGGAGGCTTTCTATAACATGGCGAATGTGATTGTCGACGGGTTCAGCCTTGATGCCGACAGTTTTCAAAAGAAAATTTCAGGACTTATCGGAATCTGAACAAAATGAAAATTGGCTTTTAGCTTATTTTAAGGCCTCATATATCTTTCAATTCTAATATTTTATTATTTTTAGTAATTAATTAACATCAAGGGATTAATTACTACTTCTGGATGAAAGACAGGCTGTTTAAAGTCCTCGGGATTGAGCCTGAAGAGAGGTCAATGGTATCCATGCTTCTCGTGCAGTCGGTCTTTCTTGGTGTTTATTATGGGGCATTCGATACCAGCGCGCACTCCCTGTTTCTGGCGGTTTTCGACGAAAAGCAGATGGCCCGGGCCTATGTTGTTTCAGGCTTCACCGGGATAATTCTTACAGCTACTTATACATGGCTGCAATCGAGGATGGTATTCCGTAATTTCGCCACTCTGAACCTTTCATTCATCACAATAGCCACTCTCGTTTTGTGGCTTATCCTACTCCTTTCACCATCGAAATGGATTATTTTCACTGTTTTCGTCTTGTTCGGACCCCTGAACATAATGGCAATGCTTGGTTTCTGGGGAACAACAGGGCGTCTATTTTCACTCCGCCAGGGCAAACGTCTGTTCGGCCTCGTTGACGCCGGGATTGTTATCGGGACAATCGTGAGTTGTTATTCAATTCCCGTTCTTCTTGAATTTGATTTCAACCCTCATAATATTCTTCTGATAAGTACAGCCGCTATAATGGTTGCCTCCGTTCTGCAGTTTTCAATAGGCAACAGGTATTCCTTCGCTGAAGCTGCAAAAAAGGAAACTAAAACTGGTTCGGGTCTCAAAGTATTCAGAACGGACAGGTATATCCAGACAATGGGTATTTTCATTGCCTTGTCCGTTGCCACTGCATTCTTCGTTATGTACTCCTTCATGGCTGTCACCAGGGCCCAGTATCCCGCCGAGGAGGATATGGCGAGATTCCTCGGGCTGTTCACAGGGAGTATGATGATCTTCACACTGATTGTTAAAGTATTCGCATTTTCTTACCTGATAAGAAATTATGGCCTCAAAACATGCCTTACTTTAACACCGTGGCTGGTGGGCGCCTTCACCCTGATTGCAGTACTTATTGGTTCACTCATGGGACTGGCTCCCCAGTCAACCGGTTTCCTTATCTTCTTCCTCCTCATGGCCCTTTCAAGGCTTTTCACAAAAGCTTTGAAGGACTCTGTTGAATCTCCTTCATTCAAAGTTATCTACCAGAGCGTAGACGAGAAGATCCGGTTTGGAGTTCAGTCGTCGATAGACGGGACCGTAAACGAGATATCTGCCTTGTCGTCGGGATTACTCCTCGCGGGCCTTGGGGCATTAGCCTTTATAAAGCTCGTGCATTTCTCGTGGGTGCTCTTTTTTATTGTTGGCGTGTGGATAGTATTCGCTTTCAGGCTTTACAAGGAATACAGGAACACTATCAGGGAATCGCTGGAAGGTGGCGGGGGTTCGAAAAGCAACGATAAATCGGTTGATTATTCAGACATGATTCAAGGCGAGGCAGCCGCGTCCTACCTTCTCAAATCGGAATATTTCAACCTATGCCGCGGCAAGACGACAATTATTGAGCGCACCAGTGACAGGAACTTCCTCGAGTATATTGTTTCAGTGAACGAGCAGAACGCGGATCCATGTCTTATCCCCGCCCTGAAAGTCATAGCCTCGAGGAAAGATGCTGACGAAGCCATTCGGCACAGGGCAGCATCACTCGTTGATATACTTGAATCTGAGATGAACAGCCAGCCTGCTACCAAGGACAAGGCGGGACTGTTACCGGGTCAGAAATTGCTTGCCGGTTCGAGGCTGCCCCAGACTACCGAGATATTAAGACTGCTCCGCGATAACAATATCTCTTCCAAAAGAACAGCTATACTGATCATCGGAAAATTTGGTCTGACGGATATGCTGGGTGAGGTGTGCGACTGCCTGTCAAACCCGGGATTAACACTTGATGCATCAAAGGTTATCGAAAGTTTCGGCCATAAGGCTTCTGAAAACCTGTCACGCCTCTACATGAGCTCTTCAGGCAATAATGATCTTTCGACGGTAATTTTATCCTTGCTTGCCAGGACAGGTTCTAAAACCGACAACGAGTTTATTTTCGCAAGGTTATGGTCTAATTCGAGACAGGTGAAAGAAACAGCGGCCTTTTCGCTGCTGGGTAATAATTACAGGGCGAGTGAAGAGGAGAGAGACAGGTTGCACCAGCTCATATCAGACACGGCCGGCATAGTATCATGGAACCTGTCTGCCCAGGTCGCCCTCGCTCGAAACGAGGATAAACTGGTGCATGATGAACTCGCTGAAGACACAACCAGGTGGATGAGATTCCTATTTAACCTGCTGGCAATCGCCTACGATCCCGTGTCTGTTGAACGAATCAGGGAAAACCTCGGGAATGGTACTGTCGGAAGCGTTAACTACGCGCTTGAAATGATAGACCTTGTTGTCGACGACTCTGTAAAACCACGACTGATAGCACTTCTTGATGTCGTGCCTGACGAGGAGAAACTGAAAAACCTTCATCATTTTTACCCGAGAGAAATACCAGACTACGACAGGGTTATTGATGATCTTCTGAACCGCGATTATAATCTTGCCGGTATCTGGACCAGGGCCTGCATACTCAGGACGCTGAAATCCTTGCCGGGAAGTTCTTTGCGCGATACTCTTACTGCTCTGCTTTTCAGTCCGTTCGGGGTTCTCAGAGAAGAAGCTGCAGCCGCGATTGGCCGTACTGATCCCTCTTTGTTTGAATCCGTTTCAGCAAGGCTTGGCAAGGGGACAAGGGACCAGGTAAATGAGTATGTATTAAACGGGTCTGATAACCCGCGGTCCATATATAATAAAACTGTTTTCCTTGCCTCAGTGTTCCCGGGAGTTGATGAAAATGATCTTATCGGACTCGCGGACCTGGTGGTACATTCGGCAGGAAAGAAGACCAATCCTGTATTATCGGCAGATGACTCTATAATTTGGAGGCTGGATGAAAATAATATCATTATCGATACTTATCTCCTTAAAAGGGGAGCAAAGGATACCGGACCGGGGAATGATGATACCGTGGTATTTACCTATTCATTGCCAGTATCAGCCATAGTGGTTTGCCACGGCACCGCGCCTGAAACAGCCAGAGTCCTGTTTGCAAAAATTGAAAGAATGAACCTGAAAGTTATATCCTGATAAAAGCATGAGAGGCACAACAATTTTCCGGCAGCTTATCTTCAATGTAGTGATACCTACCTTGCTTGCATTGCTGTTATTCGCGATTCTTAATTTCCAGCATACCAGGGCTCTGATAAGCAAGGCAAATGACGAAAAGAACAGGATGCTTGCCGACGAGGTGACCAAGGTCCTTAAATTCCAGGATATTGCAATAAACATAATTGATCAGGAATTCACGCAGCGATTCAGAAATCTCAGTTCAACGATAATTAACAAATATTTCGCCAGTACCGATAACATCGAGAAAATTGATCTCAGGGCAATAGCAACCGAGCTTGGTATGGACCCTGACAACGAGGATATTTATGTAATCGGGCGCGATGGCACCATAGTTAACACCACCTTCCGCGACGACCAGGGGCGTAACCTCTTCACTTATGGTGATGTTTTCAAGAAATACCTGCTTGATATTTTTGATATCGGGAAATTCAAGTCCGACCTGTTCGCCATCGAGCACACGACCAAACGACCCAAGAAATACACTTACCAGCCCACTAACGACAAAAAGTATATCGTGGAACTTGGAGCTTATTCAACGAAAGTCGACGAGATAATACAGGCCATCGAGGATGTAAAGAGCGAGCTCAAGCACGACACGGAAGGTATTGTTGATGTGGAACTGTTCCTGATGGCCGATGAGCCATTCAGCATGAACAAGAATGCATTTTTCGTGGAAAGCCAGAAGCAAAACCTGCTCAAGGCATTCAGGGAAAAAGACACTTTAACATTTACTGAACGATCGGGTAAATCGTGGTACCAGTACCAGTATATCTACATGGAAAGGGCCAACCTGAAGGAACAGCCAATGTCTAGCCTCTACAAGGGATCAGTAATAAGAATTATCTCCGATAGTACCGCCCAGAAGGCATTGTTCAGGGTCGAAGCCACCAGGTTCACTCTCATTTTCATCCTGACCCTTATAGTTGTATCCATTCTCATGTACAGGAAAACCATGGTGATAACCAACCCGATAAAGAAACTTGTCGAGAATGTTGACAGGATCACGAACGGGAACCTGAGGGAGAGAGCCGAGGTGACAGGTAATAACGAGATTACAAGACTTTCTGAAAAATTCAACATGATGATTTCCCAGCTCGAGAGTTACTACTACGAGTTGGAGGAGAAGGTCAAGGAGCGTACACTCAAGATCGAGAAGCAGAAGGAGGAACTCGCTCTGCAGCGTGATGCCCTGGCCGGGAAAAATGTTCAGCTGAACGCTGCATACCTCGAGATAGAGGAACAGAAAAAGCATATAATGGACAGTATCCATTATGCCAGAAGGATACAGACGGCTATACTGCCATCATTCAAGGTGCTTGATGAATACCTTCCCGATTATTTTGTATTTTATCTTCCCAAGGATATTGTAAGCGGTGATTTTTACTGGATGCATGAACGTGATGGTCTTGTAATGGTCGCTGCCGTCGACTGTACCGGTCATGGTGTACCCGGAGCCTTCATGTCTATCGTGGGTTTTAACCAGTTGCATAATGCTGTGAACGTCCAGAAGGTAACATCAGCCAGCGAGATCCTGAATGAATTGAACAGGGGAGTAATAAATACATTAAACGAAAACGCGGGTGACACTTCAATCAAGGACGGGATGGATATGACTTTGTGTGTCTTTGATTTTAACAAGATGAAAGTTGATTTTGCAGGTGCAAATAATCCAATAATTCATATAAGTGCCAATAAGCCTGTGAAATACAAGGGGAACAGGTTCCCGATTGGAGCCTTCGTTGATGGGCAGAGGCAGGAATTCACCGGGACAAATATTCGACTTGAAAAAGGTGACATGGTATACATGTTTTCAGACGGGTATGCCGACCAGTTCGGTGGACCTGAAAACAAGAAATTTTTCACCCGCAGGTTCGAGAGTCTCCTGTTCGAGATCCACGATAAACCGATGGCTGAACAGAAGGAGATACTCAGAACAACATTATACAACTGGATGGGATCAAACAGCCAGGTTGACGACATTCTGGTAATAGGAATTAGAGTTTAGAATTAATCAAGCACAAATGGGTCAGGCATCCAGACTTAAGGTTTCCAACCCTTTCCCGGGATTACGGCCATTTCTTCCCGGCGAGAGTGACCTTTTCTTCGGAAGGGAGAACGAGAGCAATGAGGTAATCAGCAGGCTTGCAAAAAATCATTTCGTTACAATTATTGGAGCTTCCGGAACTGGGAAATCATCGCTGATATTTTGCGGGGTGATACCCGGTTTCAGCAAGGCACTTGGCGACACGGAACTCAAGGTTGTGACTTTCAGACCCGGTAATGACCCTGTAAGGAACCTCTCTGCGGCGTTTTCGCAAATCATACAGGTTAAAGCCGGTGAACCTGATCCAAAAGAAAGTGTTGAGAATGCCCTTCGTTCAGGTAAAGAATCACTGTCTTCACTGGCAACAAACAAAATACTTTCCGGTTCAGGTAAGCTCCTCGTTGTGGTTGACCAGTTCGAGGAGTTATTCAGATACACTTCAGACAAAAAGGGGGCGTTACCGGGCAAAGATGCTCACCTATTTGTTTCATTGCTTGAAGGAGCTGTTCAGAAGGGAGGATCGGGGATTTATGTCATTATCACGATGCGTTCCGATTTCATTGGCGAATGTGCCCATTTCCAGGACTTCACTCAACTGATAAACAGTAGTAATTACCTCGTTCCCCATATGAACAGGGACAATTACAGGGCTGTAATAGAGGGTCCGGTGAAATATGCCGGGGCAACAATCGAACCTGCTCTTATCGAGAAACTCCTTGATGACATAGGCGAGCAGACTGACCAGCTGCCGGTGCTCCAGCATGCTCTGATGAGGACCTGGGAATACTGGAGAGCTCTTGATGATGCTGATCTGCCAATATCTTCACGCGAGTACGACTCGGTTGGTACCATGGATGAGGCAATGTCGCGGCATGCCAATGAAGCATACGAGGAACTTGACCAGGCTGGCAAGCTCATCTGCGAGAAAATGTTCAAAATCATTACCGAGAAGGGTACTGATAACAAGGGGGTTAGAAATCCCACGAGCGTTAGATTAATCAGAACGATAATCGGTTGCACTGCCGACGATCTGTATGGCGTCATAGATAGCTTCAGGGTCACTTCGAGATCTTTTCTCACTCCCCGCGAGAATGTACCGATGAACGATGAATCGGTCATCGATGTATCTCACGAGAGCCTGATGAGATTATGGAACAGGCTGCGCCAGTGGGTAGAAGAGGAAGCGGAATCAGTACAGATGTACCTCCGGCTTTCCGAGGCCTCGGCTATGTACCAGCAGGGGAAAACGACACTGTGGAGACCACCTGACCTGCAGCTTGCAATAAACTGGCGCGAACAGCAACGACCGACTCTCGCGTGGGCGGAAAGATATGACCCTGCATTCGAAAGAGCCATGGTCTACCTTCGCACCAGCGAGAGAGAATACCAGGCAGAGGAGGAAAACAAGATAATGATGCAGAAGCGTCAGATCAAACGGACCAGGATAGTTGCCGGGATACTTGCTTCTGCCGCGATAGTCGCCGTGGTCTTCATGCTCTACGCCTTCATTCAGCAGATAGCTGCTGAAAGCGCCAGGAAGGACGCCGATGCAAATGCCCAGAAGGAAAGGGTGGCGAGAGCCCAGGCTGATTCATCCGCGGTTCAGGAGCGACTGCAGAAGGAGATTGCCGATGAGAACAGGAGAAAAGCCCAGGCCAATGAACAGATTGCCAACGAACGCAAAATTGAAGCTGACCTGCAAAGAAGAAGAGCAGAGGACAGCGCTAACGTGGCAATAACCCAAAGAAACATAGCCAGGATTCAAACTGATTCAGCAATTCAGGCAAAACAGAGAGCAGACAATAACTACAGGGAAGCGGAAAAGCAAAGGATTGAAGCCCTTCGGCAAAGAATGTTGTCGACAGGTAAATCAATGTCAGTAAAATCACTTCAGTTGAATTCCCAGAGCGATCTGCAGTCATTACTTGCTTACCAGGCCTACCTGTTCAACAAACAATATAACGGGATACCTTACGACGCGGATATCTACATGGGTTTGTATAACGTGTCAAAGCAGTTTAAAAACACGAAATACGTTGAATATAAAGGGCATACCGATCAGATAAAAAGTATAGCAATGGTTCCTGGTAAACCCGAGTTCTATACTTCTGCCTACGACAAGAAGGTACTGAAATGGAGTCTCGACAGCAAGACCAAAGATCTCCAGGTAGTATATACCGGTGATGAGGTGGTTGAGGTCCTTGCTGTAAGTCCGGACGCTGCATGGCTGGCTTGCGGTGGTGATAATTCCTCTATCAGGATGATACCGCTCAAGGGTGGTAATAACATGCAGTACGAGCTCAAAGGGCACACGGGTAAAATACGATCTCTTGTGTTCTCCTTCGACGGGAAATATCTGTATTCTGCTTCACTCGACGGGAAGGTTCTCAAATGGGATCTCGCCACGAAAACCTCGGTTGTGATTGATACCGAGAAAATGCAGATAACCTTCATTGATATATCATCCGGGGGTAAATATATTGCCGGTGTCAGTCCCGACGGTAAAGCACTGGTGTGGAATACTGACCGCCCGGGAGAAAACTTCAGGATAGAAACCCCTGGTAAATCAATAAAAATTGTCCGGTTCAAGCCCGATGATAATGTTCTTGCCCTTGGATTCATGGATGGAACTGTCGAGTTCTGGGACATAACTAACCACAGGCGGATTTCGTCGATGAAGGCACATACCGCCGAGATAAATGATATAAGATTCAATAACAGGTACATGCAGATGGCCACTGCTTCGAATGATAATACACTAAAGCTTTGGAATCTTACAGATCTGACAACTCCGCCGGTCACCTTTAACGATCAGGAAGGATTTGTCATGGCTGTCGAGTTCAGTGCTGACGGGCAGCTTGTTATATCGGGGTCTTACAAGGGACCCAATAACCTTGTCGGAAGACCCACCACAGCTGATATAATGGCTGGTGACTTCTGTTCGAATCTCGGGAGAAATATGACTGAAGATGAGTGGGCGACTTATGTCGGCAAGGATCTCAGGTATGAAAAGACCTGTACCGATAAAGATTTCAGTATCAAGGTTAATGTTATTAAATAATTGTTTTATGTCACCCACCACGATCAAATCCGGCCTTCTGAGGGTGGTTCTGTTTTTGCTGGTTTCCTGTCCTCGCTCTGGCTTGATCGCGCAGGTTAAGGAGAGTTGCGCTGAGAAACTTCGGGAAGCACAGACCCTTTTCGAGAAGGGTCAGACCCGCCAGGTGGAAGGCATGCTGGCAGGCTGCCTGAGATCGGGATTCAAAAAGGAAGAGGAGCTCGCGGCTTACAAACTGATAATTCAGACTCATGTGCTTAATGATCAGCCCGCCAAGGCCGATTCAGCAATGCTTTCTTTTCTTAGAAAGAACCCCGAGTATAAACCAAGCCAGACTGACCATTCAAGCTTCATTTACCTGTATAATACTTTTAACGTCGACCCGGTAATTCAATTCAGCGTCCGGGCCGGGCTGAATGTCCCGTTCATGACTTTCGTCAGTGATAATTCTGTTCTCGGCGAGAAACCTGTTATCAAATATGGCTCAGGAGCATTAAACCTTCATATTTCAGCAGAAGCAAGAATTATTGTAGGAAAGAACCTGGAAGCCGGGGCTGAACTGGCCTTCTCTCAATTATCGTTCTCGTCAGATTACACCACGACATTTGCTTCAGGTAAGTATCACGAGGTCCAGAGCAGGATTGAATTGCCTGTATTCGTGATGTATAACCTGGCAGACTGGAAAAAATTCACCCCTTTCGTCAGGCTTGGCGCGGGACCCTCCCTCGATATAGCTTCGAAAGGTGACTTCTCGCTCGAGATGACAGATCTCAACAATCCCAATGACAGACCACCGGTTTCATTAAACAGGGGTGATTCAAGACGGAGGATAGACCTTGTAATTCAACCCGGCGGTGGCATGAAATACAAGATCCCGGGTGGATATATCTTCGCTGAGGCAAGGTTCTCGCTTGGGCTTCTTAACCAGAATATACCGGGGGGAGAATCAACTCAAAACCAGAACCACCTCTATTTCTGGGCCGATCCTGATTTCAGGCTGAACTGCTTCTCAGTATCAGTTGGTTATACCTACATTATCTACAGACCGACAAAAAAAGCTGGTGCAAAATGAAGAAGATCCTTTTAATATCAGCCTCGATTCTGATACTTGTTTCAGCCTGCTCCAAGGATGAAAGCCGCGACTATACACTTAAACTCTATGGAGATGCTTTTGAAGATATAGGCTATAGCATTTCAATTGCTTCAGATGGCTATGTCATTGCCGGTCAGCTTTATAATATCACGAGACAGGATGGGAAAATTGTCGATTCCCTCTCGAGCCGCGACCTGGGTGTACTAAAGACTGACTGGAACGGTAACATCGTGTGGAAGACATCAACAGGAGGCCGGCTTGACGACTGGGGGAAGAAGATATATAAGCTGGATGACGGATCGTTGGTTTGTGTTGGTACGACGACGGTAAAGACCTCGCTCGGGACAAAAACAAGAATACTGGTCGTTCGACTTTCTGCTGGCGGAGACATCATGTGGGAAAAATCTTACGGGGGCCGCGAAAACAATTGGACCGGAACTGATATAGTCCAGGTAAACAACGGCTTTATTGTACTAGGAACAATCGACTCAGCCAAAGTGGCCGGGAATTCCGCCGGTAATATTGCAGGTAAAACAAACCTCTTCTTCCTGAAAATCCATGACAATGGAGATTACTGGGATTCAAACGATTATGGCTTCATGAATAATGACGCGGGTGTTGCTATTAAAAAAGACATAGACGGTGGCTTTATTATACTTGGCAGTACCGAGGAATCTAACCCGGGCATGCAATACAGGAACCTGTTGCTCGTAAGAATAAACCAGGACCTGAGCATAACTGATGATATAATACTTGGTGATGCACTCGATGAATATGCTGCCGATATGGAAGTACTTGATGATGGCAGCCTGATGGTGGCTGGTAATATCGGAAATGAAACAGTCAATCAGAAGATATTTATCCGGAAGATTAATAAAGACTTCCATTCTACCCAACCGGCTTACACTCCATTCGAGATATCCGGGGCTTCTTCATCTGTTAATGCCATGACTTCTTACGGCAATAACAGCTTTATTCTTTCAGGACAGACAGGAGGGAGCACTGCCGGTGATATCCTTGTTTTCGAGGCTGATGCGAACGGGACACCTGTCCAGGGGACCATCAGGATAAATGGTTCATCCGGGGTCCAGGCTTCGTACGATGTAGTGGCAGGGGATGACGGGTATGTTATCGCGGTAGGGAAAAGCAGCTACGATGCTAACTCGATGATTACCTTCTTCAAATTCAGGATTTAAAAGACTCAGCTATTCACGAGATAAACACGATGAACAAAATTCTGAAATATAGCGTCTTGCCGGTGTTGATGTTTCTTTTTACAGGAGCCAGGCTAGACTCGCAGACTGTTTCAAATGTATTCATTACAGGTAATAATACTGTCGGTTCCGTACTGACAGGTCATCAGACACTGAATGGAATTACAAACCAGGATATAGCGTATTACTGGTATAGCTCTTCCCCGAGGAGTCAGTTATCGGCAGGATCAGCCTCGTACACGATCTCTTCCACTGACCTGGGTGATTCAATATATTTCAAGGTACTTGTCCTTCGGAACGGAACCCACGACACCATTGCCACGGATTCAAGCGCTCTTAGCCTCCCCGTTGTTGCCAATTCGTTGCCATCCGTATTATCAAAACAAATTGTCGGTGAGAAAAAGACCGGGAAGACCGTTTATGGTGTTTATACTTATTATGACCTCGAAAATGACCCGGAGTCAGGAACGACATTCAGATGGCGTGTGGCGGATAATGCAAGCGGACTGAACGAGACAGATATATCCGGGGAAACAGGTACGAGTCTTGGTATACCCGCTGGTTATATAAATAAATACGTGAAGTTTTACGTGACCCCGCGCTCCTCGTCAGGCAGTTCGCCTGGCCTCGAGGATTCATCGCCATGGTACGGACCTTTTACCAATTCACCGCCTGTTGCTTCGTCAGTCAGTATTTCCGGGGCCTCGAGGGACCTTGGAGCGACCCTTATAGGTTCTTACACTTACACGGATGCTGATGGGGATGCGGAGAGTGGTTCAACCTACTCGTGGCTGTCATCAACCTCCCAGGGTGGAACCTACACCTCTCTCGGAGTAACTACCATAGCATATTCAATAAGGGAAGGGGAGGAAGGACGCTGGTACAAGTTCAGTGTAACACCACGTTCATCAAACGGGTCTGTAGGTTCCGCTGTTACGAGCCCGGTTGGCTTCGGACCTGCCAATACCCGACCATCTGCAGGTAACCTGCATATTTATGGCACCCTCGAGAAAGGAGTAACTATAAAAGCCAGGTTCACTTACCACGATGCTGATAATGACCTGCCCGGGCTGCATATCTTCAGGTGGTACCGCGATACCCTGATGGTTAAGGAATCGACGGATTCAACCTATACCTTAACATCAGATGATGTGGGATACCGCTTCAAGTTTTATGTGATACCGGTTTCCATCACCGGGAAACCATCTTCTGGTAATCTGGTGCAAGGCACGTTTGAAGGACCTGTCACTGATCATTCAGCCATACCTCCTGATGCCAGTGGAATATGTATTTCTGGTTCAAGACAAACAGGCTCTGAACTCAGGGGGAGGTATGCTTACGTGAAAACCAGTTACAAGGAAGGTAACTCCATTTATTATTGGACTGTTGATGGTGTTGTTGTCAAAACAGGAGTGGGCGACAGTTACAGGAAATATGTACTTCAGTCGTCAGATATCGGGAAAGAAATTCGTTTTGGAGTTATGCCTGTTGATAACCAGGGTAACAGTAATTCAATAAGGTACAGTGAACCCCTGGCCCGTTTTACAATGCCTTCGACATCGTTTAGCGTTCTGGATGCTGACATAAAATTGTCTGCCGTTCCTGATAGTGGAAAATTCGAAGGGACAGGCGTCACTAATGATTATTTTTCACCCAAAACCGCGGGCTACCTTGGAAGCCCTTATTCCCTCAAGTACACGTATACCTGGACTTACGATGAACATTATTGCACGCAGGTCGCTTACCAGAATGTATCTGTATCAAATGTGAACGTTTCCATTTTAGGGTTTAACCAGTTTTATTGCTCTAATGACAGTAAAGATACAGTCGTTATTATCAATGTCCCCGCCGGGTATACAGACAGGAAGTTTACTATTTCAGATTCGTCAGCTGTTATAAGAACTATTAATGACACTATTATTTTCAATCCATCAAAGTTAAGACCGGGTTATGGCTATAATACACTTACCTACCTGGCCACAGGGACAGGAATGGATACGCTGCGAAGAACAATGGTTTTTGATATCGAGGAAGTTGTTAAGCCGGTTATCAGTTCTCTTGAAGCAAAAACAATCTTTTGTTCAAATG
This sequence comes from Bacteroidales bacterium, assembly GCA_046329885.1. Classification (GTDB taxonomy): domain Bacteria; phylum Bacteroidota; class Bacteroidia; order Bacteroidales; family VadinHA17; genus LD21. The sequence goes on from JAXLTU010000001.1 coordinate 131,809, forward strand.
ATAATGAATTTGTCCTTAAGGCAAAACCCGGATCTGGTGCATTCAAGGGAATCCCGGTTTTTAATGACACGATATTCAAGCCATCGGGACTAGCAGGTGACTATAATGTTGATTACAGGTATTCAACAGTAAGGGGATGCTCCGATTCCATCAGAGTCGGGGTAACGATTAATCCAGCACCTCACCCCGATTTTGTACTGAGAGACACTTGCATTACCGCCCCGGATGACTCTATTGCTTTTGTTAACAAAACCCCGCTTATCCCGGTTGTTTCCTCAACTACCTGGACCGTTTCCTATATGGGGACTAATTATGTTTTTAACAGGGATTCGATACGTTTTCTTTTCAGTCAGGGTGGCGAACATGATGTCACTCTTAAGGTCCAAACTGACAAAAATTGCACTTCCGAGGTTAAAAAGGGAATAGATGTAGGGGTTAAACCAGTTGCTGACTTCTATTTCCGGGGAGATTGTTACAGCCCCGGAACAAATATTATTCTCAGGGATACAACGCCTTTCGTGCCCGGTATCACTTCTCATGTCTGGAAATTTGAAAATGATCCTAATTCATACGATGCAAAGATTTTGAACTATCCGAAAAACTCCTTCGGTTATCTGAGATTCACTTATACAGTAGGAACAAAGTACAAGAATTGCAGCGATACGAGGGAGGACAGCATATTCATAAGGCCTACAATACCGGTTACTCCTGATCTGCTCTACGAGGAGAATTTTGAAAAAGCAGGCCAGGGTGGCTGGTTCAACGGTTACGAGGGTATTAACAGGTGGACTTTCGGATTGCCACAGGGACAATATATAGATCATCCATACTCCGGGCAGAAAGCCTGGTTTACCAATTTTGGGAATGGTAGTACACCTGATACCATCCCTGTCAACTATTCAGTAATGAGTCCCTGTTTCGATTTTACAAGTCTGAAACGTCCGATGATTTCGATGATGCTCTGGAAACGATTTGACCGGAACCACGATGGTGCAGCCCTTCTGTACCAGATTGGAGACGGGAACCCCGAGTATATAGGTACGCTCGACGATGGTATAAACTGGTACAATTCTACCCTGATTAAAGGCAAACCCGGGGGTGAACAGCAAGGCTGGACCGCCGGCTATGGCGATATCAAAGACACTAACTGGGTAGAGTCAAAGCATACACTCGACGAACTTGCGGGTAAAAAGGATGTCAAGTTCAGCCTTGTCTATGGATCTGACGGATCTGCCCAGGAAAGCGATGGGATAGCACTTGATGACATTCTCATAACCGAAAGAACAAGAGGCGTCCTCTTTGAACACTTCACCAACATGATTTCAACTGATGCTACCAAAGTGGCGCCGGATGTGAAAAGAGTTTCCGACCTGATGAACGAGGATGTCATTAATATCCAGTATCATACAAATTTCCCGGGCACTGATCAGTTTTACACTGATAACCCGGAGGATGCTAATGCCAGGTTCCTCTTCTATGGATTATCAAGGGCACCTTATTCATTCATCGATGGTGGAACACGACTCAACTATGCTTCCATATCCGATCACTTTGCAGGGGTGATGCTCGACATTAATGACCTCACCCGGCGCAGCCTCATTAAACCGACTTTCCTGATAGAACTCGATGCAAATGTCAGTTCAGGAATACTTGGCGTATCTGCAACTATCAGATCGCTCGACGACATAAGCGCGAGCAATATTACACTCTACCTTGCAGTTGTTGAAGATACCTGTATTATTAACGGTAAATCATATTATAACATCTTCAGAAAGCTCGTTCCGGATGCAGGTGGAATCAGTCTCGACAGAAACTGGACAAAAGGGAAGGAAGTGGAGAAAAAAGATATCTACTGGAAAATCGAAAAACTTTCTTCGAAAACATCATTCAAGGTAATAGCTTTCATTCAGAACAATATAACCAAACAGGTATACCAGGCAGAAGTGAAAAGCTTCCTTGACATAGCTGTTGGTGTGGATAAAATAAACGCGGCAGGTGAAGACATTCTCCTATATCCTAACCCGACAAATGGTAATCTTACAATCCGGTTCGCTGGAGAGTCCTTTTATGACAGGGATATAAGGATATTTGATCTTTCAGGGAACCTTGTCCGTTCTTACAATGCCGGGAGTGGCGAAAGGGAATATGTGATTGATAACCTGGGCCTGAAGAATGGGCTATATACCGTGAAGGTTTCGGTTAAAGGGAAACTGCAATCGTACAAAAAACTCGTTATAGCAAGTCACTAATTTTTGTTATCAAAATTTGGCTATTTTTGCCCTCTGCTTCCCGCCCGGTTTTAAAGAACAAAGAGGGAAATGCGATGTTTAAGTATATTGAAATAGTTAATAATCATGAATAAGAAAGTTTTGCTGATGATCCTCGACGGATGGGGAATTGGTGACGGCTCCGCGGCTGATGTAATTAGTACTGTACCCACACCCAACCTCGATAACCTGAAAAGTAAATACCCGAATTCGAGGCTTCATGCTTCCGGCGAAGACGTGGGTCTGCCCGATGGTCAGATGGGGAACTCGGAGGTCGGTCATTTAAACATTGGCGCCGGAAGGGTTATTTACCAGGACCTGGTCAAGATCAACGTGGAATGCAAAACCGGCGATATTAAAAGAAACAAGGTCCTTGTTGACGCCTTTTCGTATGCCCGCGATAAAGGTAAAGCAGTTCATTTCTTCGGACTGCTTTCTGATGGAGGTGTTCATTCGCTCGATAAACACCTGTACACCCTGTGCGATATGACTAAAGACTATAACCTCGAAAAAGTCTTTATTCATGGTTTCGGCGATGGCCGCGACACTGATCCGAGGAGCGGATTGGGTTACATGAAAAACCTGCTTGGTCACCTGAAGCATTCAAATGGCAGGGTAGCATCGTTCGTTGGAAGGTATTATTCCATGGACCGTGACAAGAGATGGGAGAGGGTGAAGGTCGGCTATGACCTTGTTGTCGATGGAATAGGAGCAAAAACAACCGATATTCTTGCTGCCATGCAGGAATCGTATGACAATGAGGTAACCGGATGAGTTCATGAAACCAATAGTCGTTACCGGCAACGATGGTGAACCAATCGGAAAATTAAAGGAAGGAGACGTGGTTATCTTCTTCAATTTCAGGAATGACAGGGCCAGGGAGCTTACAATCGCCCTCACCCAGAAGGATATGCCCGAGGCCGGGATGAAAACTATACCGCTTTACTATTGCACGATGACTCCTTATGACGCCACTTTCGAGGGCCTTCACGTTATTTATCCGAAAGAGAACGCGAATAACACCATAGGCGAAACACTTGGCAAAAACGGTAGGAAGCAGCTAAGGATAGCCGAGACCGAGAAGTACGCTCATGTTACCTTCTTCTTCTCTGGTGGCAGGGAGGAAGTTTTTGAAGGAGAAGAGAGAGTTCTTATTCCCTCACCGAAGGTCCAGACCTACGATCTCAAGCCTGAAATGAGCGCCCCGGAGGTAAAAGAGGCTGTAATCAGGGAGATTGAGAAAAACAAGTTCGATTTTATTTGCCTCAATTTCGCTAATGGCGATATGGTTGGGCACACTGGTGTCTATGACGCTATCAGGAAAGCCGTTGCCACTGTAGATGCATGCCTTGGTGAAGTGGTTAAGGCAGCAAGAGCACAAGGTTATGACGTGCTGATAATTGCTGATCACGGGAACGCTGACAAGGCAATGAACGAAGATGGATCACCTAACACGGCCCATTCTCTCAATCCTGTACCATCTATTCTCGTAACCGACGACTACAAGGCCATCAAGGAAGGGATACTCGCTGATGTTGCCCCTACTATCCTGACTATTATGGGAGTACCTGTTCCCGCGGAAATGACCGGTAAGATACTAGTCTGATTTCCACGGTAGTAATTATTATTATTTTTAACGAACCCGCTAACCAGCGTTCTTAACTTTTCACTTTTTCCTTTTTCCTTTTTCCTTTTTACTTTTTCCTTTTTACTTTTTACTTCTTTTAATAATGCTTCAAATCGGTTCCTACATAATAAGCCTTGACCTCCTGGAGGAAAAATTCATCTGCGACCTGCCGATGTGCCTTGGCAATTGTTGCAGGTATGGTGACGCGGGGGCTCCTCTGGATGATGAAGAAGCAGATATCCTGGAAAGTATAAAAGACAAGATCCTTCCATATCTCAGGCCCGAGGGTGAAAAAAGCATAAGGGAGCAGGGGACCAGCGTCGTGGATTTTGAAGGAGAAAAGGTAACCCCGCTTATTGGAGTGGAAGAATGTGCCTATACTATTTATGACGGTCGTGTTTTGAAATGCGCGATTGAAAAGGCATGGGAAGACGGCAAGGTTGACTTCCGGAAACCACTGTCGTGTCATCTTTTTCCCGTGAGGATGAAGAAGTACCACGATTTTACAGCTGTCAACTATCACGAGTGGCCGATTTGCCACTCTGCCCGCGAGATGGGCAGGAGGAACGGAGTACCTGTTTACAAATTTTTGAAAGAGCCTTTAACAAGGGCCCTTGGCAGTGAAATCTATGAACAGCTTTGCATTGCCGCCCGAGAATTAAAAAAATAATCAGTCATGGAAGTCATAAGGAAATACATCGAAGCTAACAAGGAAAGGTTCCTTGATGAGTTGTTCCGGTTGATCAGGATACCATCGGTTAGTGCCCGCGACGAGAACAAGCCTGATATGCAGAAGATGGCTGAAGCTCTGAAGCAGTCACTTCTAGATGCCGGGGCCGATAAGGCTGAAGTATACCAGACCAAGGGACATCCTATACTCTTTGCCGAGAAGATTATTTCTCCTGATCTGCCAACTATACTTGTTTACGGGCACTACGATGTGCAGCCGGCCGAACCCCTGGAACTCTGGAATACCCCGCCCTTCGAACCCGGGATCCGCGACGGGAAAATAAGGGGAAGAGGAGCTGATGACGACAAGGGCCAGCTATTCATGCACGTTAAGGCATTTGAACTGATGACAAGAACAGGAACCCTGCCCTGTAATGTAAAGTTCATGGTTGAGGGTGAAGAGGAAATAGGATCTGTAAGCCTGGGTCAGTTCTGCAGCGACTACAGGGAAATGCTGAAGGCTGATGTAATCCTTATTTCAGATACCACGATGATATCTCTCGATACGCCTTCAATAACTTCCGGTCTGCGAGGATTGTCTTATGTTGAAGTAGAGGTTACAGGACCAAATCGTGACCTCCATTCCGGCCTTTACGGAGGCAGTGTCGTGAACCCATGCAATGTCCTTTGCGATATGATTTCTTCATTGAAGGATAAGGACGGAAGAATAACTATTCCCGGCTTCTATAACGATGTCGTTGAATGCTCTGATGAAGAAAGAAAAGCCATGGCAAAAAGGCCTTTCAGCCGTGACGAGTTCATGAAGTCAGTCGGAGTTAGTTCTCTTGGTGGCGAGACCGGCTATTCAGATACTGAAAGGATAGGTATAAGACCAACTCTCGATATAAACGGGATTTGGGGGGGGTACACTGGTGAAGGTGCCAAGACCATACTGCCCTCCAGGGCTTTTGCAAAAATATCAATGCGTCTGGTTCCCAATCAGAATGCAGAAAGAATAGCACGTCTTTTTATTGATCATTTCACGCGCATAGCCCCTGAAGGTGTTACGGTGAAGGCCAGGTACCTTCATGGAGGAGAAGCTTACGTGAGCCCCCTTGATACACCTGAATACCTTGCTGCTGCAAGGGCAGTCGAGACTGTGTCTGGCAAGGTTCCGATACCTGTCAGAAGCGGTGGCAGCATACCCATCGTTACCACATTCGAAAATATATTGGGAATCAAATCAATACTTCTTGGATTCGGTCTCGAGTCGGATGCTATTCACTCGCCCAATGAAAATTTTCCTCTCGCGAATTTTTTCAGGGGTATAGAGACAATTCCGGTATATTTCAGGAATTACACCCTGTTGAAAAAGGGGTAGAACGGGATACATTTTTAATCGCACTTTTTCATTTTTTTTTCTGGCATAAGCATTAATACCCACACCAATTGGGGGAGTGCAGCATTGTTAATTTTTTTTAACAATTTGGAATTAATAAAAACAAAATATATCTTTAGCGCCGTAAACTAAAACCTAAAACTTAAATTAGTATGAAGAAACTATCACTGTTGATTGGTTTGTTCGTTTTAAGTGTCTCGACACTTATCGCGCAAACGAGAGTCATTACAGGTACAGTTACTTCCTCTGTAGAGGGGGAGGGTGCTATTCCTGGCGTAACTGTTCAGGTAGCAGGTACTACGATTGGTACAGCTACAGACGTTAACGGGAAATATTCTGTGACAGTACCTCAAAATGCCACTACTCTTGTTTTTACATACATAGGTATGAAGAAGCAGGAAGTACAGATAAACGGCCGTTCTGTTGTTGACGTAGTATTGGAATCGGAAACCGTTGGTCTGAACGAAGTTATAGTATCTGCATTCGGTATCAAGCGTAACGCCAACGAGGTTGGTGCCGCAGTTACAAAAATCGAAACAGAACTTATTACACAGGCAAAAGCAACAAACGCCGCATCTGCTCTTTCAGGTAAGGTTGCAGGTCTGCAGATCAACACTGTTAACGCCAGCGTAAACCCTGATGTCAGGGTAGTACTCAGGGGTAACCGTTCATTCCTTGGTAATAACCAGGCTCTTCTGGTTCTTGATGGTGTTCCGGTGAACCTTGCTTACCTCTCAACTCTTAACCCTAACGATATCGAAAGCATGAACGTTCTTAAAGGTGGTAACGCTGCCGCTCTTTATGGTTCAGAAGCTGCAAACGGTGTTATCGTTGTTACAACAAAGAGTGGTTCAAAAGATAAGACTCTTATCCAGGTAAGTAACACGACTACTCTTGATAAAGTATCATATTTCCCTGATTTGCAGGAGCGTTTTGGTTCAGGTTCTGCATCAGATGCATATGGTAACCCCATCTATGACCCGTTCGAAAACCAGTGCTGGGGCCCCGAATTTGACGGCTCGCCTGTACAGATTGGTCTTAATGATGAACTCGACAGACCTCTTATCGTACCCTATACCGCCAAACCTGATGAGAAATTCAAGTTCTGGAATACCGGTGTAACCCTCCAGAATGATATAACATTCTCCTCTGGAAATGAGTCTGGTACAATCTACCTCGCTGTTCAAGATGTGAAAATTAGTGGTGTCGTTCCAGGTGATGATGCTCGTCGTGATGTTTTCCGTATCAACGCGTCAAAAACATACAAGGGTTTCACTGCCAACATTAATTTTAACTATACCGTTCGTACATCGAACACCTCCCGTTCTGGTGTTTATTGGAACGTTCTTAACACTCCCATGCAGGTTCCGCTCACCGATTTCAGTAATTGGAACGCTGACCTTGGAGTTGATGAGAATGGTGATCAGATTACAAACTGGGCTGATATTAACCATTATTATAATGCTTACTATCCAAACCCGTACGAGGAACTTCAACGCCTCAGGACCGATTCAAGAAATGACTACTTCACCGGTGTTATTTCTCTTTCACAGAAAGTAACCAAGTGGTTTTCAGTTGATATCAAATCAGCCGTTGCGCCGAACTTCAACTATTATGAAGATCGCAACTACTCGAGAACATTCAGCCCATACGGTTTGAGAATGTATTCAGAGCATGGTCGTTCAGTTAGTAAGGCTAACATCTTGTCGTCGATGGGTACTGGCGAAGGTTTCGGCTGGAGATGGACTAACGATTTCCTTCTTAATATCGACCATAAATTTAATGATGTCAGCGTAAAAGCTATTGGTGGTCTTACGACCCGCTCATCATATTCCAGGAGCTTGTCTATGTCAGCTTCTTCACTCGAGATCAATGATTTCTTCAACCTGAAAAACAGGATTGGTGAACCAGGTGTTAGCGAGAGCTGGTCAGAACAGAGGCAAATGGGTGTTTTTGGTGATGTTACAGTCGGTTACAAAAACTACGCTTACCTTCATGTATCTGGCAGAAATGACTGGACGTCATTACTTGACAAATCAAACTGGTCATTCTTCTACCCGGGAGTTGATGCATCTATCGTACTCTCGGAGATGATTCCTTCTCTCAAGGGAGATGTTGTTTCTTACCTGAAAATAAGAGGTGGTATTGCAAAAGTTGGTTCAGTTAACGTATCCAATTATGCACTCGACAATACTTATGCAGTTGCTTCAAACTTCCCGTTTGGATCGCTTTCATCATATACAGTATCAAACGGTCTTAATAACAGAGGTCTGGAGCCCGAGTTCACTGTATCTAAGGAAATTGGTGTTGATGTTAGTTTCCTGAAAAACCGTCTCTCTACAAACATCACTGCTTATCAGACAAATACCACTAACCAGACCGTGGATATGGGTATCTCAAATGCCACTGGTTATTCAAGCCAGAAAATCAATGCTGGTGAAATGTTAAACAGAGGTCTTGAAGTTGAAGTTAAATCGACCCCGATTTCTACACCAACATGGAGATGGGACTTGAACCTTAACTATGCATACTGGTACAACAGGGTTGTTTCACTTGCTGGCGATCTTACCGAGATCTCACTTGGTAATACTGTTTATGCTATCATCGATATGCCTTACCCGACAATCAAAGTTACCCAGTTTGCCCGTGACCCGCAGGGTAGAGTAATTGTTGATCCGGTTACAGGTACTCCTTCAATCGACCCGCTCGCAATTCCAAGAGGCCAGACAACTCCAAAGCATCTTATTGGTGTTCAGTCAAATCTCAGCTGGAAAAACCTTTCCCTGGCAGTTAGTGCAGATTATCGTGGCGGACATGTTTTCCGCGCAGGACTGTATTATGACCTTCTCTTCACAGGTGTTGGTAAACTTGCTGCTGCAAACGGTCGCGAGAGATTCGTATTCCCAAATTCTGTAATTCCTGATGGAAGTGGTGGTTATGTCGAGAACACGAACGTAACAACCCAGGACGGTGGTGTAGCATGGTGGACCAATACAATGAGGTCACTCTCTTACTACGCTGTTAACAGCGCCGACATTTGGAAGATCCGTGAAGTTTCTCTTACATATGATGTACCTTCAACAGTATTTGGCTTCACAAATAATATTGTTAAAGGTTGCAAAGTCGGATTCGTTGGCAGAAACCTTTTCATGTTCATGCCTAAAAACAATATCTATGCTGACCCGGAATTCAGTAACACAACCGGTAACGCCGTAGGTATAACTGATAGCGGTCAGACACCTGCAACCAGGTCTTATGGTTTCAATATTACCCTGACCTTCTAATTAAACCACAAAAAATCTAAGAAAGAATATGAAAAAGTTTATCATAGTTTTACTTGCTGTCGCGACATTAGGCCTGTCTAGCTGTGAAAAATGGCTGGATGTCAACAAAAACCCTAATGATGCAACTACAACGACCCCGTACCTGCTTCTGCCTGGTATGCTCACTTCCTGGAGTTCCGACGTGACCAGCCTTACAACCCTCTCGGGTGCATGGATGGGTTATTGGACACATGCTGGTGGATGGTCTGGCTGGTACTCTGAGAAAAAATACGAGATTACCGCGAACTACCTGAACCTTTATGGTTACTATACCGGTACACTTGCCGACAACTTCTATATCAGGGCTAATTCCACGAATAACAGGATTTATCCAGCTATTACCGATGTTGTTGACTCATGGTATTATGCTCGTCTGGTTGACTGCTATGGTGATGTTCCTTACAGCGAAGCCTGCCAGCCAACTCTTACTCTCACCCCGAAATATGACGATGCCCAGACTATTTATCGTGACCTTATTACCAGGCTCGACAGCGCTATGAGCGTTTTCACGAGCTGGTCGAAGGCAGCTGATAAAACTATCCCTGGAACTACTTATTATTTCAAGAGTAACACGCACGATATCATCTTCTCAGGTGATTTCCTGAAATGGAGATCTTTGGCTAACTCGCTAAAACTCAGGCTTGTTATGCGTCTTACTAACGTGCTTAGCGTTGCTGACCTTAGAGCAATGGTTGCTAAAACCCAGGCGTATGGTTATATAACCGCCGACGCTACAGGAAGTCCGGGTTATTCTGCATCATCAGGTAAGACAAACCCGTGGTGGAACTCGTTTGGAAAATCATATGATGGCGTTATTGTGAATGCTACAACGCAGTATGTACTTAACTCATATTTTCATCAGAAGCTCAGCAACCTGACTGACCCAAGGCTTAACCAGTATTTCTGGGCACCTTCTTCAGCACCAGGTGGAGCGCTTAAATCAATTCCTTACGGTACTGATGGAGACCTAACTGTTCAGCCAAATTCAACTGTTGCTGCCAACTATTCATTTGTTCATATTGCAAATGACTGGACTAGCAAGGTAACAGGTAATGGCGCACTCGACAGATCAAAAATCATGACTTATGCTGAAGTCCTCTTCCTACAGGCAGAAGCCGCACAGAGGGGAATTTATCAGGTCTCTGGTTTAGCAGTTGATCCGGCTCCTATTTATACAAACGCTGTAACCGCCTCTCTCAATGCTGCTAAAGTTGCAGCCAGTGCTCAGACAACTTATCTAGCACAGGCTAACGTTGCATGGAATGCGGCAGAAACTGACGCCATGAAAATCGCTAGGATTATTAACCAGAAATACATAGCAAACTATTTCGTTAATATGTTCGAGTCATACTGCGACTATCGTCGTACAGGTTACCCGAACCCCAAAGATCCAACCCTTACAGTTGAAATGCTTAGCTATTACCCTGGTGGTGTTATTAAAAGACAGATCCCAAGGATCTTCCCTTATCCACAGGCTGATTATGACCTGAACAAAATCAACGTCCAGGCTGCAATCGACAAGCAGATACAGAAGAATGGTGTTACTTTCACAACCAACTCTTATCCGTTTAATGGCAGGGTATTCTGGGATACAGCACCAGCTGAAATACCATACAATTATTAATTCATTAATTACTTATGAAAATGAAAAAAATAAGCATAAAACTTATATCCCTCCTTGTCTTCGTAACACTGACTCTTACGTCGTGTCTTAATGACTTGGAAGATTTTCTGGGAGACTTTGGAAGTTCACCAGCGATCGCTGAGCTTTCTGAAGCAGCGGATGCAGCCACCGGAACCACATTCCTTTATGTTACCTATGCACCAGGTCAGGTAGACGCTCCGATTGTAAAAGTCAATATTGCTTCTGTTTATCCGCTTGCGAAAGACACAAAGATAACTTTAGCTATTGACGATGCCATGGTAACCAAGTATAACCACGACCGCGGCTACGACACCCTGCCACCGGTTCCGGATCCATTATACTATCCGGTTCCTGCAAATGCTCTGGTTGTTAGCTCTTTCGATGTAACCATACCTGCTGGTTCACGTGAGGCAGACTGGAACATAAAGGTTATTCCTGACAATATCCCTGATTTCTTTGGAAAGAAATACCTTATCGGGATAAAAATAGCCAGTGTAGATAATAACGTTGTTGTCAGTGGAAATTATGGTACCAAAATAGTTAGGGTGATGGCCAAGAACAAGTACCACGGTACCTACCATTCAGTTGGCTATTTTGAACATCCTTCTTCGCCAAGAGCAATCAATATGGACAAAGATTTTCTTTCAACAGGCCCGAATACTGTAGTTGGGGGTTATGCGGACCTTGGCGGTTCAGGCTACAAATACAGCCCTATTACTGTTAACGAGGGTACAACCCTTACGGTACCTGGAAGAAGCGAGACCTGCTACAGGGTTACTTTTAGCTTCCTCCCGGCTGTTACCTGGTACACTTACGATTTGGCTGCAGCTCCAGGGACTGATGGTATTATGGGAAGTATTGTTGACCATAACTACTGCTGGAAAGATGCGGATGACAAATGGCACTTCGAGCTTTATACCGGTTACAACGGTACTAGAAAATCACATGAAACAATGACCCAATATTAGTCATTGGTTTAAATAATCTAAGGAGGGTGTCTCGATTTGGACACCCTCTTTTATTATAATTCAGCAATTACACTAAATCCCTTGAGTTCACCGGATTTTATTATTAGGTGTTTGCCTTCGCTCAGCACCCTCTTCCCGAAACCATTGAGAACGAATTCTCCCAGGCTAATCTGGCCATCGTAAACATGGATTTTTACATCTTTGACCTGACCCTTGCCTGATATCTCAACCAGACCCCAGGCGTAGCCAGTACTCCAGAATTTAGATCCATTTTCACTGTTAATAGCAAATCTGCCTGAAACAGCTGAATAGTGAAAGCCCGTCAGGGCTATTATCGAAGCCCAGCTTGTCATTGCCCTTGAGTAATGATAACCACATTCGGCTTCATTAAAAGGATTTCTCTTTTTGCCGTCGTACCTGTCCCTTACTTCTTTTATAATCTTAATCCCTTTATCGTTCATCCCCTCGAAAAGCATTGCTGCAGCGGCAGTATATTCAAACCCTGACATGATTTCAGAAAAGTAGGGGAAGGGTACTTCATGTTTCCCCCTGGGCCAGCTTGCCATTACCAGGCCTTTTTCATTCCCAAGGGCAAATGACCTCATGTTATTGAACCTGTCCTGCTGGCTTTCAACATGGTTGTATCTGTTTATGCTTGACAAGGTAGTTTTGACGTTTTCAGGCTTGACAAGATACCCCAGATCACATATATGTGACATGTATTGCCCAACTAGCTGGTCAACAAGACATGCTTTACCAAGTTGGTAATCAGGTTTTTTGAGGTTGTTACTTCCCATTCCTGCCTTCAGATTACTATTTATATCACCCAGGCTGTCAGCAAGAATTATTTTTTGTTCGTAATAGTCACCGTTAAACAAGACTGAGTCGGTCCATTCAGAACCCCTTTTAAACAGGGTGCCTGTAAGAAGGGCGAAGGCAGTATCGCCTGATGCAATTGCCATTTCTTTGCAGGCTCTCAGCGCTCCAAGATACCAGAGCTCCATTTGTGGATTAGGACCATAGTACTCCACATCCATGGTGTTGTGCTGAATTCCTTCCATAACGCCATCACGGTTTGCATCCCATCCTCCTTTTACCCAGCTAAATGATAAGGCAGACTTGACCTTTGGCCAATAATTTTCGAGAAATAAAGAATCACCTGACAACTGCCAGTCACGGTAAAACCTCATTATGGATCCCATTTGCCCATCTGCGGCAGCAACTTTCATATTCCTGGCCTTTTCCAGGGGCAAACTGATTCTGAAACTCATGAGCCCGTTTGTATCTGTTGCAGAGCCAAACTCGGTTTCGCGCATGCTTTTCGAAAGAGAACCAAAAAGGAATGGAGTAGCTTGCTCATAGTTCCAGACATGCGTGCACGACCCCCAGCATGAACCAACATCATTCATACATCCTTCCCAGCCAAACATTTTGGAGTCGGGAGTAACAAACACGGTTTGCGACCTGAGGGTGCTGAGATTGAACAAGGCGGATTCAAGAACCGGTTGTGGCAAGCCCGTGTTCATTAATGTCTTTACAAACAGCAGGGTCTGTTTCTCAAGAGATTTCAGATAAGGTGCAAGATCATAGGCAACTCCCCATGCATCATAAAAATTGGTAGTATAAAAGTTACCAACTTTTTCTTTACCCCACCAGTCCATCCTATTTGGAAAATGCCAGGATAGAAGGAACTTGAATTGTCTGGTTCCACCAGGTTTTATTGTGTCACAAACTGCTAAAGCGGCCATCGGCTGATCTTCGTCAGGGAATGCTTTCTCCGTTAGCGTACCATCGGTACTGAAATCTTCCCAGAAATCCTGTATTGCATTATTCCATTCATCCCTGACAGCACCCGTGCGAAAAGTGACCCGTTTTTCTGATAAGACCGAAAGGGCCATCGTTCCCCACGCCGGATCGTTTTTGTCCACCCCGTTGGAAGACATGAAAATCCCCTTGAGATTGCCGTTATCCCTGTATTCATTCCTGTTATTGTCAGAACCGTACGGAACGAGTTCTCCCTTCCAATTTTTTCTGACTTTACTGCCATCAGCACCTATAAAATTCCTCATGGTACCACAGACTGAAACAATCAGGTCTTTCTCACTTCTGTTCTTCACTGCATAATACAGAACTGCAATTGGCAGGCCGGATAGATACATGTTTGAAGGGATCAGTGGATTAAATCCCTTTATTGTAATATCAACAGGTAATGAATCATCACTGAGGAATACCTGGCCGAAAGGGTATGCAGCGCTAAAGCTAGCCCGGGTAAACCTTGGCAAACCGTGCAAAGGAACACTTCGACCCTCCATGTGCTGATACTCCCAGTCATATAGCGGGCCCATTAATGCTTTTGTTCTTGCTTTTTTCCCAGGTTCTTTTGTGTAAATCGCGAAAAAAGGAGCATTCATTTGGTTATCAGTGCCATAGAATCCCTTCGCCGGTCTGTTCATTATCTCCCAGTCGCGAAGTTCTCCCCTTCCTCCAAGAGAGACAGTACCTGTCCCTATTCCTCCAAGTGGCATTGCTATCTGATAAAGATGTTCCTGATCGTAAGATTTTATAACCGGCCATTCATTTTCTGATTGTTTCATGTCTGGCGGTCTGGTACAGGAACTTATACCTGATACTAGCAAAGTCAGGTATATAATTAACCGTTTTCTCATTTAGCGTTTATTTAATAAGAAATGCAGATTATTTCTGGCCCCCGATCAGTCCTCGATCTTCAAGTTGACAAGATCGAGCCTGGTTGCTGTTACCCTTAGAACATTTATTACAATTTTCCCTATTCGTATCGTATCTTTTGCCTTTGGTATGCTCCCATGATAGTACATTACCATACCGGCAAGTGTTTCAAAATCATCTTCCTCTGGTAGGTTCATGCTATATTTCTCATTAAGGTAATCAATTTCCAGCCTTCCTGAAAGCACATATTCTTTTTCCCCGATCCTTTTCTCTATCAGTTCGTTGGTGTCGTGTTCATCCTCAATATCACCAACTATTTCCTCGAGAACATCTTCTATAGTAACCATACCTGATGTACCCCCGAACTCATCAACAACAACCGCGATGTTCTTTTTTTCTTCAACGAAAAGTTCAAGGACCCTGTTTGCAGGCATGGTCTCGGGTACAATGGATATCTTTCTCATAGCAGAGGCAATATCTGAAGGGTTGCGAAACAAGTCCTTGAGCTCGAAATAGCCGGTGACATGGTCAATTGTACCCTGGTAAACAAGTATCCTTGATAACCTGGTTTCAATAAACTTCTCCCTTAACTTGCTAACCGGAGCGTCAAGCTCTATGGCTTCAATCTCCGTCCTGGGTATCATGCATTCCCTTATCCTGATGTTAGAGAAGTCTAGCGCGTTCCTGAATATTTTTATATTATGGTTTTCTGATTCATCATCGTCACCTTCTGTGCTATTCTGGCTCACGAAATGATCGAGGTCTATCTTGCTGAATACTATTTCCTCGTTGCCTTTATTCTCTGTTTTTATCCTGAAAAATACCCTGAGGAATAAGGTGGCACCTGATAGTGACAACCTCGATATGGGATAAAAAAGGACATAAAAGAAGAAGGTCGGGAAACTCAGGGACTTCAGGAAAAAGTTGGGATCCAGAAGAAAAACCGTTTTAGGAAGGAACTCCGCGATGAACAATATAAGCGCGGTGGAAAGAAAGGTTTGAATAATCAGGGTTAGGACATCAGACCCTACTAAGGGGTAGATGACCGGGTTAAGCATCCTCGACATCAACAAACCGTAGATAACGAGAGTTATGTTATTCCCGATTAACATCGTTGCAATGTATTGACCCGGGTTCCTGGTGAAAAACCTGATTATATCTGAGCCGAAAACTCCCTGTTTCCTGTCAAGCTCTATACGTAACCTGTTGGAGGTCACGAATGCGATTTCCATCCCGGAAAAAAACGCGGAAAATATTATCGCGAGTATTATCAGGATCCATGTATTCATGCCTTAAAGTTAACTCTTTTTTCTCTGCTTGTGCCTGACTAGGGCGAAAGCAAATGAAACCATTGCCATCAATAGGAAGACAATGTAATGCCTGTCACCAGGAATTTTTAATGATCTTGCAGCCGAGTATAATGAGAACATGCCGACAACGACCCAGATTATTTCAATAACCAGGGCGAACCTATTTTTCATCATTAAGATAGATAATTGCACTCACGTTCCTGATCTTTGGTTTGAGAAACCGGGAATCGGATTCAAGTCCGGTCCCCATCACGATCTGATCGCTGCTGGTAAGTTTGACGAACCTGTCGGTATATACAATTTCCTTGGGCTGATCCCAGTATAATAGCTCTGTTTCAAGAACCTCGTTTTTCTCGTTTATCGCAACAACGCTGTCTTTAAGTTCCCATATCCTCTTGTCCTCCATTACCCTGGCATATTTTGAAGAAAGGGTTCCAACAGGTGATCTTTTCCCGTCATAAAAAAGGACATGGATGCCTTCTCTGAATTCTGAATAGGGCGGCTTCTTATTTGTATACCTTTCGACCAGGGGAGAGGACATCTCTACCTGCCTGAGAGCGGAATCACTGTAGGTTGTGACAAAATCATGTACTGTAATGCTCGGTAATGATTCCACTGCTGATTTTCTAACTGTTTCCAGCTTTTTACTGCACGATGTGATGAACAAAAAGAATATCGCGGCCAAAAGTGATAATTTGACACCAGAAGATTCGAACCTGATGGAAGATTTAGTACTGGCAGGGAAACCTGGTTTATTCATATCTTCTTTTGAAGAACCAGAAATCATAAAGGTTTAAGCTGGCACCAATTGAAAATATATCCTCGTTTGGCATACCAATAGACAAGTCGCCTTGCCTCCTGGTATAATCAAAGAATATCGTTGCTTTCGAAAGCGGATTGGCAATTCTTGAACCCGTCATGCGTATTCCTAAGCCGCAACTTAATCCATACTCCTTGACCTGATGGCCATTCAAGATAAGATAGTTCCCGCCATAGTGCGCCCCGACCCGGTATTCGATTCGTTTTAAAGCACTTACGTTTGAGTACTTTTCTGGTATATATTCAAGCCCTGCTGATATACAGGTGGAATTCGCTAATGTACCATTACTACCCTGTAACCTGCTATCCGACCAGAACGTCATCGAATAATTAACCTCAACAACGAATTTGTCTTTTTTCCCGAACGACAATCCCAATTTTACCGATGACGGTAACCTGGTGCTATCTTTCGAGGTTGTACTGATATTGAGCAAGGTATCAGGCGAATAAAGTGATGTTGGATAGGCAGTAAATCTTTCAACAAGCACATTATGAGTGTTCTTTATTCTTTTCGCATTATCATAAGAAAGACCTGCTGTGACGAAATAGTTCTTTTTAATAATGTTGGTGTACTGAAGTCCATAATTGAACACAATACCTGAAATTCTTAATGATTCTGTACTTCTTTGGTTGAAAAAATTAGCCAGATCTTCAAACTCGAATTGGTTTAACCTGTCTAATTGCCCGAACAGGACCTTGGCATTTATACCCGCTGAGAGCTTTTTTGTCAGCAAACCTCCAACACCAAGAAAATAACTGTTAAGGGTACCTGTTCCTCTATGAATGGATGTAAAGCCTCCGGTTAAAGCATCATACTCCGGATCACCAGAAGAAACCACATTCGAAATATAATAGTAACCATTACTCACAGGAACTAGTCCAGTAGCTACTCCAATCTTCTTTGAAACAGGAAATCCCATTAGCAGATGACTAAAATTAAAGTCGGATGTTTTAAATGTTTCTGTACCATCAGTTACTCGCCCTAAACCCCAGTCAAATCCAAAATCGAAAATAAACGACGTAGTATCTATACTAGTGTATGAAGCAGGATTTAAAAAATATACTGAATTATTGTCCCTCATGGCTATCCCGGTTCCTCCCATGGCGAGGCTCCTGAAAGACCCCTGTGGATTCAGGTAACCCAGGTTGAATCGCGAGTATGGAGAGTTTATCAGTTTTTGTCCGAATGCGGTAAATGTAAAACATGTTAAAATGAAAATGACCAGGATCAGCTTATTGCGCATTGTATTCGAGAATAAAATTTAAACCATCTGTCACCAGTTCAGGTACATGGAGGCATTCCGGCTCTATCTTCCCCTCGAGGAAATGGCCATCGCCGCCTGTAAGAATGATTCTCAGATTCTTATAATTGTTTTTAAACGTGCGAATATACTCATTTATTTCATATACAACCCCGTTTATTACTCCCGCCCGTATGGCGTCTGTTGTCGACAGCCCGGGTGATGAATACTCTTCCGAAGGCTCCACAAGTGGCAATGAACCAGTAAAGGCATTAAGTGCCCTGAATCTCATCCTTATTCCGGGCGAGATGTTCCCGCCAAGGTATGATCCTGCCGAGAGAAACTCGAATGTGATGGCCGTCCCGGCATCAATCACCAGTACATCCGAGTCAGGAAACCTGCTGAATCCACCAGCTACTGCAGCTATTCTGTCCCTGCCAAGTGTTTCAGGCGTCTTGTAGCTGACCCTGAAAGGCAGCAATGTATTTTCTGAAAGATAATGAACTGTGGCAACCCTCGATTCGATAAGTTTGCGAAAACCCTCGGGAATAGATCTTACCGACGAAATAATAGCCCTTGAAGCCTGGTATTCAGAAAGCAACTGATCCATCTCTATCAACTGGCTGTCAGTAAACCTTTCAAGAAAAACGAGCCCGGCTCCCCTGTACATGGCAAGCTTGATATTTGAATTTCCTATATCAACAACCAGATTCATCTCGTTCACTTGTTGCAAAAGTAATTAAAATCAGTTTATTAGATCTGCCTTATTAGTACATGCAGACACTTCCCCGCTTAACTTTTACTTGTATGATCTCCTGTTTTAGTCCTGAAATTTTCAAGGAAATTGTTAAGTACGATCCGCGCGGCAGAAACATTTCTTATCCCTGAAACGGAAAAACTCAGTTTTGAATCTTTCTGCCTTACCTTCATCGTCCTGGCATTTTTGTTTATATCCTCCATTATGGAAACGAAAAGCTGGCTCCTGTAGAATGACGATGCCGGATCGGAAATGAAACCGGCTATCATGACTTCATTTTTGAGAAGTATCTTTTCAATCCCCAATTTCGTGGCAACCCACTTTAACCTCACGATATCAAGCAGGGCTGAAGCCGGATCAGGAAGTGGTCCAAACCTGTCCGTGAGCCTGCCCCGGAAATTCTCCAGCTCTTCATCGGTGCTTATTTCATTGATCTCCTTGTAGAGCCTTATCCTCTCGGAGATATTTGAGATATACTCGTCAGGAAACATTATTTCCAGATCCGTGTCCATCTGGAAATCGGGAACATAGGCTCTCCCCGGCAATGGTATCGACTGGAGCTCCTTCTTCAGTCCTGGTTTCAATTCCTCATCACCCGCTGGTTCTCTATCCCATTCACCACTTTCTCTCAGTTCGGTCATTGCCTCGTTCAAGATCCTCTGGTAGGTTTCGAACCCGACATCAGCAATAAATCCGCTCTGTTCACCACCCAGCATATTTCCGCTTCCACGGATATCAAGATCCTGCAAGGCAATATTGAATCCACTGCCGAGTTCCGCGAATTCTTCTATTGCTTTAAGCCTTCGCCTTGCCTCGTGCGTGACGGTGTTCAGGGGCGGCGCCAGCAAGTAGCAGAAAGCTTTCTTGTTCGATCTACCGACACGCCCCCTGAGCTGATGCAGTTCGGATAATCCGAAATGGTGAGCCTCGTTTATAAATATGGTATTGGCGTTGGGGATGTCAAGACCCGATTCTATTATTGTCGTGGCTATTAAGACATCATAATCGCCCTGTATGAAGTCGAACATCACGTTTTCGATATCCTGGCCTTCCATCTTGCCATGGACAACTGCTGATCTGACGTTGGGACATAACCGGTGAATGGTCTGCTGTATGTCTTTTAGGTTTTCGACCCTGTTATGAATAAAAAAGACCTGACCGTTACGGCTTACCTCGTATTCTATTCCCTCCTTGATAATATCTTCATTAAATCCATGAAGCTCGGTGACGATGGGCATCCTGTTTGGAGGAGGTGTATTTATTATCGACAGGTCGCGGGCTCCCATGAGCGAGAACTGCAGTGTCCTTGGTATAGGAGTGGCAGTTAAAGTCAGCGTGTCGACATTGGCCCTGAGCTTCTTCAGGCGGTCCTTTACCGCTACCCCGAATCTTTGCTCCTCATCAATTATTAATAGACCGAGGTCGCGGAACCTGACATCCTGCCCGGCCAGCTTGTGGGTACCTATTATAATATCTATTTCCCCGTCTTCCAGCTTTTTCAGTATCTTTTTCTGCTCAGCCGGTTTCTTGTGGCGACTGATATATTCAATATTGCACGGGAATCCTTTCAGTCTCCCGGTAAAGGTCCGGTAGTGTTGGAATGCGAGTATGGTGGTGGGTACAAGAACAGCTGTCTGCCTGCTGTCGGTGGCTGCCTTGAAGGCTGCCCTGATCGCGATCTCGGTCTTACCGAATCCAACATCCCCACATATTAACCGGTCCATTGGATGAGGCGATTCCATATCCTGCTTCACCGATAGCGTTGCTGACAACTGATCAGGGGTGTCCTCATAAATGAATGATGCCTCAAGTTCCCTCTGCAGGTAAGAATCTGGTGAATAGGAGTAACCGGGAGAAGCCATCCTTTTTGCATATAATGCGATAAGGTCCTTGGCTATGTCTTTTACCCTGCTCTTTGTCGATTGTTTCAGCTTCTGCCATGCCCCTGATCCGAGCTTGTAAATCTTGGGCTCAGAGTTGTCTTTCCCCTTGTATTTGGATATCCTGTGCAACGAGTGTATGCCAACATAAAGGATATCATTATCCCTGTATACAAGCTTGATAGCTTCCTGAACCTTCCCGTTTACATCGATCTTTTCAAGTCCCCCGAACCTGCCGATACCATGGTCGATGTGCACAACATAATCTCCAGGGTTAAGACCCGTGAGCTCCTTCACAGATATACTCTCCTTGCGAGTGAAGTACCCCTTTATCCTGAACTTGTGATACCTGTCAAAGATCTGGTGATCAGTGTAAACTGAGATCCCAAGATCGCGGTCAGTGAATCCGCCATGCAGGTTCACAAGCATGGGCTCGAATGCAGCATCTGGATTGATCTCTGAGAAAATGTCGTGGAGCCTGTCGATCTGAGCCTGGCTTTCCGATACGATGATGGTTCTGAAGCCTCTTTCAGTGTTCAGCTTTAACTGGTTCCCGAGCAATTCGAAGTTTTTGCTGAATGAGGGTTGCGGCTCTGTCCTGAAACTTAAAGTGCCGGTGATTTCAAATAAACCCATCTTACCCGATTCGATAACCCTGAATTTTTTTAGCTCGTCGATCAGCCTGCTCCCGGTTATCATCATATCCTTCCTGCCAGCTAACTGACCGCTTTCTTCTCTTTGCCCCGTGAGCTCGAAGATCGAGTTTATCTTCTCGCGGATAAACGAGGGATCATTTATCCAGATAATGGAAGACGGTGGTATGAAATCGATGAACGAGTCATTAATTATATCCAGGGAGATATCCTGGACATTTGGTATAATGGATATCTGCTTCAATATTTCAACAGATAACTGATCGTCAGTATTAAAGGTCCTGATCGAATCAACTTCCTCCCCGAAGAAGTCAATCCTGTAAGGCATATCGGAGGAATATGAGAATACATCAGCGATGCTTCCCCTTATTGCATACTGGCCGGGTTCATACACGAAATCAGTCCTCGTGAAGTTGTACTCGTGCAACAGGTCCTCGAGGAATTCAAGCGAAATACGGTCGCCCTTGTTGATATTGAAAGTATTTTTCCTGAGGGTTTTCCTGTTAATTACCTTTTCCATTATTGCCTCGGGATAGGTAACTATAATGCTCTTCCTTTTTCCGGAGGCAAGGTGGTTCAATACTTCAGTCCGGAGAACGATATTCGCCGGTTCTGTCTGGTCGTATTGTATTGATCGCTTATATGTTGATGGGAAGAAGAAAACGGTTTCGTATCCTGCTATTGCAGCAATATCATTATAGAAATAGGCAGCGTCTTCCTTCTCGGGAATGATGACAAGATGCGTGTGCTGCATGGCGCCGTAAACAGCCGAGGTTACAAGCGCATTTGACGACCCTGACAGACCCTCGGTTTTGAGAAAAACTTCTCCTTCGACCGAGACAGCAGCGACCAGTTCCCTGACTAACGGGTGGGCATTATACAGCGCCTGAAGTTCGTTCCCCTTCATGAAATTTAATAAATAGGCAAAGTTAATAATGAATCGTTAACAGATGTGTTTTTCTTTCCTGTCGTGGTTATCGATAAATTATTTCGAGAGGAGATCGGATAATTTGCTCATCATGTTTTTTGATCCGGCGTAAAATGCCGACCTCTGGTGAAGCGACCCAGGCGCGATCTCAAGGATTCTCTTGTATCCGTCTGTAGCAACGGCCCCTGCTTGTTCTGCAATGAAGGCTATTGGATTGCATTCGTACACGAGTCGCAGTTTTCCCCCGGGCGATTTCTCATTTTCCGGGTATAGAAAGATTCCTCCGATAAGCAGGTTACGATGAAAGTCGCTCACCAGCGAACCTATGTATCTCGACATGTACGGTCTCCCGGTCGGAGCATGCTTCTCCTGGCAATGCTTTATGAACTTCTTCACACCGTCGGGGAAATACGCGTAGTTGCCTTCATTCACAGAGTAGATTCTGCCTTCCTCAGGTGAAGAAATATCGGGGTGTGAAAGACAAAACTCACCGATTGAAGGATCGAGGGTGAAACCGTTAACCCCTTTTCCTGTCGTGTACACGAGCATTGTTGATGACCCGTAAATAATATATCCCGCGGCCACCTGTTTCGTCCCCTCCTGCATGAAATCCTCGTTCCTCACCTTCTCACCTCTTGAACTGATCCTCCGGTAGATAGAGAAAATAGATCCGACCGACACATTATAATCTATGTTTGATGAGCCATCAAGTGGATCCATGCATACTACATACTTGCCCTTTTTGGCAAACGATTCCGTGAAGACTATTTCACTCTGGTTCTCCTCCGTTGCAACCCCACAACATTCCCCGCTCGAGAGCAAAGCGTTTATAAATATCTCGTCAGCGTAAATATCCAGCTTCTGCTGACTCTCTTCCTGGATATTGACTGTCCCTGTCTTTCCTATAATATCAACAAGACCTGCCTTGTTTATTTTTTTGCTTATTAATTTCGCCGCGGTGCCAATGTGATGAAGCAAACTTGATAATTCACCCTTCGCATAAGGGAAATCCTTCTGCTTCTGTATGATAAAGTCATTTAATGTTGTGATCCTGTAACTGTTCATCGTGAATCTTCTTATCAAACCGTGAAGATACAAAATGAATGAAAATTATTCCCGGTCAGGCGATGTTTATGAATCTAACATATAATTTTATCCAAATTTTGATTTATGATAGTTTACAAGTTCGGTGGCGCGTCTGTCAGGGATACAAACGGCATTAAAAACCTCAGGAATATAATCCTTGCGGAGGAGAACAACCTGGTTATAGTCGTTTCAGCTTTTGGAAAAACAACAAATGCACTCGAGGAGGTTCTGAAGCTGTGGCATAATGGCGGAGACTATAGTGGTAAACTAAATGAGATCTATGCCTACCATGTTGAAGTTGCCGGTTCTCTTCCCGGCAGTCATGATAATACAGTCGATCTTTTCACTTCTTCCTTCTTCAGGTTGAAGGACTGGCTAAGGATAAACAGACCAGGCCGGTTCGACCACGATTACGACCAGATTGTTTCATATGGTGAAATATGGTCGACAATTATTGTTGCCGGCTACCTTAATAACAACGGGGTAGAGGTGGTTTGGAAGGATGCCAGAGAATGCATAGTGACAGATGACAGGTTCCGTGATGCAAACGTTTACTGGGAAGAAAGCGGTGCCAGGGTGAAAAAGGAGTTCAATTTCAATAACGAGTCGAGATACCTGACCCAGGGTTTCATCGGGGGAACCGTGGCCGGCGAAACAACAACACTTGGCAGAGAAGGCTCGGACTACACGGCCGCCATTATCGGGAACCTCCTGGACGCCGAGAAGGTTGTTGTCTGGAAAGATGTCCCGGGGATTCTCAATGCCGACCCGAAATGGCTCGAGGGGGCTGAACTGCTGGGCGAGATATCATACAAGGAAGCAGTTGAAATGACATTCTCCGGGGCAAAGGTCATACATCCCAAAACAATCAAGCCACTTCATAACAAGAATATTCCTCTTCATGTCAGGTCATTCATTAATCCGGAAGGGAACGGTACCGTTATAAGGGCTGAAGCGGAAAGAGATATCCCCGTGCCCGTTTATATCAGAAAGGAAACACAGATTCTTATATCTATATTGCCAAAAGACTTTTCCTTCGTGATGGGAGATAACCTCGGCAAGGTATTTCACGCGTTTACAACTCATGGAGTGAAGGTTAACCTGGTGCAGGCAAGTGCTGTAAGCATTAATGTTTGCGCCGATGACGAAAGGGAGCGGATTGTCTCACTTATAAATGACCTCGGCGACGATTTCAAGGCTATCTACAATGATAATGTTGAAATGCTTTCTATCCGGCACTACACTCCCGCCTCGATAGAAAAAATAACACTGGGGCGGGAAGTACTCCTTGAACAGAAGACACGAAGGATAGTAAGGTTCGTTGTCAGGTCAGACGAGGGAAAGACAGGTAAGTGAACTATTCATACTTTACCATGAACAGTGGCTTGTAAGCTGGTGGAAGTCCTTCTTCCCTCTTTATCTCGAGACCAAAAGAGATGTTTTTTACGCGTTTCTCGAACTGTGCCCTGGCGGGTACATAATACCAGTCTTCAGTAAAAATCAGCTTCGCTATGTCGCCCGTTTTGCCCTTGACTTCATCGCGTATCTCCTTAATCTTATCTGGTGCAAGTGCTTCACCCGTAAGACAATCGTAAACTGTCAGCTTGCCATCATAAATATCAGAAAGAAGCATCTCTATAGCTTTTGTTCCTGAATAACCGCTGACCTTTTCTACTTCCCATGGATCTCCGAGCGTGTCCGGTCGGGTGAACACCTCTGTGATAATGTCCTTACCGGCCAGGATAGAACCCTCTGGTACTGTTGCCACTTCCGGTGCTTTTATCTCTCGCGGTTTAACTGTTTTATCGCCGCAGGAAGAGGTTAATAAAGCTATTACCAGTACCGATGATAAAATGTAAAACAACCTTTTCATGAGATTGATATTTATACATTAAAGGTAAGCCGTTCGCCCCGGACATTGTCGTCTATAACCCCGTTATTATAAACGATATTCCCGTTCACCATAGTCATAACAACCGAGCTACTGAATCTTTCTCCCTCGAAAGGGGACCAGCCACATTTGTAATGCAAATTCGATTTTGTCACCTCGAACCCGGCGTTTGGGTTGACGATACAGAGATCAGCCTTGTATCCCTCGCGGATGAATCCTCTTCCTTTAACCCTGTATATCAATGCCGGGTTATGACACATCTTCTCGACAACCTTCTCGATTGTAAAGATGCCTTTCCTGCTCATCTCCAGCATGGCCGGGAGTGAATGCTGAACTAACGGACCACCTGAAGGGGCTTTGAAATATGAATTTGCCTTCTCCTCGATAGTGTGTGGAGCGTGGTCAGTGGCAATAATATCAACCAGATCATTATTGACAGCGTCCCTGAGAGCATCCCTGTCGTAGCGTGTCTTAATTGCCGGGTTCCATTTTATTGACGACCCGAGCCTTTCATAATAAGTATCATCGAACCAGAGATGGTGCACGCAGACCTCGGAGGTAATTCTTTTTTCTGAAACAGGAAGCTCATTCCCGAATAGTTTGAGTTCATCGGCGGTAGACAGATGGAGGATATTGAGCCTGGTGTTATATTCACGGGCCATGTTAACAGCGAAAGAAGAAGTGATGAAACAGGCTTCACGGCTCCTGATTGCAGGGTGCATCTGGACAGGAACGTTGTCCCCGTATTTTTCCCTGTAGACCAGGCTGTTTTTCCTTATAGTGGGTTCATCCTCGCAGTGGCAGGCAATCAACATTTTGACATTGGAGAAAATATTACGCAAGGCTGAGTTATCGTCAACCAGCATGTTGCCCGTCGAGGAACCGAGGAACAGCTTGACACCGCAAATTTGAGCAGCATCAGCTTTCATTAACTCATCAATATTCGAGTTGGTTCCACCAAGATAAAAGGAATAGTTCACGGCAGATTTTTCTGCCGCCAGCTTGTATTTCTCCTCCAGAAGTGACAGGGTGGTGGCTTGTGGGACAGTATTTGGCATTTCCATGAAGGAAGTTATCCCACCAGCTGCCGCGGCCCTCGATTCGGTATAAATATCGCCCTTGTGAGTCAGGCCGGGTTCCCTGAAATGGACCTGGTCGTCAATGGCACCGGGCATTAAAAGTAATCCGGTGCAATCAATTGTTAACGTACCGCTGGGTATCACGGAATCTTCAAACTCTCCCGCGGCCGCGATGAGATCATCCCTTACAAGGAGATCCCCTCTCGTGCTCTTTCCTTCATTGACGATGGTCGAGTTCCTGAAAAGAATAGAGCTCATTATATATTATATTGTGTGGATATTTCGTGACAACGAGGATCATGCTTTTATATACTTCGTGAAGAAGCTCCTCGTCTTCAGCCTCAGAACGCCCCAGAATGCCTCGTTAAAGATACCACCAGTCATCTTGGAGGTCCCGAGTTTCCTGTCATAGAAAATAATAGGAACCTCGACTATCTTGTAACCAAGCTTCCATGCCGTGAATTTCATCTCTATCTGGAAACCATATCCGACCGACCTTATCCTGTATTTCTTAATGCTTCGGAGCACTTCAATCCTGTAGCATTTAAACCCGGCTGTCGTATCCATTATCTTCATACCTGTAACCCTTCTCACGTATATGGATGCGAAATATGACATGAGGACCCTGGAAAGAGGCCAGTCAACAACGTTCACCCCGCTAATATATCTCGATCCGATCGCGACATCAGCACCATCTTCAGCGCAGGCCTTGTATAGCCGGGGAAGGTCCTTCGGATCGTGCGAGAAATCAGCATCCATCTCGAAAACGAAGTCATAGCCCTTTTCGATGGCATAATCGAATCCTGTCATGTATGCGGTACCAAGTCCCATCTTGCCTGGTCGCTCTATGAGAAACAGGTTTTGATGTTTCTGCTGAAGCTGCTTAACTATTGAAGCAGTGCCGTCGGGCGAGTTGTCATCAATAATGAGAATATCGAACCTGACTGGCAGGGAAGATATAGCCTCGACCATTGCCTGGATATTTTCCTTTTCCCGGTAAGTTGGTATGATTACAAGGTTCGACATATAAAATATTATCTGTTTACGAAAATAAGCAAATTACTTAATTGAGCCCCGGCGATAAAAAAAAATCATTGAAAATCTGGCGGGAGAAAATTTGAAATTATTTGATTACTATGAAGTTTCAAAGTGGCATGATTCGGGTCGGGTTTTTTTATAGATAAAATTTATCGTGAAGTGTTGTTTGGAAGAAATCAATTCATATCTTTGCACCCGCTTTTAGAGCGAAGGTTGGTTGAAGGGTTAGAGAAGAGATAGTGTTCCGGCCGGGCAGAGGGGAAAGATAAAGAGGAGTGAGCCGGAAAAAATTATCTCGAAATTTTTGGAGGGAAGATAAAAAGTGAGTAACTTTGGCGTCCCAAAGAAAAAGATACGGGGATAAGCTGTAAGGCTTACCTGGATCTGGGAAGAAGAAAGATCAACATTAAAAAGAAGTTCTTTGAATAATTGAAGTAGCATAACCAGGCGGGATAGTGATATCTGGCAGGAAACTGTTAGTGAAATCGAGAGACAGGAGAATGTCCTTCGTCAAGACATATTGGGATACAAATTTTACAATGAAGAGTTTGATCCTGGCTCAGGATGAACGCTAACGGGAGGCTTAACACATGCAAGTCGTGGGGCAGCCTGGGTAGCAATACCAGGTGGCGACCGGCGCGCAGGTGAGTAACGCGTATGCAACCTGCCCTGTACAGGGGGATAGCCCGGAGAAATTCGGATTAATACCCCGTAAAGATATGAGAAGGCATCTTTTTATATTTAAAGCTTCGGCGGTTGGGATGAGCATGCGTGACATTAGCTGGTTGGTGAGGGTAACGGCCTACCAAGGCCACGATGTCTAGGGGTCTGAAGGGTGATCCCCCACACTGGTACTGAGACACAGCGGACCAGACTCCTACGGGAGGCAGCAGTGAGGAATATTGGTCAATGGGCGCAAGCCTGAACCAGCCATCCCGCGTGAAGGAAGAATGCGCTATGCGTTGTAAACTTCTTTTCCAGGGACGAAAATACCGGCGAGTACGGGACTGACGGTACCTTGGGAATAAGCATCGGCTAACTCCGTGCCAGCAGCCGCGGTAATACGGAGGATGCGAGCGTTATCCGGATTCATTGGGTTTAAAGGGTGCGTATGAAGCGGAAAGATGATCAGTGGTGAAATTCTGCAGCTTAACTGTAGACGTGCCATTGATACTGTCAGTCTAGAGTGTGGTCAAGGTAGGCGGAATGTGTCTTGGCGAGTGAAATGCTTAGATGTTACAGAACACCGATTGCGAAGGCAGCTTACTGGGCCATTACTGACGCTGATGCACGAAAGCGTAGAGGGATCAAACAGGATTAGATACCCTGGTAGTCCACGCTGTAAACGATGATCACTCGCTGTTGGCGATACACAGTCAGCGGCTAAGCAAAAGCATTAAGTGATCCACCTGGGGAGTACGGCCGCAAGGCTGAAACTCAAAGGAATTGACGGGAGCCCGCACAAGCGGAGGAACATGTGGTTTAATTCGATGATACGCGAGGAACCTTACCTGGGCTTAAATGTAGACTGCATTCATGGGAAACCATGATTTCCTTCGGGACTGTTTTGCAAGGTGCTGCATGGTTGTCGTCAGCTCGTGCCGTGAGGTGTCGGATTAAGTTCCATAACGAGCGCAACCCTTATCGTTAGTTGCCAGCGGGTCAAGCCGGGGACTCTAACGAAACTGCCGGTGTAAACCGAGAGGAAGGTGGGGATGACGTCAAATCGGCACGGCCCTTATGTCCGGGGCTACGTGTTACAATGGCCGGTACAGAGGAGCGGCTATGCCGCGGGCAATACGGGAATCTCGAAAACCGGTCTCAGTTCGGATCGGAGTCTGCAACCCGACTCCGTGAAGCTGGATTCGCTAGTAATCGCGCATCAGCCATGGCGCGGTGAATACGTTCCCGGGCCTTGTACACACCGCCCGTCAAGCCATGGAAGCTGGGGGTACCTGAAGTCCGTGACCGCGAGGAGCGGCCTAGGGTAAAACCAGTGACTGGGGCTAAGTCGTAACAAGGTAGCCGTACCGGAAGGTGCGGCTGGAACACCTCCTTTCTGGAGAAGACATTCTTACTGCGATCATTATCCGCCTGACTACTTCATTATTAATAACCGCCGCTGCCTGAGCAAAGGCGGTCAGCAGTAGTTGTACTGCTAATCAGTCCCGTAGCTCAGTTGGTTAGAGCGCTACACTGATAATGTAGAGGTCCGCGGTTCAATTCCGCGCGGGACTACATTTACAGACCCGGGAGTGTGAGCGGGAGTGAGACCGTTTTGCCTGGTCTTGAATTAAAACCCGTGACCATTCTATAACTGGGAATTAGCTCAGTTGGTCCTGACGTTACACCGGAAGTGAAAGTCAGGATGCTGATCAAAGGATCAGCACCAGAGCATCCCGGTTTTCACCGGGAGGGCCAATGGTTCGACTACCCTGCGTTTTTTGTATAGTATTGGGGGAATTAGCTCAGTTGGCCAGAGCATCCCGGTTTTCACCGGGAGAGTCAAGGGTTCGACTACCCAACGTTTTTTGAATATTATTTTGGGGAATTAGCTCAGTTGGCCAGAGCACCTGCCTTGCACGCAGGGGGTCAAGGGTTCGACTCCCTTATTCTCCACAATTGACCGCGATAGCTTATGCGAAAGCGGTTAGTCCATCAAGGCGAAAAGCTGACAGGACGGAGCAATCCACCTTCGCTAAGAGCACGTGGACAAGATTAAACATATTGAAGTAGCCAAAGAATTCTTGTAAAGTTAACAAAGAAATTCCCTGAGGAGCGATGGTGGTACCTTGGCTCTCAGAGCGAAGAAGGACATTGACAAGCTGCGAAAAGCCGCGAGGAGGAGCAAATATCCGATATATTCGCGGGTATCGAATGGAATAACCCATGGCGTTGAAGGCGTATATTCCCGAGCGATCGGGAAAGCAAACCCAGGAACTGAAACATCTTAGTACCCGGAGGACAATAAAACAAAAGTGATTCCCTAAAGTAGTGGCGATCGAACGGGGAATAGCCCAAACCGGTGTTGTTTCGGCAACAGCGGGGTTGAAGAGACTGGCGATAACGACATCAACACGAAATGGAACCTGCCTGGAAAGCTGGACCAAAGGGGTGAAAGTCCCGTACGTGCAAGTGATTGATGAAGGAGCTAGTATCCTGAGTAAGGCGGGACACGTGAAATCCTGTCTGAATCTGCGGACATCTCGCAAGGCTAAATACTACTGAGAGACCGATAGTGGACAAGTACCGTGAGGGAAAGGTGAAAAGCACCCCGAACAGGGGAGTGAAATAGTACCTGAAACCGTTCGCCTACAACCTGTCGGAGTCCCGATTAATCGGGATGACGGCGTGCCTTTTGCATAATGAGCCTACGAGTTACTCCTCACTAGCGAGGTTAAAGATTTTAAGAATTGGAGCCGAAGCGAAAGCGAGTCTGAAAAGGGCGTAAAGTTAGTGAAATTTGACGCGAAACTTTGTGATCTATCCTTGGTCAGGCTGAAGTTCCGGTAACACGGGATGGAGGGCCGAACCAGTGAACGTTGAAAAGTTTTTGGATGAACTGAGGATAGGGGTGAAAGGCTAATCAAACTGAGAAATGACTCGTACTCCCCGAAATGCATTTAGGTGCGGCCTCGGTGGTAGTCTTACAGAGGTAGAGCTACTGATAGGGCCTGAGGGCTTCACCGCCTATCAACCCCTGACAAACTCGGAAATGCTGTAAGATGTTCCCGGGGTGAGCCTGCGGGTGTGGAGTCCCGTGGACGAGAGGAAGAACCCAGACCATCAATAAGGTCCCGAAATGTATGCTAAGTTGAATAAACGAGGTGCGACTGCTTAGACAGCTAGGATGTTGGCTTGGAAGCAGCCATTCATTTAAAGAGTGCGTAACAGCTCACTAGTCGAGCGGTTGTGCGTGGATAATAATCGGGCATAAGCATACTACCGAAGCTATGGACTATCGCGAGTATGAATTGGTAGGGGAGCATTCCAGTCGGCGTCGAAGAAGTGTCGTGAGGCATTTTGGAGCGTCTGGAAAAGAAGATGTAGGCATAAGTAACGATAAGACAGGTGAGAAACCTGTCCACCGATGAACTAGGTTTCCTGATCAACGTTAATCGGATCAGGGTTAGTCGGGTCCTAAGGGTAAGCCGAAGGGCGATCCTGATGGATAATTGAGACACAATATTCCAATACCACCGTTAACATGAAGGGAGACGATGAAGATCATAGCCGGACGGATGTGTACGTTAAAAAGGGTGTAGTTGTAGCGCGTGTTAATAGCTACCGCGAGTGATGAACCTGATAGTACCATGAGCCTTCGGGCAAGTGGACAGTGACCTAATCAGACTCCCGAGAAAATCCTCTAAGCTTCAAGTTAATGGTGCCCGTACCACAAACCGACACAGGTAGTCAAGGAGAATCTAAGGTGCTCGGTGATCCGTGTGGGAACTAAGAGCAAATTAGACCTGTAACTTTGGGAAAAAGGTCTCCCGCGTGAGCGGAACGAATAAATGGCCGAGCGACTGTTTAGCAAAAACACATGGCTTTGCGAAATCGAATCGTATAAGGCCTGACACCTGCCCGGTGCCGGAAGGTTAAGAGGGGATGTCATGTCGCAGGAAAGCATTGAATCGAAGCCCCGGTAAACGGCGGCCGTAACTATAACGGTCCTAAGGTAGCGAAATTCCTTGTCAGGTAAGTTCCGACCTGCACGAATGGTGTAACGATCTGGGCACTGTCTCAGCCACGAGCTCGGTGAAATTGTAGTTCCGGTAGAAGATGCCGGATACCCGCAACGGGACGGAAAGACCCGTGAACCTTTACTATAGCTTAACATTGATTTTGGGTAAGTGATGTAGGATAGGTCGGAGACTGTGAACCGGCTTCGCTAGGAGTCGGGGAGTCGTCCTTAAATACGACCGCTTATTTGCCTGGAACCTAATCGATAAATCGGGAGACATTGTTTGGCGGGTAGTTTGACTGGGGTGGTCGCCTCAAAAGAGTAACGGAGGCTTCTCAGGTGCCCTCGGCTGATTGGTAACCGTGCGTAGAGTGCAATGGCATAAGGGCGCTTGACTGTGAGACTGACAAGTCGATCAGGTACGAAAGTAAGTATAGTGATCCGGTGGTTCCGCATGGAAGGGCCATCGCTCAAAGGATAAAAGGTACTCCCGGGGATAACAGAGCTGATCGCCGCCAAGAGCTGTATCGGCGCGGCGGTTTTGGCCACCCTCGATGTCGGCTCGTCACATCCTGGGGCTGGAGAAGGTCCCAAGGGTTCGGCTGTTCGCCGATTAAAGTGGCACGCCCGAGCTGGGTTCAGAACGTCGTGAGACAGTTCGGTCCCTATCTGTTGTGGGCGTAGGAGATTTGAGAGATCCTGACACTAGTACGAGAGGACCGTGTTGGACGACCTCTAGTGTGCCTCTTCTGGCATGGCTGCACGCAGGAGCAATATGTCTGGAAGAGATAAGCACTGAAAGCATCTGGTGAAACAGTATAAGATGAGATCTCCCTTAAGGGTCGTTGTAGACTACGACGTTGATAGGCTGCGGTGTAAAGGCGGTAACGTCAAAGCCGAGCAGTACTGTTACCCCGTGGGCTTTCTGGGTGGAGTTGTTAATCTTTCAACCACATTATGTCATAAGGCATTTACAGCCTTCAGGTGACTATAGCGGCGGGGTCCCACCTCTTCCCATTCCGAACAGAAGTTAAGCCCGCCAGCGCCGATGGTACTTTGTGGAAACGGGAGAGTAGGACGTCGCCAACTTAAATCAAGCCCTGGGTTAAGCCCGGGGGTCAGCACGGGGTAGGCCCGGGGTCAGCCCGGGGACAACCACTGGCTAAGCCACTGGCTTTAGCCAGTGGTTGTCCCTACCTCGGAACCTGTTTCGTCTTGACTATTATTAGACTATCCCCTTCTACTCCTGCTATTTCTTTTACTTTGTCCTTCCCCTTGATGACAGTCAGGCTCTCGATCTGGTTAGGATTAAGCTTTTCTAATTCTGACTTGTCAGACACCTTGCCGTCTATCATGAAAATAACATTTTCAGGTATCGAACCAAGCTGATTTTCCTTGATCGTGATATCTGATTCACGCGCGTAACCCTTGGTCCGGATTATAACAATATTGTCTTCTTTC
Organism: Bacteroidales bacterium; assembly: GCA_046329885.1. GTDB lineage: Bacteria > Bacteroidota > Bacteroidia > Bacteroidales > VadinHA17 > LD21. The sequence continues at coordinate 165,219 of JAXLTU010000001.1, forward strand.
ATTACAGTAATAGACTCTATGTCATACGGATTCAATTTCTTTATTGACTTCACGTGAACACCGTCGACGACGTAGATCACTGAATCGGGTAACTGAAGATTCTTTCCTTCCCTGATAACAACATCATGCCTGGCAGTATCCCTGATGGTCTTGTAACCTATAACAGTAACAGGTTCATCTTTTGTACTGTCGAGCTTGTGACCGATAACAACCTTTGCTTCCTGATCCTTGCTTCCTGTCTTATAACCTATAACGGTTATCTCATCACACTTCCCCTTTTCAAGTGGCTGCCCGATAACTATTATCTCATTATCCTTTCCCTTGTTCAAAGGGTAACCGGTAACAATCCTCTCCTTGACACTGTCCTTGATAGTGCTATATCCTACTACAGTTATTTCCTTGACTGCCTCCTCCTTTATAACATCCTTCTTTTTCTTTTTATCGGTCTTCGTATCCTGACCATATAACCCGTTATATACTGATACCCCGAGCGAGAGTATAATTGTTACTAATACAAGTGGTATAAGTTCGCGCCTTTTACTCTTCCTGTTTACTGCTTTTGTCATCATGATTATTCTGTTTTTAATTAAGTTATTGTTGAATCCGGATGGAATATTAATTAGTTTCTCTTCGGCAACCTGGTTTACTAGCAGCGACTGATACCAGGTTAACTCTATGCCTGAATCGATAGTTCCCTGGTCGGCTAGGTACTCGTGAACGAGATGGAGGGACTTACGCAGCATCCACACGGCTGGGTTGAACCACATGAGTGCCGTGATGAACCCTGTTACCAGGTTATCTGCTGAATGATACTGTGCCGAATGCACGCTCTCGTGTACTATAATGCTTTCGGCCTCTCGAGTGTTTGCCAGGTACTCGGGGATGAAGATGTAACTGAAGAATGAAAACGGGCTTTTAACCCTGTTACTATATATAATAATGGTGTTGCCCCTCCTGATTTTCACTGATCCCCTGAAATATAATAAGATCCTGCCCACCTCGATCAGCAGGGAGACAATGATTGCTGTTAATCCCGCGATCCAGATGAAGAGTAGAATAGTTGAAACCGGGTAGCTGCTTGCCTGTGCCTGTATGCCCTCGATGAAAACCGGGGAAACTTCGGATGGTAAAATCAGGAATTTCACATCAGACGAGCTTGACACAATGTTTATATCAAAGGAATTTAAAGGCAGTACCAGGGAAACTGCCATGGATGCCAGCAGGTAAAACCTCTGTCCCTTGAAGGAGCTCTTGTTGCATACCAGTCTGAACATGGAGTAAAACAACACCAAGGAGACTCCCGAGACCGAAAGATATTTTATCAATGTCATTTTACTTCTTTTGTTTCTTGATCTCCGATTCTACAATTTTCTTGATTTCCTCGAGCTCGATGAGACTTATTTCCTTGCTGCCTATGAAAGGGGATATCATCTGGTTTAGTGAATTGTTGAATAACCCGCGGAACATATCCCTGGCGACATGGTTGGCATAATCCTTCCGACTGACCAGCGGATAATAGACATTGGTTTTCCCGTAAGTTTTATGCGCCAGGTAACCTTTTCTCTCGAGGACTTTTATTACAGTTGCTACCGTGGTGTAAGCCGGTTTAGGATCCGGCAGCTTTTCTATTATGTCTGCCACGGCTCCGTTTTCCACTTCCCAGACTGCTTTAAGGATATCTTCCTGGGCTTTGGTTATCTCTTTCATGCAAATTATTTTGGTCAAATATACTATATAAATTAATTATGTACTATAATTATAGTAATAATTTCATGTATGATTTTAATATGGGGTACATAATAATATGGTATGGGAATAGCGAGATAGTATTCCATTCAGCGGGTAGTTTGAAAGGGTTTAAAGTGTTTTACCAGGCGAGGGGTTTCTTTTTGAATGAAAATAGTGAAAAAATTATCAATTGTAAGATGCAGGTAAAGAGCGATATATGAAACCACTGATTTTTTATTACAAAAAAAGAGTATAAAAAGTTTGGATAATAAAAATTGTTACATACATTTGCACCCGCTTTTAGAGCGAAGGTTGGTTGAAGGGTTAGAGAAGAGATAGTGTTCCGGCCGGGTAGAGGGGATAGATAAAGAGGAGTGAGCCGGAAAAAATTATCTCGAAATTTTTGGAGGGAAGATAAAAAGTGAGTAACTTTGGCGTCCCAAAGAAAAAGATACGGGGATAAGCTGGAAGGCTGACCTGGGTCTGGGGAGAAACTAGATCAACATTAAAAAGAAGTTCTTTGAATAATTGAAGTAGCATAACCAGGCGGGATAGTGATATCTCGCGAGGAAACTTGTTAGTGAAATCGAGAGACAGGAGAATGTCCTTCGTCAAGACATATTAGGATACAAATTTTACAATGAAGAGTTTGATCCTGGCTCAGGATGAACGCTAGCGGGAGGCTTAACACATGCAAGTCGTGGGGCAGCACAGGTAGCAATACTGGGTGGCGACCGGCGCACGGGTGAGTAACGCGTATGCAACCTGCCCTGTACAGGGGGATAGCCCGGAGAAATTCGGATTAATACCCCGTAAAGATATGAGAAGGCATCTTTTTATATTTAAAGCTTCGGCGGTACGGGATGGGCATGCGTGACATTAGCTAGTTGGTAGGGTAACGGCCTACCAAGGCCACGATGTCTAGGGGTCCTGAGAGGGTGATCCCCCACACTGGTACTGAGACACGGACCAGACTCCTACGGGAGGCAGCAGTGAGGAATATTGGTCAATGGGCGCAAGCCTGAACCAGCCATCCCGCGTGAAGGAAGAATGCGCTATGCGTTGTAAACTTCTTTTCCAGGGGAAGAAAACTTCCTATGTATAGGGACTTGCCGGTACCTTGGGAATAAGCATCGGCTAACTCCGTGCCAGCAGCCGCGGTAATACGGAGGATGCGAGCGTTATCCGGATTCATTGGGTTTAAAGGGTGCGTAGGCGGAAAGATAAGTCAGTGGTGAAATTCTGCAGCTTAACTGTAGACGTGCCATTGATACTGTCAGTCTAGAGTGTGGTCAAGGTAGGCGGAATGTGTAATGTAGCGGTGAAATGCTTAGATATTACACAGAACACCGATTGCGAAGGCAGCTTACTGGGCCATTACTGACGCTGATGCACGAAAGCGTGGGGATCAAACAGGATTAGATACCCTGGTAGTCCACGCTGTAAACGATGATCACTCGCTGTTGGCGATACACAGTCAGCGGCTAAGCAAAAGCATTAAGTGATCCACCTGGGGAGTACGGCCGCAAGGCTGAAACTCAAAGGAATTGACGGGGGCCCGCACAAGCGGAGGAACATGTGGTTTAATTCGATGATACGCGAGGAACCTTACCTGGGCTTAAATGTAGACTGCATTCATGGGAAACCATGATTTCCTTCGGGACTGTTTGCAAGGTGCTGCATGGTTGTCGTCAGCTCGTGCCGTGAGGTGTCGGGTTAAGTCCCATAACGAGCGCAACCCTTATCGTTAGTTGCCAGCGGGTCAAGCCGGGGACTCTAACGAAACTGCCGGTGTAAACCGAGAGGAAGGTGGGGATGACGTCAAATCAGCACGGCCCTTATGTCCAGGGCTACACACGTGTTACAATGGCCGGTACAGAGGGCAGCTACCTGGAGACAGGATGCGAATCTCCAAAGCCGGTCTCAGTTCGGATCGGAGTCTGCAACTCGACTCCGTGAAGCTGGATTCGCTAGTAATCGCGCATCAGCCATGGCGCGGTGAATACGTTCCCGGGCCTTGTACACACCGCCCGTCAAGCCATGGAAGTTGGGGGTACCTGAAGTCCGTAACCGCAAGGAGCGGCCTAGGGTAAAACCAGTGACTGGGGCTAAGTCGTAACAAGGTAGCCGTACCGGAAGGTGCGGCTGGAACACCTCCTTTCTGGAGAAGGATATCTGTGATATCCTGCCTGACTACTTCATTATGATATTCTGAGCATGCACGATTCTGCGTTCCGACCCGGTGCAAACCGGTGTTCCGACCACGAATCTGCAACTCAAAAGGTTCTTTGACATATTGGCAATGAAAGATTAATAAGATTAACTCAAGAAAGTTACTAAGGGCGAATGGTGAATGCCTTGGCTCTCAGAGGCGAAGAAGGACGTGACAAGCTGCGAAAAGCCGCGAGGAGGAGCAAATATCCGATATATTCGCGGGTATCCGAATGGGGTAACCCATGGCGTTGAAGGCGCCATATTCCCGAGCGATCGGGAAAGCAAACCCGGGGAACTGAAACATCTTAGTACCCGGAGGACAATAAAACAAAAGTGATTCCCTAAGTAGTGGCGATCGAACGGGGAATAGCCCAAACCGGTGTTGTTTCGGCAACAGCGGGGTTGAAGGACTGGCGATAACGACATCAACACGAAATGGAACCTGCCTGGAAAGCTGGACCAAAGGGGGTGAAAGTCCCGTACGTGCAAGTGATTGATGAAGGAGCTAGTATCCTGAGTAAGGCGGGACACGTGAAATCCTGTCTGAATCTGCGAGGACCATCTCGCAAGGCTAAATACTACTGAGAGACCGATAGTGGACAAGTACCGTGAGGGAAAGGTGAAAAGCACCCCGAACAGGGGAGTGAAATAGTACCTGAAACCGTGCGCTTACAACCTGTCGGAGTGGCGCCAATGGCGCCATGACGGCGTGCCTTTTGCATAATGAGCCTACGAGTTACACCTCTCTAGCAAGGTTAAGACTTTAAGAGTTGGAGCCGAAGCGAAAGCGAGTCTGAAAAGGGCGTATAGTTAGAGGGGGTAGACGCGAAACTTTGTGATCTATCCTTGGTCAGGCTGAAGTTCCGGTAACACGGGATGGAGGGCCGAACTAGTTGACGTTGAAAAGTCTTTGGATGAACTGAGGATAGGGGTGAAAGGCTAATCAAACTGAGAAATAGCTCGTACTCCCCGAAATGCATTTAGGTGCAGCCTCGGTGGTAGTCTTACAGAGGTAGAGCTACTGATAGGGCTAGAGGGCTTCACCGCCTATCAACCCCTGACAAACTCCGAATGCTGCAAGATATACACGGGAGTGAGCCTGCGGGTGCTAAGGTCCGTGGACGAAAGGGAAAGAACCCAGACCATCAGCTAAGGTCCCGAAATATATGCTAAGTTGATTAAACGAGGTGCGACTGCTTAGACAGCTAGGATGTTGGCTTGGAAGCAGCCATTCATTTAAAGAGTGCGTAACAGCTCACTAGTCGAGCGGTTGTGCGTGGATAATAATCGGGCATAAGCATACTACCGAAGCTATGGACTTCATACGCGAGTATGAATTGGTAGGGGAGCATTCCAGTCGGCGTCGAAGAAGTGTCGTGAGGCATTTTGGAGCGTCTGGAAAAGAAGATGTAGGCATAAGTAACGATAAGACAGGTGAGAAACCTGTCCACCGATAGACTAAGGTTTCCTGATCAACGTTAATCGGATCAGGGTTAGTCGGGTCCTAAGGGTAAGCCGAAGGGCGATCCTGATGGATAATTGGTTAATATTCCAATACCACCGTTAACCGCGAAGGGGAGACGGAGAAGTGAAAGGTCCGCGTACGGACGGATGTGTACGTTAAAGGGTGTAGTTAAACGCGCGTGTTAATAGCTCGCGAGTGATGAACCTGATAGTACCATGAGCCTTCGGGCAAGTGGACAGTGACCCTAATCAGACTCCCGAGAAAATCCTCTAAGCTTCAAGTTAATGGTGCCCGTACCACAAACCGACACAGGTAGTCAAGGAGAGAATCCTAAGGTGCTCGAGTGATCCGTGGCTAAGGAACTAGGCAAATTAGACCTGTAACTTTGGGAAAAAGGTCTCCCGCGTGAGCGGGACGCAGATAAATGGCCCAGGCGACTGTTTAGCAAAAACACATGGCTTTGCGAAATCGAAAGATGAAGTATAAGGCCTGACACCTGCCCGGTGCCGGAAGGTTAAGAGGGGATGTCATCGCGAGAGAAGCATTGAATCGAAGCCCCGGTAAACGGCGGCCGTAACTATAACGGTCCTAAGGTAGCGAAATTCCTTGTCGGGTAAGTTCCGACCTGCACGAATGGTGTAACGATCTGGGCACTGTCTCAGCCACGAGCTCGGTGAAATTGTAGTCCCGGTGAAGATGCCGGGTACCCGCTACGGGACGGAAAGACCCCGTGAACCTTTACTATAGCTTAACATTGATTTTGGGTAAGTGATGTGTAGGATAGGTCGGAGACTATGAAGCGGCTTCGCTAGGAGTCGTGGAGTCACCCTTGAAATACGACCCTTTATTTACCTGGAACCTAATCCCTCAAGGGAGACATTGTTTGGTGGGTAGTTTGACTGGGGTGGTCGCCTCCAAAAGAGTAACGGAGGCTTCTCAAGGTGCCCTCAGCACGATTGGTAACCGTGCGTAGAGTGTAATGGCATAAGGGCGCTTGACTGTGAGACGACAAGTCGATCAGGTGCGAAAGCAGGACATAGTGATCCGGTGGTTCCGTATGGAAGGGCCATCGCTCATAGGATAAAAGGTACTCCGGGGATAACAGGCTGATCGCCGCCAAGAGCTCATATCGACGCGGCGGTTTGGCACCTCGATGTCGGCTCGTCACATCCTGGGGCTGGAGAAGGTCCCAAGGGTTCGGCTGTTCGCCGATTAAAGTGGCACGCGAGCTGGGTTCAGAACGTCGTGAGACAGTTCGGTCCCTATCTGTTGTGGGCGTAGGAGATTTGAGAGATCCTGACACTAGTACGAGAGGACCGTGTTGGACAGACCTCTAGTGTACCTGTTGTAGCGCCAGCTGCACCGCAGGGTAGCTATGTCTGGAAGAGATAAGCACTGAAAGCATCTAAGTGCGAAGCTCGTCTCAAGATGAGATCTCCCTTAAGGGTCGTTGTAGACTACGACGTTGATAGGCTGCAGGTGTAAAGGCGGTAACGTCAAAGCCGAGCAGTACTAATTACCCGTGGGCTTTCTGGGTGAGTTTTATTAATCTTTCAACCGATATGTCATAAGGCATTTACAGCCTTCAGGTGACTATAGCGGCGGGGTCCCACCTCTTCCCATTCCGAACAGAGAAGTTAAGCCCGCCAGCGCCGATGGTACTGTGCAAACGGGAGAGTAGGACGTCGCCAACTTAAATCAAGCCCTGGATTAACTCCGGGGCTTTTTTTTTATCCCCGGGCTTAAGCCCGGGGTAAAGCCCGGGGTCAGCACGGGGTAGGCCCGGGGGTCAGCCCCGGGACAACCACTGGCTAAGCCACTGGCTTTAGCCAGTGGTTAAGAATCAACTTTTTCTTATATTTGTTCTTCACTAATTGACCGGAAATGGAAGATTACCCTGATGGAACCGTCAAGAATAACTCCGGCCTGATAATCCCGGAAGGAACAATACTTACTGATACCCTTCTCAGGATATTCAATTACAACAAACTAAGCCAACTTTATTCCGAATCTGCCGAAAAAGACGCCGTTTCACTTATTACCGCGCTCTTTAACAAGATGAACCTATTCATCGATATCCCCCAGGAAGACCTGGCTAACATACCCGAAGAAGGCCCTTTCATTACAGTCTCGAACCACCCGTACAGGGGCGTCGATTCGATGATTCTCATGAAACTCATCAGCAAGAAAAGAAAAGACTTTAAAATACTCGCCAGCCACACCCTGAAAACAATCGACCCCTTCGATAAGGTGATTATCCCCGTCAACACTAGTGAATCAGCGGGAAAAGCAAACTCATCTATCCCGGGTATCAGGGAAGCACTTGCCTACCTCTCGGCAGGACATGGAATTGGAATCTTCCCCACGGCAGAAGATTCCGGCCAATGGGAGAGCCCCAGGATCATACTCGACCCGGAATGGAACCCGGCTGCACTTAAACTTATTAAACTCCCCCAGGTTCCTGTAGTGCCCGTGTATTTTCATGGGACCAGGACAAGAATTTCACAGGTTATCAGCCTGCTGAACCCGCTACAGCAGAATACAGCATTGCCAGAGGAACTTGTGAACAAGAAAAAGAGAATCGTCAGGGTCAGAATCGGTGCACCTGTAACTGTCAAGGAACAGGCTGAATTCTCAAACGTTTTAAAACTAGGTCGTTACCTGAGAGCCAGGGTCTACTCGCTGGGCTCAACTATAGAAAATAAGAAGCAGTCAAAGTTCCTGGGCAGCGGTAAGAAAGTAGTCGTGGAGCCGGTTATTGACCCGGTTGATCCTGCTCTTCTCAGGGAGGAATTTGAATACGTTCGCACCAGTCACGAGCTTTTCACAATAAAGAATTACACCGCCATCTGTGCTCCTGTTGAATCCATCCCTAATATCTTCAGGGAAATAGGAAGGCTACGAGAGGTCACTTTCAGGGAAGTTGGTGAGGGAACGAATAAAAGCATTGATATTGACGAGTACGATTTTTACTATTATCATCTATTTATCTGGGACACTGACGAGAACAGGCTTGTAGGAGCTTACAGGCTTGGTAAAGGCAGGGAAATAATAGATACCTATGGCATAAAGGGGTTTTATATAAATTCACTTTTTGGTATAAAGAAAAAACTGATCCCGGTGCTCAGGGAGTCTATCGAGCTTGGCCGATCATTCATTACCCGCGATTATCAACGGAAACCAATTCCTCTCTTTCTCCTGTGGAAAGGAATAATGATCTTCCTCCTCAGGCACGCCGAGTACAGGTACCTGATAGGCCCTGTTAGCATAAGCAATGACCTCTCGAGATTTTCCAAGACCCTGATAGTTGATTTTATAAGGACCTACTTTTTTAACGACGCCCTTGCAAAATATATCAAGCCGAGGAAGGACTTCGTACTCAAACCCGACAAGGTTGTCGACAGGAATGTGTTCATAGACCTTTCGGAGAAAGACATAAACAAAATTGAAAAAGTAATAATAGATATTGAACCAGGGTATAAAATCCCGGTTCTGCTCAAGAAGTATCTCGAGATTAACGGGAGGATCATCGGTTTCAACATCGACCCTGCTTTCAATAATTGCCTTGACGGGCTATTGATACTTGACCTCAATGCGACCCCGGAGGAGTTTATAAGGGCATTATCCAAAGAAATGAACGATCCGCGTATACTCGAGCGGTTCGGGAAATAAAAAAGGGGGGCTGATGTGCCCCCCTTTTTTTCAGATAATTTATCCTAGTAGAACTTATATCTTTTATCGACAATATTGGCGCTCTTCATCAGGGCATTATATGCCTCGTAGGTGCCTCTCATCTGGAAAGTCATTGCAAGCCTGTCCTTGATGAGTTTGGAATCTTCACCAGCTCCTTTGTTAATATTGTTAACTGTAAGCATGAATACACCGTTGTTACCCTTGACCGGCCCGGTTACTTTACCCTGCTCGGCAACTGTTGCGGCTGCAATAAGAGCCGGCTCAATACCCGCGCCAGTAACTGAGTAAGACCTGAAGTTCACGTTGGTGGCTTCCTGTACCGTTGTACCGATTGTCGAAGCTATATTATCAAGGCTCTTGCCGCTCATAGCTTTAAGCTCTGCAGCAATAAGATCTGCTTTTTTCTCCTTGAGGATGCTGTATTTAACCTCGGCAGCCACATCAGCTATCTTGGCATAACCTTCCTCTACAACCTTGGTGCAATATCCGACTACATACTTGTTACCAATTTCAAAAACGGCCTGCTGATTATTGTCGAGGATAATCTTACCATGTTCAGCCTGGAAAAGTGACATGATAAGCTGTCTTGGTTTTTCAAGACCTGGTAGTTCTTTCTGCTGTGGGAGAACGTTGCTGGCAACTCTTTTGTCAAGTTTGTTCTCGGCAACAGCTTTCGTGAATTTCTCGTAAGTATTGTTGGTGCCTGCGAACTGGCTGGCTTCAGCATATACTTTCTGAGTGGTCAGGGTGCTTGGTTCAACTTTCCTGTCGATGATACCGACCTCGTATTTCCTGACTTTTTTCGAGATGTCAAGGATCTCAATAATGTGGTACCCGTAGCTCGTTTCAACAATAGTCAGATCACCTTTCTTGGCGGTGAAGCAGGCATTGTTGAATGGTAATATCATTAATCCTTCACCGAACCATCCAAGATCACCACCCTGCTGGGCTGAGCCCTGATCGTCGGAGTTGGTCAGTGCAATCGCTGCGAAAGGCATACCTCCCTTTAATATTTTAACAAGGCTGTCCGCTTTTGCCTTGGCCTGGGCCAGGCTAAGGTTCTGTTTGGGAGAGATAAGAATATGGCGTACATGCACTGAATCAGGTCTGTCACCAACATTTATTAACCTGGCAATTTTATAGGTGTCATTTTCAATCCATGGCCCATAAACATCGGAGATCGTTTCTTTCTTCACGAAGGGTTTTAATGTATCGGAGATCTGATCCAGTTTCGTGTAGAATCCGGTGTGGCGTGTATCAGCCGTGGTATTAATGAACTGTACAGGGTCAGCAGTGCTCAGGAATTCTGTCTTGGTCTTGTTGATCCAGTCAAGAGCCTGTTTGTAGTCATCAGCTGATGGTTTGATGTCGAAGGTAACATATTCAAGGTCCCTCTGAGCAGTTTTCTTGTAGTTTTCCTTGTGTTTGGAGAAATACTCCCTGACTTCATTGTCACTTATCGCTATATTGCTATCTGCAACAGCTGAATAGCTTTTCATCACGTAGCTGATATCGACAGTATTAAGATCGAGCTTGCTCTCGAATTCCGCTTGTTTTGATGTGGCATAGAGTCCCTTCGAGACTAGTGTATTATACTTCGTGTTCAACCTGTCAGCGACGATCTCGTCTTCGAAGAATAACCAGTATTTCTTTGCTGTCTCATCTGCTTCCGTGTTCTTGAGGAAATTTACAAGAGCAGATTTATTGAACATACCTGTTTGCTTGTCAGTGAAGAGTTGTCTTACTATCGGGTGGGGTTCATTACCCAGGACCATACCCTCGAGTTCCTCCGGGGTAACTGCAATACCTAGATCTTCGTACTGGGCGTCAAGGATCTTCTCGCGGATCATCTGCTGCCACATCTGTTCCCTTAATGACTGAAGGGTGGCCTCATCAAGATTGGATGTACCTGATAATTTATAAATCTCCTCGAGGTTCTTGATCCTGAGTTCGAAATCCTGGTAAGTTATCCTCTTACCGTCTATCATACCGATTTCGTAATATTTGCGCTGGGCTCTCCTTTGCGTTCTGCCTCTTCCAAAGAAGTCACTCACGACGAAGATGAAAAGTGAAAGGCCAATTACACCCGCTACCAGAACACCGGCTCTCTCCCTTAAAAACTGAAGTGCTGACATGTAATGTACTATTTAATATTAATTTATGCCTGAATTTTTACAGGCGACAAATATAACAAAATTCATTTTATATATGTCGCCTTCCTGTCTTATTTATCTGAACCTTTTTATTAATGATAATGGCTGTATCCTTCACTGGGGTTCAGGATGATTTCAACATCGTTTTTAAACAACCCTTTTCAAAAATGCCGGTATTTATTTCACGCGGGTCAGTTTTTCGAGGGTGAATTCACGAAAATTTATAAATATTTGAATTTTACATGTGAAAAACGGGGTATATTTCCAGAAAAATACAAAAAAATTAAAAAAAGAATGAAAAATAAGGGGGTGTATATGAAAAATATCTCTATTTTTGTCAATAAATATAAAAAATCATGGCAGAACTTCGTTTTAGTGCATTAAGAGAGGTCTTTAACAGGAAGCCCCTTGAATCAGAGACAACGGCCGGGCATGTATCGGCTATTTTCGCATCACACGTGTTTGATTTACCAAAGATGGAAAGGTATCTCCCGAGGGAAGCATACAGGTCCGTGAAAACATCTATCGATACAGGTGTGCCGATTACCAGGCAGATTGCCGATCAGGTTGCGACAGGTCTGAAAGCCTGGGCGCTCGAGATGGGAGCCACTCATTACACGCACTGGTTTCATCCTCTTACTGATGCGACGGCCGAAAAACATGATGGTTTTATTGAGAGGACGAGGGAAGGAGACATGATAGAGTCGTTTTCAGGTGAATTGCTGGTACAGCAGGAGCCAGACGCTTCCAGTTTCCCTTCCGGAGGTATTAGGAATACATTTGAGGCCAGGGGGTACACGGCATGGGATGTTTCGTCACCAGCTTTTATTGTTGGTTCGACACTTTGTATACCGACAGTCTTCATATCTTATACAGGCGAGGCACTCGACTACAAAACACCTCTACTCAAGGCTCTTTCCGCGTTAGATAAAGCCGCTGTAAAAGTCTGCCAGTACTTCGACAAAGACGTAACCAAGGTTATTGCTACGCTTGGATGGGAGCAGGAATATTTCCTTATTGACGAGGCATTGTATTATGCCCGTCCTGACCTTATGCTAGCCGACAGGACTCTAATGGGACACCAGTCATCAAAGGACCAGCAGTTGTCAGACCACTACTTCGGATCAATCCCCGAGAGGGTGATGGCATTCATGAAGGACTTCGAGATGGAATCTTACATGCTAGGGATACCTGTAAAAACCCGTCATAACGAGGTAGCTCCAAACCAGTTCGAATGTGCACCCATCTTCGAGGAAGTCAATCTCGCTGTCGATCATAACCAGCTGTTAATGGATGTAATGAGGAGGGTTGCCAGGAAGCACAAGTTCAGGGTCCTTTTCCACGAGAAACCTTTTGCAGGAATAAACGGTTCAGGCAAACATAATAACTGGTCGATGGCAACAGATACCGGTGTTAATCTGCTTTCACCGGGTAAAAACCCGAAAACGAATCTCCAGTTCCTCACCTTCCTTGTCAACGTTGTCAAGGCTGTAAACGACAACCAGTCGCTTCTGGCAGCAAGTGTTATTAATGAACCTAACTCGCACAGGCTTGGCGGTCACGAAGCACCACCGGCAATCATGTCAGTATTTCTTGGCACCTACCTGTCAGGTATTCTGGAAGATATCGTATCGAAGGTTACCGAGAGGAAGATGACCCCGGCTCTCAAGACTGATCTCAAGCTTGGAGTTGGCAAAATACCCGAGATACTACTTGACAATACGGACAGGAACCGTACCTCGCCGTTTGCTTTTACAGGGAACAGGTTCGAATTCAGGGCCGTCGGAGCATCCGCGAACTGCGGGGCAGCAATGATAGTACTTAACGCTGCAGTTGCACGTCAGCTCGAGAAATTCGGCGTGGAGGTAGATGCCATTATTAAGAAGGGCAGGAAGAAAGATGAAGCTATTTTCCAGGTACTCAAGAAATATATTATCGAATCGCAGAGGATCCGTTTCGAAGGTGATGGTTACAGCGAGGAATGGAAGAAAGAAGCTGTAAAGAGAGGCCTTCATATTATCACGAGTGTACCTGACACCCTCAAGTGTTATCTCACTACAGACGCGAGGAAGGTACTTGTCGATACAGGTGTACTGTCAGACAAGGAGCTTGAAAGCAGGGTAGAGGTTGAATACGAAAAATTCATTAAGAAAGTCCAGATCCAGGCGAGAGTGCTTGGCGACCTGGCTATAAATCATATTGTTCCAATTGGCATAAACTACATGTCTTCCTTGATAGAGAATGTAAGGGGGCTAAGAGAAGTTTTCAACGATCTCGAGTTTGAAAGGCTTGCCGGTGCACGAAAAGAAATGATAGTTACCCTGTCAGATCATATCTCGGCTATAAAAAGGCTCGTTAACGAAATGGTGGAGGAAAGGAAGAAAGCCAATATCATTCCGGGTCTATACGACAAGGCTGTCGCTTACGAGAACAACGTTAAACCGTATTTTGACGAGATCAGGGAGCATATCGACAAGCTCGAGAGAGTTGTTGATAACGAGATGTGGCCATTGCCCAAGTACAGGGAACTTTTATTCACACGTTAATATCTGGTTGGTTTTCATAGGTTAAATGACGGGATCCCGCTTCTGGCGGGATCTTTTTTTTATAATATTTGACCTCTTGGCCCGTTTGATATTAATGACTGAATTATCAAATAATGTGTATTTTTACCTGCAATAGAATATCACGAAATGAATAAGTTCCTTACGATATTATTGATGCTTCTTTTTATACTATCCCATACGGCTGACGGGCAGAAGAGAAAGGTTGACCGGGCTTATGAGTTTTTCAATGCCGGGGAGTATTACGATGCCATAGACTATTTCAAGAATGCTTATTCAAAAACCAAGGACAAGGCTGTGAAGGCTGATATGGTTTTCATGGTTTCGGAATGTTACAGGCTCACCAACGATCCTAAAAACGCCGAGATCTGGTACAAGAAAACTGTCAGGACACCCAACTCCAGGCCTGAAGCACAGTTCTGGTATGCTTCCTCGCTCAAGAAGAACGGTAAATACCAGCTGGCTGCCGACGAGTTCCGGAAATATAAACAACTGGCCCCGTCAGATCCAAGGGCTGACCAGGAGATACGGGCATGTGAACTGGCAGATGAATGGCTTAGAAATCCCGAGGCCTACAAGGTCGATGAGCTGAAAGATATCAATTCGAAAGATGCTGATTTCAGCCCGGCATATGCCAGGGATGATTTTGGTGTGATTTACTTCACTTCATCACGCGATGATGCCACGGGTAACAAGACTCATGGTGCCACTGGCCAGAGTTTCACGGATATCTTTGAAAGCCGTGTCGACAAGAAAGGAAAATGGAGCCTTCCAGTTGCAGTCGAATCACTTGACACGGATTTTGAAGACGGGACCCCAAGTTTCACCTCCGATTTCAAGGAGATCTATTTCACTAGATGCGAAGCTGGGAAAAAAATAAACAGGGGTTGCATTATAATGCATTCGCAGAAAAAGGGCGAGGACTGGACAGAGCCAAAGAAAATCGAAATACCTGGCGATTCCATACTGGCGGCTCATCCAGCCATATCGGCTGATGGACAGACTCTCTTTTTCGTATCAGATATGCCAGGTGGATTTGGTGGTAAGGATATCTGGTTCACTGAAAAGGAAAAATCTTCGGGAAAATGGTCAAAGCCCCGGAACGCCGGCGCGGATATCAATACCGGGCAGGATGAGGAATTCCCCTTCATCAGGGGCGATGGAGTCTTATATTTCGCCTCGACAGGTCACATTGGGATGGGAGGCCTGGATATTTTCAAAGCAGTACCACAACCTGATGGGAGCTGGATTGTCAGTAACATGAAATCTCCTGTCAATAGTTTCGCTGATGATTTCGGGATCACCTTCCAGGATGGATCAGAATCAGGTATATTCAGCTCGACAAGAAAAGGTAAGAATAATGACGAGTTGTACACCTTTGAATTACCTCCCCTTAAATTCAACATAACCGGGCTCGTTAAAGACCAGAAAACCGGACTGCCTGTTACTGCTTCCACGGTTCAGCTCATTGCCAGCGATGGATCAAACCTGCAGGTGGAAACAGGTGCGAACGGCGATTTCAGGTTTGCACTTAAACCTTCGGTTGATTACATCCTACTTGCATCAAAGAAAGGATACCTTAACGGGAAGGAAAAGGAAACGACAAAGGGCCAGGAAAAGAGCCGTGACTTCATGGTGACTCTTTTACTTACTCCCATCGACAGACCTATCGAACTGCCAAATATCTTCTATGACTTCGGCAAGTGGGATCTGAGACCTGAATCGATGGTGTCGCTCGACAAACTTGTTGAAACACTTAACGATAACCCCACTGTGACAATCGAACTCATGTCTCATACTGACTCGAGGGATACGGAAGAATATAACCTCGACCTGTCTCAGAAGAGAGCTCAATCTGTTGTTACTTATCTCGTTTCGAAAGGAATTGATATTGCAAGACTGACACCCCGTGGTTATGGAGAGTCAAGTCCAAAAGTGGTTGATCAGGAGATTGCGTCCCAAAATCAATTTCTCAGGACTGGTGCAACACTGTCTGAACAGTACATAAACAGCCTGGCCACCGACGAACAGAAGGAGATAGCCCACCAGATAAACAGGAGAACTGAATTCAGGGTCCTCCGGACTGACTACGCTGCTCCCAGGAGATAATTTCGGGCATCGCAACCAGTATTGTTTATTATTGACTTGATGCCAGGTTGAGTTTTATTTGATTTTATATATTATCTAAATATCATGAAATCTTGCCTAAAAACACTGGTATCATTTTTTTCAGCACTTTTCATTCTCGGGAATGCTTATCCTGCCATTCCTGTTAAACCTGTAAGAATACTCGTTGTGACAGGAGGCCATGGTTACGAGAAAGAACCGTTCGGGGAGATGCTCGCTTCACTGGGACCCGAAATAACATACCAGATAGCGGAATTGCCTTCAGCCTTTGATATGTTCCTTCCGCAAAACAGGGATAAATATGACGTACTGGTTTTTTATCACATGTGGCAGGAAATAAATCCGGAACAGGAAAAGATGATGTCTGAATGTATAAAAAGCGGTAAGCCGCTTGTTGCCCTGCATCATAGCATCTGCGCGTTTGACAACTGGGAGGAGTACTGGCGGATAATAGGAGGGAAGTATTTCCATAAAGTCACTGTTCTTGACGGGAAGGAATACCAGCCATGTTCATATATTCACGATCTGCATTTCAAGGTTAACGTGGCGCGCCAACATCCTGTAACAAAGGGTGTCGGGGATTTTGACATATTTGATGAAACTTACAAGGGTTACTGGATCTCCCCTGATGTTGAAGTCCTCCTAACTACCAATGAGAAATCAAGTAACAATATCATTGGATGGACGCATCGTTATGGCAAAGCAAAGGTCGTTGTTTTTCAGAGCGGCCATGCCACCCCCACTTTCAAGCAGGACGAATACAGGAAACTGCTAAAACAGGCGGTATTCTGGGTTTACGGGAAACGTGGCGGTAAATAACCCGAGGTTGCCGGGTATCAGGGACATTGATACTTGTAGCTCATTTATTAGTGATTAGTCCTTAGGAAATATCATTGTTAAAATTCTTGCTGATTAACCATTTTAGTCAGTGTAGTTCTCATTGCCTTTTATCTCCTGATTTTCAAAAACGATTACCTCAGCTTTTCCCAGGTTTGAATTTCATATCTTTAGAAGCAGCAATACCCTGATTCTGTTTAGTCTTTATATAGTTTTAATGACCGCATCATCATGATATCATCGAATCAATTGAATGAATCCGTTCCCGTTTGTTCTGATTATGTAAAACCCGGGAAGAATATTGGACTAGTGTTCTCCATGTATATGCAGCGGGGTCAATTTACAATTAGTGAAAGAATATCAAATATTACAGGAGGTCGTCGTTTAATAATTCTTGGGTTTTTCCTGCTATTAGTTTTCGGGCCTGCAAGTGCCCAGGTTATACATGGCAGGGTTGTGGAAGATGGAACTCTGAAACCAATTCCTTATGCCACTATTTATATTGAAGGGACCTTTATTGCCACTTACTCCGACACGGGTGGAAATTTTACACTCGATATCTCTGGGGGCAGGTCCATGCCCTTGACCGTGAGTGCCCTTGGTTTCTTTTCAACAAAACTATCAATCAACGACAGTGACCAGGCACTTGAAGTCAAACTGAAGCCTAAGTCTTTTATCCTGAAAGAGATAGTTGTAACGGGTTCAGAAAATAAGAAAGCCCGGAAAAGGAACATAAGACTTTTTAAATCAGTATTCCTGGGAGAAACCTACAATGCCTCGAAATGCACCATAGTAAATGAAGATGATATTCTTTTCATGACAAGTTCTAATGGTGATACACTGAAAGCTTTCACTGATAAACCAATAATAATCAAAAACAGCGCGCTGGGTTATACTGTGACCTATTTTCTCGATTACTTCAAGTACAATATCCCCGAGATGTTATTTGATATGAAGGGGAATATATTGTTCACGGAGGATATTGATGTGAAGGAGGGGGAAAAGATAGCATTAGAGAAAAAAAGGCGTGCTGCTTACCTGGGTTCACGAATGCATTTCTTCAGGGCATTGTACGATAATAAACTTGCAGAAGAAGGTTTCGAGATAAGAGACTCGCTTATAGTGCTTGATTATGAAGCAGCTACCGGCATTCCTGACTCCTTGAATAATGGCTCCAGGCCGAAATTTGTCCTGCCGGGCAAAACTGTGCCTGACAGGCATTATGTAACATATAAATCGAGGATGCTGGGAAGTGTTATGGTGATACTCGGGAAATACTTCATGTTTAACAGTAATGGTTTTTATGAAGGATCGAGTGTCATATGGGAAGGTGAAATGGCAAAACAAAGAATAGGTGATTGGCTGCCATACGAGTATAAACCAGGGGACAGCCGATAGTGCTATCCGGCTTTCACTATCAGGTATTTAACAATCGTTGGGTATATATTTAAACAAGAAGTACAGGCTGGTCGGATGACCACCTGTACTTCTCGTTAAATTTCAATAAATCAAACTTTACAGATCAGATTTACCAGGTATAGTTGATGATTCTTCCTAGTAAGTTACAAGTCCGGCTTCTTTGAGGATACCTATGTAATTGATAACATCCTGGATGTCTGTTTCGCCCTGTCTCATCTGTGCGTCAAGCAACTTTTTAATATCGAGAGCGGTGTTCTTCCCGTTACAAAGCCTTCCAAGTTCCTGGGTATCCATCATCCGCCCCTTGAGAGGGTATTTTGACCTCACTGCCTGGTCGAGCTTGCTTATTAACTGGCTATATCCCCTGTACCCGCCCTCGGTTACGGCAGCTGTCTGTTTCGGGATTAATGTTTTCGCTTTAATCTCAAGTTCTGTAGGTTTGAAAACGAGGGAAGTTATACCAAGACTTTTTGCTTTTACCTCGGCTACTGCATCAAATGATACAAGTGCTCCTTTGCCCATTGCGTCAATAGCATTATTCACTTTGAGGAGAGTGGGGGTATAAGCCTGCTGGTTTTTCGCGAGTTCAGCTGTTGCTGAAGCTGTTGCTTTCTCGTTAATCACGGCAGCTTCTATGAAAGACTTTGTCCTCTTGTAGGTTTGTTCAAAGTCATCTTTCGTGGCGGAACCCAGTTCGTCTATTGCACGCTGCAGTTGTTTCCCGATCCGCGAGGAACTATTGCCAGAGACTTCTCCGGCTATCCCGAGCGCCATGTTATCGTCAGCGGAAGCAATGGTGTAAGCCGCGGCGGCACCGATGAAGCACACTCTCTTTAACTGCGTGGCATCACATTTATCCGCGATATCCTGCGAGGTATGGTAATACAGATCCGGCCATGTTATCATCATGATGCCCGGCACCTGGACACCCCAATCGTTGAATACCTCGTGATCGGAAGCCCCGTAATGGTCGTCGATAGCGTAATAGAAAGGGTCATCGCTTCCTGTTGGTGATACAATTCGCTTGACGAAACCAGCCCTTCCCGAAACGGCCAGGCCGGCCCTGTTACCAAGTCCAACGAAATTGTAGTAGTTCTCCATCACATCGTTTATATAGTGCGGGTTACCATAGGTGGTGCGATGCATGCAAAGGAAGGAACTACTGCCCTTGAGGTATAATCCAACCATATCGAGGTTAATGTTGCAGAGAGTCTTTTTCATCAGTTCCTTGTTTTCTGTTACCCATGGACCTGTACCCGAGAATTCCGGGGCCCAGATAAACCTGATGGTCCTCCTGGGTCTCTCTATCCTACCTTCTTTTATCATTGTGTTCAGCATCCTTGCTATCTCGAGAATAGCAGCGCAGCCGGAAAGGTCGTCATTGGCTCCCATTTTCACGAAACCCTCGTAAAGGTGAGCGGAGAAAATTACTTCACCGGCATCAGGGTCAGTTCCCTTTATTAAACATGATGGGACCTCGAGATCATAATCGAGGTTCTGAGCTTCCACGACGGCGTGTACTTTTATCTTTTCGCGGGCTAAAAGTCTGTCTCTTAATAGCATCCCCTCTCTTGGCGGAAGGAAGAAACCGAATTTTGTATTGCTTTCAGCACCACCTCTTCTTCCACCAATTCCACTTATGGGGATCGCGAGAGGTACCTCAACAGGTCTCGGTGAATCGTACGAGATAACACCAAGAGCACCTTTGGCCACCGCTGCAGAGTGTACCATTGATATGCTTCCTGAAGTAACAACGATCTTCCCTTCAACCCCTGCCTTATCAATATCTTCCTGCCTGCCTTCACCAACCCACACCAGTTCGGCTGTCACATCAGCGTTGGTGCTACCGGAAGCGAGAACGGCGGGCAGATCTGCATAATCAGCAATCTTTGAACGCCCGGGACTAACCTCCCAAAGGGATGCCTTGACCCCGTCCCAGGTTGTTCCACCCTTGTAAGTATTCACAACGGCACCTTCCAGACCGTACTCTTTCATCTTTGACAGTACATACTCTGTCTCGAAGAAATAACCTGAATACTCTGAAGCAGGCCTGTCATGAATATAGGCAGCCATTTCTATTATATGGTTCATTGCCCGCTCACCCGAGGCTTCACCGATTAGCTCATCAGTAACCTTTCCGGGAAGGAGGGTTCTTGGCACTGAGTTCTGTGCTGACGCGTAATAGGTTGTCAGCATAAGAACGAGAATAACAATTGTTACTTTGATTTTTTTCATTTTTTGAATGTTTAGGTCTGGCTTTTATCCAATAAGTATAAAGGTAGAAAAGATGGTCAATTGGCTACCTGCAAGACATTTATTTTTAGAAAAATTAACAGAATGTGAGGCCGGACCATATTCCATGACACCCGTGGTCAACTTCCATACATTATCCTATTTTTCATATCTTAGCTGCCTGTTATTTAAGAGCATGTCTGAACAATCAAGATACCAGAAGCGAGGTGTTTCGTCCTCGAAGGAAGATGTACATAAAGCTATTTCAGCACTGGACAAAGGACTTTTCCCCGGGGCATTCTGCAAAATCGTCCCCGATCTGCTCGCCGGTGATCCCGGGTACTGTAACATAATGCATGCTGATGGAGCAGGAACGAAATCCTCACTAGCGTACATATACTGGAAGGAAACGGGCGATATGTCTGTCTGGAAAGGAATAGCTCAGGATGCCGTTATAATGAATCTTGACGATCTGCTATGCGTGGGTGTGACTGGAAATATTTTACTCTCTTCAACTATCGGAAGGAACAAGAACCTGGTTCCCGGTGAAGTCATTTCCGCCATAATAAACGGCACCGAGGAGGTGCTTGAAGACCTGAGAAAACACGGTATAGGAATACATTCCACCGGTGGTGAGACTGCCGATGTTGGGGACCTTGTGAGGACAATAATTGTCGATTCGACTGTCGTGGCGAGGATGAAGAGGGAGGACGTAGTGTCGACCGGGAGGATTAAACCAGGCGATGTAATTGTTGGCTTGTCTTCGTCAGGGCAGACCACTTACGAGTCTGAATATAATGGCGGAATGGGAAGCAACGGGCTCACCTCCGCGAGGCATGATGTTTTTAATAGTTATCTAGCCTCGAAATACCCTGAAAGTTTTGACCCTTCAGTGCCGCCTGAACTAGTCTATTCTGGAAATTACAGGCTTACTGATGCAATTGAGGGGCTGGGTATAGATGCCGGCAAGCTGGTTTTATCGCCTACCCGGACTTACGCTCCCGTGGTTAAGCAGGTGCTTGAGGAAATGCGGGATGATGTTCACGGGATGATACATTGCAGCGGAGGGGCACAGACCAAAGTATTGCATTTCATCGACAAGCTTCATGTAATCAAGGACAATCTTTTCCCAACGCCACCTCTGTTCAGCATTATCAACAAGGAATCTGGTACCTCTTGGGAAGAGATGTACAGGGTGTTCAACATGGGACACCGGTTCGAGTTCTATATCGACGGTAAGAAGGCCAGCAGAATAATTGACATAGCTGCTGGCTTTAATCTCGAGGCGAAGGTAGTGGGACATTGTGAAGCTTCAGCGTCGAAAGTGGTTACCATCAATTCGGAGCACGGCATTTTCAGGTATTAGTTATTGCCTTCGGTCTTACTATCGAATGACCCTTGGCACCTTGCGAGGTGTCTCTATTTTTACTATCTTTGCACCCTGAAAAATAAAAGCTATGGCCAATAATATTATACTCGAAAGGCTTGAAGGAGTGAAGCATAGGTTTATCGAGGTAGGCGAATTGCTCACCAATCCGGAGATAATGTCGGATATGAAGAACTATATCAAGCTGAGCAAGGAGTACAAGGAACTCCAGCCGATTATCGAGACTTACGAGAAGTACAAGCTCACGCTCGAGAACATAGCGAGCGCTAAGGAGCTGCTGGCTACCGAGAAAGATGAGGAGATGAGGGAGATGGCGAAGGCGGAGATAGAAGAGATGAACTCCAGGGTACCAGAAATGGAGGAAGAGATCAAGCTGCTTCTCATACCGGCCGACCCTCAGGATTCAAAGAACGCGGTTCTCGAGATAAGAGCCGGTACAGGTGGCGACGAGGCAAGTATTTTTGCCGGCGACCTGTTCAGGATGTACACCAAGTACTTTGAA
Source organism: Bacteroidales bacterium (assembly GCA_046329885.1). Lineage (GTDB taxonomy): Bacteria > Bacteroidota > Bacteroidia > Bacteroidales > VadinHA17 > LD21. Next base: position 187,540 of record JAXLTU010000001.1, read on the forward strand.
ACAAGAGGCTGGAAATCGGAGGTAAACGGCGTGTCAGAAGGTACAGCTGGTGGTTACAAGGAGATAGTAATCAATGTAACCGGCGACGGTGTTTACGGCATAATGAAGTATGAATCTGGAGTACATCGCGTTCAGCGTGTTCCACAAACCGAGACCCAGGGAAGGATACATACTTCCGCCGCATCTGTCGTCGTACTCCCCGAGGCTGACGAGTTTGATATCGAGATAAAAAACGAGGACATAAGGAAAGACACTTATTGCTCATCAGGTCCAGGCGGCCAGTCTGTAAATACAACCTACTCGGCTATCAGGCTCACTCACATTCCAACGGGCACTGTCGTTACCTGCCAGGACGAAAAATCGCAGCTCAAGAATTACGACAAGGCATTGAAGGAGTTGAGAACCAGGCTGTATAACCTTGAATACCAGAAATACCTCGACGATATTTCGAGGAAAAGGAAGACAATGGTTTCTACCGGTGACAGATCCGCCAAGATCAGGACTTATAATTATCCACAGGGAAGGATGACCGATCACCGTATCAACTACACTGTTTATAACCTGCCCTCAATACTTGACGGTAATATCCAGGAAGTGATCGATAAGCTGCAGATGGCTGAAAATGCTGAAAGACTTAAGGCCAGTAACATACAATAAAAGGAAGATGAATCATTTACAACTTTTCGAGAATATAAGGAAAAAAAGATCTTTCCTCTGTGTCGGTCTCGACACTGAAACAGATAAACTACCTTCCTGTCTTTCAGGAGCCAGTGACCCTGTTTTCGAGTTTAACAAGCGGATTATTGATGCAACCCACAACTACGTCATCGCTTACAAACCGAACGCTGCATTCTACGAGTGTAATGGAGCGAAAGGCTGGGAAAGTCTCGAGAAGACTGTTACTTACATCAAAAAGAACTACCCCGACATTTTCGTTATCGCTGATGCCAAGCGCGGCGATATAGGAAACACATCCAAGATGTATGCGAAAGCCTTCCTTGGAAACATGTCATTTGACGCGATAACTGTTGCACCGTACATGGGTGAAGATTCAGTCACACCATTTCTCTCGTACGAGGGCAAATGGGTCGTTCTTCTTGCACTGACTTCTAACAAGGGAGCCGACGATTTTCAATATCACAACGAAGACGGCATAAAGCTGTTCGAGAGGGTACTTACCGTTTCACAGAAGTGGGGAAATGCCGATAATCTAATGTACGTTGTAGGAGCTACCAGGGCCGAGATGCTGAAAGATATCCGCAAGATAGCTCCCGAGCACTTTTTACTCGTCCCCGGTGTAGGTGCGCAGGGCGGCAGCCTCGAGGCAGTTGCAAAATACGGGATGAACAGCAAATGCGGTCTGATAGTTAACTCGTCAAGGGGAATTATTTTTGCCGACAGTACACCTGCCTTCGACAAGGTTGCAGGCGAGAAAGCACAGGAAGTTCAAGCCGAGATGGAGAAATACCTTGCTGCAAGAAATCTTATCTGACATAACTGATGCCCTTTTGCCGGGTGAATCACACAAAAACATGAAAAAGGTGCCTCTTTTTGGCACCTTTTTTTATTATCTTTAGATGTCTCTGCTGCATTTAAACTCTCTGGAAATGAAAGAGGAATTTCTTCATTGGGTTTGGAAGAACCGTCTTTATTATCCCCTGAAAGACAATGACGGGCTCGACGTTGAAATAATTACCCCGGGAACGTATAACCGCGATTCGGGGCCCGATTTTTTCAATGCCAGGATTAGAACCGGTGGTACCGACTGGGCTGGTAATGTTGAAATACATATCAGGGCTTCGGATTTTTACCTCCACGGTCACCAGAACGACCATTCATTTGATAATCTTATTCTTCATGTAGTCTACCATAATGATGCCATTATAAGGGATTCGCGGGGACGTTCTATACCGACTGTTGAACTTGCCTTTGACGAGGAGATACTGGCAAGGTATTCGTCAATGATAAATCAGCCGGCTTCAATAGCCTGTAACGATCACCTGCATCATGTAGACAGGTTTTTCATACGGCATTGGCTGGGTGCGATCCTCGTTGAAAGGCTGGGAGGGAAATTCGCTTTCGTCAGGAGGGTACTTGATGAAACATCAAATGACTGGGAGGAGACTTTTTACAGGATCATTTCGAGGTATTTTGGTTTCAGGGTTAACACGGAGCCGTTCGAGATGCTCGCTACTGCCTTGCCATTCAAGATAATAAGGAAGCATATCGATAACGGGCTGCAACTTGAAGCACTCCTGTTCGGAACGGCTGGCATGCTCGAGGAAGGCCTTTTCAGGGAAGCTGTTAATGACACGTATTTTCTTGATCTTTCCCGTGAATACCGGATACTGAGGGCGAAGTACTCGCTCAATCCCGTGCACGGCTGGCTCTGGAAATTCAGCAGGCTTCGCCCTGTTAATTTTCCCACTATCAGGATCTCCCAGCTTTCCGCCATGCTATCGGTTACGGGAGGTCTGTTTACTAGATCAATTGAAGCCACGAGCCTTGATGAACTTCGCTCGTATTTCTCCGTGGCGGCATCATCCTACTGGGACGACCACTACATCTTCGGGAAAAAGGCCAGGGGGAATAAAAAGACTGCTGGCGAGGTATCGACCGATATACTCCTTATTAACTCGGTAATACCGGTAATTTTTACCTACGGGCAGCTGAGATCACTACCGGCTATGAAGGAGAAGGCCCTCGGGTATCTCGACGAGATCAAAGCCGAGGATAATATTATCACTCGCGAGTGGGCACGGGCAGGGTTCTGCCCGTCTTCAGCCTTCGAATCTCAGGCGCTCATACATCTACGTGATAATTATTGCCGTCGCAGGAGATGTCTCGATTGTCGTATCGGCAGCCTTCTTATATCGGGTGGTAACACGATGAAAGAATCTGATCAGCTTTCTCTTGAACCACCTCCATGTGACCTGAAAACAGGTTCCTGTTGACGCAACGTTTGCATATTTTTCCCCGTCTTTATCATGAACGGTTATTCAATCGACAGTGCAACAATTGATAGTTGCCGACGTTTTTATATAGCCAGGTTGCCAAAATATTTCAGGATCAAGTTAAAAAAACATCAAATTGTTTGATAATTTACATAAAAAAGCATTATTTTTGCGTGCCAAAATTGGAGACACGATTTACATTTGGATAAATAATATATTGGTAAAGGATATGTATCTAACAACAGAAAAGAAGCAGGAGTTATTCAAAACTTTCGGAACATCCGAGATTGATACAGGGTCAGCAGAGGGTCAGATAGCACTCTTTTCGTACAGGATCAATCATCTTACAGAGCATCTCAAGAAGAACAAGAAGGACTTCAGCACGCAGAGAGCTCTAATCAGCCTCGTCGGTAAAAGGAGGAGGTTACTTGACTACCTGCGGGTTAAGGATATAACCAGATACCGCGAGATAATCAAAGCACTCAAATTACGTAAGTAATCATACACTGGGAAAAAAGGCAACTCGATTGCCTTTTTTCTTATTATTTAGTGTGTATGTATATTTTTATATATTTATTTATCTGAAAACCTGATAACATCATGTTCAATATTACTCAGAAGACTATCGATTTAGGGGATGGTAGAACAATAATTCTTGAAACCGGTAAGCTTGCAAGGCAGGCTGACGGTTCCGTTCTGCTGAAGATGGGAACCACAATGCTGCTTGCCACGGTAGTATCGGCCAAGGATGCAAAGGAAGATACTGACTTCATGCCTCTTTCGGTGGAGTACAAGGAAAAATACGCTTCTTCAGGACGATTCCCGGGTGGATTCATGAAAAGAGAATCAAAACCATCCGATTACGAGATACTTATCTCGCGTCTTGTCGACAGGGCTTTACGTCCTCTTTTCCCCGACGACTACCATGCAGAGACTTTTGTCACTATTAACCTTATTTCGGCTGACAAGGACATCATGCCTGATTCGCTTGCCGGACTCGCTGCTTCTGCAGCCCTGGCTATCTCGGACATTCCTTTTAACGGCCCTATTTCAGAGGTCAGGGTAGCCCGGATAGACGGTCAGTTCATTATTAATCCCACCGCAACCCAGTTGCTTGACGCGGATATGGACCTGATGGTAGGCGCGACCTACGATAATATAATGATGGTAGAGGGCGAGATGAAAGAGGTTTCAGAAGCAGATATGCTCGAGGCTCTCAAGAAAGCACACGAGGCCATCAAAATACAGTGCCTTGCCCAGTTAGAGTTTGCAAAGGCAGCCGGTGTGAAAAGCAAGCGTGAATACTGCCACGAGGTGAATGATGAAGACCTCAGGAAGAAGGTTTGGGACGAGACTTATGAAAAAGCCTACAAGGTCGCCAGATCGCTTACCGCCGATAAACACAAGAGAACTGAAGCATTCGAAGCAGTTGTTGAAGAATTCCTGTCACAATACTCTGAAGAAGACGCCGTGAACGAGACACTCGTTAAAAGGTATTACCACGACGTTCACAAGGAGGCTGCCAGGAGGCTTGTTCTTGACGAGAATTATCGTCTCGATGGCCGCAGACCTGACGAGATTCGCCCTATCGAGTGCGAAATCGATCCACTCCCGGCAACTCATGGTTCAGCCCTTTTCACGAGAGGTGAGACCCAGTCGTTGACGACTGTTACTCTTGGAACCAAGCTTGACGAGAAAATTATTGATGAGGTTCTTAACCAGGGTACTGAAAAATTCACCCTGCATTATAACTTCCCTCCATTCTCGACAGGCGAGGCAAAGCCTGCAAGAGGAATCAGCAGACGCGAGATTGGTCATGGTAACCTGGCCCACCGCGCCCTGAAAAACATGCTTCCGCCTGAAGAGAAGAATCCTTATGCCGTTAGGGTCGTTTCCGATATCCTGGAATCGAACGGTTCGTCATCGATGGCAACTGTTTGTGCCGGTACACTCGCTCTCATGGATGCCGGTATCCAGATCAAGAAACCCGTTTCAGGTATTGCAATGGGTCTCATTACAGACAAGAACAATGTTAAGTATGCTGTTCTTTCAGATATCCTTGGTGATGAAGACCATCTTGGTGACATGGATTTCAAGGTGACAGGTACAAGGGATGGCATTACAGCAACCCAAATGGATATCAAGGTTGACGGACTATCTTATGAAGTACTCCAGAAGGCACTCGAGCAGGCAAGGAGAGGAAGGATGCACATTCTTGGTATCATGGAGAAGGTAATTGCCGAACCACGTCCGGAACTCAAGCCACATGCACCGAGAATCGAGATGATCCAGATTCCGAAGGAGATGATAGGCGCTCTCATAGGCCCTGGAGGAAAAGTTATACAGGAGATTCAAAGGGAAACCGGTACAACGATCGTTGTCGAGGAGAAAAACGGGTTGGGAGATGTCAATATATTCGGCGAGAACAAGGAAGCCATTACTGCAGCTCTCAACTGGGTACGTAAAATAGTTGCCGTCCCTGAAGTGGGTCAGATCTACAAGGGCATCGTTAAATCGATAGTACAGTTCGGCGCTTTCGTCGAGATACTCCCGAATAAAGACGGTCTGCTCCATATTTCTGAAATAGAGTGGCACAAGATCAAGACAGTTGACGAGGTTCTCAAGGAAGGACAGGAGATCGAGGTCAAACTCATCGAAGTCGATCCCAAGAACGGGAAACTGAAGCTTTCAAGAAAGGTATTGCTTCCCCGCCCGCCAAGAAAAGAGGGCGAGGATCATCATAAAAAAGACCAGGATTAATTCCTGGTTTTTTTTTACTTATTCACCCGCTTGCTATTTCATATTCAATCTTTACATTTGATATGAATGAAACGTTTCTGACCGGGGATGAAGATAAAATACAATTATGTTGTTATCGAGGGCAATATAGGCGCGGGTAAGACAACTCTAGCGACAAGGATTGCCGAACAGTTCAATGCCAGGCTCATCCTCGAGCGCTTTGCCGACAACCCCTTTCTTCCGAAATTCTATAACGACCCCGATAAATACTCGTTTCCCCTCGAGCTGTCTTTTCTCGCCGACAGGTACAAGCAACTGAAGGAGGAGATCGTTGCCCAGGATCTGTTCAAGACCTTCACCGTTGCCGATTATTATTTCATGAAGTCGCTCGTGTTTGCAGCCTCGACCCTAAAGGGCGATGAGTATAACCTTTACAGGCAGATCTTCTATATTATTTACAGTTCGCTTCCCAAACCTGATATTTACGTATACCTGCATGTCAGGCCCGAGAGGCTGCTCGAAAATATTAGCAAGAGAGGCCGTAGTTATGAATCATCAATCACGGCGGACTATCTTAAAAAGATACAGGAAAGCTATTTTTCCTTCTTCAGACAAAATCCTGAAAACAGGTACCTGATTATCGATATAAATGATGTTGATTTCGTGATGAACGAAATTCATTATTCAAGGGTCATAGATACCATATTCTATGATAATTATCCCCCGGGGGTTAACAATGTAATACTCTGAATTATTTGACGAGTTATTCAAAATCTTTGACTATTTTTTTTAAATTTGCATGGAATTTATAATTTTACTGCAAAGTCAATTGAAAATCAAGTAAATCGAAACGTAAACAAATAAATCTTTCTACCATGAAAAAAATCAGAAGCTATTTTATCCTTTTACTGACTGCGACTGTGATGGTAAGTTGCAGTGGCCTCAACAAGATGAAAAAGAATTCCAGCCTGGTTAATTATGAAGTAACACCAAAGGTACTTGAAACACACGGGGGCCAGGTAGATGTTGCTATCAAGGGCACCTATCCGACGAAATATTTTGATAAGAAGACCGTCCTTGAAATCACCCCTGTTCTTGTTTACGAAGGTGGAGAAACAGCTTATGAATCTGTTAAAGTTCAGGGAGAAAGTGTTCAGGCTAATAACAAGTCGATCAGCTATGGTGGTGGTAATTTCAGCTACACCGGCAAAGTTCCTTACAAAGATGCCATGAAAATGTCACAGCTTGTTGTAAGGATCAAGGCAACAAGAGGTTCAACAAAGCTCGATTTTGACCCTGTCAAGATTGCTGATGGCGTTATCGCTACTTCAACACTTACCGAAGATCATGTCAAGCCTATCCTCATGCCGGATAATTATATCAGGATCACCCCCGAGAGCCAGATGGCAGACATCCTTTATCTCATCAACCAGTCCGACCTGCGTTCGACCGAGCTGAAGGCTGAAGATATTGCCCTTCTCAAGGAGTACATCAAGACTGTAAGCGCTGACCAGAATCGCCAGTTTAAAGGTGTTGAGGTAAGTTCTTACGCTTCTCCTGATGGCAAACTCGATCTTAACGAGAAACTTTCAGGCAAGCGTGGTGAGACAGCTGATAAATTTATCAAGAAGGAGTTTGACAAGGTTGAAGCCGCGAAAGTTGCTGCTTTCTTCAACGAGAAAACCACTGCTGAAGACTGGGACGGTTTCAGAACCGAACTGGAGAAATCAAGCGTTCAGGATAAAGACCTTATCCTTCGTGTCCTTTCAATGTATTCAGACCCTGAAGTCCGCGAGAAAGAAATAAAGAACATGTCATCTGCTTTCGAAGCACTCAAGACAGACATACTCCCGAAACTCAGAAGGTCAAAGCTAACTGTAAGTGTTGACAAAGTAGGCCGTAGCGACGAGCAGATACTCGAACAGTTCAAAGCTGATCCAAAAGCCCTGTCAATCGAGGAACTTCTTTATGCCGCAGCTCTTACAAAAGATGTTAACGAGAAAGTGAAAGTTTACGAAAAAGCTACTGAACTTTTCCCGAAATGCATACGCGCTCTTAATAATACCGGGTATTGCTATATTGCTCTTGGTAAAGCTGACGAGGCTATCGCCGCTCTTACAAAAGCACAGGCTATCCAGAACAACGACATTATCAAGAACAACTTTGGTTTCGCTTACCTCGTGAAAGGTGACAACGCGAAAGCAGAAGAGTACTTCACCTCTATGGCTACTGCTACCCCGGAATCAAAATTCGGACTTGGTATCATCGCTACCAAAAAAGGCCAGTATGATGCAGCTGTTAACTATTTCGGTACAGAACCTTCTTATGATCTTGCTCTTGCTCTCCTTCTTAAAGGTGATGCCAACAAAGCAAAAGTTACTCTTGAAAGTCTGAAGATGCTCTGCAAATGCGGTAAACCTTCATATCTTAAAGCAGTTGTTGGCTGCCGTCTCGACGACAGGACCTATGCAATGGATAACCTCCGTGAAGCTGTTGGCCTTAACGCCGAGTGGAAAGCTTATGCCAAGACTGACCTTGAATTTGCTAAATACTTCAACGACGATACATTCAAATCAGTCGTCCAGTAATTAATAAGGATATTATTGAAGAGACGTCCTCAGGGGCGTCTCTTTTTTTTGCCGCATAGTTCCCAGAGGACTATACCCGCGCTTACCGCTATATTGAACGAGTGCTTGGTGCCAAACTGCGGTATCTCGACGAAATGATCAGACAGATTTACAACCTCCTGGCTGACCCCGTTTATCTCGTGACCGAACACCAGAACATATTTCTCGCGAGGGTCGAGTGCAAAATCCTGGAGTTCAACGGACCCTTCAACCTGCTCCACCGATACTATCGTGTAACCATCTTCTTTTAAGCTTCTTACTATCTCGCCTGCCTTCTCGTGATACTCCCACTCGACCGATTCGGTAGCCCCAAGAGCGGTCTTTTGTATATCGCGGTGCGGGGGCGTCGCCGTGATACCGCAAAGTATGATCTTTTCTATCAGGAAGGCATCGGATGTTCTGAATACAGACCCGATATTATTATGGCTCCTGACATTATCAAGTACGATGATGACGGGCGTTTTTTCCGAACTTTTAAACTCGTTTATTGTTTTCCTTCCAAGCTCTTCATTCGCTCTTTTTCGCATGCCTGTTTTTTTTCGAAATTAAGTAAAATATCCATTAATTATTTCTATTTTGGTTTCGCGCATTTTAGTTCCGGTAAGGGTTATATACTGAAAAACAAAGTAGTATGAACATTCACGAATTCCAGGGTAAGTCAATCTTAAGGGCTTATGATGTTGACATTCAGGAGGGCTTCGTAGCCGAGAATCCTGAACAGGCAGTTATGGTAGCCGGGGAGTTGGAAAAGAAATTCGGTTCCAGATTTTTCGTCGTGAAAGCCCAGATACACGCTGGTGGAAGAGGCAAAGGAGGTGGTGTTAAGCTGGCCAAATCGATTGCAGAAGCAGGAGAGCTGGCTTCACGAATCATAGGCATGCAGCTTGTTACTCCCCAAACCGGACCAAAAGGCAGGAAGGTTAACAGGGTGCTTGTAGCCCAGGATGTCTACTACAAGGGAGAATCTGATATAAAGGAGTTTTACATGAGCCTGCTCCTGAACAGGGACACGGGGCGTCATGTGATAATGTATTCGACAGAAGGAGGCATGGATATAGAGGAGGTTGCCGAAAAGACTCCACATCTTATTTTCAGGGAAGAAATTGATCCCGCGGTCGGGCTACAGGGTTTCCAGACCCGCGACATAGCTTTCAGGCTTGGCCTTTCGGGCAAGGCTTTTAAAAACATGCAGAAGTTTGTTGCAGGGGTATACGAGGCCTTCATTGGCTGCGATGCCCAATTGATGGAGATAAACCCCGTGCTCAAGACCAGCGACGAAAGGGTGCTTGCCGTTGACTCGAAGGTGGTTCTTGATGATAATGCACTGTTCAGGCACCCCGAGCTTGCCGAGATGAGGGACCTGAGCGAGGAGGATCCTTTCGAGATTGAAGCCGGAGCACATAACCTTAACTTTGTGAAGCTCGATGGTAACGTCGGGTGCATGGTTAACGGCGCGGGACTGGCGATGGCAACGATGGACATTATTAAACTTTCGGGCGGCGAACCGGCTAATTTCCTTGACGTGGGAGGTGGGGCAAATGCCAAGACTGTTGAGGCTGGCTTCCGGATAATACTTAAAGACCCTAATGTGAAGGCAATCCTCATCAACATATTCGGAGGGATTGTCAGATGCGACAGGGTTGCCAACGGTGTTGTGGAAGCATACAAGTCGATCGGTGAGATCAGAGTACCTGTAATAGTAAGGCTTCAGGGGACGAATGCCATCGAGGCAAAGGAAATTATTGACAATTCAGGTCTTAAAGTCTACTCAGCCGTGTCGCTCAGGGAAGCCGCTGAAAAGGTAAAGCAACTTGTTGGCTGAAACTCATTTAGCCAGAAGCCGATCTCACACATTCTCCTGATGAGACTACCCAGGTTTTTAAGGATGAAATTCTTCAGGTATTTATTCTACCTGGTATTAATTATTATTGTCTCTACTTACCTGTTCTCCTCATCAGCCAGGCACAGGTTCGTCAATTTCTTCAGCAACAAATGTGTTCAATACAAGCAGGTTGCTTATAGTCGTAAGTTAACGGACAAGATACCAGATTATTCGGCTTATGCCAGACGTAATGGAATAGTGCCCTGCAAGAACGAGGAAGAGATCAATTCCAGGCTTCGCGACGGGGCACTCGTGAGGGTCAATGACGGGAAAGGTTATTCAATTGAAAAGCTTTCACATTCATACCCGTGTCTGACAAGAGATTCACGCGAGCTTCTCGAGCTTATTGCAAGGAGATTCAGGGACAAGACCGAAAAAGCCGGGTTGTCGGGCGCCGAGATGATAATCACATCGATGACCAGGACGACAGACAAGGTGAAGAGTCTTCGGAGGAATAACAGCAACGCTTCGGCGAACAGCCCTCATCTCACTGGTAACGCGTTCGACATCTCCTATTTACGCTTCAGGTGCCGCAAAATGAATGTGACTACATGCGATAAACAATACATGAAAGAAGCTCTCGCGCAAGTCATTTGGGAACTCAGGAAGGAGAAAAAATGCTGGGCGACCTACGAGAGGGCCCAGAGCTGTTATCACGTGGTCGCGAGGTAAGGCAGATTCACTTCTTGTGCGATCCGTCGCAGTATGGCTTGTTACCAGAACGCCCGCACCTGCAAAGAAAGACCTCGAGCGGGCTCTCCATTATATCCTTTTTTGAATCGGTAAGAATAATGTTTCCCGTGATCCTGATCGGCCCGTTATCAATTACTTCGATTACAGCCTGCGGTTTATAATCCTTGTTATCTTCCATCTGATTCCTAATTATCCTGAAATCCAACTTTCCTGTGCATGCCGTCGCAGAATGGCATATGCAGGCTTTCTCCGCACCGGCATAGCGAGAGGATGCTTTCCTTTACTTCCTTCTTTACCGACCCGTAATTAACTGTGAAAGTTCCGTTTAATACTATCGGACCATCAGGCATGATCTTGACGGAAACCGGCTCCTCTCGTTCATCATTTCCCGGAATGTTCATATCCGGACGCCTGTATGTTATATGATTCGTGTGTGACGGATCTATATCCCTGTTCTTTTCTTCCTCGTTCCACTTCCACGTGAGAGCTTCAGTCGGACACATGTCAACTATCTCTATTATCCTGTCAGTGGCGGCACCGTACATGTCAACCCATGGTCTGCGGCCAGGGTCGAATACCTCGATTAACTCCCTGTAACAATGTGATGCGTGAACGCAGGCGTCAGGCTTCCAAAACACCGTGATCTCACCGTTCGTGTACTTCCTGCTTCTCCTGAATCCTCTGTCATTTTCCATTAGTATTCTCCTGTCTGAAATTATTTAAAATTCCCCTGCTTTTTAAGCGCCGGTTTATTAGATATAACGGTCACAAGTTATAATATTATTGTTAATAGTAAACCTTGAATGTTCATAACTATTTGACCCCTTTTTCTATCTTTGCACGGTTCTCAAATTATTTTTAGTAACACAATTGTTCGAGGTTCTGTTCAACAGGGAAATTGTAATTCGCGGTTATTCTTATTAAATGACAAGGGGAAAATTGTCAAGGGAGGATTTGAAGATTAAGGGCAGGGATTTAGCACGAGCCATCCTGATTGTAATGACGGGCTTATCAGTAATAGTCATATCTGACTCATTCATTACATCCGACAGGAATGGTGTCACTCAAATACCCGTGAAACTTCTTAGTTTCATAATAGTCCTGGTGGGTATCCTCTTCATAATTTCAACAATCATTTACTTCTTCTCGGCAAAATTAAAGAAGGTAAACAAGGAGTTACAGGAAAAGAATTCCGAGATAGAAAATATCAATAAAGCGCTCGAGGAGAGAAACATCCATCTGTCAATCCAGAAAGACGAGATTGCCAAGGAGCTTTACGAATCGGAGAAATTCTTCAGCACACTGGTTCATTCAGCCGATGACGGAATTTCATTTTATGATTCCGACTGGAACCTCAAGTTCGCAAATAGTGGTTTCTATTCACTTATCGGCGTAACACGTGAAGAATACCTATCCATTGATTCGAAAGATTACGTGCACCCCGACGACCTGCAATACCAGGAGAAACGGATACAGGCCATGAAGACGAAAGGCTACTTTGAAGGAGAACTTCGTCTTAAGCACAGGAATGGATCATACGTGAATCTTTCGACTAAGTCTGTTATTATCAAGGATGATTCGGGCAATACAATCGGTTCACTGACTATTTCGAGAGACATAACCGCGCTAAGGAAGTACCACGAGCAGCTGATAGAGGCAAAAGTCGAGGCCGAGGCCAGCAACAGGCTTAAAGCCAGTTTTCTTGCCAACATTTCACACGAGATCAGGACACCTCTTAACAGTGTCGTGGGTTTTGCCAACCTCCTCCTTGCTGAAGACATCGATCAGGCATCGCGGGCTGAGTACATTGACCATATAAATCATAACAGCGAAAAGCTTCTTCAGATAATTGGTGATATAATAGATCTCTCGCGGCTCGAGAGTGCCCAGATTGAAATCACCTACGAGGAGACATCGCTGGGAGATATCATAAACGAGGTTATAGAGGAGACTCGCCGTTCAATAAAAAGAAATGAGAAACCTATTATCCTCACCATGAAGAATCAACTCGAGGATAACAGCGATCTTATTTTCACCGACAGGATATGGCTCAGAAGGGTGCTTAATCACCTGATGGATAACGCTGTCAAATTCACCCTTGAAGGTTCCGTGGAACTTTCTTTCTGCAAGGAGGGCGAAAACCTGGTATTCAGGATAAAGGATACTGGTATTGGCATCAACAAGGAAAATCTTAAACGCATATTCGAGGAGTTCAGGCAGGAGATAGATGGTCATCATCGTCCTTTCGAGGGACTGGGTGTTGGACTGACCCTGGCTAAAGAGGTAATCGAGAGGATGGGCGGCAAGATCTTCGTAGAATCGGAGAAGGGTATAGGTTCAGAATTCAGCTTTATTATCCCGTACAGACCTGCTGGTAGCAGCAGGACGAGGATGCGTCAGACGGAAAAACCTTCACTGTTGAACGACTGGAGTTCGAAAAAATGTCTTCTCGTTGACGATAATAAAGACGTGTTAATTTACCTGAATCGTATTCTACTCGACACGGGAATGCACGTGCTAATGGCACGATCGGGCAGCGAAGCACTGAACATTATAAGCTCAACCCACGATATAGATGTTGTGCTGCTCGACATGCAGATGCCCGAGATGAATGGCATTGAGGTTACCAGGGAAATAAGGAAGATACGCAAGGAATTACCTATTATTGCTCAGACGGCTTTCATTTTCGAAGACGACAAGGACATAATACTTGAAGCTGGTTGCGATGCCTGTCTTATTAAACCCATAAGGAAGGAGCATCTGCTCACCGTTATGTCCGGATTTATCAAGCAGGGCAGCTGATTCCGGATCAGGAAACTTTTTTGCCTATTTATTCTTAATTTGCATCCTTATAATTATTCACTTGCCGCGTTTTGCCGACATAATACTGCCTTTACCCCTGAAGGGTCGCTTCACCTATTCATTGCCAGGGTCGATGGAAGACCAGGCAACAACAGGAGCCAGGGTAATAGTGCAATTTGGATCGAGGAAGCTCTATTCAGGCGTTATAGCTGAAGTACATGACAAGGCTCCTGAAGGTCAGGTCAAGGAAGTAAGTGAACTACTTGATCATACCCCTGTGATAAACCCTGATAATCTCCGGCTCTGGAACTGGATTTCATCTTATTACTTGTGTCCCGAGGGGGATGTTTTAAAAGCCGCGGTTCCATCAGGTCTTTGCCTCGAGAGTGAAACGCTTGTAAGTCCGGCCGATGAATTTACCGACTTTACCCATCTGGATGGTCCTGCTTACGCGCTTTTCTCGCTGATCAGCAACAAACAGAAAATAAGGTTGAAAAGCCTGCCTCCAAAGATTGATGACAAGAACACGATAAAAATACTTAACGAGCTTGTGAATGCAGGTGCGGTGATTACCGGGGAAAATATCACACCTGCCTACAAAACCAGGAAGGAATCACATGTTATCCTTTCCAGGAAATACACGGATGCAGAACTTAACAGGATAATTGATTCACTAAAAAAGGCAGCCAGGCAGTCAGACCTTCTGCTTGCCTACCTTGGCATGACGGGTTATGTTCCAGGTGCTGACCTGTATCCTGTGAAAAAGTCATTACTGCTCAGGGAAGGGAAAGGTTCACTTGCTTCTTTATCAGGGCTGGTCAGGAAAGGGATACTGGTTATCGTTGACCTGGAGGTTAGCAGGCTATCGCGTGGAATGGATAATGTTGTTCCGCTGAAAGAACTCAGCGAAGCCCAGCATGAGGCCATGGAAAAGGTGAAGAAAGGATTCAGTTCAAAGAATATAGTTCTTTTGAAGGGAGTGACCTCCAGCGGGAAAACGGAGCTTTATACTCACCTTATCGCCGAGACTATTAAAGAAGGAAGACAAGCCCTTTACCTTTTACCGGAAATTGCATTGACTACACAGATCATCGAACGTCTGAGAAAACATTTCGGTAACAGCATGGGTGTTTACCATTCACGACTGAGCGATTCAGAAAGAGTGGAAATATGGAAAAAGGTATCGGGTAAGGACCCCGGGAACACCTACAAGCTCATAATTGGAGTCAGGTCATCAGTATTTCTTCCTTTCACGGATCTTGGCCTTGTTATTATTGATGAGGAACACGACGGGTCTTACAAACAACACGATCCATCGCCACGCTACAACGCGCGCGACACGGCTATAATACTTGCCGGTTATTCCTCGGCAAACATACTTCTTGGTTCTGCCACACCTTCTATCGAGAGCTACCATAACGCGATGACTGGCAAGTACTTCCTTGTCGAACTGAAAGAACGATTTGGCAAGGTTAACCTGCCCGATATCGTTCTGGCCAACACGAGAGAGGCATACAGGCGGAAAATGATGGTTTCGCATTTCACCCCGGAGTTGTTGTCTGCCATCGACGGTGCCCTGGGACGGAAGGAGCAGGTAATGCTTTTCCGTAACAGACGGGGTTTTTCACCATATATTGAATGCACCGAATGCGGGTGGGTGCCATCATGCTCTGATTGCTCGGTCAAGCTCACCTATCACCGCAAGATCAACAGGCTGGTTTGCCATTACTGTGGCGTGTCAATACAGGTGGTGTCCAAATGCGGTAACTGCGGATCGATGTCAATGGTTACCAGAGGCTTTGGCACCGAGAAACTTGAGGACGAGATAAAGATAGTCTTCCCCGATGCGACCGTGTCGAGAATGGATCAGGATACAACAAGAACAAAGAACTCCTTCAACAAGATAATAAGTGATTTTGAAACCGGCAGGACGGATATTCTGATTGGTACGCAGATGGTTTCGAAAGGTCTTGATTTCGAGAACCTGACCGTTGTAGGAATTTTGAATGCCGACAGCATGCTCAATTTCCCTGATTTCCGTGCTCACGAAAGAGCCTTCCAGATGATGTCGCAAGTGAGTGGCAGGGCTGGACGGAGACAGAAACATGGGAAAGTGATAATACAAACATCCGACACGACCAACAGGATCATAAGATACGTTGTTAACAACGATTACGAGGGACTGTACCGGTCTCAGAAGGAGGAAAGGGAGTTGTTCGCCTACCCGCCGTTCTCGCGACTCATCAAGATCACCGTGAAAAGCAAAGATATTGCTGTATTGAATTTGTATGCTGATGCCCTGGGCAATGATCTGAGGACCAAATTCGGATCAAGAATCCTTGGCCCGGAGTATCCGCTTGTATCACGAATCCAGGGCTGGCATCTTAAATCGCTAATAGTGAAGATAGAGCGGAACAGGCCGCTAGCAAGGGCCAAAGAACTAGTGAGCGAGGCACTCGTGAATGTCGCGAAAGGAAAGGGTACATCTGGTATCAGAGTCTCAATTGATGTTGACCCTTATTAGAAAACTGTTGTCTCATCAATACAGGTTTCTGTCAAACATTATTGCATTTTTACCGACCCGTGACGGAGAAGTCTTTAAAAGATTCTAATTTTGGACAAATAAACCTCCATAATGAAAATTGAAGTATCAAACGGAGAAATACTCGACAAGCTGAGCATTATCCAGATAAAGCTCGAGCGGATTTCGGATGAATCGAAACTGGTTAATCTAAGAAATGAGTATGACGTTCTCAGGAAGGCTTCTGACACTATAATGTCGCTTGATGATCCTCTTTACAAGGCGCTGTACGAGATAAATTGCAAATTATGGGATATCGAAGATCATATAAGGGATCTCGAACGCGGTAAGATATTCAATGACGATTTCGTCCAGACAGCAAGATCGGTCTACTTCATGAATGACAAGAGAAGCGAGATAAAGAGGGAGATAAACATAAAAACTGCCTCGGGGCTTGTTGAAGAAAAATCTTACGAGAAATACTGAAATGCGAATTCTTGTTATCCGGTTGTCGGCAATGGGTGATGTTGCCCTTACTCTTCCGGTGTTGAGGGCTGTCAGGAAGCAATATCCTTTCGCCGTGATAACAGTACTGACAAAAAAAGCATTCGCCCCGTTTTTCATAACAGAAGATAACGCTTTCAGGGTAGTTATTCCGGACCTTAACGGCCGTCACAAGGGGATTGTTGGCCTGTTCAGGTTATTCATTGATTTGAGGTCAGAAATAAAACCCGACAGGGTTATAGATCTTCATAATGTAATCAGGACGAGGCTGCTCGGGCTTCTGTTCCGCGCCTGCCGGATCCCGGTGCACATCATTAATAAAGGACGTGCCGAGAAGAGAAGGCTTGTAAAAGGTGTTTCGCGAAAAACTCTTGATCATACAGTTACTAGATACGCCAGGGTCTTCAGGGAAGCCGGATTCAATATTGATCCAGTGAAGGAACCTTCTCTCGATTCGATAGCCATCATTCCAGGATGGCTTCTATCATCAATCGATTTACCTGCACCGTTAATCGGCGTGGCTCCTTACGCGAAGCATATACTCAAGGAATGGCCCGAGGATTACATGATCAGGCTTCTCAACCTGATTGGTGAGCGGACCAGGGCTGTTTTCTGCCTGTTCGGGGGACGAGACGAAATTCCGAGAATCGAAGCATTATCCGCGAAGGTGAAAGGTTCTGTTTCACTTGCCGGTAAGCTGAGCCTAGAAGTTGAGCTGGCGCTGATGAAAAGACTGGACCTGATGATTGCCATGGATTCTTCGAATATGCACATGGCTGCCCTTTCCGGAACCAAAGTTATTTCAATATGGGGAGCCACCGATCCTTCGGCAGGCTTCGGGGCATGGTCGCAACCCGAGGAATATTCAGTCCTGGTACCGGCAACCGAGCTTAGCTGCCGGCCGTGTACCATCTATGGAAAAGGGACCTGTCGCCGCGGAGATATTGCATGCCTCGTGCATCTCACACCCGAGATGGTGTTCAATAAGATGGTTGATCTTAAACTTATTTGAAATAATATTAACTTAACAGGTTGAAAATCTGATAAAGCTTTATCCAATGTTTTGCAAATCATTCTATTCAAAGATTGTTTTCACTTTTATAGCAGTATCGCTTCTTAATCTTGCAGGTTGCACCACCAGTGTCCCGGAACCCGAGTTTGACGCCGTCGATCTTGTTAACCCGCTTATGGGTACCGACTCGGACTACAGGTTGTCGCATGGAAATACCTACCCGGCAATCGCGATGCCCTGGGGTATGAACTTCTGGACTCCCCAGACCGGCAGGATGGGTAATGGCTGGATATATACCTACGATGCTACAAAGATTTGCGGTATACGACAGACGCATCAGCCAAGCCCATGGATAAATGACTATGCCGCCTTCTCATTCATGCCCGTTACCGGGAAGCTGGTGTTTACCGAGGACAAGAGAGCCTCGTGGTTCTCGCACAAAGCTGAGGTTGTTCACCCTAATTATTACAGTGTTTACCTTGCCGATCACGATGTTAAGGCAGAGATCACTCCCACGGAAAGAGCAGCAATACTGCGTTTCACCTTCCCGGAAACGGACTCAGCCTATATAATCCTTGACGCATTCCATAAAGGCTCGATGGTGAATATTGATACTGTAAAAAGGACAATTACTGGATATTGCAGGAACAACAGCGGTGGGGTTCCTGAAAATTTTCATAACTACTTCATAGCTGTCTTCGACAAGGATTTTACATATACAGCTACCTGGCATGGGGATACTCTCGAGGCTGGGAAAACAACCCTGAAGGGTTATCACACCGGTGCCATCGTGGGCTTCAAGACTAAACGAGGTGAAAAGGTAAATGTGAAAGTTGCTTCTTCCTTTATCAGCCCGGAACAGGCTGAGGTGAACCTCGACAGGGAAATAGGAAACAGGGACTTCGAGAAGATTGAAAATGAAGGACGAAAAGAATGGAAGAAGCAGCTTGGCAGGATAGTTGTGGAAGGTGGCACTGCGGATCAGACAAGAACTTTCTACTCGTGCCTTTACCGGATGCTACTATTCCCAAGGCAGCTTCACGAGATAACAGCAAAGAACGAGATCTTTCACTACAGCCCGTACAACGGGGCTGTACTGCCCGGTTACATGTATACTGATAATGGTTTCTGGGATACCTTCAGGGCCATGTTCCCTTTCACAACTTTAATGTACCCCGAACTTAACAGCCATATAATGGAGGCGCTGGTGAATACATACAAGGAGAGTGGCTGGCTGCCGGAATGGGCGAGCCCCGGTCATCGTGACTGCATGATTGGCTCTAATTCGGCCTCATTAATCACCGATTCATATATTAAGGGAATCAGGGGTTATGATATTGAAACACTCTACCAGGCGATAATAAAGAATACAAACGGACCCGGACCTGTCGGCTCGGTCGGAAGGCTTGGCGCCTCATTCTATAACGAGAAAGGATACATACCCTACGACTCTGATATACGCGAGAACGTGGCCAGGACCCTTGAATATGCTTATGCCGACTTCTGTATATCACAACTTGCGAAGGAGCTTCACAAACCAGAGCAGGAGATTATGCTGTATGCTGACAGGGCCATGAATTACAAGAATGTATTCGATCCCGGACGGAGACTGATGCGGGGACGAAATGCAGACGGAAATTTCCAGTCTCCGTTCAGCCCATACAAATGGGGTGATGCGTTTACCGAGGGAAACAGCTGGCATTACACGTGGAGCGTTTTCCAGGATATAAACGGACTGATAGACATGATGGGAGGAGAGGAGGCGTTTGTTGCCAAACTCGATTCGGTATTCGAGGTACCTCCTGTATTTGATTATTCGTATTACGGATCTGTAATACACGAGATCCGCGAGATGCAGATAATGAACATGGGTAACTATGCACATGGCAACCAGCCCATTCAGCACATGATTTACCTTTACAATTATGCCGGGCAGCCCTGGAAAGCTCAGTATCACGTGAGGGAGGTGCTTGACAATCTGTACAACTATACTCCCGATGGCTACTGTGGTGACGAGGATAACGGTCAGACATCGGCGTGGTATGTCTTCTCGGCCCTGGGCTTTTATCCTGTAACCCCGGGTACCGACCAGTACGTTTTCGGTTCACCATTGTTCAGGAAGGTGACGCTTAAGCTCGACACCACGCGCAAGCTGGTTATAGATGCTCCGGAGAACAGTAGCAAGACAGTCTATTTAAGAAGCGTTACACTCAATGGCAGGACGATACCGAGGAACTATATCACGCACCGTGATCTTCAAAAGGGCGGAAAGCTGTTGTTCGAGATGGCAGAACAGCCAAACAAGGGAAGAGGTAATAACGCGAAAAGCTACCCGTTCTCGATGAGCAGACCGGAATAGTAACTACAGTTTGAGGCCCATCCCGAACCTCTTGAGTACAAACATGAGACCTATTGCCAATGCTGCCCATGCTATGGCAACCAGTAACACTAAAAGAGTACCCGTATTAGAGCTGAAAGCAGCAAGATTTACCCCGGTTATAGCAGCCAGGTTATTTAGAAGCAAAGCCAGCACGTAGACTGTGGTCATGTTTTTACCAGTTGTCCTGATGAAGGTAACGTTTCTGAACAGGCCAAGCACCTCGTCGAGCAGGTAGACAAGGGTGAAGAAAACCATGGCGGCACCCGAGGCTATTAGTGCCCAGGCAGGGTTCCCGTAAATAGATGAACCATGGAAATAGCCCCTTGTCAGCAACCCGGCTATAATCATCAACAGTCCGGTGGCAGCCAGTGCGGCCAGAAGTGAAGACCTGTTGTCGTGCAGTTTCCTTATGAGGTTCCCGGCCAGGAGTCCGGATAAACCTATGACTGGTATAAATCCGCTTGTGACAACACCAAAATATGGTCTTACCGGGTCTAGTATTTTAAGGTAACCAGAGTTATCGGCAATGTTTAATCCCAGGAATATTACAAGGATAACAAGAGTACCTGTAAGGGAGTTTCTAAGAAAAAGGAAAGCAAGTGAAGCGATAAGGAAGGCCCAGCCGGCAAGACCTGGGAGTTCCCACCACCCTGGCACGAGCGACCCGTTATTCTCGAAAGAGGATGATTTGAATTTGAAGACGAGGATGACAAGTATGGTTAGGCCCACGAGCCTGAAGAATGTTGTTGTGAAGAAGTTGTTCTCCTTGTCGGCATATTTATTCCACACCATGAATAGAGCTGCAACAAGAAGTATGGACCACAGGTATTCATTTATGCCTGTCAGTTCAGAATTTACCCTCGTGGTGTTTACTAGCAGTACCCCAACTGTAATAAGTATAAGGGCCTTTGCCAGTATTACCCTGCTTATGTCGTATTTCCCATTGCCCTCGTTAAGTTTACCCGTTATCGAGAAAGGTACTGTTGCTCCGGCAAGGAAGATAAAGAGAGGGTAAATGATAGCGCCCAGGACAGAGTGCAGACCATGGTCTCCGGGTTCTGCCAGCCAGAGAGGCGTGTAGCTGAAATAGATGAAGTTAAGGATGACGATAAAGATTATCGCGAGTCCCTTTGTGGTATCGATTGAGTTAACTCTGTCGTGTAACATTATTGGATTATTTACAGGCTCGTGTTCAGCGCGAAAGTAACAATAATATTATTAGAAGGAGACACAGCGGTTCCGGCGAAGCGGGGTGTCTGATTTAAAATCAGGCAGGATGGGGGAATAAATATTTTGTAATGAAAGAAGAATCATTACTTTTGTAGTCCCAATAACAAGACTTCGTGTAAGAAATTGGGTTATCGGGGTGTAGCCCCGCCGTTGGCGGGACACTACGTTCAAAGCCGGCAGGAACAAGTTGGTTTTGAGATATAGGTTCTTAAAGTTATTATCGGGGTGTAGCGCAGTTGGTAGCGCACTACGTTCGGGACGTAGGGGCCGGAAGTTCGAGTCTTCTCACCCCGACAGATTAAGGGAGGGCAATAACCCTCCTTTTTTTCATGAGCTATTTCGTTTACATACTCCAAAGTCAGAAAGATAAAAGGTTCTACATAGGATCAACTTCTGATTTATTTCAAAGGTTGGAGTATCATAATTCAGGTCGTCAACGATCTACAAAGCATAGAGTGCCATTTAAATTGGTTTATTCCGAGACCCACCCGGATCGTTCAACTGCAGAACGACGAGAACGTCAAATAAAGAGCTACAAGGGCGGAGAAGCCTTCAGGAAATTAATCGGAGGGGTGTAGCCCCGCCGGTGGCGGGGCACTACGTTCGGGACGTAGGGGCCGGAAGTTCGAGTCTTCTCACCCCGACAAATGAAAAAGCCCGGTCCGCCTTCAGGCGGGCGGGGCTTTGTTTTTCAGGGGCGTTGATAGTTTACTGGCAAAAGCACATGAAAAACAAAGTCCCATGAGCAACTCACGGAGTTGCGGGGCTTTTTCATTTAGGTCACATCCTGGAAGTCCGTTCCGACGGAAGGAGGAACAATCTTCTAACCCCGACAAAAAAGGTTCATTTACAGTTAGTTACAAGGTTTTATGAACTGGATGTGAACCGACAAAATGAGAAAAAATAAATTGAACTGAATTAATTTTCTCATTTTTATGCAACACGACACCTTCATCATTTAATTAGTGAAGGTGTTTTTTATTAAATTCTGGTATGATCGAAACCGGTCGCAGCATATATTATCGTTGAGTAATCAGGTCTAACAGTTTATGATTAACATAATATGTTGTTTTGCCATGTTTTATGGGCTTTAGTATTGAATTAGCCGCCAGTTCTTTAAGATAAACAGCAGCAGTTTGCCTGTGAGCGATGCCTTTCTTTACGACTAATTCTATTTTAAGATAGGGGATGGTAAACATTAAATCGTATAGTTCATGCCTTTTGTTGAATTTTTCCAAAACCTGCATAGTTTTCTCCTCCATCTCCTTCTTTAATTGGACAATCCCCCGGATTTTTCGGTTTGTAAGATTTGCAGTTTCAGTTACTGCAGTAGTCATAAACATTATCCAATCAACCCAGTTTTGCTTCTCCGTCACTTCACGCAATAACCGATAATAATCCTGCTTGTTATCTATTATATAAGAACTCAGGTATATTACTGGATAAGACAGCAGATTTTGTTGTACCAGGTAAAGGCTGTTTAATATTCTTCCTGTTCTTCCATTACCATCACCAAAAGGGTGAATAGATTCAAATTGATAATGAAGAAGTGCCAGTTTAATTATCGGATCAAGTTTACAAAAGTCCGTGTCGTTTATAAATAACTCAAGATGTTTAAGTTTCTCTCTTAAAACATCTTCACAGCACGGTGGAGTATATACAATTTCACCAGTGATATTGTTTTTAAGTGCGGTCCCAGGAGTCCTTCTGATGCCACTTGTATTCTGAGTTATCTTCTGAACAACATTTACCATAAGGTTTGTTGATATTATGTTGTTCTGCTCATTCATATAATTTAGTCCTGCGTACAATGCTGTTCGATATTCCAGTACCTCTTTGGTTGCTGAAGTTGTTCCGGCTTCTTCAGCCGCAGCCTTGTAAAGTTCATCCTGGGTAGTAACAATGTTTTCTATTGCAGAACTATCCTTACTTTCCTGCAGTACAATTGTATTTATCAGAAGATTATAAAGTGATTCCCGGGGCAGTGTCTCACAAAGTCCCTTAAGTTCTGCCAGGCTCCTGGCAGCTTTTATTGCATGACTAATTAGTAATTCACGGGTAGCTAAATCAAATACCGGAGGAAGATCAGGAATATCATTATATGGAATTGTTCTATTAAAGGTCATTGTGGTGATATTAATAGTTAATTCAACATTATAATATAATATCTATTGGCTTTATCATTCAACATAAGATTTATTTCACGTCGAATGTATGAAGAAAATTCGACATAAACAAAATTTCATGTCGAATGAATACACCAATATTTTAATTTATGTCGAATAATACTGTTCTTGGTTTTCCGTGAATTCTTCGTAATTTGGATTGAAACTCTCGCTGGGTTTAATTGAAATGTCCTGTTTACCAGAAAGGAAAAGAGATCTTTGATATGGTAAGTAAAATTACCGCTCTTATTCCAGAGAACGATGAGTATCTTACAGATATTAAAGCCTGCATGCTATGTGATGCAGCACTTCTGACTGTAAAAGTAGCCGGTGCTGAGGCAGCTGGTTTATTTGACCTCAAAATGGAGAATGCTGCCATAATACGGAAAGCAGCAAGAGACTTGATGGTCGCACAGCATTCACTCGATTCGTTCGGGTTTGAATATGTAGAATATTATCAAATTTTAAGAGAGCTTATTGATGAATACCGGCTCCTTTTTATTGACTGGGTTGCAGGGTTTAATAAATGGGATTATGTAATTGATCGCTGGGGTCTTTTTAATCCACCCGGCATCGGCCCTTTTGATAAAGATCCTGATGATGATATCCCATTTTTTGGTTTAAAAAGAGAAAATGATGAATAGATAACAGTCTACCTATCTCCCAAAAAAGATTACTAAGCTCTAAGACATATTGTCTTGAAATACAGATAATTAATAAATTACTTGTCTTCTCACCCCGCCTGAATAATTCAAATTGTCTAGTAAATCAAATATTTACAAGGTCATTTTCATTAGTAGCACAAAAAGCAGTACAATTTTTTTCGAATAAACTAATGATCACTCTTTTCATTTATCTGCCAGGAAGAGTTAGTTATTGCAGAATATAGAATGAAGTGAAATTTTGCAATAGGTACCGTTTTTTGGTCCTTTTTGCAAAAAATCTATTCTCAAATCTATTCCTTATCCAGCAAGAATTCTTATCAGATCATCATTAAGATAGTAAACTTCGGATCCATCCTTTTTTGGAGTTAAAATCTTTGCAGCAACCAGTTCTTCCATAAGTTTTGAAAGAGTCGTCCGGGATGATCTGCCTAGTACTTTCCCAATAACTTTTGGTTTTATATATGGCTGGCTGAAAATGGCTTCATTTACGTCCTTTGTATACCATCTGATTTTAGATTTTCCATAATTCAATG
This sequence comes from Bacteroidales bacterium, assembly GCA_046329885.1. Taxonomy (GTDB): domain Bacteria; phylum Bacteroidota; class Bacteroidia; order Bacteroidales; family VadinHA17; genus LD21. The sequence continues at coordinate 212,247 of JAXLTU010000001.1, forward strand.
TTGAATCCATCTGTTCTAATATGTCGTTAATCAGATTGTTGGTCAGGAAAGAGGTGTTTTCAACAGCATCAAGCATAAACAGAATCCACTTTTTCCAGGAACCCAGTTGGGTTACAGCTCCAAGATTATAGTAATAGTCTGACTTATTAACAATTATATACTTGGAAAGGTAAAGGACTGGCTGATTTAACAATCCGGTTTGAACAAGGTAAATCAGGTTAAGAATTCTTCCTGTTCTCCCATTGCCATCCTGGAAGGGGTGAATTGCTTCGAATTGATAATGTGCAATACACATTTTTATCAATGGATCTGCTGGATAATTCTTATGGTCATTAAGATAATCCAAAAGGTTATCCATTAGCCGTTCCACAATCTCAGTACCTCGAGGCGGTGTATAGATCACTTCTCCAGGACGTAACTCACTTTGTCCTCTTTTGATAACTACATTTGCCTGTGGTGGTCTTACTCCGGAGGTAGTATTTTTAATTTGTCGGAAGATCGAAAGAACTGACTGCAGATTTAAAATTTTTGTTTCATTCATTGAATGGTATCCAGCCCAAAGCGCTTCTCTGTATCGTAGAACTTCTTTTACAGCAAGATCTGCTTTTTCTTCACTTTTGTTATCCGAAACTGCTTTATACAGTGCGTCTTCAGTGGTGAAAATATTCTCAATTTCAGTTGAAGTTTTGGCTTCCTGTAATGCTATTGTATTTACAAGCATAGAAGGATTTGGCAGTCTCATAACATTGATATTAACTGAGGCCAATGCTCTTGAAGCAGTTACCAACTTTTTTAAGATATCACTGTCATTATCTATTTCATCTGTAGGAGGAAGAAGAGGAAGATCTTTGAAAGGGATATTTCTGTCGAATTTTGGCATAGTCATGGCTGTTCAATATTTGCGCAATTATGGACATGTTGCGAATTTATGTCGTATTTTCATTAAAAACAATAGCGAATGTCCAATATTTTGATATTTCTGGACATGCTATCAAAACATGTCCATTTATATTCTGAAATTGAGTTTCATATTAAAGATCTAACTAGACAAAAAGCTAAAAGCCGAATAGATGGTTTAAATTCTATTGTATTGATAACTAATCACATACAAAACACTTAGCTTCTCACCCCGACAGATTAAGGGAGGGCAATAACCCTCCTTTTTTCATGAGCTATTTCGTTTACATACTCCAAAGTCAGAAAGACAAAAGGTTCTACATAGGATCAATTTCTGATTTATTGCAAAGGTTGGAGTATCATAATTCAGGTCGTCAACGATCTACAAAGCATAGAGTGCCATTTAAATTAGTTAATTCCGAGACCCACCCGGATCGTTCAACTGCAGAACGACGAGAACGTCAAATAAAGAGCTACAAGGAAGGAGAAGCCTTCAGGAAATTAATCGGAGAGGTGTAGCCCCGGGCATGTTCCCAAAATTCTTTTATTTTCAAACCCTGACAAATTGAAACAACGAAAAAAAAGTAATCCTATTTAGGAAATTACTATCGCAGATTCCGCTGTACTCTATCATTTACCAGGGCAAAGCGCCGGTCTGATTTGGCAGATAGTTTACCTTTTGGACTATTATAAGTAAGATCATAAATAACATATTCTGAATCGTATATATTTGTAAACCAATTGTCTTTACCAGGTTTTTCAGTATGACATGGCAGGCGCTGATTACAGAATACTGAATTCATGAGTGCAGTAAAAGATTGGATAACTATTAATTCTATTATAAATTAAACCTCTGTTTCCCATTTTAAAGAACTCTTAAAACATGTCGAATTATTTTAAGTAGGTTTAACTTTAAATGCAGATCGGGCATTTTAAAGTGGAAACGGACAAGAAACGTCTCTTTTAAAGCTTATTACTCTATGTCGTTTATCAAAATATTTATAATGATTTTTCTTTTAGAATGTATTTCTCAATGAAAATGAATATAAAAATTTGTTTATTTAAACGTTTAAGCATATATTTGTATATTCTATAGATAATATCATGGAAAAGCGGGTATCAATAACAGATATAGCAAAGAAGGTAGGAGTTTCTGCTGCTCTCGTGTCTTATGTACTTAATGGAAGAGAAAAGGAAAAGAGGGTTGGAGTTGAAATGGTTTCAAAGATAAGGGCTGCGGCCGAAGAACTCAACTATCAACCTAACCAAATTGCTAGAAGTCTAAGATTAGGATCTACAAAAACCATCGGGCTGGTCGTTGCTGACATTGCAAACCCGTTTTTCAGCCATTTTGCTAGAATTGTTGAAGATGAGGCTTTTAAACTAGGATACACGGTTGTATTTGGAAGTTCTGATGAAGACGAAAGAAAATCATCTTTCGTTTTGAACACTTTGCTTAACCGGCAGGTTGACGGATTGATAGTAATTCCTTCAGAGGGTACCGAGAAGCAGGTATTAAACCTTGCAAAGAAACATAAACCCTTTGTTTTGTTCGATAGATATTTCATTGATTGTGCTTGCAGTTATATAATTCTTGATAATCACAAGGCGACATATAATGCAACCAGGCATCTTATCTCAAAAGGTCATAAAGGAATAGCCCTCCTTGCTTACAAAAATTCTCTCATACACATGCAGGAAAGGATCAGGGGTTATAAAGATGCCATGGAAGAAGCTAATTTGAATCATGCTAACCTGCTTGCCGAATTAAAATTCAGTCATTCCTTTAAAGATTTTGAAAGTTACTTCAGGGCATTTTTAAGCAGGAATAAGAATGTGGATGCCTTGCTTTGCTCGAATAACGGATTGTCAGTCGATGCCCTTTATTACTTGAAGCAGAATTGCTTAAGAATACCGGCGAATATTGATTTTGTAGGCTTCGATGGTGGAGAGTCTTTCGACTTGTTTACCCCGCCGCTTTCATATGTTAAACAGCCTCTTGAGGAAATGGGACGTGAAGCTGTAAAGCTCCTGGCCGACCTTATGAATGGATCTACTAAAGTATCACATATAATGCTTGATCCGGAATTTGTATACAGGGATAACACGGGCTGTTAATTTTTTTTAAAGATTTGCTTAAACGTTTAGACAAGTATTATTAATATATAAAGTATAAAATTTATTAAATGACAAGCAGGTTAATAGGATCTTTGCCGAAAATAGGGATTCGCCCGGTTATTGACGGGCGTGAACAGGGAATAAGAGAATCACTTGAAAACCAGGTTAGAGGAATGGCTGAGGCAACAGCCAGGTTAATTGAAAAGGAAGTTAGATTTTCATCAGGAGAAAAGGTTGAATGTGTTATATCGGACTGCACTATCGGGGGTACTGCTGATGCGGCAAGATGCGCCGAACAGTTCAGAAATTCAGGAGTTGGTGTTTCTATTACAGTTACTCCATGCTGGTGTTACGGGGGAGAAGTAATGGACACAGATCCGTTAATCCCGAAAGCGGTTTGGGGATTTAACGGGACAGAAAGACCCGGTGCCGTCTACCTTGCTTCAGCTCTTGCGGGATACGCGCAGGCCGGACTTCCTGCATTCGGTATTTACGGCCGCGACGTTCAGGATTCTGGCGACAGTTTTATTCCGGCCGACGTTAAGCAAAAGTTACTGAGATTTGCACGGGCAGCTCTTGCAGTTGCTTTCATGAGAAATAAGACTTATCTGTCTGTCGGTTACACCTCAATGGGCATAGCTGGCTCAACCGTTAATCCTGATTTCTTCCTGAAGTATCTTGGCATGAGAACTGAATTTGTTGATATGACTGAAATTATCAGGAGAATTCAGTTAAATATTCTTGACAGGGAGGAGTTTAAAAAAGCAAGGGCATGGGTAAAAAGTCATTGTAAAGAGGGCCCAGACCTTAATAAATCCAGATCAGATCGGACCAGAAAGGAATGGGAATGGGATACCATTGTTAAGATGACACTTATCTGCAGGGACCTGATGATCGGAAATCCAAAACTGAAAGAGTTGGGATTCGGTGAGGAAGCACGGGGTAGAAATGCATTAGCTGGTGGTTTCCAGGGCCAGCGACAATGGACCGACTTTTATCCGAACGGGGATTTTACTGAAGCTATCCTTAATTCATCGTTTGATTGGAACGGGATTCGTGAAGCATTTGTTTTTGCTACTGAAAACGACAGTCTGAACGCTGTACCTATGCTTTTCGGACATCTCCTGACAAATACAGCCCAGATATTCTCAGATGTGAGAACATTCTGGAGTCCTGAATCTGTGAAACGGGTTACCGGTTTTGAACTTGAAGGGCGGGCGAAGGAAGGTATAATCCATCTTATAAATTCAGGATCAGTTACCCTTGACGCCACGGGCGTTCAAAGGGACGGGTCTGGAAATCCCGCTATGAAACCATTCTGGGAGATTACTGAAGATGAAGCTGACAAATGCCTCCAGAATACACTGTGGTGCCCGGCAAACCTTGAATATTTCAGAGGAGGAGGGTTCTCTTCACAGCTTAAAACATCCAGCGAAATGCCAGTGACTATGAGCAGGTTAAATCTTATAAGCGGTTTTGGTCCTGTTTTGCAGATCGCTGAAGGCTGGACTGTAGACATCCCGGACAAAATCCATTCAGTCCTTGATAAACGAACCGACCCAACCTGGCCAACAACCTGGTTTGCCCCGAGACTTACAGGAACGGGATCCTTCAGGAACGTCTACTCTGTAATGGAATCATGGGGAGCCAATCACGGGGCCATATCATTCGGGCATATCGGGGCCGACATGATCTCTCTGGCCTCAATTCTAAGAATTCCTGTATTCATGCATAATGTCAGTGAAGAGGATATTTTCAGACCAGCTGTATGGAAATCTTTCGGACCGGAAAATGGAAGCGCTGATTTTCTTGCCTGCAAAACTTTCGGTCCTGTTTATAAATAGTAATAAAGATGAACGCAAAAATTATTATTAAAGCAGGCAAGCTATTCATCACGGTAGCCTTATCACTTGCAGTTATTAGTTGCTCAGATTCGAAAACTAAAACAACCGACATAATGATTAACGGTTTTAAAAAGGGATCGTATGGATACGATAAGTATTTTCTTGAAAAAGCAGGAATAGAAACAATTGAATTGACTGACTCCTCTACAGGTGGAAAAATTTTAATAGCGCCATCACTTCAGGGCAGGGTAATGACATCTTCCTGCGCGGGCGAGGGTGGTGCCAGCTATGGCTGGATTAATCACAAGTTTATTGAAGAGAGAAAAACGAATCCCCAGTTCAACCCATTCGGAGGAGAGGAAAGGTTATGGCTGGGACCTGAAGGAGGACCGTTCTCAATCTACTTCAAACAAAACGACGACCAGGTCTTTGCTAACTGGAAAGTGCCGGTGGCACTGGACACTGAGGATTTCACACTCGTAAATGAATCAGGATCTTCAGCTGAATTCTCTAGAAGTTTTTCACTAGTTAATGCTTCCGGAACGGCTTTGAATATCAAGGTTGACAGGTTGCTTAAAATTCTTGGGAAAACCGAGGTTGAAAATGCCCTTGGATTAATACTTGGTGATTCGCTTCGGTTTGTTGCATATGAATCGTTAAATACGTTGCAAAATACGGGTAACAAGCCATGGGATAAAACTTCCGGAGCATTGTCAATATGGATGCTATCCATGTTTAATCCATCGGAGAACGGTATTATTATTATACCATATAAGCAAGGAGATGAAGTAACTCTGGGTAAAACAGTTACAGATGACTATTTTGGAAAAGTGCCCGCAGAAAGACTTATTGTTGATACAAACGCAATATTTTTTAAAGCTGATGGAAAGCTAAGGAGTAAGATTGGTATCTCGGCCGAAAGATCCAGATCACTGGCTGCTGGTTATGATCCTTATACAAAAACCCTAACGGTTCTATGGTACAAAGCGCCTGAAAACCATTCGGGCTATGTAAATTCAGTATGGGGAAAGCAGCTTGATCCATTTATGGGTGATGCCATTAATTCCTATAATGACGGTCCTGTTGATGATGGATCAATTATGGGCCCCTTTTATGAGATAGAAAGTTCATCGCCAGCAGCGTTTCTGGCACCGGATGAAAAAATAAGCCATATCCAGAAGATATTCCATTTAACAGGTTCAGAGCAGGACCTTGATGAGGTTACTGTAAAACTGTTCGGTTTAACACTTAAAAAAATAACATCTGTCTTTAAAAACTAGAATTGTCAATGGCTTCAAATAAAAGGACCTCCCTTATCCAGAGCCCTGATGGAAGTAGTTACCTCTTGCCATTTGTGCTTATTACAAGTTTGTTTCTACTGTGGGGATTTGCTCACGGGCTTCTTGATGTTCTGAACAAGCATTTTCAGAATATTCTTCATGTAACCAAGGCTCAGTCGGGTTTTGTTCAGTTTTCCCTCTACATAGGCTATTTCGCTATGGCAATACCTGCAGGATTTATTATGAAAAAGCACGGATACAAGAGAGGAATTCTTCTTGGGCTAATTTTGTTCGCGACCGGTGCATTTTTATTTTATCCTGTAGCAAGAATAGGTGAATTCTGGCCGTTTTTGATAGCACTTTTTATTATTGCTTGCGGACTAACATGCCTCGAAACAGCTGCCAATCCTTATGCAACTATACTTGGACCTCCCGAATCAGCATCGCGTAGAATAAACTTTTCTCAGTCATTCAACGGGCTTGGCTGGATCCTCGGACCACTTTTGGGCGGCTTGCTTATTTTTGGGGCTGATAAGACTCATGAATCTGAAAAATTTGATTCTCTTTTAGTCCAATATATGATTATCGGGACCGCGGTACTACTAGTTGCAGTTGCGTTCTATTTTACTCGTTTGCCCGAAATAACTGAACCCTCGGCTTCCGATGAGGAGAAAGATCCTCCCCTCAGGCAACTGCTCAGACATTCATATTTTTTACTCGCGGTAGGTGCACAGTTCCTTTATGTAGCAGCACAGACCGGGGTTAATTCATTCTTTATAAATTATGTAACCGAAGAAATAGTCGACACCAAGAGTCCCGTTTCCATCGTGATGGGCCACCTGGGGAAATTCGGCGAAATTTTTATGCCAAAAAACTCCGAGCAGGCAGCATCGCTGATTCTTGCATTCGGAGGGATGGGACTATTCTGGATCGGAAGACTTACAGGCTCCTGGTTGCTTAAGTATGTAGAACCCAGGAAACTTCTGAGAAACTATGCATTTGCAAATACAATTCTGATGCTGATAGTTGTTCTTGGTCTTGGATTTTGGTCAGTAGCTGCACTTTTCAGTTGTTATTTCTTTATGTCCGTAATGTTCCCAACAATTTTTGCACTTGGGATTCAGGGACTGGGATCACTTACAAAAAAGGGTTCTTCATTTCTGGTAATGGCAGTAGCCGGTGGAGCTTTATGCCCTCCCCTTATGGGATTAATTGCAGATAAATCAGGGATGGCAATTGGATTCCTGATTCCGCTCGTATGCTTCGCACTGATCTTCGGGTTTGGATTATTAAAACCTGAAAAAAGTTCCTTCAGCAAGTCATTGAATAAATAATTGCAGGTAATGAAAAGATTGATAAATAATTTTATTCTGATAGTAATACTTCTTCAGGTGTTTTTCACATCTGAAGTCAGGGCGGTTAACAGGAAATCGGAGATTATTTGGGATAAATGGGGAGTGCCACATATTTTTGCCAGCGATGCCGGCAGCATGTATTACGCCTTCGGTTGGGCTCAAATGGCATCTCATGGTAACATGATTCTTAAACTATACCTGCAGTCGCGGGGAAGAGCTTCAGAATTCATGGGGAAAGATTTTATAGAATCAGATAAAAAGATACTTTCATTCAATATTCCCGAAACTGCCATAAAATCATTAAGCAAACAGGATCCCCGCTACAGGGAAATGCTTGAGCAATTTGTTACCGGGATGAACGATTACATAAAAGCTAATCCTGATTCTCTTGATAAAAACCTCACATCGATATATCCGGTCACGGCATCAGATGTATTGGCACATACTTTAAGGATCACATGCCTCGAGTTCCTTGCCGGTGATGACATCGCTGCTGTCTCCAACAATCTTTCAGCCGGATCAAATGCTATAGCGGTTTCACCGGTAAGAAGCAGCGCTGGAAACGCTCTTCTGCTTATTAATCCTCACCTGCCGTGGTACGATTTCTTTACATGGTACGAAGCTCATCTTAATTGTCCGGGATTTGAAATCTATGGAGTTGCACTGGTGGGCATGCCAAGCATCACAATGGGTTTTAACAAAAGCCATGGATGGGCGCACACGGTAAATCCTGTAGATGCCTCTGACAGGTTTGAGATTCAGCTGGAGGGGGAAGGATACAGATACGGCAATGCTGTCTATAAATTCTCGCGAAAGGATTATAAAATAAAGGTCAGGGAACCAGACGGCAAGCTAACTGAACTGTCTTTCACGGCAAGGTATACAGTACATGGGCCGGTGCTGGGGGTTAAGGGCGATAAGGCCTGGGCCGTGAAGGTGGCAGGTCTCGAAAATGCGCGTGTGTTTGAACAGTATCATAAGATGGCAAGCGCGGGTAGTTTCAGGGAGTTTGAGACTGCCTTGAAGATGTTGCAAAATCCATTGTTCAATGTTATTTATGCCGACAGGGAAGGAAATATCTTCTACCTCTTCAACGGAAATATTCCCAAAAGAGAAACTGGTGATTTCTATTTCTGGAGAGGAACCGTGGACGGTACAAACCCAAGCCTTCTATGGAATTCATACCATAATTATAATGATCTTCCCAGGCTTCTAAACCCGAAATCCGGATTTATCCAGAATTGCAATGATCCCCCATGGACCTGTACCTATCCGTGCGTGATTGACCCAACGAAGTATCCAGCCTATTTTGCACCTTCAGGCATGTCCCTTAGGTCTCAGCGGGCTGTCAACCTGATACTGGAGCACGATAAAATATCATTTAAACAATTGAAGGAAATTAAGCATAACACCGGCATGGAATCAGCTGACAGATTTCTTCCGGATCTGCTGAAGGCAGCATCAATAAGCCATGATCCGGAAGTAGTCGAAGCGGTTTCAATATTAAAAAAATGGGATCGAAAAACTGAGGCAGAAAGCAGAGGCGCTGTCCTTTTTTCAGAATGGTGGAATAGGGTAGACCGCAGCCTTTTCTTAAAACAGTGGGATCCGGCTCAACCTGTTTCAACCCCTTCTGGTATTGCAGATGAAATAAAAGCAGTTAAACTTTTAAAAGATGCTTATGAATATACTAAAAGCAGTTACGGCTCGCCAGATGTTGCCTGGGGCGATATCCACCGATTCAGAATTGAAAAGACAGATATCCCTGCAAACGGAGGACCAGGAGATCAGTACGGGATTTTCAGGACTATGAACTATATAAAGGACGGTGATGGAAAATTAAGAGTAATTCATGGAGATACATTTTATGCAATCGTTGAATTCGGGAAAGAATTCAGAGCAGAGGTAATCATGTCATACGGAAATTCATCTCAGCCAGGTACAAGACACAGAACCGACCAGATTATGATGTTTTCCTCGAGGGAAACACGACCTGCGCTAGTTGATAAAAAAAGCATATCTGAAAATATTGGATACAAAGAAACTTTATTACCTAAATACCTATTGTCACGATGAAACCAGTAAAAAGTAAGTTAGAAATTATTATTCATTCTTTTTCGAAAAGACTAATAACGGCAGTATTAATGGTGCTGCTTTTATCAGGATTTAAACAGGTTTACTCTTTTGCTCCCGGAGAACAGGAGATTAAGGTAAGCGGAGTAATTAAGGACGAATCGGGTATGCCTCTCACAGGGGCATCTGTTGTTGTCGAAGGAACCACCATTGGAGTTGCTGTTGACGCTGCTGGGAAGTATTCCATTTCTGTCCCCGGGGCAAATTCTGTTCTCGTTGTTTCATTTATCGGGTACAATACTCAAAAAATAGCGGTAAAAGGTAGAACAGTAATAGACATCGTTCTTTTACCCGATCTCCAGATGATTGATGAGGTTGTTGTTATAGGTTATGGCACTCAGAAAAAAGTTAATGTATCCGGTGCCGTTGACGTAGTCACCTCAAAGGCAATAGAGAAAAGACCGGTGGCTAACCTATCCCAGTCATTGCAGGGGGTATCGCCCAGCCTTAATGTTACAGTAGGAAATTCAGGAGGGGAAATGGGATCGAAAATGAATATCAACATAAGAGGCATCGGTTCTATAAACGGAGGTTCTCCATATATTCTCGTCGACGGTATGGAACAGGACATTAATAATCTGAATCCTGATGACATTGAAAGTATTTCTGTACTTAAAGATGCTGCATCATCTTCAATATACGGGGCGCGTGCTGCATTTGGTGTAATACTGGTAACAACAAAGAGGGGACGAAATGACGGATATTCCGTGAATTATTCCTCTAACTTTTCATTTTCTTCACCTACTATTGTGCCACATTCTGTCGACTCAAAGAGATTTGCCACCTACCTCAACGTTGCTTCTGTTAACGATGGTAACCCTCCATTGTTCCAGAATATTATTCTCGATTATATCGATCAGTACCTTGCGGGAGAGATTGACTACTGGACGGTGCCTTTTCCACTTGCACCGCAGTATTGGCTTCTGAATCAGGGAGCATGGGCAAATACCGACTGGTATGATATTAATTATAAGAAATGGGTACCCAACAGTCTGCACAATTTAAGTTTCAGCGGCGGCGATAAAAGAACCCAGTTCTTCGTTTCTGGTTCACTTTTTGATCAGTCGGGGCTTCTTAATTTCGGCAAGGATGATTTTGGAAGAAAAACAATAAATTCCAAAATCAATTCTTCATTGTTCGACTGGCTTAAATTCAGTTTAACCAGCAAGTTCAGCAATACCAACACGGAGCGACCCAGTTATGACAAGGACCTTCTTTACGATAGGCTCGCCCGCCAATGGCCAACAAATGCCCCGTATTTTCCCAATGGAACACCTAACTACGAAGCTGTACAGGTTTGGCTTGAACAGGGAGGAATGTATAAGGAAGCAAATAACGAGTTAACAGTGATACCTGGCTTGGAAATTACCCCATTCAAAGGATTTGTTATAAATGCAAACCTCAGATGGAGAATGAATAACTGGGGAAACTCAAATCATGAAGCAAAGGTGAAGTCATATCTGGCCGACATGACAATGGGTTATCTGAGGCCTGAAAATAGTTTTTCAACAAATAATTTCATGGGCAACTATTTGTCTCCCAATGTTTACGGTACCTACAACAAGGTATTTGGTAAGCACAGTTTTACAGCAATGGCAGGTTATGAACAGGAACTGCAAACCTACAGTTCATCATTTGCAAAACGGTATGATCTTATCAGCGACGAGGTGCCGTCTTTAGGAACTGCAACAGGGAGGCAGGAAGTAGCGGGTTCTAAAGGTCATTTTGCAACAAGGAGTTACTTTGGAAGGATTAATTATGATTATGACGGAAGATACCTGTTCGAGTTCTCGATGAGATACGACGGATCTTCTAAATTCCCTGAAGGTTACAGATGGGGTACATTTCCTTCAGGATCTGTGGCTTATGTTCTTTCAAAAGAGAAATTCTGGGCTCCCCTTTCAAGTTATGTAAACATGTTTAAACTTCGCGCATCTTTCGGGGCCCTGGGGAATCAAAATGTTGATAACTACCTGTATTTGGAAAGGATGCCGGTCATGACCAATCTTGCTTACATTATGGGAACTGAACGTCCCAATTATGTTGGAATGGCCGGATCCATCAGTCCCGGACTGACCTGGGAAAAGGTAAATACAAAAAACATTGGTTTTGATGCAGGATTCTTAAAGAACAGGCTCAATTTTACAGCCGATTTTTTTGTCAGAAACACGTTTGATATGCTGGGGCCCGCCGAATCACTGCCTGCCGTTCTTGGCACATCGGTTCCAAGATCGAATAATGCTACCCTGCGAACAAAAGGTTACGAATTGACTGTTGACTGGAGAGATAATATTTCTGATTTTTCCTATGGTGTAAAATTTATTCTTTCCGATGCTGTATCAACTGTAACGAAATACTTAAATCCCCAGAACCTGCTTAGTGCACCTTACTATGAAGGCATGGAGCTAGGAGAAATATGGGGATTCACTACTGTCGGATTGTTTGAATCGGACCAGCAGGCTCAGTCGGTTAACCAGTCATACTTCTCGGCCGATGTGCTCAGGGCAGGTGATGTCTACTACAAAGACTTAAATGGCGATTCGAAAATAGATATAGGCGCAAATACAGTGCAGGATCCGGGCGATAAATCTATTATTGGTAATTCAACACCAAGGCTGGCTTATAGCCTCGCCCTTAATGCGGCCTGGAAAGGGATAGACCTGTCGGTACTTGTTCAGGGAATAGGCAAAAGAGATTTATGGCTCGACAGCCCGATTTTCTGGGGCGCCGGCGGGATATACTGGTTAACAGCTTATGAAGGTCATATGGATTACTGGACTCCGGATAATACCGATGCATTCTGGCCACGCCCATATATCGACAAGGGGAGAAAGAATAAACAGGTGCAGACAAGGTTCCTTCAAAATGGAGCCTACCTGAGACTTAAGTCTCTGCAACTCGGGTATACAATTCCATCAAAAATTACAAGGAAAATAATGATTCAGAATTGCAGAATATATGCCTCCGGCGAGAATTTATTGACCTTTACCAAACTGTTTGAAGCATTCGATCCCGAAGCAACAGGCGGTGCACGAGCCAATGGGTACATCTATCCTCTTCAGAAAACCCTTTCAGGAGGCATCAGTATAACTTTCTGATAAACGATTCAATAAATGATTGATCATAAATCTCATAGAAAGCATACCATGAAAAAATATATTATTACAATAATTATTATCGCGTCATTAATTGCCTCATGTTCAGAGGATTTTCTGAACCGGTTGCCTCTTGACGAGATAACACCAGGAGATTACTTCAAGACCGCAAATGACCTTAAACTTTATGCAAACAGGTTTTATCCCTTATTACCTGCACATTCAGGATATGGAGGAGGAACATTCTGGATAGATGCCAACAGCGACAATCTTGTGCCGGGCGTTGAGGATTCGAGACTTGCAGGTACACGGACTGTTCCCTCCTCGGGTGGAGGATGGACCTGGGATAATATTAGGCAGGCTAATTATTTCCTCGATCATTGTTACGACTTCCCCGGCGAGGAAGATGCGAAGAATATATATATTGCTGAGGTCAAGTTTTTCAAGGCAGTTCTCTATTTCGACAAACTGAAATCTTTCGGACCTGTTCCCTGGTTTAACAAGGCTCTTAATCCAGGTTCGCCTGAGTTGTACTCCCCGAGGCAAAGCAGGGATATTGTGGTAGACTCTATAATCGCCTGCCTAGATTTTGCCATCACAAACCTTAAACCCAAAAGCCAAGCTGACCCGTTCAGGATTAACAGGGAATCTGCGATTATGCTTAAAGCAAGGGTGGCCCTTTATGAGGGGACCTGGGAAAAATACCACGCCAATACTCCGTTTGGTGTTACGGGAAAAGACGGAACGAAGTACCTTCAGATCGCTGCAGCGGCCTCCGACCTTCTCATGCAAACTCCCGGTATGGGACTTTATAAGGGACCGGCAGGTCAGGAATATTCTTCTCTGTTTAACAAAACCGACTACTCGAATGTTCCTGAAGTGCTTCTGTGGAAAAAATACGATGTAGCCCTTGGCGTTTACCACTGGTGCAGCCAGACCCTGCCATTCGGTGCAGGAGATATTGGGGTATCTAAAAGCCTGATGGATGCTTACCTGTGTACAGATGGGAAGCCTGTATCAGTAAGCCCATTATTTAAAGGTTATGATTCCATACAAGCTGAATCTGCAAACAGGGATCCCAGACTGGCACAGTCAATGCTTCTGCCGGGAGATGATATTACAATAAATTCGCCAGGAGGCACACTCGACAGAAAGTGGTTCAAACCCGCTTTGGATCAAAGCCAGCAGTTCAGAGCCACCACTGGCTATTGTATGAACAAGGGCGCTAACCTCGATTATTCGCAACAGCAAAATTCCGGAGGTACCCTCGCGACAATTTTTTTCAGATATACGGAAGCGTTACTAATTTATGCAGAAGCTAAAGCAGAACTGGGGACACTTACCCAGTCCGATGTTGATAAAACTATTAATCTTATCCGCGACAGGGTTGGAATGGTACACCTGAATCTGGCTTCTGTTACTCCTGATCCATCTTGGGATTTTCCATCACTCTCACCAGCAATTAATGAGATTAGAAGGGAAAGAAGAGTGGAGCTTGCATTTGAGGCACAGCGCTGGGATGACCTGGCAAGATGGAGAGCTCATTCTGTATTTGCCGGCAAAAGACCGAAAGGGATAAAATATATTGGTTCAAACCTCGAAGGTACTTATAAAGATTTCCAGGGAAAACCTACGATCATAATTGGACAAAACCTTTTTGTCGATGCCAACGGGAGAATTGACCCTTATCTGATTAAATTTCCGGCTGGACTTGGATTTAATTCCGATAGAGATTATTTGTCGCCAATACCAAGCGACGAGCTGACTCTTAATAATTTATTAGTTCAGAATCCGGGATGGTAAAGTATTCATTTCTGTTTTTAATTTTGCTTACAGGATGCAGCAACCAGGTATCTCTTAAATCTTTGCTTGAGGAGATGACCTCGAGAGAGGTCCTTACTTATTTCCCTGAAAAAGAATACCGTCTTTTGCAGTCAAGCAGTTACAACAGGAAATCAGTCTCTCCCGACAGCTCAGGGTGGTTTGAGAATAATGATATGTCTCATTTTATCAGAGTGGAGGAAAATTCAGGTAGAAGAGAATTTGTAATGCTCGATACAGAGGGACCCGGGACTGTGGTTCGATGGTGGATGACTTTCTACAAAGCCCAGAATGGGATTATCAGAGTTTATATAGATAATTCTGACACACCAGAGGCAGAAGGAAGTCCTGCAGCTTTGCTAAGTGGAGAACTCCTAACTGGTTATCCTCTGTCAGCCTCAGTTCAGAAAGGTGCTCCAATTGGTGAAACTGGCCGCGATTATGATCATAACTTCTACCTACCTATACCTTTTTCGAAACACTGTAAAATTACTTACGAATGTGACTCTTTAAGAATTTTACACAATTATGAGGGGATAGAGGTACCAGAAGGATATTACTGGCCTGATGTCTTCTATAATATAGGATACAGAATTTATGACAGTAACATAAATGTCAAGTCCTTCTCAGCTGATGAGTTGAAGAAAAACAGGGAGAATATCATAAGAGCTGGTAAATCACTACTTGAATCTCCTGTTTCAGAAGCGATTAAAAAAACAGCTGAAAAAATAATTGCACCAGGCGATTCGCTTGTGATTGACGAAAATACAGAAAGAATGGCCCTCGGTTACCTGTCTGTGATAATTGACTCGAAAAAAAGGAACCAGGCATTAAGATCGCTTGTTCTTAAGGCTGAGTTTGATGATATAAAATCGGTTTTAGTTCCAACAGGCGATTTTTTTGGCGCAGGGTACACATTGCAGCCCCATAGAACGTTTTTTAACAGCTCTGATTCTGCTGGCAATCTTGAAAGTTTCTGGATAATGCCTTTCAGGAACAAGTGCTGTATAACATTCATTAACATGGGTGTTGATACTGTTAAAGTTAAAGCAGTGGCTGGGTTTGTTGATTACAAATGGAATAAAAGAAGCATGTATTTTGGATCTTCATGGACCGAGCACCACAACATGAAATCAAGAGACCTGGCAGGGAGACCGTTCGACCTTCAGTTTGCCAGATTAAATGGAAAGGGAATTTATGCCGGCGACCAGGTTGTCCTGTACAATAATACTTACTTCTGGTGGGGTGAGGGTGATGAGAAGATATTTGTCGACGGGGAATCATTTCCTTCAAGCTTCGGAACAGGATCGGAAGATTATTACGGATATTCATTTGCAAGGCAGGAGCCATTTTCACATCCTTTTATATCTCAACCTGTCGGAACAGGAAATATGACATGGGGCGTTACCGTGAACATGCGACACAGGATGCTCGATGCTATCCCGTTCAGTAAATCGGTTGATGCCCGTCTGGAGATGTGGCATTGGGCCGATATCCGTATGAATTTTGCACTTACATCATACTTTTATTTTACTCCCGAAGGGATTTCCGGAAATGCCGGAGAAATATCAGGAGCAAGAAACAAAGTTTCAATTACACGTGAGGATTTTGAAATAAACAGGTAGAATATGTTTAACGGCAATTCAAAATACCTGTTGATTTCAGTGATAACATACGTCGCGATATCAATTTTTGTCTGGACGGTTTCGTGCAGACATGAACTGCAATATTACTCCACCGGAGATTTTACAACGGTTCCGAAAACTGATGCACATTTTCATTACCTCTCCGCTGATACATCTTTTATCGTATTCGCAAAGTCGGTTAATTTCAGGCTTCTTTCCCCGATATGGGAAGGCGAAATACCAATTGATACGCAATTGTCAGTTTCTGCTGCTGTAAGGGCCGTTTATCCTTCTAATTATGCCTTTTTTACCTCGTTCCCAACATCAGGTATCTTAAAATCTGGTTTTGCAGATTCTGCAATAGCGTATATTGCCAGGGCGATTCAAAAAGGGGCGACCGGTGTTAAGATCTGGAAAAACATCGGGATGGTACTCACCAGACCAGACAGCTCATTCATTATGGCCGATGATGAAATATTCGACCCAGTATTTTCATTTCTCGAAGAGAACCACATCCCCGTTATAGGGCATCTTGGCGAACCAAGGAACTGCTGGCTTCCATTCGATAAAATGACAGACCGTGGCGATTCAATGTACTATGCAGAAAATCCCAAGTATCATATGTTTCTTCATCCCAAGGTTCCTTCTTACGAAAAACAAATAACTGCAATTGAGCATTTACTTGAAAAGCATCCCTTGTTGGATTATACGGGTGCACATCTTGCGAGCCTCGAATGGAGCGTTGATGAGGTGGCAATTAGACTCGACAGGTTTCCGAATCTGAAAGTTGATCTTGCTGCACGCTTATCTCATATCCAGGCACAATCTGACCATGATTGGAAAAAGGTAAGGAATTTCTTTATCAAATACCAGGACAGGCTTGTATATGGGACTGATTATGAAGTGCATGGGGCCGTGACTGAAGCATCTCTTGACAATCTTGAAAATGCCTGGCATGATCAGTGGAATTACCTTGCTACCGACACGTGCAGAATGCATAAAGGACTAAAGCTTCCACGAGAGGTAATTGATAAAATATATTTTAAGAATTCAATGAAATGTTTCACGATTAATGCCAGGTAATAAATCTGATATCGGGTTGAAAGTATTCTACCTGACAGGAATGATATTAATCCTGCTTATCCCATCATGCTCAGAAAAATTTGAAGATGAAGTTGTTTACGACACATCAAGAAGCTTTGTATTCAGGGATGTTAAGTATGGAAGCGAGCCAAGGCAGTCTATGAATATTTTCCTGCCAGCAGACCGCGGCAGGGACAGTACCAGGTTAATAATACTTATTCACGGGGGGGGGTGGATTTCAGGCGATAAGAATGATTTTGACACTTTTGCAGGGATATTCAGTACCAACAAAGTAGCAGCAGTAACTGTTAATTACAGGTATGCAGATCCAGTTAAGAAGGTTGGTTATGAAGAGATTCTTAACGACATCGGTAATGCTATTAAGTGCATTTCAGACAGTTCACGTAAATATTCAATTGATGTTTCCGATATAACCCTCATGGGTCACAGCGCCGGTGGGCACATTGCTCTTATGTTTGCCTACACACGGAACTCGGTAAACAACATCAGGAATGTTATTTCGCTGGCAGGCCCCACGGATCTCGATGACCCGATTTTCCTCTCTATTAGCGGAATTACTGATTTGGTTAATAATCTAACCGGGTATGATATAGATAGACGGAAAGAAGCAAGTCCAGTAAACCATGTATCAATTGTTACAACGTACCTCTACCATGGTAAAACAGATGCTATTGTCCCATGGCAGCAATCAGATAAACTGTACGGACTGATCAGGAGTCTGAATTCTAAAAACAGGCTGTCGTTAATTGAAAATTGCGGTCACGGATTTGGCTTTTCCGAGTTTTCCGGAATACTTGAGGAAACAATAGAACTGATAAATAAAATCGGGGATAAATAAAATGAAAGATAAATACTTCCAATTAATCCTTATCACAGTCCTTATACTAACCGGATGTATCAAGAATACTGATAAAATAACTATCGGAACTCTGCTAAACGAAATGACGGATTTATCGAGGCTGAGTATGGCTGATAATATTGACTATTCAGTTGTCCAGTATTCATCTTACGACAGGAGAAGCATTTCGCCAGACAGACCAGGGTGGTTCGCGAACGAGGACGGTTTTGGCGGTGAGCCAATTCCAGGCTTCCTGGAGGTCATTGCTGATCCTGATACATCGGGTAATGGTATCTATCTTATATGTGATTTAACTGGACCGGGAGTAATACAAAGGCTATGGAGCGCAGCCATTTCAGGCAAAATCAGGCTTTATATTGACAATACAGACATTCCTGTATACGAAGGACCTGCTATTGATTTCTTTCACCATCCGTTAAATGCATTGTTAAAAACGGAAAATGTTTCTCCAGGCGGAGATTTCTTCAGGCAGTTTGACGCATCTTATTTCCCGGTTCCATTTGCAAAGAGGTGCAGAATAGAGTGGATTGGTAAACTGGGCGACCCTCATTTCTACCATGTCGGAATCAGAAAATATCCTTTGGGTACCAGTGTTGAGTCTTTCACGAAAAGCAACTATCAGAAATACAAAGATGATTATGAAAGGATAAATACATTGCTCGGGAATACAGCATTCCCTGTTGATACAATAAATGCAAGGACTGTTTCAAACAAGCTTACATTAAAATCAGGCAGTGAAGCTGAAGTGCTGAAAATTGGAAGAGAAGGATCAATAATCCAGCTTAAGGTAAAGGTTCATGCACCTAATATTGAAAATGCACTGAGGCAGTCAGTTATCCGGATTAAGTTTGATAATGTCATTAACCCGCAGGTTGAAGTGCCGGTGGGAGATTTCTTCTGTACTTCGCCAGGGATCAATCCTTTTGAATCGGGACCAATATCAGTGGAAACTGACAGTACAATGACTATCCGGTTTTTAATGCCATTCAAGGGCAATGCAGTTATTGAGATTGAAAACAGGTCTTGTGATGATGAGGATATTACATTGGAGGCGTTATTCAGACCCGGGAAATGGATAGATGGTAAGACAATGTATTTCTCTGCAAAATGGGATATAGACTACAATCTCTCAACCGGCGATTCCGATTCAACAGTAACAGACATCCCTTTCCTCGAAATATCAGGGAAAGGAAGGATTATTGGCTCATCGGTACTCCTTTATAATCCTTCTGTTGTTCCAACTTCGTGGGGTAACTGGTGGGGTGAAGGTGACGAAAAAATATTTGTCGACAGTGATACATTCCCGTCATTTTTCGGAACAGGATCAGAAGATTATTTCAATTATTCATGGTCTTCGCCACTTATTTTTTCCTACCCATATTGCGGACAGCCCAGAAACGATGGACCAGGTAACCGTGGATATGTTGCGAATTTCAGATGGCATATTTCAGATGATATTCCATACAATGAAAAACTCAGGTTTTTAATGGAGTTGAGGCATCATGACTTTGTTGATGATTTTGTCTACGCACGGACTGTTTATTATTACAGCCTCCCCGTGAATACTTTGCCTACTGACGATTTCTCTTCAAAAGAGATTCTTAATATATCCTATAAGGATTGGTCGCCGAAAGCTTTCAAGGGTTCATCGGGATGGATGTTTGTTCAGGCAGAAAGTCTGGTAAGTACGGGGAGTAATTTCACAACCGTATCAGACAGTATTTGTTCTGGTAAGCTAAAGCTGACCTGGATACCTGAAAACTCATCGGAAAAGCTGAAACTCGTGATTAATTCTGAGAAGGAAATTTTAAGAACACGAATCGGACTCACACTTAAGCATTCGTCTATTGCAGGGTCGTTACGGTTTCTTCTTGACGGTCAGCCATTGCGTTTTGACAATTCAGATAACCTGGTTCTTCAAACTGCCGGCAGCAGTTTTCTTGAAAACCACTTTTCTGCAGAGATGAGACTTCATAAAGGGATCAATGAACTTGATCTGATAATGCCCGGGGCAAACGGTAAAAACAGGGCTGAGGTTGACTTTGTTTGGCTTAGAAATAATTAGAACTTATTATTTACCTGATGGTAACAAAATGGTGATCATGAAACTGTTTGAGAACTTAGACAAATATCATGTAAGGAAGAGGAGTGATCTTTCCGGGGAGAGGGTAGTATCTGTCGATGCCCTTCGGGGTTTTGACATGTTCTGGATAATGGGAGGAGATATGGCTTTTAAAAGCCTCGATAATATTTTCAAGAACAGGCTCTCGGGCTTCATTAAGGAGAATCTGGACCATGTCGATTGGTTTGGATTTCACTTTTATGATATTATCATGCCTCTTTTCCTCTTCCTCGTTGGCGTATCAATGGTTTATTCCTACCGTAAACGGTTATCATCGGCAGAATCAGATTCCTCAATTTGGAAGCACACTGTAAAAAGGATCATCATTCTGTGGATTCTCGGTATGATGATACAGGGAAACCTTCTAATGTACAATCCTGAAAAAATCCAGTTCTATTCAAATACCCTGCAGGCAATTGCTGCAGGTTATCTGGTAGCCACAATCTTTATCTTATATTTTCCTGTACGGTATCAGATTGCTGCAACAGCACTCCTTTTGCTTTTTTACTGGGCCATTGTTGCATTAGTTCCTGTGGGAGGAACTACTGCAAATGCTTACACCCCCGAGCGAAATGTTGCATTCTATGTTGAGAATGCTGTAATGGGTAAACATATCGGTTGGGGAACCTATACATGGATTGTTTCTTCACTTAATTTCGGGGCAACTGTAATGCTGGGAGTATTTTCGGGATATATCTTGCAGTCGGAGCTGTCAAAAAATATGAAATTCCGTTTCTTCTGCTTTTTTGGAGCCTCTCTTGTTGCATTAGCATTGTTGCTCAATATCTGGCATCCTATTATAAAAAAGATATGGACAAGTTCTTTTGTACTTTTCTCTGGCGGTATAAGCATTCTCTTGCTCGCATTTTTCTATCTGTTTATAGATGTCTGGGGAATAAAACGCGGTGTAAAATGGATGATTGTTCTTGGGTCTAATGCAATTGCAGGTTATGTGGCATGGCATTTATTTGAAAAGCAATTTTTGGGGATGGCAGATGTTTTTATAAAAGGGATGGGGCCGTATCTTGGAGCATGGGTGGAAACAATTCGCTATACCCTTGCCTTCCTGATAATCTATTTCTTAATGTGGTATATGTATAAAAATAAGACCTTTATAAAGATCTAACCTGGTTTATAATAATCTATGAGGCGTTCAGCAGGTTTTTTACAGTTCAAGCGTTTCATATTAATATGGAATTTCATAAAGTATTGCTTCAAAATGGATACTTTAATAAAACCTGGTAACATTAGATGATGGGAAGGATGATTTCCTGGATTTTAGAAATGAGAAAACAGTAATAAAAATATTTGGAGGGATAATATGTATGATAACAGACTTAATAAAACAGCCGGGATCATTTTTTTGTTTGGGCTGATACTAATAGTATTTTCCCAGGGAATAAGTGGACAGACCGGTGAACATCAGTTCAATGGCTCTTATTCCGGAGATTATCTGAAAAGAATCTCATTCCCGATAGGTGGAATTGGGTCTGGGATGATATGTCTAGATGGTACGGGTTCCATTTCACATCTGTCGGTAAAACATAAGCCTGTAATGTATAACGAACCTGTATGTTTTGCAGCCATTTCGGTAAAGGGATATGAAAAGGGTACAAAGGTTCTTGAAGCGGGAGTGCCTGAATGGAAGTATTATGCTCGACCTTTAACAGGCACAGGTTCACCCGGAAAACTTTATGGTCTGCCACGATTCGAATCGGGCACCTTCAAGGCGCGCTTCCCCTTCGGAATAATTAACCTTGAAGATAAGGATATTCCCCTGTCTGTTGAACTTACAGGCTGGAGCCCTTTTATACCGGGAGATGAGGACAACTCGAGTCTTCCGGCAGGGGCCTTTGAATACAGATTCAGGAATAACTCAGATAAGCCGGCCGAGGCTGTCTTTTCATGGAATTCAAGGAACATAATGGTCGACTGGGGAGGACCAATACGGGCAACAAAAGGCGGGTTTATCATGTCTGAAAACAGCACCGAGGAAGGTGTGATAGGGAATACAGGATTTGCCGTTTTTACCGACGATCCAGAAGCGGTAGTTGATCATTGCTGGTTCAGGGGTGAATGGTTTGATCCTTACATGATGCTCTGGAAAAACATCGAAACAAGATCCCTGCCAGCCAACCCACAACGTGAAGAGCCTGTAATGGGGGCATCGATATATGTCCCTTTTACACTTAAACCGGGCGAAGAAAAAATAATTAGGCTGAACTTCTGCTGGTTTGTCCCTAAATCAAACCTGTCGATCGGAAATATTCCGGGAACAGATAAAAAACTTCCTCCTTATGAGGTATGGTACACATCAAAATTCAAAACTATCGGAGAGGTAATAAAATACTGGAGCGGCAACTACGAAATGCTTAAGTCGAACAGCCTGCTCTTCAGTAATTCCATGTACTCCACAACTCTTCCTCCTGAAGTTATCGAAGCTGTCACAGCCAATCTTACAATACTTAAGTCGCCCACCTTGCTCAGGCAGGCAGATGGAAGGATATGGGCCTGGGAAGGGTGCGACGACTTCGACGGCAGCTGCCATGGAAGCTGTACACATGTCTGGAACTATGCCCAGGCAATACCCCATCTTTTTCCTAATCTCGAAAGGACACTCAGGGAGACAGAATTTAATATAAGCCAGAACGAGGAGGGACATCAGAATTTCAGGGTTAATCTTCCGATCTCCCAGCCTCCTCACGACTTCTATGCTGCTGCCGATGGTCAACTTGGCGGAGTGATGAAGATGTACCGCGAGTGGAGGATTAGTGGCAATACAGAGTGGATGAAAAGTCTTTATCCGAAGGTAAAAGCTAGCCTTGACTATTGCATTAAAACATGGGATCCTGATCGAAAAGGGTACCTTGAAGAGCCGCATCATAACACCTACGATATCGAATTCTGGGGTCCCAACGGGATGACAACAAGCTTCTACCTGGGCGCCCTTAATGCCTTTGTTGAGATGAGCAAAGCGATTAAGGTTTCATGTAAGGAGTATGAAGACTTGCTTGAAAAAGGGATTGCATATACAGATTCCGAATTGTTCGATGGAGAATATTTTGTTCAGAGAGTCAAGTGGGAAGGATTGCACTCACCAAGCCCCGTCGAGGCGGCAAGAAGAAGTTACAGGACAAATTACTCCGACGAAGCCCTTCAGTTGCTGAATACAGAAGGTCCAAAATATCAGTATGGAATTGGCTGCCTTTCCGACGGTGTGTTGGGAATGTGGTTGTCGAAGGTTTGCGGTCTCAACCAGGTCCTTGATAATTCCAAAATAACAAGTCATCTTCAAGCAGTACACAGATACAATCTCAGATACGACCTTTCAGATCATGTAAATCCCCAGCGTCCAACCTATGCTGCTGCAGGCGAAGGTGGTCTGTTGCTTTGTACCTGGCCCAAAGGCGGAAAACTTAGCCTGCCTTTTATCTACAGCAATGAGATATGGACAGGTATTGAATACCAGGTGGCAAGTCACCTGTTCTTCCAGGGTGAAGTTGACAAGGGACTGGATATTGTCAGAACTGCCAGAAACAGGTATAACGGCTTGATGCGTAATCCGTTCAGCGAAATTGAGTGTGGAGCGTGGTATGCAAGGGCTCTTTCAAGCTATGCCCTGCTTGAAGGACTTACCGGGGTCAGGTACGATGCGGTGGACAAAACTCTTTACATTGATTCAAGGGTGGGTGACTTCAGGACTTTCTTAAGCGCGGCATCAGGGTTTGGAACAGTTGAGTTGAAGGGGGGAGTCCCGTCCGTAAATATTGTAAAAGGGGTACTTGATATAAAAAAGATAATTATTTCTGGAAAAGAGTATAAATCAAAGAAATGAGATAAAATGAAATACCTGAACCCGACCTTTCTGCTGATCTTGTTACTGTTCATCTCGATTCCGGTGCAGGCCCAGGAACCTGTAAACGAGATGATGGCACTATCGAAAATACGTACAGGTGTGAAGACAAAACAAGTCAGCAGCCACGACAGAACAGGAGGGAACGCTGATTTTATTGGAGGCATCGAGGATGGAGCGCGTTACGAACTCATGAATGTAAAGGGGGCAGGTGTTATTAACAGGATATGGATTACAATTGCACCCGAGGGCAACGAACTCAGCCGCTATGATCTGATAATCCGCATGTACTGGGACGGAAATACTTTTCCTTCAGTTGAGTCGCCTCTTGGCCCTTTCTTCGGCAACGGGTGGAATGAATCTTATAATTTTGTCACGCTCCCGTTATCGGTTGCCCCGGGTGCAGGCAAATCGTATGTGTGTTACTTTGCCATGCCTTTTGCAACAGGTGCCAGAATCGAAATTGAGAACCAGTCAGGCAGGGTGATTGACAATTTCTATTATAATATCGATTATACGGAAATGACGAAACTGCCAGACAACACCGGGAGGTTCCATGCATGGTTCAATTGCGAGCTTACAAATACGCTTCCGGAAGGGGAGAATGAATGGGCCCTGCTTGGAGAGCAGGGTAAAAACCGGAACGGCAGGGATAATTACCTTTTTGCCGATATAAAAGGAAAGGGACACCTGGTAGGAATTAACTACTACATTAACAATCCATCAACAATGTGGTACGGTGAAGGTGATGAGATGATATTTATCGACGGCGACACAGTGCCTTCAATGATCGGAACCGGGACAGAAGACTTTTTCAATACCTCATGGTGCCCGAAAGAATTGTTCTCTCATCCTTACTACGGCTATCCGCGCGTAAATAATGAAACCGGATGGCTGGGCAGAACCCATGTCTACCGTCTCTTCGTGTCCGACCCTGTTTATTTCGATAAATCCATCAAGGTGACAATAGAACATGGTCACAACAATTGCCTTACCCTTGATTTACAATCGGTGGCTTACTGGTACCAGGATAAGGCAGAAAAACTGCCGCGTTCATTCACAAAGGAAGAGCGGAAACTTAAACCTGTCCCAGGCCCAACTGATATACATCTCTGGAGAAACGAATGGCGCCGAAGCAGGGGGTCGGACAAGAAAGAATGGTAACCATTAAGAACAGGCGAATCTCAGGGAATGTTTTATTTAATGATTGAAACTATTAGAGGAACTAGCTGGCTTTACTCGAATTAACTTTTTCGAATAAGGTCACTCACCTTTTCTTACTTCAGTCCGAAAATCCTTAATTCTGTATCTGGAAGTGATTTTGCAGCCCCTGCAGGTTTGTCAAGGTAAAAATATGCCGTGGAAGACCAGTCGTCGGACCTGTAAAAATTTGTCCACCCGTCAATGAACGACGGGTCCTTGAGGTCAACAGGCTTATTCATATCCATCAGCCTTAAAAAATTGCCTTTATCCTGTATTGTCACAGGTATGAGTGGCGCTCCCTTTTCAAGCATCTCGATAACGGCTGGTTTCATATTACCCCCCATGGTCTGTACAGTAACACGTATGTCGCTTCGGAACATAACAGGGTCGGGAATATGGAAGCGGTAAAAAGCCCATTGATCCTTTTCCGTATCTGCAACAGTGCAACCCGAGAAAGCATTTATGAAAACTCCCTGACCCCAGGCAGTACCTATATAGTCCTCAGTGCCAGTACCGACAAGAGTGGGCTGTACCCCGTCGCCGTCGAGATAAATCTTAACCTCGCCTTCGCCCCACCACGATTTCTCGTATTCCGGGTTTGCAATGACACCGAAACTGACGCCAACAAATCTCCCTTTCCCGGTCGTGTATGGCAGAACAGTATAATCAGTTCCCGGAATTGTTGCCGTGTCGCGGTTCCAGTAGCAGTGAAAATACAGGTTTTTAGAATCCCATTTTTTTGTACGAACAATATTTATGTCATAAAAGAGCATGGTTATGTCGGAGCTTCCCTCGTTGGTAAGAACCACCCTTGCTCCGGTTTTAAATGGCATTGGCAAAATGCAGACAAACGACCTTCCTTCAGGACTGGCAAAGGCCGTATTTTCAAAAGCAACCATTTTACCCAGACTATGACAGAAGAAATCACCAAATGGAGCTGATACTGCTGGCCTGATCTCGCCATCCCAGAACATCTCGATTTTCAGCGACCGGAGCACTTCTGGCGTACGTTCACGTATGGTAAACCACATGCGGGTTATTATCCCTGAGCCTGACACGTTCATCAGTTCTTTTGATTCTCCGGCTTTCATGGAATCGTAGGGATGTCCTTTGGCTCCCCTGTTCTCTGAACCCCCTGTGCCCTTCCCGGTGGAAGGGTTTTCGAAACTGTTCCAGCGTGTATCAACATCGCTGTAGATGTATAAATTATTGGCATTAGCCAGAGATGAACGTTCTGTTCGATCAGTGTGGCATGATACCAATTCAGCTGATGCCAGTAAGAATAGAAGTAGCTTAATGCAATTCATTATTTTGAAAGCTTATCATTTGAAGCTATTCTGTAAACAGGTAGAATTATTGCGGAAGGCGACACTGTTCCGTAAAACACGGACTGAGTTGATCTGACGACAGTTATTGCTGACGAAATTGGTTCGCAATTATTAAGGTTCCTGTTGAATCGCGGAAACCACGATGATGCAATTACAACCCTTAATGTATGCCCCGGATTAAGCTGATAACCTGTTGCCCATACCGAGATTTCGGTTTTCTGAGGATCCGCGCCATTCATCTTTACCTTTGCTCCACCTTCCTGGATGTTAATAATTTTTCCGTCGGGAAACTCGTCCTGAAGGAGTACATAAAAATCTGTGCACGAGGCAGTCGATGAAAGCCATAGATTTGCATCGACAGGTCCAAGCAGAATTAGCGGTTCTTTCTCCACCTTCATTTTAAAAATCAGCTGGTCTTTACGCTCTGCATTTGGATTTTGCCTGGCGGGGCCCACACCCTTCCCAAGAGATGTGCCTCCCAGGCTGGGATAAGGATCACCGGGGTTGTACTCATACACAAGTTTGCCTTCTTTTTTGGGGACATCGGTTCCCATATACCCTCCGGGGCCAAGGTAGTATGGGGTGGCAGTTGTTTCAGCAGGAGGCCATGTCTCTGAACCAATATATTCATTTCTTTCCATGATGAAAAGATTGTACTTTGAGTCTTTGAGAGGCCCTCCGAGATTTTCCTTTTTCCCTTTCAGTACTCTTCTTACATATTTGAAGATAAGTTTGGGATCGCCCGATTTCTCAAGTCCGCCGTACTCATTTGGCTCGCCTATTGGTCCGTGAGCCCATGGGCCAATCACGAGTCTTCCTTTGTTATTACCCGATGCCTCCAGTGCCTGAAAATCAGCTATCTGTGTTTTTAGAAAGATGTCATACCATCCTGCCATTGAAAGCAGTTGGGTTTTGGTTTTTCCCCTGTAATCCATCTGCTGCCAGTACGAATCGAATTTTTCATGAAGTAGCCAGTCGTTGTAAAATCCGATGTCTTTTATAGCAGAGTCATCAGCTGCAAGCAGAGGCAGGGTAAACAGTTTTTGTCTGACTGTATCCTCATTCAGCCCGTTCAATTTTTCTGAGGCATTGTCGAAACCCCAGATTCCCGCAGTCTGAAGTGAAAAGATCGAATCGGGATACACGAAGTCGTATAACCTGGCTCCGGTAAGAAGAAGAGTCATGAAATCGAGAGAATCTGATATTGCCCATTGAGTATATCCCACATAGCTACCGCCCCATCCAGCTATTCTGCCATCAGACCATGGTTGCTTTCTTATCCATGAAAGTGTCTCAAGCCCGTCTTTTCTTTCGTTGATAAACGGATAATATTTTCCACCCGATTTATATTTTCCCCTTACATCCTGGGTTACTACCGCAATTCTGAAAATATTGAAAGCCTGACCCATCCATTCCTCAGCATATTTGTTATAAGGAGTCCGTACAAGTATTGTAGGAAACTTCCCATTTCCTTTTGGAATGAATAGAGATGTACTTAGTGCAGTGCCATCGCTCATGATAATTTCTGTCTCAGTTTTCCTGGATTTCAGCCTGTTTACAGTTAGAAAAGCTGCTAGGCCAAGTATCAGTATCACAAAGGCTGATACTTTCAGGACTTTCAGTAATTTTTTCATTGTAGGTTTTTAATAATAATAAAGGTAATAAAAGAATCTGGCCTGCGAATCTGTATGGTTCAGATTATCAGGCCAGATAGAGACAATTAATCAGTTTTTCCTATGGTTTTGGAACAAAAGTCATATGGTACATGTGTGTAGGATAGTTTGCATATGCAATCCCACCAGGTTGTCCTGCTGCCTGATACATACAAACCATCATGGCAATTCTTAGCTGTGTCGGGGAGATTGATTTGATTATTATCTTACTTGATGTTGTAAAATCGAGGAAGCCGAAGTATGATCCAGTAGATAACGACAGCCATTTTTTACCTGTAAATGTCTTGTTCCCGTGTACCGGAGGAACATTGGTTTCAGAAGGATTGGTGATGGCATCAACCGTAATGTCAGTTTCATTCAGCGTCCATGTTGCGCCCGCGGGTTGAACATAACCTGCTGCTCTGCATGTTCCATAAGGACTGTTACTGTTTGGAACGGTAATTCCATTGACAAAGGCAAAAAGTGATATAGCAATCACAGTGTCGTTCTTTGCATTTATTGTATAAGAACCGTTGTACTTGAAAGTGAACTCATCCTTTTTCCCGTCGAGCTTCTCTCTTCCCATCCAGTTATAGAAATCAGCGGGAGTAGGAATAAGCACGAGCATGGATGGTTCAACGGCACTTGCCCCGTCCCCGTCGGTAATCGATGCGGTATTAAGTACCCAGGTCTTACCGTTTGTGGCTGTTGGTCCGCCAGTAAGCATGACCTTAATATCTTCAGCATTTGGCGAAACTGTTACTTTAATTTTCTTCTCTGCTGTTCCGCCTTCGCCAGTAACTACCAGTTTAACTTCATATTCACCACCCCCGGTATACGCGTGAACGGGATTTGCTTCTGTACTTGTCTGTGTATCGCCGAAATCCCATGCGTAGGTATCAGTGTTTGTTACCACAGCAGTAAAACTTACTGATAATCCTGTCGCGGTGTAAGTGAAGTCACATGTTGGAGGATCTTTCTGGCAAGAGGTAAACAATGCACAGAAACTTAAACATACAAAGCTTATTAATGCAAACTTTTTCATTTTTCTTCTTGTTATGGTTGGTTATAGCACAAATATATGCTTAAACGTTTAAATACGCAAGTATTTTCATTTTTTTGTGTGCAATTATTGATATGTGCTTAAAGTGCACATACACAGTAATATAAAAACATGAGATTTGATAAGTGGATTAATCATAAACAGGGCAGACTCCACTTTTCATGTAAAATCCCATGATTTTAGTTTAAACGTTAAACTGGATTTAATTGGAATAGTGCTAAAAAATAAACTTCTATGGACGTAAATCATCGTGGAAAAAAGGTAATTAGGATGAAAGGATTCATGAAGTCCCTCCTGAAATCAATCCCGGATAAATTAGCGAACAAGCATTTCAGGTTATATAATATGGTATTAATTCCTTCTCTAAACATGCATGCCATATCAGATATATTATTCCAGGGATCATTTTTCTCATGACAAATTATAATCTCACTATAAATTCTGAAAGAAATCTATTTTTAAAAATTACGCTGGCGTGGAAAAATCCGTTGCCGTTAGTCTCTTTCGACACGAGGAGGAACAGTCTTCTCCACCTTCAGCAAAAAAGCCTTGCACTATTATGCAAGGCTTCTTATCAATCCGGTATTTATGGTATTAATATGTTTTATTCATCAAAACTCATCACCGGGTTTCAGATAAAATCCTATCGCGTTAAGGGATTCACTCCTCCGGTAGTATTCAGGATCACTGAGCTTTGTATTTTCAAGCCTGTTCACCCTGATCAACACGCTGCCATCCTTCTGTTTCATCGCCTGAACACCTTTCGTCGACCTGCTTTCAACAGGATTGATCTGCGATGTATTGAAAAGCAAAACCTTCTTGATACTGCTCATCAATACAAGGTCAATATCATTTTCAATTAGTTCAATGAAGATCAGTCTCGACTCGCTGTTAAAAGCGTTCTTCAGTTTCTTCCTCGCGTACTCTGTCTGGAATCCGGCCATGGATATCTTCCCGATCTTCCCGTTCTCGAATGCCACGATCAGGTAGCCCTTGTATCTTTTCTCACCTGTCAGGTAGATTGGCCTTTCCCCGGGTTCAAAATCAATCTTCTGCAGTGCCTGAATCTTGTCAATAACCTCCTTCTTCTGCACTTTATAAACATTACAAGATGAGGTAAATACAAGTATCTCGCCTGAATTACTATCGTCACCTATCTTTATTGTTGCTGATCCGGATGGAGCCTCTCTTTTCGCTTCATTCTTCTCCTCCATTTCTATCCTTCTTTTAAGACTCTCTGCACTTTGCATCGTATTCTTTTTTGATTAATAGCCAAATGTGGTAATTATTCTTTTTCCCCCTCCAATAATATTTGAATTTCTTCTCCTGGTGCACTGCATGATGAAGGAAACACTCTTCGAGATCCAGCCGCCTTATTATTGTCTCATTTTCTTTTGCCCGGTAAAGTGTTTTACCTGGCAGCCGATGTATCAACAAGTTCTTTTCCTGTTACAAGGGTGTTCCCGTTATCTTCCATTTCAAATATCCTCGGTCTCGACGACCTGTTATTCGGCGAATGGAGTATCATCATTAACCTGCCATCGAAGGTCCTGAACACCATCCCGTGGCCGCCATCCTGAACGTACAGGGGTTCATCCTGTTGGATCCATGGTCCTGCCAGCTTTCCCGATTCAGATATGGCAATGCCCTGGGTATAACCTGTTGGTCCGGCACTGGTCCAGAGCATGTAAAGCTTGCCTGTCCTGCCCTTGTGGAGGAAGCAACCGTCAGTAACATTATTCCCGAACTGCTTGCCAGTCACGCTCCATGAGGCCTCGCTCCCGTGAAAGAGCTTGACCGGGACCCCGGTAGTCTCGGAAAGATCATCTTTTAATTGCATGTAGCATATCGACCCGTTTGTTATCTGGACCCACTCGTGACAAAAGACTATATAAGGAATGCCATCCTCAGTATACAGCGTTCCATCGAGTGTCATCATATCGACAGGCAGAGTGGAATGGTTCTGGAAGGGTTTGAATGGGCCTGTTGGAGAGTCACCGACAAGTATCTGTGAGCCCCTTGTTACTCTGCCCACTCTTTCCCACGATGGCCATTGCTCGCACAGCTTGTTCCTGGTATCGAAGGTAAGAAACAGGTAGTATTTATCATGGTACTTGTGGAGTTCCGGTGCCCAGATGCTCACGATAGGTATAGTTCCCCAGACATCCTGTGCTGCTTCGTAGATCCTCAACGGCCCGTACCAGTTCAACAGGTCCTTGCTCGTGTAACAGTTTACTCCTCGTCCCCCTGGTCCAACCATGTAATAAGTATTTGTTGCGGCATCAGGCAGTATACACATATCTCTCCAGTGTATATCAGCAAGCTTGACATTTTTAGGTTCCGGGGGTGTCATCTGCGATTTAAGGCTTTCACTACCCGCGAAAAGTATTAACAGGAAGACAATTGCTATTCTGTTTTTCATGGTTTTCGTATAAGGATGTGTTTCATTTTTTACGAGAAAGACGATAAAGTCCTGCCCCATGCCTGTTGATGGTCTGGCTGAACTCTCCGGTAAAATTCCCAAGCGTCTTCCCGGTCCACAGATCGGTTACTGAATATGTTCCTGAAATCCCCATTTTTTCAAAGCTGACGGTTATTATTGCAGTTGGACCAGGTTCCGGCCCGGAAGGATCAGTTGTGAATACCATGAACCTGCCATTATTCGGCCTGGAATGCATAATGGTATTATCTTGTCCGCTTGTTGAAGCGAACCCGTTGTCAAGCCCTGCCACGGCCCTGAATCTTGTCACGCTTTCAGGGAGATCGTACTCGATAATGGATGGAGCATTAGCACTAATGCCGTTAGTCACCTCCCTGCCGTTGACGTACATAACACCACCACCCGCTTTCCTGTTTATCGTTGGTTTGCCACGACCAGCGCTGGCCCTAACCCATGGCACATCAGTGAGATTGATCCTGTTGTTTCCGAAGAACAGCTGTGGTTCGACCCAGTTGCAGCTATGCGAGGAAAAACCTGCAACATCGTCAGATGCGGTAACCAGGTAAAGCTTTTTTGCCCCGGTAATGTCGAGGTCAACAACCACACTCTGGTCATCCATTTCATGAGTCAGCTGTGTGCTCTTCCATAGGGCTTTTTCCTCGACTACAGGTAGCTTATCGGTAGCGTTAAAAAGTGCCAGGTACTTGTCTCCCGTGGCAGGATCGTCAGCGGTCCAGGCAATGAGGTCTTTCTCGCGGAAAAGCTGCTTCCCGTTTGTGCTGTTCTGATTAACGTTTATGACCGCCTTGTTTGTCAGTAGAGATAAAGCAAACTCGTCATTCGAGGGAAGATCACCACCGAACATGAGGGGTGAACGGAAAATCGCGAACAGGGTCATGAGGGTGTATTGTTCATCATGGGTGAAGCCTGTCCACCTTGCCTGACCTCTCTCTGCCCTCAGTCCTATCTTTCCCAGCGGAAGCATGTCGCCGTCAGGGTAATTGCCTGGCGCACCGAGCCCTGTCCATTGACTTAAAAGGGAGAACTGGTTCTTGAGCTGTGCCCAGTTATCCCAGAAATCATTTGA
>JAXLTU010000010.1:0-101802 GCA_046329885.1 Bacteroidales bacterium
CCGACATGGGTGATTATCGCGATAATGTCCAAAGAGTTTATCATGGCAGACTGATTGCTTATATCCAGACAAAAGGGCAGCCTGGTAAAGCTGGTATCACGTTCACATCACCTTGGCTTGAGCCCGCGAAGGTGGATATTACCATTGAAAACCAGGAGCCGGGAAAATAAATCCCGGTCCGAGGGTTAATTATTACAAAAATCCTGGGAGCACGGCAAGTGTTGTCAGTTAAAAATATCTGATATTTACAGTATTAACAGGCATAATGTAAAATCACTCAAGAAACAAGCCATGAAAAAAGAAGACAGAAGATCATTTCTAAAGAGCAGTTTGGCAGGACTTTCGGGTGCCGCATTGTTAAGGTCCGATTTGTTACGCGGATTAGAAACCACGAATTCGGCTTCAGCAACACCCGGGTTACCTTCGAGGGTTCTAGGTAAAACCGGTCTTTCAATTCCCCTCATAAGCCTGGGTGCCGGTAACTCGTCAGCCTCTGGTTTTGTCAGGGGAGCGTATGAATCAGGTGTCAAAATGTTCTTTTCCGCGACTTACTACGGGGAAGGAAATAATGAGCGCCTGGTTGGGGAAGGATTAAAAGGGCTTCCTCGCGATTCATTCCTGGTCGGATCTGCCGTGCCTCCAGACGGGTTGGATATGAGATCTGGCAAGTTCCTAAATGGTTTTGATGGACAGGCTTACATGAAAAAGACCGAGGAATGTCTTAAAAGATTCGGTCTCGATTACATTGATTTTTTCCTGTTCCCTTTCGCGGGGAAGAAAGAAATGGTACTCAATGAGGAAGTGCTGAAGGTCATGGAGCAGATAAAAAAGAAAGGAATGACAAGATACCTGGGGATTGCTTCACACAGCGACATGGAGGAAGCATTAAATTCTGCTGCCGGGTCAGGAGTATACGACATTGCCATGATTTCATACAATTTCAAGACTGGAAACCTTGATTCCCTTGACAAAGCAATCGAGAATGCCGCTAAATCAGGGATGGGAATAGTTGCAATGAAGACTACAGCTGGTGCTTACAGGAACAAATCGGGACCACAGCTAAATTCAGATGCAGCTCTCAAATGGGTGCTTCAGAATAAGAATATCTCTTCAATCGTATCAGGGATGTCGTCCCTGGAGGAGCTAAACAAAAACCTCAAGATGATCAATGACCTTAAAATGACGGACCAGGATAAAAAGGATCTGAACCTGGCAATTTTTGATCATCCTGAAGGTATTTATTGTCAGCAATGCAGGGAGTGTGTTCCACAGTGTAAAGCGAATCTCGATATCCCAACCATCATGAGGAGCTACATGTACGCGTATGGTTACCATAACCTGCCCCAGGCATGGCACACTTATATTGCAACCGGCAGCTCTTCCAATCCTTGTTCAGATTGTAATGATTGTGCTGTAAGATGCATATCAGGCTTCGATGTAAAAGGAAAAGTATCCGATATTTCAAGACTCAGTGCCATACCCGGCGATCTCGTTATGGTGTGATCACGTGTTTTCTTACAGATCGTTAAAATAAAAGGGCTTCCGGTAATAAATACTGGCAGCCCTTTCTTCTGAACCACAGGTAACCTGTTGACTACAGGATGAAAGTGTGTGTATATTTTACCATTATAGTTTTGTTATAGAAATCAGGTCTTTCTGGTATTGAAAGGACCCTTGAAATACCCCTGAAATCATTATAGACGAGGTAGAAATCATTCCCCTCCCTTGGATTATACCTGAGTCTGAAGTTGCCAATCAATTCGTCTTCAGTATTGACATACTGTAAAAGAACAGTGGCTGATAGCTTCGTGCTGAACATGTAAATTGCCTTCAGGTTAAATGAATGAATATCAAGCGATTTATTTGTCAGCCTATCTGGAAATCTGATTGCTTCATACTGGTACATACCTGATAATTTCAGGCTGGATGAAACATTAAAGACGGGTTCTGCCGCTACACCAAACCTGTTACCATCAAAGAACTGACCCATGTTCAGATCTCCTCTCAGGGCTAATCTTCTTGCTTCAGAAGTTCCGATCCTTAATTGAAAGACGTTAAAAGAGTAAATACCCGATTTGATGCTGATACTATCTGAAATATTGAAATCATTTGCAACTCCTTCTTTCTGCATTTCCATGGAGATCCCCGCGTGTAATCCTTTTTTCGTATTTATTTCAAATTCGGGAGAGAGCTGGGCTGACTCGAGACCTCCGTCCTGAAGCCTTGTAAACCTTTCCGCCCTCAGATTCAGCATGTAGTTAAAAAATATCGATTTCTCACCTGGAAGCCAACCGTACAGAATCTCGCCGTTGAACCCCTGGAGGCCACCCCGCTGGATGAATCCAACTCCCGGGTTGAATTTCTGACCAGCGTAAGTATAATCGAGCCGGTAAGCAAAACCTTCCTCTGAACGTCTTTCCCATTTTAACAGGATGAATGAAGGATCGAGTGAATTCAATTTGGTCCCGGACTGACTATCATATGCCTGGGCCCATTTCATATTCAGGTAATCGTCACCGAAGACCCTGAATATTCCATCCAGTCCATATGCCACGTTTTGAGCACCATCCATGGAGAACCTGGTTGTCATTATGCCTCCAATATAAGAGTTCTCATTCAGCACTTGTCTCCTCATTCTCAGAACGCCAAAGTTTTCGCCGCTGTTTGAATCATACTTGTCTGTTTGCATATCGAGGAAACCCATGTCCCAACGACCAATCCTGCCGGTCAGTCTGGCTCCCCCGAGCAACCTGATGGGTGTGCCGTCTTTTATACCTATGTTCCTGCTGTAAAAAAGGTTGTCACTAAATCCGCCCAGGTTGAAATCGAAAAGACTTGCCCTTTCCTGGAAAAACATCCTTTTCTCTGGAAAGAAAAGATCATAACGCGTTAGATTAACCTGCTGATCATCTGCCTCCACTTGTGCGAAGTCAGTATTTGCCGTGAGATCGAGAGTAAGGTTACTGTTAATATTGTATTTGACATCAAGCCCGATATTTGCCTTAGGCACATCATCCTTAACATAAGCTGTCCCGGCTTCATTGAGAGCCCAATCGCGGGCAAAACCGCTTATCACGTAAGGTGATATGTAAACAGGTTTGGATGGTCTGGCCCCGGTGATCTGTATTGTACTTGAAAGAGATGGTTTATTCGGAGCCATGAATCCATACTTCGGATCGATGGAAGGATAAGTATCTGTCTCGTTATTTGAACTGATAATCCTCGTTATTAAAAGCCCCATCGTTGCCACATCACCACTTGCCTTGAACTTCAGACTTGAAAATGGTATCCTCATTTCAACATACCAACCCTTGTCGTCACGTGTCGTTTTAACGTCCCAGAAAGTATTCCAGCTGGTATTCATGGATCCGTTCATACCCGGAGGTCCGAAACCTGTAGCATCGTTAGAGATCGCGTAGTCTGTTCTCAGGCCGGTCGGCGTGGTGAAGAATGCCAGACCGTTCTCGTTATCATCATACGTGTCGAGTAACACACCGAAGGCATCATAATCAAAAAGAATTTCATCCCTCTTTTTCGAAACCGCGTAAATCTTTCCAGGATCCTTCATGTACAATCTGGCACCTATCCACAGGTAATTATCATCATACCCGATTCTCACATCGCTTTCTTCTGACGGACTGGAATTAAAATTAGGCTTATGCATTACCATCGGAAATTTTTCAAGAAGCTGCCATGCACTCTCGTCAGGTCGGCCGTTAAACTCTATAGCTGCACCTATCCTGCTTATCTTTACCGCATCCTGCGCTGAAATCATGACGGTGCCTAAGACACTCAGAAAACATGTCAGAATTGCTTTTTTAACAAATCCACTTGTAATTGATTCTCTGTTCATTTTAAAATGATTAATACCGGGTAAAACTATTTAAATAATTAATTGATTTTGTATTATATCTTCCGAGGCTGATTAATATGCATTTGAACTGTCATCTGGACAACCTGAAATGAAATGGAAGGCAGGGAGCTGCAGTAATAGTCAGTCAGATTAGCCATTAAACCAGCTCTTGAATTCAGACATTCTTGCTTTGCTGACAAGTATCTTCTCGGGAACTTTAACAGTCAGGTTAAGAGATAATCTGCCATTAAACCACAAGTCAATATCATTAATGCTTCGTCTCGACACGATAAACTGCCTGTTAGCCCTGAAGAATTCTTCAGGATCAAGCATCCCCTCGAGCTCATCCATTGTATTATCGAACTTAACATTCCTCCCGTCTGATGTGGTTGCACGAACAACCCCTTCATAAATACTGAAGAAGGCAACCTCATTAGTATTTACAGGAATTAGCTTGTCTCCCTTCGCGGGGACGAGGAAATGAGTCTTGTACTTCCTTTTCTGGTTAACCGACATTAACAGCCTGTCGATTGCTGTCTGAAGAGAGACAGAACTAGTCAATCCCGTGAGCTTTCCCAGTGCATTTCTAACATCAGCCTCCTCGACAGGTTTGAGGAGATAGTCTATACTGTTCACCTTGAATGCCCTTAACGCGTACTCATCGTAGGCTGTTGTGAATATCACCGGGCATGTTATCCTCACTCTTCTGAATACCTCGAATGAATTACCATCGGCAAGATGAATATCCATGAATAGAAGATCGGGCATTTCATTTACAGAGAACCATTCTTCAGTTTCCGAGATTGAATCAAGCGTGGCAAGTATGTTAAACTGTCCTATCCTTGTCAGAATCTGTATTAACTGTTTGGATGCAGCTATCTCATCCTCTATTATCAGTACTCTCATAGTTTTCTGGCAATAATGGGATTTCAACTATAAAATTTCCATCCTCTTGTTTAATCGAAATTTCCTCTCCATTCAGCAATTCGAACTGTTTCGCCATATTAGACAGGCCGATTCCCGTTCCAGATTCACCTGTTATTTTCTCCTGAATCCTGTTCTCGACAGAAAGTGTTTTTCCAGCTCCTGTGCGAATCCTCACTAACAATGGATTTCTTTTGCTGATCTCGTTGTGTTTTATGGCATTTTCAACAAGTGTCTGGATGGAAAGGGGTGGAAGTTTTAACTCGCCATAGGACGGATCTATCTCCTTTTCCAATACCAGGTTATCTCCGTAGCGGATTTTTATCAGGTACAAATATGAATTCATGAACTCTAGTTCCTCATCAAGTGTCACGAGCTTCTTTTCATTGCTTCGCAAGGTGTATCTCAATGTACGCGACAAGTTACCCACATACTCTTCCGCTATAATTGGATCTTCAGCAATCAGAGTCTTAAGGGCAGTAAGTGAATTGAACATGAAATGTGGACTTAACTGATTCTTCAACGACTCGTACTGGCTGGTGAGTGCCTCCCTTTTAAGTTCCTCGTTTTCAAGCACCACTGCCTGTCGCAGGTACAACAATCGCATTATCAATACACATGCTATGACAAGGCTCGCGATGAAAAAATTGGTAAAAATAAACTCATCATCATGATCACCATGGTGGTAATATTCAGGATCTATCAGGCCTTTCAGTGAATATAGTAAATGATTCAGAAGGAAAACAGAAATAATACTTATGACAGCAGCCAGGATGATTGTTGTAATTTTAAGATTAAAATGCCTGTCAAATGGCTTCAACACCTTGTAATTAAGCAGGAAAACAAGTGTTGCCACGACAAAAGAGATGATGATATCCGTGCTCAAGTGGTTAAATGAAACGCTGAACTCGTGACCGCTAAAGTCCCTCCCACCTCCCAGCAAATAGTTAACAAGCAATGGAAAGTGAATTATCACGCTAATTGCAAGAGAGACAATTATTGTTATCCTGGCGTATTGCTTCACGTTTTTTGATAACGGGTGAATGTAATTTATCGCGTTGTAAAACTTTCTCAAAATTAAGCTAATAGTGGTTAAAAAGTTCTTGCAGATCAACGAAACAGCAAAAACCGCGGTTAAGACTTCCAAATAGCCGCCTCAACCAATCCCGACCATATTTTTCGTTTACCAAAATCACATGATTTAAAAGAAAAACCCCTCCTAAGCGGGGCCCATCCATCACTTTCAATGATCTGCAGTTTCCGCGGAAGTCATACGCGGCCGATCATTGAACCCAACAATAATCAATTAAATCCTCTTAATATTCCGAATCGTAACCAAATTCCTGATATACCACTTTAAGAACTATCGACCTGGCAAATTTAGATATGTGAATCGAAGAGATCGTCAGCTGGCGGTTTACAATAACTTTCCCGGTTGTTACAAAAACTTACAACAGGTGAATTTTCAGATTAAACCTATGACAATCAGCAAAATACCACTATCTTGCATCTTGTAAAGTACAAGATATGGCAGTCATCACATCTTCAACCTGTAAATTAACGATTGGTTCTGGATGTTTAAAAAGCCCCTGATCGACGGGTAGTGTGTCTGCCACTTTTACCCCCAGGTATATAGGTTAAGCCAAGTTTGAGGTTCACGAACGAATCCCACGAGATACCACTTCCCATCTGGATCATGAATCCTGTTGAGAAATTTATGCCGGTTGTATTACTGATAAGCCTCCTGAATCCTATCCCCGGATTGATAAAATACCTGGTATCGGAGCTGAAATTTTTAAAACTCATCAGGAGCCCCCCGTCACCATATAAATAAGGTGTTGTAGTACAGAGGTTAAACCAATATCTCAGGTCAAGAAAAAGTGGAACCAGAACACCTTCCTTGTAAAACGATGCGCCAGTTCCTAAACCTGAAACAAAATGCTGATTCTTCTGTCTGCCATGAATAGTGGTAAAACCAAAATATGCTTTTGAATATGGATTTATGTCGAGGTTAATACCGCCACCCCAGGTCGCTTCATTTATCATAACGTAACTAGCTTCCGTGTTCATTAACAGGTAAGGTTTAGTTGATGATGAAAGCCTTTGCCCGAACAAGTGTGTAGATTGTATTAACACCATGCAAGCAGCTAAACAGATCCATTTTGACATTCTGCCTTTAATAATTTGCCTCGATAAGAGGCTCTTAAACAAGTTCACCATCAGTAATTAACACGTTCTAATCTTATCATAATCCAAGAATTATTACCCTCGCGTAACTCCGACAAAAATATAAAACGATTAAAGAATCCACATCAGTACCGTCAATTCACAAATACGCGATCCACCTTGTAACTTAAGTCAACAGTATTGAAAAAAGGATTCACGATCGTCTTATTGATCTTGGGAAATAATAGCAGTTTTACCTCCAATTTTTCACTGAATCCTTACTTACAAAAACCTATAAACTGGTTACAATTTCTTACTCTCCTGATCAGAGGGAGTTGTTTTCTAATGAATAAACAACATTAACGCAATCCATGTTTCAGGAAGTTAAATTTTTCATCAGTAATAATGTTCCAATAAACATCTTATAGGCGTATCATTAGTAATCAGGGTTAAAGTATACTCGACTCCGAACTACATCCACGGTTCAGAATGCCCCGAGAAAGACATATTCGTCAATGGACAGGGAATAGGATCTATAAGATTCATCAAGCAAGGTTTTTCCGAGAGTATTGCTAAGTTTTTTATCCTCTGATATCCTTACCCAGCCTTTCCGAGTTTTCTTGCAGACTTTTCTTGTACTCTTTTAGCTGACTCGTGTCCTTGCTGATCGCGATAACAGCATCCCTACCGGCCCACTTCTCGAGTTTGACCCTTGTTTCGACCGGAATGAAATTGCCAGACTTAGTCAGTAGAGGGACCCTGCATACAGTCTCGGTACCCATCAGCATGCCCTGAACCTTGAGGGCAGCTTCCTCATGCTTTTCCGGTGGATGAACTCTGAGGACGGATTCCCCTGTCAGTTCATTTTCACTGTACCCCAGCCGCGAAGTGACTGTAGAATTGAAATAGATAATCCTGCCCTCCATGTCGAGTATGAAGAGGAAATCATCAATCGTGTTGAATGCAGTGTTCACATCCTGCTGTATCTGCCTGATCTTTTCCTCGTTCTTCGCCTCCACGATAAACGACCCGATGTGCATCGAGATTCTTTCGAGAACCTCCCGGGTGAAATCAGGGACGGTTTCCATTGTCCTAGATCCTATATTGAAGCAGCCTATTACCCTGTTCATATGCATTATAGGTAACACAGCAAGAGCCTTTAGCTTCTCAATCTGGCTGGTCGGGCTATCCGGAACAAGATCGCCGTGAAGACTATAAACCGGTTTTCCACTGCTTATGAGCTCTGAGTTAGGAGATTCAGGACCATAAAATGAGGCCTTCTGAACGAAATCTTCGCTGAGGCCGCGATGTTTTACCAGGCGATAACTTCCTTTCTGTTCAGCTTCTATATAGATGCCTCCCGCTTCCATACCCGAGTTAACCAGAGCGACATCGAGGCAAATCTCGAGAGTGGTCTCCAGGCTTTCTGCCCTTGCAAGCAGTATGCTTATATCCCTTTCTATTTTGTCGAGTGCTTCAAGTTTCTTGTTCTCAGTGATATCTATGTGAGTACCAACTGCCCTGAGTGGAGCTCCCGACGCATCACGCCTTGTTACCTTGCCTGTGTCAAGAATCCATTTGTATTCCCCTGATTTTGTCCTGACGCGATGTTCGGTCTGGTATAAAGGTGTCTTTCCCTCGAGATGAAGATTCAGTGTTTCAACAATATAAGGCATGTCATCGGGATGCACCAGTCTCTCCCATGTAGAGAGATTTTGAGCAATTTCATCCTGTTCAAACCCGAGCATGTTACACCATTTCTCGCTATAATAAACCTCTCCTGTCGATACGTTCCAATCCCACAAACCTGCATTTGATCCTAACAATGCAAGCTCAAGCCTCTCGGCGTAACGTTCCAACCTGTTTTCCTTGGCCTTTATGTCGGAAATATCTATTATAAGAAGGATAAATCCAACAATACTATCATTGTCAATCTTCGGGGTTATGTAAACCAGTGCGGGGAAGATCTCAGCATCCTTACTGACAATATTATAGTTATCCTGAACCCTGGCCTCGTTATCTGCAGATGAATGAAGGTTCCTTGTGAATTTCCCGATATCCTCCTGTGCAATCAGCTCGTTCACCTTTAATCCATTCCCTATATCTGCAAACGTGTAACCAAGTCGTTCACTGGCGTATGTATTAAGGTAATTTACACCACCCTGTTTGTCCAGTTCACAAATCATCTCCGGGAGATACTCCCTCTGGTTTAACCTCAGTAACTCGCTTCTCTCGAGTGCTTCATATTTGAGACACGACATGCAACTTTCAGCCAGTTTTTGATTGATCCTCGAGAGACCGATTATTATATTTTCATCAAATGGCTCACCTTCCTTGACCAGAGCCAGGAAACCAAAACACTCGAGTTCCATAAGGTGGACAGAATAGTCAGGTGCAATTCTCCTGACTTTTGGCAGTGTTGAACAAAAATCCTCGTACTCCCGTCCAATAAATTTCTTCATTACCAGATCGGATGGGATCTCGGGAGTTTCTTTGGCAAAGAGAGTATATGGTATACTGAAA
This sequence comes from Bacteroidales bacterium, assembly GCA_046329885.1. GTDB lineage: Bacteria > Bacteroidota > Bacteroidia > Bacteroidales > VadinHA17 > LD21. The sequence goes on from JAXLTU010000010.1 coordinate 9,467, forward strand.
ATAATGTCCGCGTTATACTGATCCTTCTCGCCAGCGGTTACCCTGAACACTATCGCATCTACACATCCAAGCTTCCTGGTATATTCCTTCAATGAAGTTCTGAGCAGTTCGAACAGATCCAGCCTGCCACCAACTGCAAGTGACAGGTCAAACAATATCCCGTTTAAATCTTCAATTTTATGCATCAATTGCTAAAAATAAGCTCGAAAAGTCATACCCGGGCAATCCTCTTACCACTGAATAATATTAAGCAAGTTTAACGTAAAATGGCCGACCCGGCTTTAAAGATATCATTAAATTTCCTTACCACACGGGTTACAAAACCTTACATCTTCTAAATTTTATTAACATACCGGGAAGAAGTTTGCCTAATTCCAGGATGCCAGATACAGGCGAAAAGAAAACTTGTTACTGATATTGTTAAAACCTTACAATTCATTAATACAATTTAGTATCTTTTGCTTAATAATTCTAACCGCGTTCAAATAATAAACTCCTGAAAGAATGAGAACTTTTATCCTGTTGCTAAAAAGAGCATTTTATGTTATACTGATGCTCGTTCTGCTTGTATCACTGTTTCTTCTGATCTACTACCATGTAACCGCATCACGGCTGAAAAACGAAATTGATTCTCTGCCGGCAATGGAAAAAGTATCTCCCGGGTCAGATCAGGGCACCGGCTCTTACCTGAACCTGCTTCCTGTTCCCGCGAGGATATTACCAGGTAAAGGTGTTCACAAGATGACTGGAAGTGTCACCTACCATGCTCCTGATTCTATCACTAAAAAGGTCGGAAAATATCTTGAAAAAATCCCAGGGATACATCCGGTACCGGTAATGGGAAAGGCTGATTTAGAGTTCATTTACACTCCAGATTTACCTATCCAGGGTTATTCGCTTGATATCACCCCCGGCGCCTTAACGGCCAGATACAGCAGCTTGCAGGGCTTGTTCTACTCGATAATCACCATGAAGGTACTGACAGTTAATTACGGGGGAAGCATCCCGTGCGTTTATATCGATGACAAGCCTGAGCTTCAAATCCGGGGAGCCATGCTTGACATTAGCCGAAACAAGATCCCGGATTCCGGCACCTTGAAGCAAATCATTAACCTTCTTACTGATCTGAAGTATAATCACCTCCAGCTTTATGTCGAAGGTTTTTCTTTTGCCTATCCTTCTTTCAGGGAATTGTGGGAGAAGACCGAGACACCGCTGACGCCAGAAGAGATACAAGACCTTGACTCTCTTTGCCGCGGGAATTTCATTGACCTGGTGCCAAACCAGAACATGTTCGGCCACATGATGTCGTGGCTTGCAACAGACAGATTCAAAGATCTCGCTGAATGCCCTGATGGTTTCAAGATGATGGGGCTTGTAAATATGAAAGGCACACTTGATCCTTCAGACCCGGGAAGTTTCGAACTTGTAACGAAGATGACTAACGACCTGCTTCCCAGTTTTACATCTTCTTCTTTTAATGTGAACCTTGATGAACCCTTTGAACTTGGCAAGGGCAAAAGCAAGGAATTGTGCAAAACAAAAGGCACTGGCCAGGTCTATATGGATTACGCGCTAAAAATCCATGAATTAGTAAGGTCTCGCGACAAGGAGATGCTAATGTGGGGCGATATAATTCTCAGGCATCCCGATCTCGTGACAAAGATCCCGAAAGATGTCACTGTTCTTGACTGGGGATACGAGTCGACCTATCCCTATGAAAAGAATTGTAAAAACCTGCAGGCAGCTGGTGTCAGATACTTGGTCTGTCCTGGCACAAACAGCTGGACAAGCATCACCGGGAGAACTGACAATATGCTCAGGACAGTTGCAAATGCCACTTCGAATGGAGCCAGGTACGGGGCCTCGGGAATGCTTATAACTGACTGGGGCGACATGGGGCACTGGCAGTATTTACCGGTTAGCTACGCTGGACTAGTGACAGGCTCATCTCTAAGTTGGAATACTAAGGATTTCGATGAAGCCCGGCTGTCAAAGTTCCTGACATCCTTCGTATTCAGAGACAGGTCAGGTAAAATGGGGAAACTTGTTCTTGACCTTGGTCGTTACAGCAGGTACGAGGAACTGCCATTGCCAAACATGACCAGCACGATGATTTCCCTTCAGTACGGTCTAAGGGATGAAGTAATGATAAGAGCCGTCTATAAAAAAGTATTCGCCGGGATAAAAGATATTATGTCGGATCTCTCCCCTGAGCTTATAGATGATTTCAATAAAAAATACGAAAAACGCCATGCCTTTAATTTCGAAGGGATGAAAAGCTTCGTTGATTCACTCGAATCGGAATTACATGTCATACAACCTGGAACACCTGACAGTTCAATTGTCAGGGATGAATTCCTGAACTCGGTAAGGCTAATTAAACTTGGAATGATGCTGCAATTTTATACTGCCAACCGCAAAACAATGGAACCTGATTCAGAAAAAGAATATTTAGCTGGCATGAAGCAAACTGGTTCTGTTTACCTTGAAGAAAACAGGAGGTTATGGATGGCAAGAAATAAGCCTGGAAATTATGAAGTCAGCGTTGCTCCGCTGGTGACCCTCATGAGAGATATTGACAAGAGAGTTGATTTACTGGGAAAAACATTAATCAGAAGAAAAATTAACCGGCTTGGTGAAAAAATCATGACTGCAGCTGGTGTCTTGTATCTAAAGTTCTCCTGATCTGACACTTAACAACGATAATAACGGCAAGGCAACTAAAGATGTATGACATCATAATTCCCGGGTAAAAAATTTCTATAGTCAAGGATTTTTATAAATTTACAAGTTGCAATTACAAAAAGCACCAAGCATATGAAAAGGCTCCTGAAGATAGTGCTATATCTGGTTAGCACACTGGTTGGTTTGCTTATACTTCTAATAATTATTCTGATAATTGGTATAAGGATAACAACCGGGAACAAGGCGAAAGAAAGCATGAAGCTTGCATTGCCAGAATCTGTTACTATCACGATAGACGGGTATTCATTCCCCGATTTAAACAGGAATGGCAAGCTTGATATATACGAGGATTCAAGGAGGAGCGAATCTGAAAGAGCAGCGGATTTATTATCGCAGATGACCCTTGAAGAAAAAGCCGGGACCATGTTCATAACCATGATCGGGATGAAGAATGACGGCTCAATTTCCGAAGGTCCTGCCTTTTCCGATTTGTTTTCGCTTCTTATACCGGGTACATCTAACATGGTATTCACGAAGAAAATGAATCACTTCAATATATTATCAGGAGCCGGGAAGAGGGAGATGGCGACATGGTATAATAATTTGCAGAAATTGTCGCTGGAGACCAGGCTAGGTATACCCTTTACTGTCGGCAGTGATCCGAGGAATCATTTTTCAAATAACCCGCTGGCTTCTAATTTTGCAGGTGACATGTCACTATTCCCCGAACCTCTCGGCCTTGCAGCAACAGGTGATTCAGCTCTCGTGTATAATTTTGCTGATATGGCAAGGAGGGAGTACATTTCGGTCGGTATTCGTCTGGCACTTCATCCACAAGTTGATCTGGCCACCGAGCCCAGGTGGGGAAGGATGAATTACACGTTTGGTGAGGATGCGGAACTCTCTTCAAAACTGGCCTACGCGTACATCAAAGGATTCCAGGGAGATACCCTGGGCGGCACCAGTGTTGCATGCATGACCAAACATTTCGCGGGTGGTGGGCCTCAGAAAGAAGGTATAGACCCGCATTTCAAGGTTCAGAAAGGTCAGGTCTACCCTGGTAATAATTTCGAGTATCACCTGATCCCCTTCGAGGCAGCCTTGAAAGCAGGAACAGCGGAAATTATGCCGTATTATGGAATACCTACTGATATTACAAGCGAGAATGTCGGGTTTTCATTCAACAGGGAAATGATAGACAGCCTGTTAAGGAAAAAGATGGGATTCAAAGGGATAGTGTGCACCGACTGGGGTATAATAACCGACTGGAAGCTTTTTGGGAGCACGGTAATGCCGGCAAGAGCATGGGGCATGGAAAACGCCACTACACTTGAAAGAGTTGAAAAAGTATTAAACGCCGGCGTCGATCAGTTCGGGGGCGAGATGGTACCAGAGCTGGTGGTAACCCTTGTCAAAGAAGGGAAGATAAAGGAGAGTCGCATCGATTCTTCGGTAATCAAATTGCTTAAGATGAAATTCAGACTTGGTCTGTTCGAGAATCGTTTCGTTGATCCTGACCAGGCAGAGAAAATTGTAGGGTGCAGGGAATTCGTTGAAGCGGGAGAACTGGCACAGCGAAAATCGATTGTGATGTTAAAAAACGACACTGTAAATAAAAAACCGGTTCTGCCTTTGAAGAAGGGAATTAAAATATACGTTGTGAATATTGATCCCGTAGTTGCCTCAGAGTATGGTGAATTAGTCAGGAAACCAGGGGATGCTGATATTGCAGTGATAAGAATCAAGGCTCCAAAACAGAAGCTTGAAGGTGCCGGACCACTTGGAATGCTGTTCAGCAGCGGGGATCTCGATTTCAAAGGAAAAGAAAAGGAGTACCTTGTTAATCTGATACGTGACGTTCCGACTATTGTCGATATTTATCTGGACAGACCAGCTGTCATTCCCGAAATCGCAGCAAGCTGCAAGGGCTTATTCGCTGATTTTGGTGTTGACGACAACGCGATTCTGGATGTTGTTTTCGGGAAGTTCAATCCACAAGGGAAGCTTCCTGTGGAATTGCCTTCATCAATGGATGCGGTGAAAAGGCAAAAGGAAGATTTGCCATACGACTCTGGTAACCCGATTTTTCCTTACGGGTTCGGGTTAAGATACTGATAATGAATGACAGTTAGCGGGCTGAATTATTGATTCGAAACAGATGTGTTTCCGCCGCGTCATGTTAAAAACTCGTTGAAGGGAATAAACCACAATACTTTATGATTGTTATTAATAGAGGAGTGTATAAACCTAATCGATGACGAAAATGAATGATTTCAAATGCCCCAAGTGTCATGAGCATCTTAGAGTAGGTGACCAGATTATTTTCAGGGTGAAGAACAGCACCGGCCAGTCAGCCTTGCTGCTGCTAAACCCGCAGATCGGTAATTATTCAAGCATCAAGCATCCTTCGTTCAGGTACACTAACGGTGAACCGCTCGATTTTTACTGCCCTGTCTGCTGCTCCTCCCTGAAGTCGGAGATACATCCCAACCTCGCTCACGTGCTGATGGAAGATGAGTCAGGCAAGGTCTTTGACGTGTTCTTTTCACAGGTTGCTGGTGAACAAAGTACTTTCAGAACTGATGGCGAATCGGTACAGCAGGAAGGAAGGGATGCCGGCAGGTACACCTATTTCAAGATCGGTGACAAGTTCAAGAGGTTCCTGTAAAAAAAAAGCAGTTACCTACTCCCCACCCGAGGTAACTGCCCATTCAACAGGATAAAAGAAAACTGGTGAAAACGGAAAAAGATCCTTACCTAAACATTACTACCACTATTCTAAACCCCAAAACCTTCAATTTTGAATCATCAAATTTCTAAGTCCAAATAACCAATTAAAGTATTGACCGCGGGGAGTTTTTCATTACTAAAGTTAAGAATATAAAAACGAACCCTCGTGGTCAATCTGGTTAGATTATCATTAGATTTTCATTAGAAAAATTATAAATACCCGGGTCTGACCGTTGAATATTTATCTTTGCAAAAACAGGTCAATGAGAAAAGCTGACATACTGATAGTTGAGGATGAACAAAGGCTCGCGGGTATTTTGAGTCGTCAACTCCAGGAAGAAGGATTCAGCGTGGATACAGCAGACGACGGCTTTGATGGGAAAAAGAAATCGCTGGAGAAAGATTTTGACCTCATCATTCTTGACCTGAACCTGCCATTATTAAGCGGGTATGAACTATGCCGCGAAATCAGGTTGAAAAACACTAATATTCCTATAATAATGCTTACTGCCCTCGGATCGTCCGAGAGCAAGCTCACGGGTTTCGATGCCGGGGCTGACGATTACATAATCAAACCTTTCGATTTCAGGGAATTACTTGCGAGGATTAATGTTTTCCTGAGAAGGACTGAACAGGATAAAGGTAATAACAAGCTTGTGATAGCTGATCTTGTCATGGATATTGTTAACAGGTCCGTGTACAGATCTGGTCGCAAGATAGAACTCACGGTAAGAGAATTCAAGCTGCTCGAGATTTTCCTGCAGAACAAGGAAAAACTCCTTACCAGGGAGTTCATCATTGAAAAGGTCTGGGGAATTGATTTTGACCCGTCGACAAATATTATCGACGTGTATATTAATTATTTAAGGAAAAAAATAGACAGGGATTTTGAGCCAAAGCTAATTCACACTAAATTCGGATTTGGATTTTATCTGAGCGATCACGGTATCTGAAATGAATATCAAGTCGAGATTATCCTTGCAATTCACTTTGATAGTAACCGCTATCCTGCTTGTCTTTTCAGTTTTTATTTATGTAAGGTCGTTCGAGGCCCAGAGGGTTAAGTTTCGTGATAATCTCTTAAAGAGGGCCAAGAATACGGTAGCTATTCTTCTTGAAGTAAGTGAAGTTGATTCAACCGTTCTCCAGAAGATCCATAAATCTTCAGTTCTTCAGCCAGAGGAGGAAATACTGGTTACTGACAATAATCTTGTTAAAATGTACAGTTTTAACAATCACTTGTTAGGAAGGCTCGACCTGGAGAAATACATAACAAACGGTAACGAGTTTTTCTTCAGCACCGAGGGATATGATGGTGTTTCCTACAGGAGGGACGAGGATGGTTCCAGTTTTCGTGTTTTCGTGGTTGCACTCGATACCATGAGGAAGGAAAACATGAGAAACCTGAAAAAAACGCTTTTTCTTGCCATTTTCATTTTCTCGGCCCTCGCTGTCTCAATGTCTTATTTTTTTTCGAAGAATGCCATACTGCCTATTTCAGAAATGAACAAACTCATCAGGGAAATTACTGCAGCCAGGCTTAACAAAAGACTTCCCGAGGGGAACCAGATTGATGAGATTTCGCGGCTTGCAATGTCATTCAACCAGATGCTCAGCAAGATAGAATCAGCTTTCAAGAGCCAGGAGGATTTTGTCTCCAACGCCTCGCATGAACTCAGGAACCCGATGGCAATCATGATATCGGGATCGGACTATATACTGGCACAAAAACGCACACCAGAGGAATACGAGGAGTTTATCAGGTCGACCTCCGACGATCTCAAGATGCTTAACTCTATGATGAACAGCCTGCTTGAACTCGCTCATCTGAATAACGACACTAAACTTCCAGTATCCGAGTGCAGGCTCGACGAAGTTTTATACAACGCCATCCACCACACCAAGCTGAAATATGCCAACAGGAAGATAATTCCAAGGATTAGTTATTCAGAAAATGAGTCAGATCTCATCATATATGGCAATCCTGGTTTGCTTGAAATTGCATTTAAAAACCTGCTTGACAATGCATGCAAGTTTTCTGACGCGGAGGTAATCGCGGAAATAAAGACAATTGATTCAAAAATCATTGTTATAATTTCCGATAGAGGCATTGGCATCCCCGAGCAGGATAAGACTGAGATCTACAGCACTTTCAGCAGGGCCTCAAATGCACGATACATTGGCGGCTACGGCATCGGTCTTTCACTTGTCCTCAAGATAACCGAGCTTCATGGATCCTCCCTGGAGATAGACAGTAAGGAAGGCAGGGGGACAGAAGCGAAATTGACATTTAAAAAATCAAATGCTGTGGTCAATTATTAACGTGTACTTCTCCAGAATCAGTTAACTCAATTAATTTCATGAAACTTCGTTCACTTATTATCTCATCAGCTACCATGTTGAGATATTTATTGCTTGAACAGAATGCAATTCCAGTTCCACTCTCCCTTATCATACATAAATCATTTTCACTATCGCCAATAGCGGTAATTTCTGAGACCGATATGCCATAATTTTTAGCGACCTGGAAAAGTACATTTGACTTGCAATAATCATGATTGCACTTGCTTGTGGATGTTCTAATAAACGCCGAAGGAATCTTAACCTCCCCTGTCGCGATACTCTTTGAAAACTCAAGTTCATTTGCAATGGAAAAATCCATTCCAAGCTTGTTCTTCAGATGATTTGTAACCACATCATAGCTATCGCTGATTATCCCACAAATATATCCTCTCGAACGCAAAATACTTATTACTTCAAATGCGTCACGGACTATCTTTATGCTGTCTGCAACCTCTAGTATTTCACCTATCGATCTACCAGTCAATAACTTTGCTATTGCTTTAGTCCTTGTAAATGGATTATCAGAATCCGATACAATATTTATAAGCTCGTTCCTGAATCTGAATTTATCGGCTGCCGCGGTAATAAAACTATCCTCGAGCAACGTGTTATCCATATCAAAGATTACCATCTTCTTCAAGCCTTTAAGACTTTCGCGTATAGCGAAATCCATCTGTGTCCTAATTATGTTAATATCTCCAAGCTTGTAAAGGTTGTCTTCAGAAATAACCCTTGCCCGCTTTATTATCGCTCTGGAAACTTCCAGAGACATCTTACCAAGATTTTCCCAGGATTGCATCCTGTTTTCTATAAACCCTATGTTTACCTCCTTAATTCTGGCTCCGGAATTAAACATGTCTATGAGTATACCAATATCCACTCCATAGTCATTTTCAAATTCTATCGCCGAAAGCAATGACTTTTTTCCAGCTATCATCCCGCTTAATGGCTGGCTGAATTTTGCCAGATCAGGGAATAATATACTTAGTAATGGTTTTGCTACTAATTCTGTGACCCTGCCGGCCTGCCTGCTGAAAGTTGCCTTTACAAAATCAGCCTCGCCTTTTATAATCGGGTCACAGAGTAAATCAATTATGTCAATTGGGTATGTTAATATATCTGCATCAAGGAAGATAATGACCTCATTCCTAGCAAAAAACAGACCATCTCTCATGGAAGCTCCTTTTCCAAGCTTCGTGCTCGTAAAGATTCTTACTTTATTAAGCCTCGATTTCTCGATAGTGGAATCCATAGATTTATCATCAATCAGGAGAATTTCATCGACTCTCGTGGATTTATTAACATGATTAATGACCTGTTTTATCGTTTTTTCCTCATTCAGAGCGGGTATAATGACTGTAACCATGGTTTTACTTTATTTGTTACATCCAGAAAAAAAGCCGCGAATCGCGGCCCTTTAAGTCACATAGTTTTAGAAATCCCTTAGTCGTTTTGCAAATCTAACCATGTCGATGAAAGACTTGATTAAAATTTTATTAGAATGTCATTGGTTATCAATAAAATAAAATACGACTATGAAGAGCGTTTTTATTTCAGAAGCTTTTTGATGTTGTAAAGCTTGTTAAGAGCCTCGACCGGGGTTAAATTATTGATATCAATCTCTATAATTTCGTCGCGTATCTGCTTGAGTACAGGATCGTCCAGCTGAAAGATACTAAGCTGGAATCCTTCACGATGTTCTGCCAGACCCGAGACTGGCTTTGCAAGTTCCTTTTTCTCGTGGCCTTGTTCCAATTCCTTCAGTATCTCATCCGCGCGAGAAACAACGCTTCTCGGCATGCCGGCCATTCGTGCCACGTGTATCCCGAAACTATGTTCACTGCCGCCTCTTTTAAGCTTCCTCAGGAAAATAACCTTGTTGTTAAGCTCCTTGATTGATACATTATAATTCCTGACCCGCGGGAAGCTGGTTTCCATCTCGTTCAGCTCGTGATAATGGGTGGCGAAGAGAGTCTTTGCCCTGAACTTGTTCTCGTGAAGATACTCGACCATAGCCCATGCTATTGAAATACCATCGTAGGTGCTTGTTCCCCTGCCTATTTCGTCGAGCAGAACGAGACTCCTGTCCGAAAGGTTATTGAGGATGCTGGCTGTCTCATTCATTTCAACCATGAATGTTGACTCACCCAGGCTGATGTTATCCGAGGCACCTACCCTGGTAAAAATCTTGTCGACAAGACCTATATGAGCCTCCATTGCCGGGACGAAGCATCCCGTCTGGGCCATCAGGACTATCAGGGCTGTCTGCCTCAGAAGGGCTGATTTACCTGACATGTTTGGCCCCGTCAGGATAATCACCTGTTGCTCCTCTGTATCGAGAAAAATGTCATTGGGAATATATGATTCACCTGGGGGCAATTGCTTTTCTATCACCGGGTGTCTTCCCTCCCTGATATCAATTCTTCTCGAATCATCAAGAACGGGTCGGACATAAGAGTTTTCTTTCGACACGACCGCGAATGATAACAGGCAATCCAGTTTACCTGCCAGGGCTGAATCGAGCTGAATAGCAGGGATATATTCGACGAGAGAGAGAACTAGATCGTTAAATAACCGGCTCTCCAGATCAAGTATTTTTTCTTCCGCGCCAAGAATCTTGCTCTCGTATTCCTTCAGTTCTTCAGTAATATACCGTTCGGCGTTGACAAGAGTCTGTTTTCTTATCCAATCCTGGGGAACTTTATCCTTGTGCGTGTTCCTGACTTCAATGTAATAACCGAAAACGTTATTGAATCCTACCTTGAGAGATGTGATACCTGTTCTCTGGCTTTCCCTGTTCTGGAGATCAACGAGGTAATCCTTCCCGCTATAGAGTATTGTCCTCAGTTCGTCAAGCATAGGGTCCACTCCGCTTGCAATAACGTTACCCCTGTTAACCATTATCGGTGGATCGGCGGTAAGTGTTTTTTCTATTGAAGCAGCAACGGATGAACACGGGTTGATCTGTTCACCAAGCATCGCCAGCGGGGCACATCCTGATCCAATGCAGGCTTCACGCAACGGGACAAGAGCCTGAAGGGCTTTTTTAAGCTGGACTACTTCCCTCGGGTTTATCCTGCTCACGGCAACTTTAGATATGAGTCTTTCAAGATCACCTATCAACCGGAGATAACCAATCATGTTATCACGCGATACCTCATCGTTGACGAAATGACTCACCATGTCGAGCCGGTCATTAATCGGCTGAATATCCTTGAGTGGAAGAGAAATCCACCTTTTCAGCATCCTGCCACCCATCGGCGATGTGGTTCTGTCAATAACATCAGCAAGAGTCCTGGCCCCCTCGTATGGTGAATAAAACAACTCGAGGTTCCTGATTGTGAATTTATCAAGCCACACGTACCGGTCTTCTTCAATTCTTGCAATGTTTGTTATATGCGACAGCTGATCGTGCTGGGTTATATCGAGGTAATAAAGAACTGCACCGGCCGCGATGATCCCGAAACCGAGGCCGCTTATGCCGAAACCCTTTAATGAACTGGTTTCAAACTGCCTGAGAAGCCTGTCATTCGCCGATTCCGTGGTAAAAATCCAGTCATCAAGCTTGAAGGTATAATATCGCGAGCCAAAGTTCTCGAGGAAGGAATCTGTCTTTCTCTTTTCATATAATACTTCCTTTGGCTGGAAATTGCTCAGGAGCTGGTCGATATATTCAAAAGTCCCTTCCGACACTAGAAACTCGCCGGTAGAGATATCCAGGAAAGCGACACCTGCCATTTTCCTGTCAATATGAACAGCTGCCAGGAAGTTGTTTTCCTTGTGATTAAGTACATTCTCGTTGAAGCTCACGCCAGGCGTAACAAGCTCGGTAATACCCCTTTTGACAATTTTCTTCGTGAGTTTGGGGTCTTCAAGCTGTTCACAGATTGCCACCCTCTGGCCAGCCCTGACAAGTTTTGGAAGGTAGGTATCAAGTGCATGGTAAGGAAAACCTGCCAGTTCGACAAATGAAGCTGAACCGTTAGCCCTCCTGGTAAGGGTAATGCCAAGTATTTCCGATGCCCTGATCGCGTCCTCCCCGAATGTCTCGTAGAAATCGCCAACCCTGAAAAGCAGAATAGCATCGGGGTGCTTCGACTTGACAGCATAATACTGCTTCATCAGCGGCGTGTCTACATATTTTTGAAAATCAGGTTCAGCCATGTTGTCTTGATGGATAACAAAGATACACTCAGGTCTTAAAATTAAGCATCGTTTTGAAAGATTATTAATAACTTTTAAGACAACTCACTACCCGTGAAATTTGTTTAAGGTAGAGAGTGGCTATTATCGTTTTAAACTGCCGGATGTCATTAATCATGAATTAGGATAGTTAGTTTAATTACCTTGGTAAGAAACAGAATTATGAAAAAGGTCCTTGTACTTGGAGCAGGTCTTGTAGCCAAACCCCTGATCGAATATCTACTTGAAAGCGGGATAAGAATCCTGGTTGCCTCTCCCATGAAGGACAGGGCGGATGAGATGATTAACTGCCACCCTCTCGGGCAGTCGGCAGACTGGTCGATGGATGAGCCGGAACTGCTCGATAAATATGTCTCGGAACACGATCTCACTGTTAGTCTGTTGCCTTACAAGTTCCACACCGAAGTTGCAAAAATATGTATCCGTCACCGCAAGCCACTCATTACGACGTCATACGTTCAACCCGGGATGAAAGAGATGGATGCTGATGCCAGGCGGGCAGGCATTATCATTCTGAACGAGATAGGTCTTGATCCGGGGATTGATCACATGTCGGCAATGAAGATCATTGATCATATACATGGTAAAAACGGTAAGGTCGAGGAGTTTTATTCAATTTGTGGTGCACTCCCAGCCCCTGAAGCAGCCAATAACCCGTTGGGGTACAAGTTTTCATGGAGCCCAAGGGGTGTAATACTGGCTAGCAGGAACAGCGCGCAGTATCTGAAAGATGGTAAGACTGTTTTTGTCGAGCCACGCGATCTTTTCAAGGACAGGTTTACCACAGTTTTTCCAGGTGTTGGCGAATTAGAGGTTTATCCGAACCGCGATTCGATTAGCTACAGGGATATTTACGGGATACCAGAATCTCTTACAGTTTACAGGGGTACTTTCAGGCATAAAGGTTGGTGCGAGACACTCGACCTGATGAAAACTCTTAACATGCTTGACGATACTCCGCGCGACTACACCGGGTACTCATTTTCCCGATTCATATCTGAAAGAGCCAGCCTTGATGCTCCTGCCACACCGGGAAGTCTTGCTAATAAACTGGGACCCGGAACAAGCACTACTGCCATTAAAGCACTCGACTGGCTGGGGTTCTTCAGCAACAGCCTCATGGGTCATGGTGTAACAACCCCTTTCGATATAACAGCGGAACTGATGATAGATAAGATGACCCTTGGTGAATCGGAAAGGGACATGGTTGTTCTTAACCACACATTTATTGCTGAATGGGCGGACGGTAAGAAAGAAAAGATTGTATCATCGATGCTTGATTTTGGCACACCCGAAACGAACACCTCCATTGCAAGAACAGTAGCCCTTCCAGCGGCTATCGCTTCAAAACTCATTATTGAAGGAAAAATTAAAGTAACCGGTATACACAGACCTGTAATCAGGGAGATTTATGAACCCGTGCTGGAAGAGCTTGGGAAATTGGGGATAAAGATGTATGAAGTATTCGGGCTGCCTGTTTAGCCTTACATTTAACCTGAAGCAAGAGGTAATCACGTTTTAATCACCTGCCTGAAGATCAAGATAGAAATCCTTAGTTGCTTCACGGTATTCATTCGTGTAATCCTGTCTCGTGCCCCTTTCAATAATGAGGAAACTCTCGTGCATGTTACTCCTGGTTTTATGAAATCCGAGGATAAGTCTTTTCACGTTGCCCGCGGGAGTACCCTTGATCTTGATTATCCGGTTGCAGTATAGTCCGAATCCGGCTGCCTCGGCAATGAACAAAGTCCCCTCCGTGTATGGAAGAATTACCTGGAGGGAACCAGTCTCGTCGAGGAGCTTAACCGAACCGGACAAAAGTTCCTTCGCTGGAAGTGAATCATCGTGACGCGTGAAGGACTTTGATCTGTCTTCATTCTTCAGGGAGTTCCTGAAATATGGCGGGTTCGAGATGATGCAATTAAACCTTTCATGCTCTTCCCGTGCAAAATCCTGGAATGTCATCTCCTTCAGAGTTATCCTTTCTGCCCATGGTGAAGACCTGGTATTGAACCTGGCTTGTTCAAACGAGTCGTGATGTGGTTCAATGGCAACTATAGAAGATTTTGTCCTTTGAGCTGCCATGAGTGCTAAAAGACCGGTACCAGTACCAACATCCAGTATCCTGCCCTCGGCGGGCAAATTTGCAAGGGCGCCAAGTAATACGCTGTCAGTGCCCACCTTGAAGGCTGCTCTTCCCTGGTTAACAGTGAATTGTCTGAATCTGAAGAAATCATTTGCCATAAAGAGATATAATCCCTAAAACCTGTCAAAGCTAACCAATTCCCCATGTAAATGGAAGAACCGCTGTCTTTTAGAATTTAAAATCAAAATATGAATATCATACACCCTGACAGACAACCAGGTGAAACATATTGAATAATTTCGTGTTTGTATTGTGATCCAAAACGTAAGATACATCTTGAAGATGGAACCTGATACAATTAAGAGAATTAAGTCTTATACCAGTTCAGGAGTAACTGTCCTTGAATCGGAACAACTGGTAAATGCAAATATCGAGGCAGTCTGGGACTTTTTCTCATCCCCGGCTAACCTTTCAAAAATAACGCCACCGGAAATGAATTTCCGGATTACCGGCACAGATTTTGAAAAAAAGGCCTATCCCGGGCAAATAATTACATACCGGCTTTCCCCGTTTCGTCATATCAGTGTCGACTGGGTAACAGAAATCACGGTAGTCAAAGAGCTCTCATTTTTTATTGATGAACAAAGGTTTGGTCCCTACAGGTTCTGGCATCACAGGCATTTTTTCGAGAAGGCGGGTACAAAAACGCTTATGAAAGACATTGTCACTTACAAAGTTCCTGGTCTTCTTTTTGCTCCGGTAATCAATAAATTATTAATAAAGCCGAGAGTTACTCGTATTTTTGAACATCGGTTTAAAAAGGTAATGGAACTATTTCCTGACCAATAACATGCGACAGACTGTAGTAATATTTTGGTTCAGACGAGACCTGAGGCTCGAGGACAACACGGGATTGTGGCACGCTTTGAGCTCGGGTTACAAGGTATTGCCGGTATTTATTTACGACAGGCTGATTCTCGACAAACTCGAAAGTGATGATCCCAGGCTTGGATTTATTTCTGGTACAATTGACAAGATAAACCTGAAGTTATTAATAGTTGGGACCAACATACTCACTCTTCACGACACCCCACTTAACTCCTTCAGAAGATTATTAACGGATTACGATATCAAAGCTGTTTATTTTAACAAGGATTATGAACCCTATGCTTTGTGCAGGGACAAAACAATTTCTGAACTGCTTGCCGGTAAAGGCATACCTGTATTCAGTTACAAGGACCAGGTTATTTTCGAGAGTTCAGAAATAGTCAAGAGTGATGGAAAACCTTATACTGTATATACACCTTACTCGAGAAAGTGGCTTGCTGCATTTAACAGGCAGATGATTAAAGAGATTCCGTCCGGTAAACTCATCCCGAATTTCCTCCCGGGTAAGTTTGGCACCGAAAAGCCTCATACGCTATTAAATAGGAATATAGTTGTCAAACCATATAATATTGACCAGCAACATATCCGTTCTTACAACACGGCGAGAGATTTCCCTGGTGAAGAGGGGACTTCATTTCTCGGGCCTCACCTGCGCTTCGGGACGATAAGCATCAGGGAGGTGATCAGAAAAACCATTGATATAAACGATGTCTTTATCAGGGAACTCATTTGGCGGGAGTTTTTCATGCAGATCCTTTTCCATTTTCCGCACGTTGTCGAGAAGAGCTTCAGACCGGGATATGACAGGATAGTCTGGAAGAACAACGAGGAATACTTTGAAAGATGGTGTAACGGTCTGACGGGTTTTCCAATTATAGATGCTGGAATGAGGGAGTTATTGTCGACCGGGTACATGCACAACAGGGTGAGGATGATTGCAGCTAATTTCCTGACCCGCCATCTGTTGACAGACTGGAGATGGGGTGAGGCCTGGTTTGCATCCAAGCTCCTCGACTTTGACCTCGCATCCAACAACGGTAACTGGCAGTGGGCCGCTGGTTCAGGCTGTGATGCAGCACCCTATTTCAGAATTTTCAACCCAGTCACCCAACAGGAAAAATTTGATCCTTACTTAAAATATATCAGGAGATGGGTCCCGGAAGCAGGAACAACATCTTACGTGGCTCCTGTTGTTGACTTAAGCTGGTCACGCGGCGAGGCACTGGCGATGTACAAGGAAGGTCTTTTGTCCGGTTAAAAAATACTCCTAGCTTTGTCAATCATGATTTACCAACATGGTAAACTCATTTTCCCCGGTAATTAAATGATCACGGAATGCCAAGGCCACGGAAAAGCAGAAATATTAACAATCCACCCAGGATGAAGGGTTTCAGACCTTTCGGGATGCAGGAGTGTGTTGAGGAGGCAATAAGGCTCAGGTACGAGGAATACGAAAGCATAAGACTTGTTAATTATGATAAACTATCGCACGAAAATGCCGCGAAAAGGATGAATGTTTCAAGACCAACGTTCACCAGAATCTATAATCGTGCTCTTGGGCTTATCGCGGAATCATTCGTTGAAGGGAAAGCACTTGAAATTGAAGGTGGTAATTACGTGCTTGATAAAGACTGGTTCCGTTGTAAGAAATGCTTTAAACTCATCCAGGGTAAAGAAAATCACACCAAATGCAAAAACTGCAGTTCATTCAGCAATAATGAACTGGTACGTCTTAATGTATAAACAGAAGCAATTCTTTCTAATATTTCCAGACGAGCACCCCACCTGTCTTAACCGGGTTCTCCCCGATTAAAATCTTCGACCCTGCGGCAGGATTTAGCTGGTAAGGCTTGTCGGAGTAATTAACCGCGATACCGAAACCATCGCGGTACTCGACGATTAATCCGGCCGGGTAATCTTCCACGGGTATTCCCCTGCTTTTTAACAGTCTCACAAGCATGTCTTTCTCAAGTGCTCCAGTCCTGCTGTCAGCACCAATATAGGTGACGGTACCCTTGCCGGCTTTCCGTGACACTACCGATGGAGTTCCGATGTAAAAGGTACCGGAGTAAGTGGCCCATACATCAGTCCCTTTTGCAGGTTTTAACAGGTCACCCCAGCTGGTCCACTGGTATTCTTTCTCACCCGATACAACCTTGACGGGAGAATGGGGCATGGGAAGATCGTATGATTCAATTGCTGCCCCGATCAGACCATGGATCGGCTCAGCAAATTTTGCCTCCCACAGGTGCCCGTTCCTGTCCATGAGTCCAGTCCGGCAACTAATTACGAGATTACCACCGTCATTGGCATATTTAGCGAGTTTCTCGATTAGCTTCTTGTCAATGAGCTGGTATGATGGTACGATGATAACCGGGTAGCGTGAAAAATCGGCTGAATCGCGTATGAAATCGACAGGCGCCCCTGCTGATTTAAGCGCTTTATAATACTTGAGTATATGACCCTCGGTGTTCCATTCAACAGTCTGCCTGTTCAGGTTAATGGCCATAACATTATCAGCGTTAAACAGTATTCCTGTCTTCCTGGCAAGGTAATCCGCGGGCAACTTCCTGGATGGATCGTAGTTCTTTCTAAGCTCACCTATATCCTTTATAAACTGGCTGTATTCCAGTCCGCCAGGCGTCGGTGTTACACCATCGGTTCCAACGATACCATAATGATACTGTTCATAGCCGTAAAGCGGTGCCCTGTACCTGTACGTGCAGGCGAATTTGCTCCCACCTGCAAAAACATGCCATAACCACAATCTTACTGCTCCAGGCAATGGCTGTGGGTTGATCGCGCCCCAGTTAACCTGGCCTGGTTGCAGTTCCATGACACCATAGTATCCTTTCAGCGGCCTGAAAAAATCATTGGCCATTGCTATTCTCGAATATTCTCCCAGCCTGTATCCCTCGTTCCCGATACCCCTGTCGGAACCATATACCATGTAACGGGTATAGGAAACAAAATCAAGTTCTTTTGACATTCCCACGTAACCGACATCATACATGGGGATGTAATTTGATGTTACCCATTGCCCGGCGGAAGCATATTTTCGTATTACCCTGGCCTGTTCATCAAGAAATGAAGCCGTTTCATTGTCAGCGAACCTGTAATGATCAAGCCGCTGGTTCAGGTTCATACCCCACTGGGAATGAAGTGGTATATTGATCTCCTCGAAGTTGCTGTAAGTACCGCTCCAGAAGTTGGTTCCCCAGGTAGTATTAAGTTCATTTATGTTCTTGTAACGATCACTGAGCCAGTTTCTGAATCGTTGAACAGCATCTGGTCCATAATCGAGGAAGCGTCTGGGTTCATTATCAAGCTGCCATCCTATCACACGCTTGTCGTTTCCATACCTTTTCGCGAGTTGTTCAATCATTTTCATGGAATACATCCTGTAATAATTGCTCGAGAAAGTCGCGTGCTGTCTGCTGCCATGATCCATTTTCTTCCCATCCTCATCAGTCTGGAGCACGTCAGGATGCTTTCTCACGAGCCAAACTGGTGGCGTGGCTGTCGAAGTACACATCACGACTTTCAGGTTATACTTAGCCGCCAGTTCAAGAGCCTTGTCAAGCCAGGCGAAGTCATATTTCCCTTCTTCAGGCTCAAGCTGAGCCCAGGCAAATTCAGCGAAATGAGTGAATTCGAAACCAAGCTTCGACATATTTGCAAAATCCCTCTCCCACTGTGACGGATCCCAATGCTCGGGGTAATAATAAACACCTGTTATGGTGAGATCTTTCGGGTTGAAAAATTTACCCGGATCCTGTGACAGTAAGTCAGAAGGGAAAAAGGTCAGGAATCCAATAATTACAAGACTGAGAAAAGCAAGCTGGGATTTTTTCATTTTAAGAGATTTTTTCAATGGATTGAAATGGGTTCCAATATCTTTTAAACAAGTATAATCTTAACGGGCAGTTGAGGTGATATACCTCATTGCCATTTATTACAAAAATAGAATTTTGTTCTCTCGTACCTTATATTCACGACATTAATGTAGTAAATACTATTGTGAATTACAGGATTGGGGATAATAATACCTGCTAAACCTCATCGAATAAATTCCGTAATTGGCAGGCTATATTGCGATGTTTGCGATAGTCATCCGCGAAGGATGAACCATATAAGAAACCGGATTAGGAACTATAATACTTCCTTTTGAGCCAGAATGCAACGTTAACAAGGCCAATCATCACGGGCACTTCAACAAGCGGGCCTATGACGGCTGCAAAGGCTTCTCCGGAGTTTATGCCGAAAACAGCAATCGCGACCGCTATTGCCAGCTCAAAATTATTGCTGGCGGCCGTGAAAGAAAGGGTTGTTGACTGTTCATATGTGGCTCCTATCCGTTTGCTCATGAAGAAAGACACCAGGAACATAACGAGAAAATATATCACCAGGGGTATGGCGATACGGACAACATCAAGCGGGATCTTTATTATATATTCCCCCTTCAGCGAAAACATGACAACAATTGTAAAAAGGAGGGCTATCAGGTTCAAAGGACTTACCCGGGGCACGAACCGGGTATTATACCACTCTTTGCTTCTTAACCTTATTAGAATGAATCGTGTCAGGAAACCAGCGATAAAGGGAATGCCAAGATAGATAAACACGCTCTTTGCAATCTGTCCCATCGTGATCATGGCGACTGTCTCATTGGTTGGAAGTCCGAACCACGAGGGCAGGATGGCAATGAAAACGTATGCATAGACTGAAAAAAACAATACCTGGAAAACGGAGTTAAAAGCGACAAGGCCTGCAGCGTATTCCTTATCCCCTTTGGCAAGGTCATTCCAGACAATAACCATGGCTATGCACCGAGCCAGACCGATAAGTATGAGACCATACATGTAGTCGATATTGGAACGGAGGAAGATTATTGCAAGCACGAACATCAATACCGGACCGATAATCCAGTTTTGAACCAGCGACAATCCTAGAACTTTCACGTTTCTGAATACATCGCCCAGCTCTTCATAATTTACCTTCGCGAGAGGAGGATACATCATAACAATTAACCCGATAGCGATCGGGATATTTGTAGTGCCGGAGGAAAGGCTGTTCCAGAATTTGGCAATATCCGGACTTAACCACCCGGCAAAAACACCAGTAAACATTGCCAGGAATATCCAGAGAGTAAGATAACGGTCAAGAAACTTCAATCGCTTTGTCGATGGCATAATTTAACTTTTATAGTTTGTATCCTGTTACAGTTATGCTGAAGATACCAGAATCTCCTTTCCTGAACAAATTCAGGTCTTCCTTGCTCAGGTAAGTTAAAAGCATATGGTCAGGCAGGGAGATTTCTTTTTGTTTATGGATCTCGATATTCTTAAAATCACAATTCTTAATAATATCCAGATATTCACCCAGTTCAATAGCACCAGAAACACAACCAACATACATTTCAGCATCTTCACGCAGTTTTTCAGGAAGGATTCCCTTTATAACAACGTCGGAAACGCAGAAATGTCCTCCCGGATTCAGTACCCTGAAAATTTCTGAGAATGCTTTGTTTTTATCAGGGACAAGATTCAAAACGCAATTAGAAAGCACGACGTCGAACGAGTTATCATCCAAAGGCATTTCTTCAATGTCCCCCTTGACAAAGAAGACATTTTCAAAGCCCAGTTTTTCAAGGTTACTGCAAGCCTTTTCAATCATCTCGTCAGTAAAATCCAGACCCGTGACCTTCCCTTTATCACCGACAAGGGCATGAGCCACGAAACAATCATTACCGGCCCCGCTCCCCAGGTCCAGCACCGAATCTCCTTCTTTTATCCCGGCATAGGTTGTGGGAATACCACAGCCCAGATTAAGATCTGCTTCAGGGTTATAACCATCAAGCATGTTATAATCCTCACTGAATATTGTATAGCCGGCAGGAGAGCAACAATCAGTTGACTGGCAGCAACACGATGGTTCACTTTTCGAACCAGTGCTCCTGGCAATTTCTCCATACTTTTCCCTGACGGCTCGTTTTATATCTTCCGGATTCATAATAGTGGTTTAATCTGATTCAGATACAATTCATGGAATTTTTTGTCTATCTCATCCCTGATCCTGCGAAACTCATTCCAGATATAATCGTCAGAACCGGTAGCCTTTGAAGGATCTTCAAAACCAATGTGAAGGCGGTTTGTAACATTCCCAATAAACACGGGACAGGTTTCGTTCGCATCATCGCAAACCGTGATTACAAAATCCCACTTATGGCCAAGGTATTTATCAACCGGTTCCGGGTTATGGTTGCTAATATCAATACCTAATTCTTTCATAACCGAAACAGCTTTCTCATTTACCATTCGGGCAGGCTGAGTACCGGCTGAAAATACCTCTATCCGCCTGTCGTACGATTTAAGAAAACCATGAGCCATCTGGCTCCGGCAACTATTCCCGGTGCACAATACAAGTATTCTCATATTACTTTCTGTCTGAAGTCATCAAAATATAAAGTTGAACAGGTAACCTACTATCATTATTCCAACAGCCATGATTCCGGCAAACACGAGTATGAACTGGATTTTCAGGACCTTTTTCAGGATTATCATCTCGGGGAGAGACAAGCCGATTACGGCCATCATGAATGCCAGTGCTGTTCCTAGTGAAGCGCCTTTTTCAATCAACACTGAAACGATCGGAATTATACCGGCAGCATTTGAATAAAGCGGAATCCCGATAATAACCGAAAGTGGCACGCTGTACCATGCAGATTTGCCCATCAACGAGGCCATGAAATCTGCCGGCACATACCCGTGTGCTCCAGCGCCAACTGCTATACCCAGGATCACGTACAACCAGACCTTTCCAACAATTTCCCTTACTGCATCATAACCATATCTGACCCTGTCGTTGATATCCATTTTTTGACCTTCAGAATCTGATTTTCCGAATTGCGACTGGAACACCCAGTCCTGCACCCAGTGTCTCAGGTTCAGTCTTCCAATGATCCAACCGGCACTTATCGCGATTACCAGACCAGAAACGACGTAAATAGCTGCTGTCTTCCAACCAAACATGCTAAACAAAAGGACAACGGCGACCTCATTAATCATCGGGGATGCGATCAGGAAAGAAAAAGTGACACCTATGGGGATACCTGCTTCAACGAAACCAAGAAAGAGAGGGATCGCGGAGCAGGAACAGAATGGAGTCACTATCCCTAGCAAAGAAGCCAGTATATTGCCTGTGAAAAGCGATTTGCCTTCAAGTGCTTTCCGTGTCTTCTCGGGTGAGAAATACGACCTTACAATACCAACGAGAAAGATTATGAGGGTCAGGAGAAGTAATACTTTAGGCACTTCAAAAATGAAGAATCTCAATGCCTCGGTAAAGTGACTACCCGGTTGCATACCAAACAGATCATCAATTAGCCAGTCGGTTATCGGCTTGAGATAATGATAAGCGAGAAACCAAACTGGTAGCAAAGCCAGTGTCACTATTATCCTTTTATCAATACTCCTTTTTATTTTATCCATACCTGTAATCAAAGCTGTTTCAGTTTAACACGTACAAGCGCAATAAATAATATATCCCCGCACATATAAAGAGTACAGCTACCGAGCGTCTGAACCAAAGTTCGAAATTCTTTATGTGGCTGTACAGCTTTCCAACACTTCCAACAGAATAGGCAAGCAGCCAGGCAAAAATAATTACAGGCAAGCCGGTACCAAAGGCATAAATCACCGGGAGATAAAGCCCGCTTGAGCTCGCGACTGTTACCGGTATTAGCATGGCGAAATACAGGACACCACTGTAAGGACAGAATGCCAGCGCGAACACTATGCCCAGCAGCAAAGCAGTCCAGTAACTCCCTTTCCCTTTATTCCCTATTCTCTCTGTAAGCTTGTGGAAACCAGGAAACTTTATTTTAAATACGTCCAGCATCAGGAGCCCGATAATTATCAGGAGGGGAGCAATTATTTTCTCACCCCACCCCTGGAACAATCTCGAAATATTCATCTGGCTAGCGCCAAAGTAAATTATGAAAGCGAGACCGGTGTAACTGATTGCCCGACCCAGAGTATAAATCAACCCGTTTAAAAAAACTCTTTTCCTGTCTTCTAAATCGCGGCTTATAAATCCAATTGCAGATATATTCGTTGCGAGCGGACAGGGACTTATAGCAGTCATGAGCCCGAGAACGAAGGCCGTAACCACCGAATATTGAGAATTCTCGAGGATATTCTGTAAAAACTCCATGAGGCTCAGAATATAACCTTTTCAATGCCAGATTTCAGCTCCTTCTTCATTTTTTCAAGGTCGCGAGCTGCCAGCCACGCACTGCTTGTAATATCAAGCTTCTTGTCACCGCTGACAACTAACAAAGCCTGGCCTCCTACACCCAATTTATCAGCCAAGGCTTTTGTACTGGCTTCATCAAGATTAAGTGAAGTGAATTTATAATCGCCAGCTTTTATCTCGTTTGGGAATAGTGAACCCATTGCCTTGAGCGCATTCTGCTCCACGGCGAGACATGTCGCGCACCTGCTTGTAAAATGAAAATAATAAACGGTAACCTTCGATGAGCTGACCATCTTTTCGGTCTCGGTACTCTTAACCTGACCATTACAGGAAATACCACTTATAAACAGTACAAGTAAAACGGGGATTAATACAACCTTTTTCATAACCTGGATATTATTGTTTTAATAGAACCTCTTTAATTTCTGAAGCCGAAGGAACATAACCCTTTATTACCACCTTTTCGTCTACAACCAACGCAGGAGTTGCCAGTATACGATATTTCATTATTTCATTTATATCCTCAACCTTCTTAACGATGGCATTTATCCCGTTCTTCTCGACCACTTCGCGGGTCAGTTTCTCCAGTGTCTTGCACTTGGCGCAACCTGTTCCTAAAATCTTTATTTCCATAAATTTGGTTTTATATCATTTCGGATAAACCCGAAATAAGTTAATAAATTTTTTTACTTCATGAAGAACTTCGAGAATAGCAGTTTAGCTTCTTCCCAGTTTTGTGGATTAATACAATATTTAATGTACGGTGGATTTATCTCGCCTTGTATCAGACCAGCATCCTTGAGCTCCTTGAGATGCTCTGACAATGTTGAACGGGCAATTGGAAGTATCTCGGCCATATCGCCGCTGTAGCAGCATTTGTTAAGATTATTCGACAGGTACTCGAGAATGAAAACCCTTGTTGGGTTTGACAGGGCTTTCCCTATCCTGGCTATCTTCTCCTGGTTATCAGTTATAGGTTTTTCCTTTTGTGCCATGAAAAATCATTTCGGTAATTCCCGAAACAAATTTATTATTTCTTCGACACGAAAGCAAAACCGGATGATTTTTTTTGTTTCCTGTAAGAGTTTTATCATCAACAACGAAAGATGACTTGAAAAATGCGGACTAGCATCTGAAGCAGTTGTCCAGTTCAGGAAGAATGAGCTATAAATCAATCAGGTCTTTTGAGACACCAATGCCAAACAGTGCAAAATCGTATTTGACAGGGTCATTCCTATCAAGTTCCCGAAGGACAAGATCGAGTTCATACACAGCTTTTGCATCATTCTGCTTCCTGCATAACATTCCGAGCTGGCGCGCGATATTGCCGCTGTGAATATCGAGTGGGCAAGAGAGAATTGCCGGGGAAATTTTTTCCCATATCCCGAAATCGACACCCGCCTTATCCTTTCGGATCATCCACCTGAGGAACATGTTTATCTTTTTTGCCGCGGAACCCTTGAATGGATCGGAGACATGCCTTTCGGTTCTCTTCTCGTGATGAATCTCGAAAAAGATCCTGTGGAATTCGTGAATTGCCGGCTGAAGAGAGACGTCTGTTTTATACCTGTTGAAAATCTCCTCCATTCCACCTTTTGTACTGTAAATATTCTGAAGTGCACTGACAAAGCAAACCAGATCTGTAGTATTGAAGGTCCTGTGCACAAACTTTCCCAGGAGGGCTAACTCATCTTTGCTTGAATTCATAATAAACTCGAACGGTGAATGCTCCAGCAGTTCCATCATACGATTAGCGTTCCGGAGTATCATTTTCCTGTTTCCCCAGGCAATGGTGGCCGCCAGGAAACCAGCTATCTCGATATCTTCCTTCCTCGTGAACTGGTGCGGAATACTGATAGGGTCTGCCTCGATGAAAGCCGGATTGTTGTATTGTTCAACCTTTTCATCAAGAAATTCCTTCAGCTCGAGCCTGCTTAATTTCATCGCGTTAGTTTGGGAGTTAAAAATAAGGAAATGCAACTAATCATAATACCCCCATATTTTTAAAATTTCATATTATTAACTTGCAGGGGGTTGACAAAACTGGAAAGATAAGAGTCATTGTAACGGCGTCGTGTTTAATTTACAACGGAATAACAATTTAACAGAAGAGTTTCAGAATGACTTATCAATTGAGCATTGATAATCCCGATGTATCATGTTCTTAACCACCCAGACGGAAGCCAAAGAAAATTATTCATTTACAGGAAGTTTTTATCAAGGAACTCCTGAAATTTCTCCCTGTACTGATCACCTATCGGAATATATTGCTTGCCAAAGACTATCCTGCTACGGTCTATCGTGTCGATCTTTTCAAGGTTCACGATGTAAGAACGATGAACTCTCATGAAGCGTTCTGCAGGTAATTTCTTTTCCAGTATTTTAAGTGACGATAGCGACAATACCGGTTTGTCAGAATTCATAGTGAAGACCTTTACATACTCTTTTAAGCCCTCAATAAAAAGTATATCGTGGAAATTGATCCTTTTGATCTTGTAGTCAGATTTCAGGAAGAGGAATTCCTTGTTGGAGAGAACCTCATCGTGTGGTCTTGGTTTAGATCTTATCATCCTCTCCGCCTTCCTGACAGAGGTTAGGAATTCCTCGTAAGTGAATGGCTTCAGAAGATAATCAGCAACATCCAGCTTGAATCCCTCGATGGCATATTTTTCGAATGCCGTTGTAAAAACCACAACTGGTCCATTTATAATCGATCGTGTAAATTCTATACCGCTCAACCCAGGCATCTGTATGTCAGTGAATACAATATCCACCTGGTTATTGCCTATGAAACTGGCCGCCTCAAGAGGATTTTCATATTGTCCTGCAAGCAATAGGTCAGGAGTCTTAACGATATAATCGACAATCAATTGAAGAGCCAGTGGTTCATCGTCTATAGCAACTACACTAATCATCTCACAACCTGATAATTAAATTAACTGCAAACATTTTGCCGGTGTTGTTGATTATCAACTCGTGCCGGTCCGGGAATATAAGTCCAAGGCGTTTCTTCAGGTTTTCCAGGCCAATGCCGGAGGAAGGAAAGTTGAGGTCAGTATTTGTTTCAGGCAAACCATTTTCACATGCAAACCTGATGATGTCTTCATCACGTTCAAGACTGATTTTCACGAATGACTCTTCCTGAACACTGATTCCATATTTAAAAGCGTTCTCAATCAATGAAATAAAAAGCAGATGGGGAATTTTCGTTTCTCCGCACTCAGCAGGGAAGTAAACTTCCAGCCTGGTTCTTGACCCGATCCTGAGCCGCATCAGATCGATATAGTTCTTCATGAATTCAACCTCTTCACTTAATCGTTTGAGATCCTCACCCGATTCATTTAACACGTATCTCATCAGTCTTGATAGCTTAATGACAGCATCTTTCGAATCTTCATTATTCCTGCCTATCAACGAATAGATATTATTCAGGGTATTAAAGAAAAAATGAGGGCTTATCTGGTTCTTCAGAATGGCCAGTTCGGCGTTAAGCTTCGACTTTTCCATTTCCTCCTGGCGTTCCAGCACCCTGAGTCCAAGGGAAAGGAAAACCATGAAAAGCGAAGAAACAGTATATCCGATAAGACGGGCATTTGGTACCGCGATCATTATCCTTGGGCCCATGGGGGGACGTTCGCGGAACTGGCTATCGGCATCCTGCTTTTCAATCTGCTGCCCCGGCCTTCTTTCATTCATCTTGTTTACCTGCCCGTTCACGAAATCAGATAAATAATAAAAACTGATGACCAAAACCAGTGCCGCTATAAAATACCTGTATCTACTTTTCCTGAAGAACAATTTAGGTACCAGAATCAGGTAATTAGCGTAAAATATCAGGGCATTAACAGCGGCGAAGGCATAGTAAGTTGCCAGGAAATCTCCTGCCATCCGGTACCTTTTCACCACGAAAATTGGTAAAATGATAAATACAATCCACACGATAACATGGAACACTACCCTGGTGATCTTACTTCTTTTCATTACCCCGTTTTTTCCCTGATGCGCAATTTGCTCCCTAAAATTAACCATTCGTTCCTAATTAATATCTTATTCAAACCTCAAAGCATCGATGGGATTCAGATCAGCGGCCTTTCTTGCCGGATACCAGCCGAAGAAAACACCTATGAGGAAACACACTGCAAAAGCGAGTACAACTGAAGCTCCTGTGATTATTATATGGCTTTTAATCACAGAACCCACTACTAAGGCAATAATATAACCAGCCATCACACCTATCAGTCCACCAAGCAGGCTTAATATAACCGATTCAACAAGGAACTGGCTCAATATATCTATACCACGCCCGCCAACTGCCATTCGCAGGCCTATCTCACGTGTTCTTTCCATTACTGAAACAAGCATGATGTTCATGATTCCAATGCCGCCCACTAGAAGTGAAATACCCGCTATGGCTCCCAGGAGGTAAGTCAGAATTGTTGAGATTGAAGAAGCCGTGGCAATGATCTCTGATTGCGACATTGCAGCAAAATTATCTTCCTCCGATCCCGTGAGCTTGTGATTCCGTCGAAGCAACTCCGTTATTTCTTTTATCGCCATGGCACTCTTTTCCTCGCTGACAGCTGACACGTATATCCCATTTATATAATCGATTGCTGCCATTCTTCTTTGCACTGTCGTGTACGGGGATATAATACAATCATCAAGATCAAGCCCCATGTTATTCTCACCCTTTTCCCTGAGTACGCCTATCACCTGGAAGGGAAGCTTGTTGATACGGATCGTTACGCCAACCGGATCGGCTCCTTTCCCGAAAAGATTGTCAACGACAGTCTGTCCAAGCAAGCATACTTTTGCCATGCTTTTAGTCTCGGGAAGGTTAAAAAAACGACCACTGCTGATCGCGAGCTTTCGAATAGTGAAATATTCCAAGCTCACTCCGAAGATTGTAGTGGGTGTGTTCTGGTTACCGTAGATGGCCTGGGCGTCTACTCTCACCTCGGGTGAAACGAGATCAATATCCGGGGCTTCCTTCCTCAACGATTCGACATCCGAGTATTTCATCGCGGTAAGTCCATTGGCCGATGGATTTGCACCCTTCGCTCTTATGGGCATAACAATGATCATGTTCGTTCCCATTGCCGACATTTCTTCCCTGATTGTCTGCTTTGAACCCTCGCCAATGGCAAGCATCGCGATCACGGAAGCCACACCTATGACAATTCCGAGCATTGTGAGTGATGCTCTGATTTTATTTCTCTGCAATTCCCTTCCAGCTATCATGAAAAGACTTGAATACTTCATCATGCCAGATTTTTTTAGTTTCAAAGCAACCATGTTCTTCAATATTAGTTTTTAATCAACCACCATTCCCTGCCATTCCTGCAGGCTTGATTCCCAGTCCTTCCCTTACCGAACCTGATGATGACTGTCTGTCCCTGTTACTTATTGCAGATACTACGACGTTTTCTCCTTCACTTAATCCTGATAGTATTTCGACGACGAGGCCGTTATCTATCCCTGTTTTGACCCTCCGCGGTTGCAGTCCAGATTTTTCATCCCTGATCCAGATAATCCTTGATTTACCGGGCAGCTGGTTTGGTTCAGCCTGATCAGGAAATGTTATTTCTCCTATTAAGGCAGTATCAGGTCTGAACATGAATGCTTTGCTCATGACAAACAATGCTTCATCCTTCTCATCGACGTAAATGATGGAGCTTGCTGTCATTCCTGGCATTAGCTTTTTTTCAGGATTTGGTGCATCAAGTATCACGTTATACGTGACCACGTTGCTTGTAATAACCGGTTGCAGTCTCACTTCCGAAACTGTTCCTTCAAAAAGCAGATCTGGATAAGCATCAACAGAAAATTCAACCCTTTGACCGGTCTTTACCTTCCCTATATCAGCTTCGTCAACACTAGTCTTCACTTCCATCCTTGTCAGGTCATTGACTATTGTAAACAACTCCGGTGTATTGAAGCTGGCTGCCACGGTTTGTCCTTCCTCGACTGCCCTGTTAAGAACAACTCCATCGATAGGTGATGTGATTGTTGCATAGTCGAGATTGACCCTTGAACGTGAAAGATTGGACAGGGAGTTCACTAAAGCACTTTTTGAATTCTCGTAGTTGTAAAGCGCGAGATCGTAATCAGCCTGGGCAACCAGGTTCATCTCGTGAAGGGCTTTCAACCTCGTGAAAGTGGATTCGTTATAATTCAACTGGGCCTGGGCCTGATCAACAAGAGCCTGGCTCTGTTCAACCTGAGCCCGGAGAGCGGTCTCGTCAAGTTTTGCGAGAAGCTGTCCCTTTTTCACGATATCGTTGAAATCGGCGTAAACCCCTTTCAGAATCCCGGAGACCTGCGTTCCCACCTTTACTGTTGTTATTGCTTCAACAGTGCCAGTTGCCGTGACCGTGCTGGTTATCTTACCCTTTAGTACCTCCGCTGTTTCGAATATTATATCTGTTCCCTTTTTTGAGGTTTTCTTAAGTATGAAGAATGTTGCAGCAATTAAGATAAAAGCTATGCCTAACAATAATACTTCACGTTTCATATTTTGGGATTTTGAATAGTTATTATTCTGTCTTTCATGATTTTCCACCAGTGCACGTTAAAACACTAACGGTGCACCGGAATAAAAATCAAGTATTTTATAAATGAAAATCAGTTTATACTTTGATTGCAGCAACTGGCTTTCCGACGTAATCAGGTTGGTTCTTGAAACAAGGTATTCAACCGGGTTAATCATCCCCTGCCTGAATTTTTCGTCCGACAGGCTGGAGGATGCCAGATATGCATTGTATGACTCCAGACTGGCCTCGTATTCAACCTGAGCTGAGAGGACATCCTGACAAGCCTGCTCAATCTTTTTTCTTAATTCATTCCTCGTATTTGTTTCACTAAGCCCTGCTTCTTCAATTCCAATCTTCGCCAATGCCACGCTGGTCTTTACCTGCTTTTTCTGGTACACGGGAATAGAAAGGGAGAAGCCGGCCCATGGATTCAAACCATCAACAGTCTGCCCGAAATAAGTGCCAGAGACATTACCGGAATAATAAGTCCCGATACCAGCATTGGCAGCAAGAACCGGGTAAAAAGCCGACCTGGCAATTTTTTCCGACAATTCAGCAATTTCCTTGTTCAAGGAAGCTGATTTAACCTGGGGTTTAATCGAGAGTGCGGTTTCATAGATTTTGTTTGCATCAGGAACCCTTTCCTGGTTTAGCAGGGCCGGGAGAACCGGATGAGCAATTTTAAAACTATCTGTAACAGGAAGTTCCATTATTTGCATGAGATTGATCTTTTCGATCGCAAGCTGACTTAATGAATTTGCCAGAGTAAGTTTTTCGGAAGATAATTGAGAATTGATCTGCGCGAAGTCAGCCCTGGATATCTCTTTCAGACTCAACCGTTGCTCGGCCAGTTTGACCTGGGCCTTAATTGATTCCAATTGTCTAACGCTATTATCCACCTGTTCCTCGGCAAAGAGAACCTGCAGGTAGGCATTGAGGATTTCGAGGCTGACTGATTCTCTGGCTGTCTCGAGCGACAAAACCCCGCTTTGCACATCCAGGTTCGCTCTTTTAATGCTGTTTGTAATCCTTGATGCCCCGAACAGGGTCAGGCTCGAGCTTAACGAATAATTAGTCGTGTTACTACCTGAAAACCCGAATCCTCCACCAGCATCCTTTGACCAGTAAAAATTCTGGTTTATTGTAGCGCCAACCGAGGGGTAACGCTCAGCCCTGGCTTGAACTGCATTAAGTTCCCGGTTCCTGATCACCAACTCATCCTTCCTGATCGTTATGTTCTTTTTATAAGCGTATTCAATACAATCTGCAAGAGTCCATTCATTAACTTTCTGGCTGCTTACCGGACATATTTCAAGAAGAAGAAGGCCTGTTAATAATACTACCTTACGCATAATCATTCTGTTTCGAACCAAAAATAACCCGGCACGTGACCTTTAAAAAATAATATATAAGTACAGCTGGCTTTTGATAATAGAGAGTCCTTTTTTATATATGGGGATCAGACCGGTAGTAAATAATGGGAACCACTTCAATCATAATCACCAAGGCTTTGCCGGCCATAATTTGGCTAAATGACAGGAGAAGATTGGTTGATAGTCATTCCCGGAATATTAACCTGATCAGGATGAAAATGGCAATTGATAACTTAACTTTGCATGACTGACAAGGCAATAGTATTGAAACAATTCCAACTCTTCGTTGTTGGTTTGTAAAATCAAATCGTCAAAAAGGTGGACAAATCGAATTATGGCATGGGGTTAAAATAATGAAACAGTCAAAAGTTCATATAATAACAGCAGAAACTGAACTGGCGGAAATAGTCCTTAAAGATCCGGGGTATCTTTTATTCATGGAACATTTTGGGATAGTACCTCCGTTTCAGAATAACACTATTAGGGCTTACTGCCGGGAGAATGATATAAGGCAGGAACTTTTCATATCCTTCTATAACATCTATTCTGGTGAAAACGTCACCGGAGAGGAAGACTTTACCCCCGAGGACCTGCCACTTATAATGAGATTTCTGGAGAACAGTCACAGGTATTTCCTCGATGAGATTTATCCTGACATCAGGAAACTTATAAAATTACTCCGTGATGTTAACAAATCGTACGAGATCAGCCTTGTTGACAAATTTTTCAGCGAGTACTTCAACGAGGTAAAAGAGCATCTAGCCTACGAGGAAAAAACTGTATTCCCTTATATCAGGGATCTTTGCCATATCCCGGGCAATAATAAGAAAGCCCGGGGATCAGGGAAATTTTCAGTAGCTGTCTACAAGAAGCATCACAACGACATCGAGGAAAAACTTGATGATCTCATGAATCTGCTGATCAAATACCTGCCCGGAAATAACGACAATATTGAGCGAAGAAAAGTGCTGAAAAGCATTCATGAGCTTAACGACGATCTGACAGTTCACCAGAAGATAGAGGATCTGGTTCTTATACCACTTGTCGAAAAAATTGAGAATCAGTCAAGATCAAACAATGGTAAAGAGTATTAACATAATAATTGCTGAACCATCAGAGATCCTGTACCGGGGAATGGCTGATTTACTGGCTGATTTCTCGAATTCTGCAAGAATAAAGCGATCATTTACCCTCGAGGAAACAGAATTGCTCCTGATGAGGAATCCGGAAAGTATTGTTATTGCAAACCCGACTCTTGTCCAGAACAGGTTAAAGGATTTCCAGGAGATCAGGTCGAGATGGACCGATGCGCGATGGATCGCTTTTTTGCACGTTGTTCACGAGAACTCAATACTAAATGGATTCGACGGGACTATAAGCATAAACGATAGTCCGGAAGCCATTATTTCGGTGGTAAAGAATACAAGCAAGAATAAAGCTACTGATAGCCAGACGGTGTTACACTCCCTGAGCTCACGTGAAATTGAAGTACTACGCCTGATCGCCACGGGCAGTTCGAACAAGGAAATAGCCACGAGGTTAAACCTTAGTGTAAACACGATAATAACCCACCGCAAAAACATTTCAGGGAAGACAGGGATAAAAACCCTGTCAGGTTTGACAATTTATGCAGTTGTAAACAAGCTTATAGCTGTTGATGATAACAACTGATCCTCATCATTCCTGATGAGTCAAATTGAAGTATATCATCAATTATGGGTATTTGCCAGTCATCCTGTATTCATTTCCTTTACGCCCCTGGTAAACCGGGTAAATCGAAAGAGGATTTCGGGGCGAATCATTAAAAAATGCGGTTATCTGAGTTAAATAACAATCAGAAGGGGCTTATCACGAAGGTTTTAGGTCATGGTGCCTTTCGCAAGAGGATCACGGAAATGGGATTCGTGAGAGGTAAGACTGTCAGGGTCATAAAAAGTGCACCTTTGCAGGATCCTGTTGAATACGAGATACTGGGTTATAACATTTCGTTGCGTCGCAGCGAGGCACACCTCATAGAGGTTATTCCCGGCGATGATACAACGAGACCGGTATCCGTCGATTACGAGGGGACTCTTGTTGAAGAGACAGGAAATGGTATCAATTCCGAGAAAGGAAATGTAATAAATGTTGCCCTGGTGGGGAATCCCAACAGTGGTAAAACAACCTTGTTCAATCATGCTTCCGGATCAAGGGAGAAAGTGGGAAACTATGGTGGGGTAACAGTAGATGCCAAGGAGGCAGCAATCAGGAAAAATGGTTTCATAATTAACATCACCGACCTCCCGGGAACCTATTCAATAACGGAATACACACCCGAGGAGCTTTTTGTCCGCGACCACATTATTTCTAAAATGCCTGATGTCGTTGTCAACGTGATAGATGCATCTAACCTCGAAAGGAATCTCTTTCTGACAACTCAGCTGATAGACATGAACATAAGGGTAATAATCGCCCTTAACATGTATGACGAGCTTGAACAAAAAGGTATTTCACTCGATCATCAGAAATTGGGAAAACTGATGGGAATTCCAATCATCCCGACTGTCGCGGTGAAGGGTCTTGGCATTGATAATCTGGTTACAAAAATTACAGAAGTATTCGAAGACAAGGATCCGGTCTTACACCATATTCACATTAACTATGGATCGAGCATAGAACAATCTATTGCTTCAATCCAGTCCGGGTTGAAGAAAAACAAGGAGCTAACTGACAGGTACTCGTCAAGATATCTGGCAATAAGGCTTCTGGAAAACGACAAGACAATTATTGACCTTGCCGGTAACTGTTCTAACCACGAGAACATTATAAGAACATGTGAAGCCGAAAGGAACAAGCTTGAAAAGGAGTTTAAAGACAGGCCGGAAACAGTAATTACAGATGCCAAATATGGATTCATTTCTGGCGCGCTTGGTGAAACCTGTATCGGGTGCCAGGAAAACACGCCGGGCAGGAAACGAAATTATGACGTTTTGCTGACCCACAAGGTATGGGGCTACCCTGTTTTCCTTGCTATCATGTGGCTCATGTTCCAGGCAACTTTTACCCTGGGCAGTTACCCGATGAACTGGATAGAGAAGGGGGTTGACCATATCGGGAATGCAGCGAGTGGTATTTTACCCTCCGGTTTTCTTCATGATCTTGTAATTGATGGGATAGTGAGCGGGGTTGGAGGTGTGATTATCTTCCTGCCTAACATATTGATATTGTTCTTTTTTATCTCGCTGATGGAAGATACAGGATATATGGCAAGGGTCTCTTTCATCATGGACAAGCTCATGCACAAGATCGGCCTGCACGGGAAATCCTTCATTCCCCTGCTCATGGGCTTCGGATGCAATGTACCAGCCATCATGGCAACCCGGACCCTTGAAAATAAGAAGGACAGGATAATCACGATGATGATTATACCATTCATGTCATGCAGTGCCAGACTACCGGTATATGTACTTATTATTTCCGCATTCTTCCAGAAATACCAGGGATTGGTGCTTTTCTCAATCTATATAACCGGGATAATCTTCGCGGCCCTTATGGCCATAGTACTCAACAAGACTCTTTTCTCGAAACAGGATATACCTTTCGTAATGGAGTTGCCTCCCTACCGTATACCCACAATAAAAAACACCTTCAGGCACATGTGGTTCAAGGGGTCACAGTACCTGAGGAAGATGGGCACGGTCATTTTGGTCGCTTCTGTCATTATCTGGGCTCTGGGTTATTACCCGAGGAAGGTAAATTTCAGTGCTGATTATGACGGCCAGATCGCGGAGTTAAAAATGTCACCCGCTCACCAAAGCCAGGAAGCAAAAAGCAAGATAAGGGAGCTCGAATTATCAAAAAAGGCCGAACAGCAGGAGCAGTCATATATTGGCAGGCTTGGAAGATTTATCGAGCCCGCGATCAAACCCCTGGGCTTCGACTGGAAAATCGGGATAAGCATAATCACGGGTTTTGCCGCCAAAGAGATAGTTGTAGGGTCAATGTCTGTTCTTTACCATGCTGACACTGGACAGGATGAAGATTCCTCTTCGCTTGTAGAAAAGCTCAGGCAGCAAGAGCATGTAAGTGGAAGCAGGAAGGGAGAAAAAGTGTTCACACCTGTTGTCGCCTTCGGGTTCATGCTTTTCGTGCTCATTTACTCTCCATGCGTGGCAGCAATAACGGCAATTCGGAAGGAGTCGAACAGGTCGTGGGCCTTGTTTTCATTCGCTTACACGACGATCCTGGCATGGGTAGTCGCTTTCATAGTGTACCAGGCCGGGTTTATTGCTTACCTGAAAAACATACTACTGTCCCGACAAGGAGAAAAGTGCAGGGTATATGAAATGATTGCTTGAAATCAGAGCTGGTCAACAATAAGCCCGTCTTTGATCTGGACCACGCGGTCTGACATCCCGGCCAGTTGCCGGTCGTGAGTAACGATTATTATTGTTTGGCCAAACGTGTCGCGAAGCCTGAAGAATAATTTGTGAAGCTCATCCTTGTTTTTTGTATCAAGGTTACCTGACAGTTCATCGGCAAGGATAACCGAGGGGCTGTTCACCAGTGCCCTGGCAACAGCAACCCGCTGCTGTTCTCCACCACTTAGTTGCGATGGCTTGTGATCGAGCCTGTCTCCAAGGCTGAGAAAAGCAAGAAGTTCGGTGGCCCTGCTCTCCGCGGTCTGCCTGGTTTTGCCAGATATATAAGCCGGTATGCAGACATTTTCGAGGGCGGTGAATTCAGGGAGTAGCTGATGAAACTGGAAAACAAACCCGATATTGTTATTCCTGAACGAGGCAAGCTGTTTACCCCTGAGCTTGCCAATGTCGGTATTATTATAAAGAATCTCACCGGAATCTGGCACATCGAGGGTTCCAAGAATCTGAAGAAGGGTTGTCTTCCCGGCGCCGCTGGCACCGACAACAGAGACTACTTCTCCTTTATTTATTTCAAGGTTAATACCTTTCAGGACTTTGAGATCCCCGTAGGCTTTTCTGATGCCGGTGGCTTTTATCATTTTTCTCGTGTTCAGCTCACGCTGTGCGCCGGGTCACCCTGACCCTGGTCATGCACTTCGGGTTTAACGCCGGTACTGTCATCTGCAACCGGTGTTTCCGCATCATTTGAAGCAACAGCTGGATCTGCAGGTTGAGCAACCGGTCGGTCATAATTATATGTATCCTGGTAGCTGTAATTAGCTGAGTCGTTTGTTGATGGACCAGACTGATTAATAGACTGGTTCATATCATCAACGCTTTTCTGCAAATTATCAGCAGCCTGTTGTAAATCGTTATTTATAGAGCTTGTAGCGTCATCAACCTGGCGTTGAACGTTGTTTGCCACTTCGGTGGCGTCGCGGGTTAGTGATTCACCAACCTCGGTCATCTCCTTTCTTATCTCCCGGGTGCTTTCTTCTATCTCTCGTCTGATCTCGTCAGTTGCTTTTCTAAAGTCGCGCATACCCTTCCCTATTCCCCTTGCAATCTCTGGTATCTTGTCTGCCCCGAACAGGAGAAGCACGACAAGCATAATAACAAAGATTTCCTGCCCGCTCACGAATAATAGTGTTCCCATTAACTCTGTTTTGTTATGCAAATTTATAAAGATTCATAACACTGCCTTGTTAGTGGCAATCTTTAATGAATAATTAACATCTCGGCCCGTGTTAAAAAAAATATCATAAAAGGGGGAAAAAGACGTTTGAGCAATATACCTGTTCTTACTAATAGAATAACTTTGCCCGATAAACATTTTGCCATGGAAATGTCCGATACCACTCAAGTAACTAACGTGATGGAACTGCTCATGAAAGGAGGGGTTATCATGATCCCGATACTCCTGCTTTCCATCCTGAGTATTTACCTGTTCATAGAAAGATTCATATATATAAGGAATGCCACGACTATTGATGAGAACTCTGTAAGTTCATTCTGGGTATATTGAAAAGCGGTAAAAAAACCGGGGCTCTCGAGGCCCTCAAGCAGAATGATAATGCTACCTCAAGGATACTTGCAAGCGGCTTCGAACAAGTCGGGAAACCGGTAAAGGAAGTGGAGGATTTTGTTGAATCGGCAACGAATCTCGAGATATCACTCATGGAAAAGGACCTTGGTTATCTTGGAATAATTGCAGGTGTGGCCCCCATGCTTGGTTTTATTGGTACAATATCAGGCGTCATCAAGATTTTTTACAACATTTCACTGGCTGATAACATCAGCATTGGTATAATAGCAGGCGGACTTTACCAGAAAATGATATGCAGCGGAGTGGGTCTTATAGTCGGTGTAATAGCTTATTCTGCATATCATTACCTCCAGATGAAAATAGACAGGTATACTATATCACTGCAAAAGAATATTATTGATTTCCTGAAAGTCATCTGAAATGAAGATAAGGCGAAACAGGCAGTTCCGGGCAGAGGTGAGCACCTCGTCATTGAATGACATCATGTTCTTCCTGCTCCTATTTTTCCTTATAGTTTCCACCCTGGCAAACCCTAATGTGATAAAGCTTCTTCTTCCATCGTCTAATGCAGCCCAGAACATCAACAAACAACAGGTTACGATCTCGGTAACTGAAAACCTTGAGTATTATATCGACAACCGGCAGGTTTCATTAACCCAGATAGAAGACATACTTAAGCAGAGGCTTTCTAACGTGGAAGAGCCTACCGTTGTATTGCGATTTGCATACAACCTTACAATCCAGGATCTTATTGACGTCCTTGAAATTGGAACGAGGATGAAGGTCAAGATGGTGCTGGCAACTAACAAGAAGGACAATAAATAAACTCTTTCATTACCTGCACAAGTCCTTATCGGGTATTTACCATTACTCTTTAGCCTGCCCCATGATTCATTGGGCAGAATTACCTGATACTATCGTTTATCACCGATTCTATAGCATGTTCATTCCTGCAATCCATTCTTGATTTGAGCATTATTAACACTAAGCCGGGACAAAAGTATCTTTCTATCTGGCTTCAGTAACGGCTGGAAATGAAAGAGGGTGTCTCGTCAGAAACACCCTCTTCATTATGATTTAATTTTACAGTATTATTCTGTTTTAGCTTTGGCCTCAGGCAGTTCTGCATCCTTGTTCTTCGTGGTGTCGTACGCAGGCATCAACGGCGCTTGATGAACGCATTAGTAAACACACCTGTCCCGATACCGATCATGAGGGCAAACATGAAGCCCCGGATAACCGCTCCGCCGAAGAAGAAGATCGCGAAGATTGTTAGCATAACGGTAAGGGTGGTGTTGATGGTTCTGCTAAGTGTCGAGTTCATAGCCATGTTGAGGACCTCTTTCATCGGGCGTTTCCTGTAAATAGGCAGGTATTCCCTTAACCTGTCGAACACGATTACCGTGTCGTTGATCGAGAATCCGATCACGGTCAGGATCGCCGCTATGAATGCCTGGTCTATCTCCATCGAGAACGGAAGAACTCCCCAGAGCAGTGAATAAGTACCCATAACGAGGAGAACGTCATGAACAAGTGACATAACAGCACCAAAACCGTACTGCCATCTGCGGAACCTCAGGAATATATAGAGGAACATCAGGATAAGTGAAATTGCAACGGAATAATAAGCGTTGATCTTTATATCAGCTGCAACGACCGGACCCACCGTTTCGGAACTTTTCCTGTACTTTGAAAGGAATTCATCCTTGGTGATGTTTCCACCTACCATACCTTTGAGCCCCACGTAGAGAAGAGAATCTACTTCATCTTCCGCACCGGTCTGGTCAATCTTGTATTTGGTGGTGATTTTCACCTGGTTCTCGTTACCGTAAGTAACAACCTGGGGAAGTTCTCCAAACACGCCAGTAAGGTTTTTAGCCACTTCCTCGGTGACTGCCTTGTTGTCAAACCTGACGACATAGGAACGACCTCCCGTGAAGTCAATGCCAGGGTTCAAGCCCCTGACGAATAGAGAAACACCCCGGCGAGCAGGATAATTGCTGAACCAGCGTAGAAGTATTTTCTCATACCGATAAAATCGATCTTGGTATGCCTGAATACTTCAGCAGTTATTTTTATAGAGAATGTGAGATTAGCATTCTTTTTCAAGAGGTACTCGTAAATAAGACGTGTAACGAGTATCGATGTGAACATAGAGGTAAGGATACCAATAACAAGAGTTGTCGCGAAACCTTTGATAGGACCTGTTCCATTAAGGTAAAGAACGATACCTGTAAGGATCGTTGTAACGTTCGAGTCGATAATAGCTGAATAAGCCATTTTGTACCCGTCAGCGATGGCAAGTTTTATGCCCTTCCCATGCCTCAATTCCTCCCTGATCCTTTCGTAAATAAGAACGTTCGCATCGACCGCCATACCCATGGTGAGTACTATACCAGCGATACCGGGCAGGGTAAGAACAGCGTTAAGTGATGCAAGCACCCCGAACAAGAGGAACACGTTGAAGAACAAAGCGATATCGGCGATAGTACCCGCGCTCTTGCTATAATAGAAGATCATGAAGCCAAGCACGAGAAGGAAGGCGATAATGAAAGATACGAAACCAGAGTTAATAGCTTCCTTACCAAGAGTTGGACCAACAACTGTATCTGAAATGATTGTTGCCGGGGCCGGGAGTTTACCTGACATGAGGATATTCGAAAGGTCAGTTGCTTCTTCTATGGTAAAATCGCCTGTTATTTCAGTACTTCCACCCGTAATTTCAACCTGCACTCTCGGGAAAGATCTCACGTAACCATCAAGAACAACAGCAATACAACGGCCAATATTCTCCCTTGTCATCCTTGCCCAGGTCTTCGCACCTTCCGCGTTCATATTCATGTGAACCTGAACATCAGATGCTATTACACCTGACGCGGGTCTTGCACCGGTTACAACGCTGCCGTCGAGTGGTGCCCTGCCATCTCTGGTGGTCACCTTGATAGCATGTAACTCGTACATTGACTTGCTATCGTCGTATTTATAAGGGTTCTGGCTCCACTTGAACCTGACATCACGAGGGAACAAAGCCCTGATCTGGGGCATATGCAGATAGTCATTCACGGTTGCTGTATCCCTGAAATTCGAGAATCCGACGAGGCTGCCTGAATAAGGCTGACCCTGCTGATCCACATGCGGTCTGAGTACTCCGAACAATGGGTTCTGTGCAGTGAACTGTTCGAGATTCTGAGATTCTTTCGCTGCAGTGGTGTCTTTTTTAATCAGATCGAGAAGCGATTGATCTTTCTTCGTGGTATCGGCTTTAGCAACACCGGGAGTAACATTCTTCAGAGAATCAGCTTTAGCGGCTTCAGTCACTTTCAGAGTCTTGAGCAGCTCGTTAGCCTGCGACAGGTAACCAATTAATTCGCCATTTTCGTAGGTCTCCCAGAATTCGAGATTGGCAGTACCCTGTAACAACTCCCTTACACGTTTCGGATCAGTCACACCCGGCAGTTCAATAAGTATCCTTCCTTTTGTTGAAAGCTGGGTAATATTAGGCTGGGTAACACCGAACCGGTCTATCCTGGTCCTGAGGATGTTAAAAGCGTTGGTGATGGCAGTATTCATTTCGCCATCAAGAACTTTAAGAACATCCTCGTTTGTGGAGTTGAAATTCACTTTCTCCTTAAGTTCAACAGTACCAAAGATTGCTGCCAGCCTGGCATTGGGGTCAATCTGGTTGAACGATTCGCCGAATAGAGTAAGAAAATCCAATTGCGATTCAGTCTGGCGTTTTTTAGCCATCGCCAGGGCTTCATTGAATGTCTTGTCAGGATTATAATTTGACAGAGCCCTGAGTATATCCTCTACTGATACTTCGAGAATAACGTTCATACCTCCTTTTAGGTCGAGACCGAGGTTAAGCTCTTTTTTCAAACACTCTTTAAATGTGTATTTGCCGAAAGCTCCACTTATCTTTTGGAAGCATGGAAATAGAGTCAATATAGGCTGACTCCTTCACCAGGTCACCCTTTGCATAATTCTTGGCGTCGCTTTTTACCTTGTAGGTAGCCCCTGTGAATGAAAGCTGGTAAATTGAAACCAGTCCCAGAGCAACTGCCAGAAGAATGATAGCACCTTTGTTTTGCATCTGTTCTCTTTTTAGGATTATTCTGAATTATAAGTTTTTCTATAATGAGGCGCAAAGATA
This sequence comes from Bacteroidales bacterium, assembly GCA_046329885.1. GTDB lineage: Bacteria > Bacteroidota > Bacteroidia > Bacteroidales > VadinHA17 > LD21. The sequence goes on from JAXLTU010000010.1 coordinate 50,666, forward strand.
AAAAAAATTGCATATACACTCAACTAAACATAAATGAATTAATTGAAACAAGAATGGCCACGCTGGTAAGCATGGCCATTGCCCGTTAAACTCGTGTATACTTACTGAAGGAGTTTCTCGTAATCAGTCTCGATACCCTTGCGCTGAATAAAATCGTATGATGTAAGTAACCTCATGTTATAATAATAGTTCCAGTAATTCTGAAGAGCCTGTATGTATGCTCTCCTGTTCTGGTCCTTCCTCGAATCGGCGTCGTTAAGATCAAGTACAGCTATTTTACCGATAAGAAAGCGTTGCTTGGTTACCTCGTATCTTTTCATAGCCACAGTATCCGACTTGGCAGCAATTGCCACCTGGTTCTTCTGGAGATTGAACTGCTCGACATCGAGGAACAGGTTCTGTTCAAAGTCAGCCAGTGCCTGTTGCACCTGAACCTGGGTCAATTCCATGCTCGATTTGGCCATTTTATATTTACCACGACCAAGTCCCCAGTCAAGAATAGGCATTGTAAACCTTACCATGACACTTTGTTGCTGGTTCGACTGGGCATAGGCAAGGCTGAAATCTTTGGCCGCTTGGTCCCTGGGGGATGATGCCGTCAGGTTAGCGTTCAGACCCTTTTCCGCTTTCGCCTGAGCGAGGTTGCTCTGCGCGTTAAGAAGGTTAATCTGCTGGGTCATCAGATCGGGGTTATTCTGCTTGGCCAGGGTCAGCACCTCCTGCAGGTCAACCTGAAGCTGCGGAACCTCGTTGGGAATAATCAGCTCTATTCTCACGTTGTCGTTGAAACCGAGGAATGATCTAAGCCTGATCTCCCTGTCGCGAAGGTTCATTTCTGCTTCCTTCCTTGCTGTTTCCGTGTTCAGGTAAGAAAGCTGCATCTGCAGTAGTTCGTCCTCGGCAATTGTACCAAGCTGATATCTTCCTTTGGCAATCCGGTATAACGTGTCAGCGTTTGAATAGTTCATCTCGGAAATCTGCTTGTTAATCTGAGCAAGTGCCAGCGAGAAGAAGTTTCTCACGGCGTCGATATGAACCTGTTCTATGTTTGACAGGAAGGTCTTCTTGGCCATCTCGTACCTCATCGGTTCGATCTTCTTTTGCCATTTAAGTGAGTTATACCTGAATATCGGCTGGTTCAGATCGATTGTGACTGGCGATGTGATGTACTTGCGAGTATCCCTTTCAAAATCATTCTCGAGTGTGAGGTTCGAGTTAAGTGAAATGGAACCGCCGGTGAAACCTATATTCTGTGCCAGAGATAACTGCCCGAGGTTCCTCAGGATGTTTGTTGACTGGTATTCATAGTTCTTAATAACCGAGTTCCAAACCCTTTCGTAAGCTGTACTATAGCTTGGGGTTGTTCCTGACAGGGTAAGTGAAGGCCTGTACTGCGCGATGAAGGTCCTGTACTGCCAGTATGAAGCACGGAACCTGTGCTTCGCGATATAGGCTTGTGGCGATTGCTCCTCGGCAATCCTGATAACCTCGTTAAATGTCAGTCTCTTTATCTCCTGTCCAAAAGTCCTGAAAGGAAGGGAGAATGTTAGCAATAAAGCTGCTGCAATAAATATCCTTTTCATATTGAATTGATTACTCGTACCTTAATGATTCAATCGGGTCTCTCTCTGATGCCCTTTTTGCCGGTGAATACCCGAAAATAACTCCGACAGCTGCTGATACTCCAAACGCGATGAACACGGAGAAGAAGGAAACGATGGTCATGATACCCGCTATCTGCTCAATCAGTTTAGCCATGATAACACCCAGGAAGACTCCGATGAAACCTCCCGAGATACTTATCAGAACTGCTTCTGAAAGGAATTGAACGACGATGTCCATCTTCTTAGCACCAATGGCCATCCTGGTTCCGATTTCTTTAATCCTTTCCATAACCGAGGCAAACATGATATTCATGATTCCTATACCTCCAACCACCAGCGATATACTGGCGATTGCTCCAAGCACTATGTTAAAAATATCCTTTGTTCTCTGCTGCTGTTTGAGCAGAAGCTCGGGAACCGTTATCTCGAAGTCCTTCACGTTGCTGTGACGCCTGGTCAACATGCGGCTCAATATTTCAGTGGTCGGGGTGAGTTGTTCCGTTTCATTAACCTGGACGACTATCCTGTCGAGCTGGTTATAGTTGGTTTCAACATCGGAATTGGCATCGGATGAGCTGACAACAACTCTTGCCATGCCGCCCATACCCGGACCTCCAAAAAATGATACTGACGAAGCTTCAGAAACCATTTTCGTGTTCACGAGAGCCCTGTTCTGGTAACGCAGCAACATCGTCTGGATAGGGATATAGATATTATCGTTATATACGTTAACCCCTTTCTCCTCGAACCCGGTGAGGGTAACAGTAGTCTTCTGGAGGACGCCGATAACTTTCAGCCAAATACCATTAAACTTGATGTACTGCCCGATAGGGTCGACGTTACTGAAAAACTTCGCCCTGATGTTCGCGCCGATTATACATACCTGAATTCCATTTTCTTCCTGGTACCTGTTAAATATTGTCCCACTCAGAAGAGGAAGGTTATAGAGGTGAAAATAGTCGTTTGAAACGCCAACCAGCTTGGCAGTGTACTTCTTGCCGTTTAGCATGGCTGTCGAGTTAAATGATATCTCGGGGCTGATCCTTTTAACTGAAGGAAGAGTCTGTTTTATCGCCTCAACATCAAGCATCGTGAGACCGCGTGAGAATTTCTTCTGCTGTTTCTCACCCTCGTCAGTTGAAGAAGAAGACTTATCGGGTATGACAGGGTTCACCAGTATATTATTGACCCCTACCATCTTCATCTGCTCGAGGATCTCCTGTTTCGCGCCCTTACCAATAGCAAGCATGGCAATAACCGCGGCCACACCGAAGATAATCCCGAGAGCCGTCAGTATCGATTTAAGCTTGTTGGATATTATTGATTCAACAGCTATCTCGATATCGTGAAAATATCTGAAAAAGAATTTAATCATCTTGTTTCAAATTAATCTGTTTAGAAACTTGGGATCTGCTATTCGGGAAGTTGTCTTACAACAGGCTGCTGGTTCTGCTGCTGGGTGTTCATCCTTCTGCGTGCCGAAGTATCCCTTTGTCCGCCACCCTGCTGGCCGTTACGGAACTGCTGGAACATACGGCGCATGCCGGCTGTATCCCCGCTTTCTCGCATCTGCTGAATCCTGCGTCTCATGGCTGTATCACCTCTCATGCCACCCTGGCCGCCTCCAAAATTGCCGCCCATTCTCTGCGTGGCATTTGTCTGACCAGCCTGGTTCGTAGCACCGCCGGTTCCTCTCTGCATATTCTGCATACCACCACCCTGGTTGTTTCCGCCGCCTCCCATCATCTGGAAGTTCATGCCACCCTGGCCAAAACCGCCTCCGCCGAAGCCGCCCATCCTTGACTTGTTGGCTGCTGCCTCTTCGGCTTCACGCCTTAGTTTCAATTCTTCCTCTTTTTTGAGTCTTTCCCTTTCCTTGATCACAGGAATAAGATCCTCGCCGACAAGTCTGAACCTGGTTGGATCTTCCGGTGTGCTCAGGTAAACAACTTCACCTTCTTCAAGACCCTTTTCAACAATCACGTTATTCTCGTTCGATTCACCTAACAGGACAACCTGCTTGTTCCCTTTCCTTGTATATACAAAAGGTATACTGTCTGTTCCAGCCTGAACGCATTCAAGCGGAATATATATCACATCGTTAATAGTCTTCGTTACTATTTTGTTCCCCGTGGTCATAGAAGGACGAAGCAGTGCAGGATCTGACCCGTCAACCTTAACAATGACCTCGAATACTTTCGCATCAGTGTTAGGCAGCTGCTCGCCAATGTTAGCGACACTTGTAACAACACCTGTATAAGCTCTTTCCGGGAAAGCATCAACTACTATATCAACTTTCTGCTGGGGTTTAATCTTCGATACATCAATCTCGTTAACATAAGTTTTTGATATCATCGTGGTCATATCTGGGAGTGTTGCAACAACGGGATCCCAAGGGCTGATAGATGAACCAACTTTTCTCTTTGTTCCGGTCCTGTCGCGCTTGTATATAACCATACCATCCGAAGGAGCGGTTATGATGAATCGTGAAAGAAGCTTCTGGATGTCGGCAACACGCTGGCGCTGCTCTGAAATCTGGCGCTGCTGGTTTCTAACGTCCGATTTGGCCTGCTCAACCCTGAGAGTGTAACCACGCAATGCCTGTTCAAGATTCCTCTTTGCCTTGTCAAGCGAAATCTCTGCCTGGCGGATGGTGGTGGGAGGCTCAAATTTTGATTGCTGGAGTGTTATAGCTGCTTCTTCAACCGAATAGTTCAGGTTTTTAATGTTATCCCTCAGGTTGCTGAGAGTAACTGCAGTGTCAAGTATTTTTACCTCGAGGTTGGTTTCGTAGGTGTTAAGCCTGTCAAGCTCGTCCTTGAGGGTATTATCAAATGAGGTCCTGTCGAGTGTTGCAACATAATCGCCGCTCTTAACTTCTGTTCCCTCGGCTACAAGATCCTGAATCTTGATATCCATCGACCTGACGTTCCTGCTTTCCGTGAATTCAGGCCCCCTGATATCCATCGAATTTTCGGCCTGCAATTCACCAGTCGTGGTGACAACAATATCGAAACTCCCTTTTTCGGCCTTCGCGTAAAGATTTAGCACGTCTTTCTTCGAACTAATTCTTTGAAAAATGATTATCCCGATTATTGCCACAACCAGTATAATACCTGAAATAATGATTGTCTTTTTCATCTGTTATAGTGTTTCTATTGAATCCTTTTTTTAAATCAGCCACGAAAGTATTAAAAAACGAAGTGACTAATTGCTCATTAACAAATCTTTAACAATAATTAACAACGCCAGAGCTTTGGCTCCAGAGTTAAAGACACTTAACCCGATTGTTTTATTCCACCGATTGAAAAAAAGGATCTGAATTAATGTTTTTTAACATAATCAGAAATGATATCAGCGTATCTGTCAGCTTCTTCCTCGCTTCTGCCCTCTGAGTAGATCCTTAATATCGGTTCTGTATTTGATTTACGTATATGCACCCAGCCATGATCGAAATCAATCCTGATACCATCCCTGTCATCTATCTTTTCATTTCTGAAATGATCTTTAACCGACACTAGCAGCTTATCGGTATCGGTGCCTGCCACCAGGGTCACTTTACGTTTTGACATCACATACGAAGGGTAGGTACTCCTCAAACTGCTGCAGCTGATTCCCTTCTCTGCCATGAGCGTGAGGAACAACGCTATACCTGCAAGGGCATCCCTCCCGTAATGAAGAGCGGGATAAATAACTCCACCATTACCTTCACCCCCAATTACCGCGGATCGTCTTTTCATTTCTTCCACCACGTTGACTTCCCCTACCGCCGATGAATAATACGTGCATCCATGTTTTTCGGTCACGTCCTTCAGTGCTCTTGAAGAAGACATGTTTGAGACAGTGGATCCTTTGACTTTGGATAATATATAATCTGATATAGCAACAAGGGTATACTCTTCGCCAAACATCTTGCCATCTTCGCTAATAAATGCCAGGCGGTCAACATCGGGATCGACAACAAATCCAATATCTGCACCGATCTCCTTAACTGCATTCATAATCCCATCCAGGTGCTCTGCCAGTGGTTCCGGATTGTGAGCAAAATTACCGTCAGGTTTTCCATTCAACAGGGTAACTTTCTTCACACCAAGACGCTCCAGAAGTTCCGGAATTATCAGCCCGCCTACAGAGTTTATACAATCAACAACAACATTAAACCCTGCCTTTCTTATGAGATCGGTATCAACTGTATCAAGGCCTGCAATCAGATCTATGTGCTTCCTGTTCCATGTGTCGTCGCGGGTGTACGTTCCGCATGAGTCATGAGTCGAATATTCAATATTCCCCGATTCGGCAAGGAACAAAACCTCCTCGCCATCTGAAGCTGAAAGAAACTCTCCATTACTGTTTAGAAGTTTCAAGGCGTTCCAGTTCGCAGGGTTATGACTGGCTGTGAGAATGATACCCCCGTTTGCCCCGGTTCCGCTCACCGCAACCTCCACGGTTGGTGTTGTCGAGTGTCCAAGATCCGTCACGTCGATCCCAATCATCCTGAGCGTGTTAACAACCAGGTTACTGACCATTTCACCGGTGGTTCTGCCGTCGCGGCCAACAACCACTCTGAGCCTGCCCTGGTTATGTTTCTTTACCCACGATCCATAGCCGGCTGTGAATTTTATTATATCGGGTGGTGTCAGGCAATCGCCCTGTTTCCCCCCGATAGTACCCCTTATACCTGATATTGATTTAATGAGAGTCATAGAAGTCTGATTTAGTGCGACAAAGTTGCAAAAAAAAGTCTAAACCCGGAAAATCATCAATTAATTGTACCTTTGCACTTTCTGAAAACAAAGCAAAATGAGAAGGACCGGGATGGGACATGATGGCACGAGGGAGAACCGCGGGGGAAAAACCCCCGGCAGGTCATTCGGTAGTACCGGGAGACAGGATGGACGTAACAGGAGGGGTACGGGCAAATATATGGATGACAGACCATCGAGACCGGCAAGATCAAACAGCGCTTCGGGCAAGGCAGATAAAACAACCCGGAAAGCAGAAGAACAAGGTCTCGTGAGACTGAACAGGTTCATAGCTGCAAGCGGAGTTTGTTCAAGACGAGAAGCTGATGAAATAATAAAAAGGGGTGAAATATCAGTGAATGGTAAGCCCGTAACCGACATGGGGACAAAGGTAAACAGTACCGATGATGTTCGTTACAAGGGAAAGAAACTGAGCTCGGAGAAACTAGTCTACGTGTTGTTAAACAAGCCGAAAGACTACGTGACAACGGTCGAGGACCCTCATGCTGATAAAACAGTTATTGATCTCGTCGGGAAAGAAGTGACTGAAAGAATCTACCCGGTTGGCCGGCTTGACAAATCGACAACAGGTGTTCTTCTCCTGACCAATGATGGTGAGCTTGCAGGACGGTTGATGCATCCAAGATACAAGAGAAAGAAGATCTACCATGTGTGGCTCGACAGGGATGTGACCTGGAACGATATTAACGCTATTGCCGAGGGTATTGACCTGGAAGGCGAGGTTATTGCAGCTGATTCGGTTGCCTATGCAGACGAGAACGACAAGAGTCAGGTTGGCATCGAAATCCACTCCGGGCAGAACAGGGTTGTAAGGAGGATCTTTGAAAAGCTTGGTTACAAGGTCAAGAAGCTCGACAGGGTGTACTTCGCGGGTCTGACCAAGAAAAATCTTCCCAGGGGCAAATGGAGGTTTCTCTCCGACAAGGAAATAGCGATGCTAAAAAGGGGTATCTTTTAATCCGGATAATATGAAGCACAAATCTGGATTCGTTAATATACTTGGAAATCCCAACGTTGGGAAGTCGACTATCATGAACGCTCTCATTGGAGAGAGACTGTCCATCATCACTCCCAAGGCCCAGACAACACGACACAGGATACTTGGGATTCTGAACGGTGATGATTACCAGATAGTTTATTCAGACACACCGGGGATACTGAAACCCATGTACAAGCTTCACGAGTCGATGATGGGTTACGTGAATTCTGCTTTGTCGGATGCCGACATCATAATTTACGTTACTGATGTTACTGAAAAGGCTGACCCAGATGGGGATTACCTGATGAAAATCAGGAACAAGGGATTACCGGTTATAATAGTGATAAATAAAATAGATCTGACAAACCAGGAAGAACTTGAGAAGCTTGTTGGCACGTGGCACGAGGCATTCAAGGAGTCTGACATTATACCGGTATCTGCAATAAAAAATTATAACCTCGATTACCTGTTGAAGTCGATCCTCTCGAGGCTCCCGGAAGGAGAACCGTATTTCCCCAAAGATCAGCTTACTGACAGGTACGAAAGGTTCTTCGCATCGGAGATAATAAGGGAAAAGATACTGTTAAATTACCAGAAGGAAATCCCCTATTCGGTTGAAATAGAAATAGAAAGTTTCGTTGATGAACCAGGGAGGAGCAACATTAGAGCTATTATCCACGTTGCCAGGGATAGTCAGAAAGGGATAATCATCGGGCACCGGGGCCAGATGTTAAAAAAGGTCGGGACGGAGTCAAGATTAGAATTGGAGGAATTCCTGGGCCGAAAAGTTTTCCTCGAGCTTCACGTCAAGGTAAACAAGGACTGGAGAAACAAAAGTTTAGCATTGAAAAGATTCGGATACAGTTAAAAAGAGATGAGTAATATAGTAGCGATAGTGGGAAGACCCAACGTTGGCAAATCAACTTTATTCAACAGGCTCACCGAGAGCAGAAGTGCAATAGTTGATGAGGTGAGCGGGGTAACGCGCGACCGGAATTATGGCAAGGCGGTATGGAATGGAATAGACTTTTCAGTAATTGACACTGGCGGTTATGTTGAAAACTCCGATGACATCTTCGAGGAGGAGATAAACAGGCAGGTAAGACTAGCCATTGAAGAAGCCGATGTGATACTCTTTATAACTGATGTAACAGTCGGGATTCACGACCTTGATAATTCGGTTGCAGAATTACTCAGGAAAAGCAGTAAAAAGGTCTGCCTGGTTGTTAACAAGGTTGATAATGGTGATAGGCTCAACGAGGCGACTGAGTTTTACAGCCTTGGTCTTGGCGACTATTTCCCGATAAGCTCGATGAATGGCAGCGGTACCGGTGAGCTTCTCGACGCGATTACTGCAAGTTTGAAACCAGCGTCATCAATTGATGAATCGGAGATACCACGAGTCGCGATAGTTGGCAGGCCAAATGTCGGGAAATCGTCCCTTATTAATTCCCTGCTTGGTGAAGACCGTAATATTGTAACACCTCTTGCCGGAACAACGAGAGATTCGATATATACCCGCTACAACAAGTTCAACAACGACTTTTACCTTGTTGATACTGCTGGTATCAGAAAGAAAAGCAAGGTTTCGGAGGATATTGAATTCTACTCGGTGATGAGAGCCGTGAAAGCGATTGAGAACGCGGATATCTGCCTCCTTCTTATTGATGCAACCAGGGGTATAGAAGCTCAGGATATAAATATTTTTTCGCTGATACAGAGGAACAACAAGGGATTAATCATACTTGTCAACAAATGGGACCTTGTCGAAAAGGATTCGAACACTATCGTGGAATTCGAGCAGGAGATAAGGAAAAAAACAGCCCCGTTCACAGATTACTACATGCTGTTCATTTCAGCCACCAACAAGCAGCGTATCCACAAGATACTCGAACTGATTATGAAGGTTAACGAAAACCGGACGAGGAAGATCCCCACCGCGAAACTCAATGACGTGATGCTGGATGCAATAAAAGCCAATACCCCTCCATCAACCAAGGGTAAGCAAATAAAGATCAAGTATGTCACCCAATTACCGACTTACACTCCCAATTTCGCGTTTTTTTGCAACCTCCCTCAGTACATAAAAGACCCGTACAAACGTTATCTCGAAAACAGGTTAAGGGAGAATTTCGAGTTTACCGGTGTACCTATTAAAATATTCTTCAGGAAAAAATAGTTTATTTTGGTAAGATTTTTGATGCATTCAGCAGAAAGAGCAGAAGGATGAGATCAGGAAAATATATAACAGCAATCTTAATTGCAGCCGCTGTATCAGCTTGCGGGAAGATAGAAAAGCTTCCACCTGAACCTTCGATAAGTTTCACGAGTTTTGAAATTTTCGACTCGACCGACGTTCTTGGCAACATCAACAAGGCTGGTATACTAAAGTTTCATTTCCAGGATGGTGATGGTGACATTGGACTTAACGCCCCGGTCTCGTCTGAAGAGGATTCAATCAACCTGTTCCTGTCCGTTTTCAGGAAAACCAAATCAGGCTACTCGGTCATAATCTCTCCTGAAGATCCGTTGTACACGAGAGGCTATCGGATACCTTACATGGAAAGGGAAGGTCAGAATAAAATAATGAAAGGTACTATTTCGGTCACTTTCATGTATTTATTCTTTGATCAGGGTGACACTATAAAATATGACTTTTACATAAAGGACAGGGCCGAGCACAGCAGCAACGTGGTTTCTACCTGCGATATAACCCTGGACAAGAATGGTATTTGCGGGCAGATGAATTAAACCATCACGCCCATTACCAGTATATCATCGACCTGTTCAAAATCTCCTTTCCACTCGAAGAAGAAAGTAGAAATTGCCTCTTTCTGGTCTTCCATTGGCAGTCTGCTCACATCTTCAAGCAGTTTCTTCAGCCTGGCTATTTTCATCTTCTTGCCGTCAACCCCGCCAAACTGGTCAGGTAAACCATCCGAGAACATGTAGATCGTGTCTCCTTCCGACAGGTAATATTCCTGGTCATCATAAAACTTCTCGATCACAGCTTCACCGCCGACTGAACACCTGTTTCCTTTAATATAATATGGATCACCCTCCATAACGAGTACTACCGGTCTCATTGCCGAGGCGAAACGGATATGTCTGGTTTTAGGATTGATCTCGCAGACTACCATATCCATACCATCATTCGATATTCCAACGTCAACATTCTGGTTCAGGGTCGAGAATATCTGTTTGTCGAGAAGAGTAAGGACCTCGGAAGGCTTCGTGATACCTTTTCTTGAAATTATATCCTGGAGAAGGGCCGAACCGATCATCGACATGAACGCGCCCGGTACTCCATGGCCTGTCGAGTCAGCACAGACCAGCATGAACTTCTCGTCACTTACCTTATCGAACCAGTAAAAATCACCGCTCACTATATCGCGGGGGTGAAACAATATGAACGCGTCAGGAAATGTTTCTTTCAGTTTTCCAAGATCAGGCAGGATACTTGATTGAATCCTCTTGGCGTAGTTTATACTATCAGTTATCTCTATGTTCTGTATCTCGAGTGCTTCTTTCTGCTTACGCACCAGGCTGGTCCTTGCAGCGAGTTCTTCCTCGAGGTATTTTTTGATCTTCTTTTGTGCCTTGTCCCGCTCATATACTACGATCGAGATAACAGTACCTGAAACCAGAACTATGGCAAGCACGAACCACCATGTTCTCCAGAAAGGCTTCTTGATCAGAAAATCTACAACAAGCGGCTGATCCTGCTGGAGACCGTCCTCGTTGACAGAAATCAGGTTGAATGTGTATTTCCCGTCCCTGAGGTGATACGTTTCCTGGCGATCGAGCTTGAGAGGCGACCAGTTGTCATTCCAGTTATCCAGTTTAGTGCTGTAATACACCTTCTCGGGGTCCGAAAAGCTTATGCCCACGTAATCGATCTTTATGGTGTATTTCCCATATGGAAGTGTATAAGAACTCTTTAATGGCTGCTCCCTGTCGTTAACCATAACGCGGACTATATTATTAACCGGGGCATTTGTCTTCCTGACGTCACGGGTCCTGTCATACACGATAAGACCTTCGCTTGTTCCTATCATAACTAGTCCTGAAGCCGATTCGTAAATGGCATTCTGGTTACAGTTTCCACCCCTGGCAAAGTCAGTTGAAATCACCTTGACAGTTCCTGTTGAAGGATCGTATTTGGATATCCCTCTTTCGTGACCTATCCAGACCTGGTTTTTTGAATCGACGAAAATGCTATAACAATAATTTGAGAACAACCCGTTGGTAGTACTTATCCTGCCAAGTGAATCTCCACTAAGAGAGAACACACCGTTGCCTGCTGTTCCTGCCCACAGTGTACCGTAAGAATCTTCCGCGAAGCAAAGGATCTTGTTCTTTGATGCGCCCACCATAATCTCATCACCAACTTCAACCACTCCATTTATCGTGATCCTGTATAACCTGTCACATTCAGTGCCAATTACAGCCCTGCCATCCTTCTGAATAAAAATCTGGTTAATACTGTTATGTGGCAACCTTGACTCCATATCATATCTGGCTTTCACCGTTCCGGAAAACCTGTCAATAACAACTATCCCGTTAAGTGTCGAGAGCCACAGCTTATTGCCATCCCTCGATATATGCCGGATATAATCTTCAGCTGAGTTGCCGCTCCTGTAAAATACAGTAGTGGCACCACCGGGTCTCCTGAGGTATATTCCTCCACCTTTTGTTCCCATTAATATATTCCTCTCGGGATCAACCATGTAGAATGCTATCTCCAATCCACCGGTGAATCTAGTCATGTTAACCGGCGATTCATATTTGCCTGTAGCAAGGTCGAAGAAAGAAAACCCATTGACGGTTCCAACCAGGTATTTGCCCTGGTATTCAGTCACGAAAATTATATTATTATCCTCAGGTTTTTCGCCGGGAGCATAAAAACTGAGGGCGCCAGAACGCAGCATCGACAGACCAACCTTTTCGTCGTAATAACCAACCCATTTGTTTCCCTCGCTATCCTGGAAAAGGGACCTGACATTATCGGCAGCAAGTCCTGATTCCCTCGAATAGGTCATTACTTTACCTGATAATTCCCCGTTATTATCGAGGTCAAATTGCAAAATCCCGACACCGTAATTACTTATCCATACCTTCTTCTGCTGATCGACCAGTATGCTCTTGACATCAACTGACTCCGCCCCGGGGAGTCCTTCATATCTGTTAATCACTGGCCGTCCGTTCCTGAACATGACCCTGAATAAACCCTGACCTTCAGTACCGGCAAGATAGATCCCATCGACACCAGATTTCTTAATAACCTGAACTCTCGAGTACTCGATACCTGGTAATATTTCCTGAACTTTGACCGAATCGGTAGTGAGATTACAATAGAGAAGGTTTTCCTGAGTGCCTAAAAGTAGTTTGTCAGCTTCAGTAAAACATCCGGAGGTTGTTATGATATTTGATGGAATGTAATATTTAGTGATCTTCCCCGGGTCATTGACATCAATTTTCAATAACATCTTTTCCTGGGGAATCACGAAAATATGGTTTTCATCACCCTGGATAATATCATTGACAGTCTGTATATCAATACCCTGAACCTTTACTAATTCATTGTCTTTGAGGTAAAACAGTGCTCCGTCGCTGCAACCAAACCACAGATTGTCTTTACTGTCTCTGAATGACACGGAAACGTACCTGTTTGAAACGGAATCGGGAAACGTGACCTTGTAAAAATCGAAACCATCGAATCGTGTCAGACCTGAGCCTGTTCCAATCCACAACAGACCATTGGCCGACTGGTTAATTGAATAAACGTAACAGTCAGGCATTCTGGTCTCAGTTCCCCAGTTCCGGAATCTGAAAGACTGGCCTGGGGAAACTGCCGGTAAAAGCAGGAAGAAAATAAGGAACAATAACCGGGCTTTCCGGGGAATCATCATATTTAGTCATCTTTTTTAGTAACCTTCTTCATCTGGTAGCTCGGCACATAGACAGGCACCCCTCCGATTGGCGCGCTGAAGAACTTTATGTTATCGCCTCTCTGGTTCTCGAGCGATACCACAACGTTATTGTTTCTCACCAGATAGTCCTCCCTCTTGTGAAACTGGAAATCGAGTGATGAACCGATCTCGGGTTTTTCAACAAGTATCCTCGATTCCGCCCAATCGTTCTCGTTTGAAATCGGAACGGTGATACCTTTTCTGACCCTGGAAACAACCATTATATAACCGTCATTATCCCAGTCGAAATTCTTCTGTTTAACGTAAACTATTCCCGTGTCGATGAACGGGTAAATATGTGCAACGCTCTGTATGTTATTCCACATCCTGAAGGTATACTCGTAAGTAAAAGCATTTGCACCTTCTATCGGAACATCATTATTAGGTTCGCGAGAGAGAAAATACCGGTAAAGGTTTCCATCGTCGCCCGTAATACCTTCGCATATGAATTTAAACAGGTAACCCCATCTCTCGTTCAGGTCGCCTTCCGATGCATTAAATGGTCCGAACGTGTAATATTTATTATCGTACTGTTTCTCGCTTCCAAATGTCTTTGAAGCGATAAGTGTACCGCTTTTATATGAACCTTTGGGATCAAGTCCACGCGAATCTATATTCTCCCTCTTCTCCGGATCGACGCCTTTGCCACCATAAAGTGAATACTGCATTTTAGTGTCCCAGGCCCCTTTTCCCTCGTCATTTTCACCTCCCACGTCCGGATCGAATACTCTGATATAAAACTTCCCCTTGTAGTCTTTCGGTATGGCAAAGAACCAGGTCTGGGAAAAATCATCGTCTCCCCACGAGGTTTCACCGTTCCTGCCAAAGGTACATAGGAACTGGATGTTCTCATCCTGCCCCGGGACGGGTTGGGCGCTGATATCATCAAACGACAACAACCCCAGGACTATCAGGAGCAGCAGGGAATAACCAAAATTTCTGTCACAAAATTTCATTCTTTTCAAAAGTAATAATTTTCACTATCAGGGACGGCGTGTTATAGTTATCTTCTTTGTCACGCAGGCTTCTCTTGGCGCACCATTGGCATCAGGAGTTGCTGTTACAATAAGTTGAATCAAATATGAACCTGGTCTCTGGAATGAATGCTCAACCCTGTTCCCGGTGTTCACACTCATATCATCAAAGTTCCAGTAATAACTTGTTATATTCCAGCCTGGCAGGTAGGTACTGTCAGCGTCGAGTTTTATCAGTGCTCCGGCGTTTGCAATAGCAGGAGCCGAGATGTACGGCTGTTCAACCGGGCGGATTTGGAGATCGAAGGTTTTTTCTGCCTTGCTCACTTCCTTCGTTAGCATGTTCATCACATCGATAGTTACCTTGTAGTCTCCCTGTTTGGTAAAGCAATGCTCAACTCTCATACCTTCAGCACTTGTGCCATCACCGAAGTTCCAGATGTATTTGAATGGGATAGTATCAAACCTTATCGCGTTTTCCTCGAAAAACTCGTAACAGTAACTATTCATCTGCATGGTGTCGCACCTGGCTTTCCTGATCACTGTCGACTCGAAACTATAAATGTCATCATCCCGCCCATCCCTGCGCGAAAAATAGCCTGTCTGAAGATTATCTGAAGCCACGAAAGAAAAATCATCCGAAGGCGAATTCACCGGTGGAGGCAGTAATACTGGTGTTTCCCACTCGCCAAAAATGAGGGTGGTATAATAAATATCCGATTTCCCTGTCCCCTCGACATCCGAAGGTCTGTTTGATGTGAAATACAAACGTCCTGATGGATTCTGGTAAGGATAGCCCTCCTTGTATTTAGAGTTAACTTTTGGTCCAAGATTTACAGGTTCGGCCCAGTTGCCGTTTACATTTTCCGAATAATAAATATCCGATTCACCAGAACCACCCGGCCTGTCGGAAGCGAAAAACAGGTATTTTCCATCCTGTCTTATAAAGGGGTGAAAAGTATTATAATCCCTGCTGTTATACCTGAATGAATGAACGTTAGTAATTTTGGTTCCTGAAAGGGTTCCTGAAAAAATACCGGAAGTATTCAAAATTCCTTTTTTCATGGCGGCCTTCCCCGAGATCATGCTGCTCGTGAAATATACTGTTTTCCCGTCCGAAGCTATGCTCATCGGCCCATAGAAAAGAAGCGCCGAATCAGTTTCTGTGATCCTCCTGACTCCTTTCCATTTATTGGAATCGGTCCTTTCAACATAATAGAGGTTGTACAATCTCTCGTCCCTGAATGATTTGCGGTCAGAAATGCTGCTGATCTTCCTGTCGGAGCAGAAAATAATACCGTTTGAATAAATAACCGGTGCAATCTCGTTCGACAGGGAAGTGCTGAACGAAAGCTTCTTTACCTTGAACAGTGCAGGTTGACCGGCGAGGTAGAGTGTTCCTGTCAGAAGGAATATGATTATCAAGAACAGATATTTTGTTTGCCGAATCATAATCAAAAGTACCTTGGATTAGAAGCACTGACCCTGTAACCAAATTCAAAACGGAGAACAAGTTCGTGAGAACCATCGGAATAGGTACCCAAAGTGCCCAGCGGGTAATCGTACGAATACCCGAACATGAACTGTTGAGTTGCCTGGACCTGAATTATTCCGACAACGGATTTTTCAGTAGTTCTCCACGAGCCTCCAATCCATAAAATATCCTTAACAATAAAGTTCCCGTTAATATCCAGTCTCATTTTCCTCGTCTTGTCGAGCGGGTATTCCACAAGAACTGAAGGTTTGAACTTGAATCCTTCAGAGAATGACAATAATGCCCCTGAATAGATATCAATATCAAAATCGGTGAAAGAATCCATTACCGGTTTACCATCACCACCCATAGAGTAACCAAGAATTGATGGGACCGAAACTCCCGCGAAAAAGCTGTTATTATAAAAGTAAGCGCCAGCACCAACGTTAGGAAGTAGTACGGGGTCTATACTTGTAGTGAAAGCGGGGTCGTTACTTAACGATTCATCACTGCTGAATTTGGAATAATCGGTATTTGTCCGGTCAAATCCGGCCCTCAAACCAAGTGCCAGATGACCACTTCCAATATGTAGTTGATAAGCATATGTCGCGAAGATACTTTGACCCTGGGTAAGCCCGTATTTTAGAAACTGGGCCGTGAAACCAAGTCCCACTTTCTGGTTTTTGAGAAGAGTATGAAGTGATACCGTTGCAAAAGAAGGTGCTCCTTCTATGCCTACCCATTGTTTCCTTACAGCGGTAAAGAGGCTCATCACCTCCCTTGAACCGGCATAGGCCGGGTTTATAAGCAGGCCATTGTGAAGATACTGGCTGTAAACAGGATAGGCGAGCCCAATCTTTTTGGAACCATCCGTGGTGGTCTGGCAATGGCTATTCTTCTCACTTAAAATGAGGAAACAAGCTAAAAACATCAATATGAATTTCCCTGTTCTCATCTATTTGGTTCTACTCCTGCACGCTTCGTTTTACAATCACATATCCTTTGAACAGGCTCCCGGCATCATCAGTCCTCTTCGAGCCAGTCCTGATAAGATAATAATAAGTCCCTTCAGGTACATCCTCTCCCCGATTATCCTTTCCATCCCAGTCCTTCCACTCGCTTCCTGCCGCGTTCGAGGTCGTGAAGACTACCGAACCCTTGCCGTTTATAATTGTCAGTTCAATCGTGCTTGATGCAGGATCCGTCAGAAGCCCCCTGATAACGAAAAGATCATTAATACCATCAGAGTTAGGTGAAAACCCCTTCGGTATTTCAATTCCCCTGGCATAGAGCCTTACTGTATCATCTTCCTGGCAAAGACCATTCTTTACAAGCCATATGATCTGGTTTTCCCCGTCAGAGAGTCCTCTGGCCATGTATTTACCTGATTTCGAAACGATTTCGATATCGGCAGGGATTGTCTGGCTCCAGCTGCCGTAACCGATAAGTGGCACGACCGGATGAAGTGAATCAGCATGGTCGAAAGTGTAGAAAGGCTGGGAGGCTGTTCCATGGTCAGGACCAGCATTTACAGGACCAACAGGTTTAACGAACCTGATAGTCACATTCTTCTCATTAAAGCACGCGGCATCCGTGTTTTCCTCGTGCCAGGTAAGGGTAAAATCTTTCCTCCACCCGGTGAATGCTGCCGGATCGATAGTAGCCTGAGAATTTGACAGGTTGACATTAGCGACATTGACACCGGCAGGAATGTTGGTCCAGTATTTCAAAGTCGAAGTGCTGGGTGTCGCATTTAGTGTAAACACAGTTCCGCAGATTGAATCATTCAGACCCGGGTTAGCGACAGGCATCTTGTAAACCCATATATCCGCGAGACCCGTCTTGAGAGAATCGAGGCAGCCCCTCGAATCAGCTATTGATAAAATCTCGTATTTATAATTTGTCGAGGGGGTGGATGAAGTCAGATTAACAGTCACCGGTCCAGTGGCCGGAAGGTTGTTCCTTGAAAAGTTGGTGTTGCTTACCTGGTCGCGGAACACTACCGTGAATGGAGCCAGACCTGTCGGGAAACTTGTATTTATTGAAGCATCCGTACCAGAGCATATTGAATTATCAGCAACGGATGTAATGGTCCCGGTGGGCGATTTGAACATGTTCACCCTTGTTGGTGAAGAGACATTAACACAAGTATTAAGTGCACCCGAGTAAACTGTTCTTCGATACCAGACCGGCCCTGCCAGGGTACCCGTGTTATACCGTCCATCCCCGGCATTATTCGTACCTGTAGCCGGTGTCCACGATGAGCCGCTGTTGTTACTCTGCTCCCAGAGATAGGTATACGAACCCGATCCTCCAGAGAGTGTTGTTATTCCTCGCCTTACCTGGGGTGCAGTATTCTTGCATATAGTTGTATCGGGCGAGATGTTGTTATTAGCAATCAGTGCCCACATTGTAAGACGAACGGCAATAGTGGTGGTATCCTTGCAAACATCACCGGCACCCGAATAGACAACACGTTTGTAATCGATGTACTTAGGAGCCGGGGCAAATGTCGATTCATCTGGATTGTAACCTGCAAGATTACTGGTTCCGGGAGCAGTATTCCACGATGTAGCGCTGCTTATCCATTTGTACCTGTAAGTTCCGTCACCTCCCGAAAGGGTATTAGGTGCTGAAGTAGCTGTTGTTGAAGCGGTAAGGTTGGTAAAGGCAGCTCCAAAGCACTTTTCCTCGTTTGCTGAAAGGATGACATTATTGTTGATCAGTGGAAGCACTGTAACCATTGTTTTAGCCGTCTTGTCTACACACCTGCCCGAGCTGATCGTCCTGCGATACCAGGTATCCTTGGTAAGTTTGGTTGTGGGTATGTAAATTGAGTCATTATTACCCAGATCGGTTGTATCTGTCAGCCCGACTGTCCATCTTTCCCATTTGAATCTCAGGTCGCCTGCAACTGGAATAACTGGGACTTTAACCTGTTTCACCGAGTCAGGTTTCCCGTTAGTACAGATTATTGCAGGTTTAACCGAGATGAGGTTATCAAGTATTTTTGGCTGAACCGTGATATACACGTTAAGGCTTACATCGGTAATAACCGGTATCGAACTATCTGTTATTGTCCTCCTGTACTGGTAAGTGCCTGCAGTATTCTGGATAGCTGGCAGGTAGTCTGCCGAGGATGAAACTGTCGACCACGATAGTCCGCCGTCAGTACTGATTTCCCAGAGGTAATTATAAGGAGCCGTGCCACCCATCGGGGTTGTTCCGACAAGTTTGGGTATCGCCTTCATGGCGCAAACCGTGTCTTTCATTAGTCCATCTCCTGATGACCAGATTGAATTGAAAAGGAAACCCTTGAGATTTGGATTCAGGGTACCCGTGGTTCTTTTTTCACCGGTAGTCCCGTTATTTATACTTGCAACGTTACCAGTGTAGTCACCCATCATGCCTCCTGTGACGTAGGCAGTATCCTTTGAAGGGATGTTGTAAAGAGGCCAGAAAAGTCCACCTCCACCTCCACCTCCGGCACCGAAGTCGCGTGTGGAGTTGTTTCCGCCCCTCGCGCCCCTGGCATAATAAATAACCTTGGTTCCACCTGAATATCTTGATGTTATTATGATGGAGCCGCCGCCACCACCTCCTCCTGCTCCACCGGTGTTGTTTCCCGAATAACCTTTTGCGCCATCGGCAATTACCTTACCACCAGCGCCAACTATAGTATCGGCGATGATGAAGATGACGCCTCCCCCGTTCCCATCCCCGGCGACAGATGAGGCACCAGCTGCTGAAGTTGATGCTCCGCCCCCGGCACCAAGAAATATCCTTGTTGAAGCATACGCGTCGGCAACCTTGTATCCTCCGAAACCACCGTCGTGCTGGAAGCCGCACAAAGCGCTTTCACCACCTCCATAGCCGCCGATACCCCTGTTAGCCCCTCCACCTCCACCGGTGTACTTACCGTTACCGCCGCCTCCACTGGTGAGATTAGGAGCCTGGCCCCTTGCATGAGCCGGGTAAAGCAGCCCACCAACATCATTATGTATGGCAATACCCTCCCCCTTCATTCCTGATTTAGCATCGGACAGAGGGTAGGAATCATTATCATAATCAGTAGAACCTAAGGAACATATGCCGGCACCAGTAGTGTCTTTCCCGCCAAGGAATCCCCTGCCTGCCATTGTAATATCAGCACCAAGGGTAATTTTCCTGCCAGCGATTATTGCCAGCACACCTCCCGATTTTTTAGCCTTGTCCCATGCATCTGCCTGGAGAACTCCGTTTATAACACCCCTGTTGCAAAAGGGAACCTTAACAACCTGCACGTTACCATTGACGTCGAAGGCAGTTCCCAGTGGACTTTTAAAATCGAGTTGTTTATTAAAAGCATCAACAGATCTTACAATATGAAATTCCCAACGTCCCGGCGAACCGTAGAGGTATTCAATAGCGGCACCATAAAAACCCTGGTCAGTACCGATGCCCACACCCTGCATCTGGATGACAAGGACAGTATCGGTGGCATTAAAGCCTGACATATCTGAAACTCTCACCCAGTCAGCACCAATAGATGTGACATGAGTACTCGGATAAGTGGAGCTTAAATTGCCTGAAAAAGATCTTTGACCATGTAATAAAGTTCCAATCCCTAAAAGAACAGTGATTAAAACTATATATTTTAGACTTTTTAAAGCCATCCTTTTCTTTTTCGGAAACACTTCAGCCGCTAATATAAGGATTATATTGTTTAATTCAAGGTAAAGAATCACCCTGTTTTCAACAATACCTTATAACCTTTCTACGGTAAAATGAATCGGAAGTTCCACGAAAAAGACTGAACCTTTTCCAGTTTCGGACTCGAACCAGACTCTCCCGTTCGCGGTCTCGGTGTAACGTTTGACAATTGACAGGCCCAGGCCCATACCTGACGATTTAGTCGTGAAGTTTGGCGTAAACAGGTTCTTCTTCAATTCCTCGGGTATCCCCGTGCCATTATCAGCAACTGAAATCACCACCTTGTCACCCTCGAGTTCAGTGTTTATCCTTATTATCCCTTCCTGACCCTGCGGCACAGACTGGATGGCGTTTTTAATCAGGTTGGAAAAGATACCGTTGAGATGTTCCTTGTCGGCGAACACGATTATTTTTCTTTCATGAGGCCAGTTAACCCTGAATGTTGTATTATCGGTGTTTTTGAAAAGCTCGAGAGTTGTTTTCATCTGCTCGAGAAGGTCAACCTCCACGGGGTTGGCTGTTGGCATTTTAGCAAAGGATGAGAATGCTGATGCGATGGCCGAGAGAGTATCTATAAATTCTATCTGATTCTTCGTGAATCTTTCCAGTTTCTTTTCAAAACCCGGTATTCCATCCTTCCACGATTTGAATAATTGCTGAACGTTCAGCTTCATGGGGGTTAACGGGTTTTTGATCTCGTGAGCCACCTGCTTTGCCATTTCCCTCCATGCGTATTCTCTTTCCGAATTTGCAAGCTTTTCAGCACTCTCCTGCAGTTCGTCAACCATCCTGTTATACTGCTTGACCATGTCGCTGATCTCGTCATGGCCCGTGTATGAAAGATGCTTGCTTCTCTTTCCTAATTCCACTGATGCAAGACCTTCGCTGAGCATCCTTAATGGCGAGGTCAGCCTTCCACTAATAATAACGGCTATACTCATCGTGAAAACAATAAGAAGCAAGGTGAAATTCACAACGGCCACAATAACATTCGAGATATCTCTCGCGAGAACACTCTGCATCCTGAAATAAGGCAAATTGAGATACGCGAGAAGCTCATTCGATTTGTTATAAAACGGGACATAAGCCGACAGGTACTCGAGCGAAGCCACTTTCTCCTTCTGAATGTACTCCGGCTTGGTAAGTGTCTCCAGATTGATGAAGGCATCCATGTTCAACCTTTTGCTGGTCAGGTCCCTGAAAAATATTTCCGGCCTGGATGTGGCCATGAGGTAACCCCTCTTGTCGTAGAGATTAATATCCGTGTTAAACACGTTAGAAAGCCTGATAAGCAGCTCGTTAAGAGTAGGATCCGATTCATCTCGCCAGTCAGGAGTAATCTTCGGTTCAAGTGAAAATTTACCTTCTAGCTCTATGTAAACAGATCCTATCTTTTCCTTTATGTTCTCGAGGTGTCTCGACTGGTATTGACGAACACTGAACACGGCTACGAGTATCCCGACAGTAATAAAAGAAAAGAGCAGGATACCAATGAAAGCAATCTGAAGTTTCTGCCTGAAGTTGAACCACATGAGAGACTTCAGTGTTGGCCTGTTGAGGAAAATCACTATCAGGTTACTCACCAGGAGAGTGAGCGCGAATAAATAAGCAAAAGAGATCAGCACCTCCACGTTTGAAAGCCTTGGCTCACTGATTATAACAGTGATATTCCCGTTCTTGTAAAGCACATGCTTGAACGATTCCCTGTTAAAAACCCTGTAATCATTCATCTTCTCGACATACTCGTCATCAGTCTTGTTATATGGGAATTCCCCATTCTTGAAGACGAGAAAGCCATTTATGTATTTCGCGAAAGAATAGTTGCCCAGTTTCTCGTAGCCCTGGTATTTTTTATCAAGAAGGAGCTCGGAATAGCCAGCCTGAACTGCATCGACATTACTGTATAGCTCAAGAAATAAACCATTGATGTAAGTACCAGACAAGGGGTAAAATAACTGACCAACATAAAATGGCCGTCCCCACTGGTTATCTAGGAAATAGAAATCGGTACCTGTCAGTTTCTGGCCATCCTTTTTAATCCTGTCATTAAAAAACTGGAAGCAGTTGTCGGCCATGGTTTCCTCGGAGGCAATAGTGAGTGTCCAGTCATTCCTGCAGATCACAACGTTGAGGTTAAAATTGGCGAGATACCCGTTGAAGTAATTAGTCTGCAGATAACTATAAATCTTGTCAACATCACTCTGTTCCGACATTTCAAGACTCAGCATTTTTCTTAGCACTGTATCCTGACTGAGTCTGGGCCACAGATCCAGAAGCTGGTGTTCAGCTTCCGGATCGTGTTCGCTGGAATAAGCAACTGCCAGCACTTTCTTGTTTTCAATATTCTTCACCTCCGACAACTCCAGGATGAAATAAAGCGAGTAAAGTCCCGTGAGTAGCGATAGTACAACTGTCATGTTGAACTTTCCAAGCCTTCCGGAGGCAGAAAGCCAGATAAGGATAATAACACTGAACGAGAATAACATGAGAACAATACCCTGATCAGGTCCCTTAACGGTAAAGGGTACAAACACAAGCAGGGAAAACAACGATGAGATCAGAACAGGAACAGGTTTAACTGAAGGATTGTTCCTGAACAGTGCAAACAGATAAATCACAGGAAGTACGAGTAGCAGGAGTACTGAAAGGTAACCCGCGAAACTGTAGAATGACAGATCGAGAACCCTGAACGGTTCGAAGTTTATAGTTGTATTTGAAACAAGATCGGTAAAAACATAATTTGCCAGGGAAAGTAAAATATTAGCCGGGATAATCAGCAGTGTAAGGATTGAAAGAACTCGCGTGGAGCTATCGCTCTTTAAAATCCTCGCCGGAAACTGCCTGAAGAGAATTGAAGAGAAGAAGGCAAGGAAAACTGCCAGTATCAGAAGGTTTCCGAGTGAAGGAATAAAAGAACCTCCCGAATAGAGATAAGGTGAAAAGAGCCCTGTCTGGTAGAAAGTGGCCGGTTTCCTGGTGAGTACTATAAAGGAATAACAAATTAAAGGGATGGCAAAACCGGTTAAAACGGCAAGCATTCTCTTGCCACGACCCGAAATAAAAGTGGTCAGACGTTCCGTTAATACCAGCAGGAGGGCCAGGAAAATGAACCAGAGAGCAAGTGGTATAATTATGAACCAGGAGGGCTGGCCTGATTCAGGGAAAACAAGTGAAAACAGGAATTTCCCACTCTGGTCCTGTATTGTGAAGTCCGATTTAGATTTATCGAGAGCCATGCCGGTTCCGTCAGGAACCTTAAAGTCGCTCACGAAACCATTCCTGACAAGATCGTTTTCGAAATCAAATTCATTCCTGATCCTTAGAAGCGCTATCAGCCTTTCCTTATCGTCAGAGATTGATCTGGAAATGAACCAGCCATTATGTATGAAGACAAAAGGTTTCCCCAGGATGTTTTCATCATATGCTTCCGGGACCGTGAAACTATTGTCGGACCAGTGGACCAGTTTGTTGTCGAGATAATACAGGATTGTTATATCCTCATGACGCATTACTTCGAAAAGTTCGCTTTTTGAAATTGATCCTATGTCTTCCCCCTTGTCGAGGATTGCCTTCAGGCTGTTGAGGCAATCGTTCGTTAGCAGCTCCTTGCGTTCAAGCGTTTTGCTGAACAATTTTGTCCTGAACCTTTTCTCGAGATCACCTGAATAAACCGACTCGGCAATAACAGCAACAACAAGTGATACAATGGCAATGTAATAAAGCATCCTGCCCCTTGTAACAAAGTCGTATTTTGTTGCAGTGGAACTATTCATGGTGGTAAGGATCTCCCTTGATAACGGTTAGTGCCCTGTATAATTGCTCCGCGAAAATCAGCCTCACTAACTGGTGTGAGAAAGTAAGTCTCGACATAGAAATTTTCAAATCTGTCCTGGCAGCAAACGTGGGAGAGAATCCCCAGGGGCCGCCAACGACGAAAACAATTCTCTTCTTCGAAAGGTTAAACATTTTCTGGAGCCTGTCGGCGAATTCAACAGTTGTGAATTCCTTGCCCTTTTCATCAAGGGCAATCACGTAATCATCGTTGTTAATGAGTCTCAACTGGGCCTCGGCTTCTCTTTCTTTCTGCTCATTCAATGGCATGTTACGGGCATTCCTCAGTTCCGGGATTACCAGGATATCGAAAGGGATATACTTGCGAATCCGCACGGCATAGTCTTCAAAGCCGTCAGATATATATCCGGTATTTGTTTTCCCGGTCAGGATGAGTATTGTTTTCATTAACAGGAGCGATGTTGACTGAAGACCAAGGCAAAAATAGTAATAAAGATTTCTAAAATAGGGCCTTCCTGCCGTGAAGATAGGCAAAAATATCAGTGTCGCGGGTTACATGCTGAGTTCAGTTGATAAAACGGCATGCTTTTAGTAAGGATATTTAATTACATTTGTGGTGATAACATACTGAAACCGGTTATACATTAAAATGGGAAACATGATAAAAAGGGTTATTATTTTCCATATCATTCTGATAGCGGGCCTGTTATCTTTAAACGCGCAGGATCAGCTCAGGATACCTGCCGGGATCACTCTGTCTCTCAAGACGGGCAATTCAGCCGAGCTTTCAAAATACTTTAACAGCACTGTTCAGGTCCTGCTCCTTGGAAAGGAAGATTTTTACAAGAAAAATGTCGCTGAAACAATACTACACGACTTTTTCATGCAGCATAAACCAGCCGACTTCGTGATAAGACACCAGGGGCAGGGAGGAACAACTGATGCCCAATACGCCATCGGTAATCTCAAAACGGACAAGGGCGAATTCAGGGTCTATTTTCTTTTGAAGAAAGTCGGGCAGGATCTGCTGATTCACCAGATACGTATTGAGCCTGATGACGGGAAAAAATAAACTCCGCGATTTAATCAAGATCTGGCTCGAAGAAGACCTTGGCGATGGTGATCATACATCTCTCGCGACAATACCTGCTGACAGTCGAGGTAAAGCAAAACTGCTTGTAAAAGAAGAAGGTGTACTCGCTGGCGTTTCTGTTGCCAGGGAGGTTTTCCATATCGTCGACAGCGAAATAGAATTTATTCTTCTTCTTGGCGATGGTACCAAGGTAAAACCTGGTGATATTGCTTTTACAGTTTCAGGCCGAAGCAGGTCAATCTTGTCAGCTGAAAGACTTGTTCTGAACATCATGCAAAGGATGAGCGGTATCGCGACCTCGGCGAACACCTACAGCAGGGAACTGGATGGACTTAAAACAAAAATACTCGACACCAGGAAGACCGGACCCGGCATGCGCCTCCTCGAAAAGGAAGCCGTGAGGATCGGTGGTGGAGAGAACCATCGGATGGGCCTGTACGACATGATAATGATCAAGGACAATCATATTGACTTCGCGGGAGGAATTGCAAATGCAATCCGCAGAACAGTAGAGTACCTTGACCGTTCAGGTAAAAAACTCCGGATCGAGATCGAGGCACGTAACCTGCAAGATGTAATTGAAATAATGAAAATTGGTGGTGTCGACAGGATCATGCTTGATAATTTCAGTCCAGCCGATACCCGTGAAGCCGTTGAAATTATAGGCGGGAAGTATGAGACTGAATCTTCTGGCGGAATAACACTCGCTAATATCAGGGAATATGCCGGGTGCGGTGTGGATTACATCTCGGTTGGTGCACTGACACATCATGTTAAAAGTCTTGATCTCAGTCTAAAAGCTATAAAGGATTGACAGATGAAAAGCGTACAGGCAGGCAACCTGAAGAATAAGCTTTATTCGATTGTTTTGCCCGGCTTCGGGGGCGTTCCGGTGGCCAGTGTCGCTAAATTTGTAATCAAGGGGTTTGGAAGAGGCGTGCTGGTGACAAGGGCATCTTCCATAGCTTTCAATCTCCTTATGGCATTGTTGCCCGCTTCTATCTTCGTATTCACTCTCATCCCCTTCGTCCCTATACCAAACTTTCAGCACGAACTGATAAAGCTGTTCGAGAGCATCATACCATCAGAAGCCTACTCCCTTCTTGAAGCCACGATAATAGACGTGATTACGAGGAAAAGCGGAGGTCTGCTCGTGTTCATGTTTTTTGCCACTTTGATCTTCTCCACTAATGGCATACATGCACTCATTCACGCGTTTGTAGTATCGGCTCACGATTTCAGGGCCAGGACCTGGCTGGCACAAAGAAAAATATCCCTGGTACTTCTGATTATTATGATCGGCATGATCGCATCGGCAGGTGCCATGATAATCTTCGGCAAAATGGCCTTCAACAGGCTTCTCGAGATGAAACTGGTTGAAAAGAACATTATTACCTATCTCATTCTTACCCTTAAATGGTTAGTGATTATCCTGCTGCTATTTCTCGCTATATCGTTCTTGTACTGGCTGGCCCCCGCTAAAAGGTCTGATTTCAGATTCATATCACCCGGTTCGATACTGGCAACCTGCCTCTTCGTGCTTACATCGCTGGGCTTCTCGGCTTATGTCAATAACTACGGGCAATACAACAAGTTATACGGGTCAATAGGCACCCTGATGGTAATAATGGTATGGCTATACCTAAACTCGATTGCACTGCTTATCGGATTTGAATTGAATGTCAGCATCAAGGCGGCAAATGCCGAGAGTCATCTGAATAACTCCATCAACTGCAATGGAGATACATCTCCACAAGTTTCCTGATCTCGTCATTCTTGTTGAACAGACGCTGGCTCAGATCCTTGTCGT
This sequence comes from Bacteroidales bacterium, assembly GCA_046329885.1. Classification (GTDB taxonomy): domain Bacteria; phylum Bacteroidota; class Bacteroidia; order Bacteroidales; family VadinHA17; genus LD21. Next base: position 77,819 of record JAXLTU010000010.1, read on the forward strand.
CGAAAGATTTCAGCCTTGTAACAACATTATCTATTACCCCTGCTGGAAAAACCCCGTCGCGCTCGAAGTACTTCCTCTTTTCGAGCAGGCAGTCAGCCGATTCAAAACACGATGCCGGAAGTGACTCGAGATTGTTAGTCTTGTTCTTGAAGATATTATAGTCTACATATAACTTCGCGGCCATATCGAGAGCCCCATCCATTGTCAGGCCATGCTCCACCGCTATCACAAGGCCAGCAAAAAGTTTGTAAATATCCGCCGATCCATCGGGCGACCGAAGCTCGACGCTCTGCTTCGTCGGGTAATTAGATACATCAAAGTTATCAAGAGGATTGGCATCCTTAATCATGTTAGTGGCACCGATCCACCCGAGCGGCACCCTTACAAGAACCGATCTGTTCCTGTCGCCCCAGCATATACTGGTCGGGGCTTCCTGGTGAGGGACGAGCCTAAGGTAGGAAGTGGGGATAGTATTACCAAAGGCGGTCAGGGCCTTGGAAAGATCCAGTATCCCGGCAATCATCTTGCGGGCTGTATCGCTTAGTTTCCCGTCTTCAACCATGATATTCTTCCCATCTTTCTCGAGCATCATGTGTATATGCATGCCTGACCCCGCCTTGCCGACCGTGATCTTGGGAGCGAAGCTGATCTCAACACCATATTCGTATCCCAGCATTCTTAGTATCCATTTCGAGATGATGAGCTGGTCGACAGTCTCGTCTATTTCAACTGGCTGGAACTCTATTTCGTGCTGTTCGTAATCCTCTCCATCCTTCGTAAAACTACCAACCTCTGAATGGCCGTATTTGATCTTGCATCCTGCCCTGGCGCAAAGCTCCAGCGCTTCAACCCTCAGATCCTCGAACTTGGCAAATGGTTTTGACTGATGATAACCCTTCTGGTCGATGAGGGGGTACAGATCATCCTTGAACGACTTCACGTAAAACTCAAGTTCTCCGAACGCTTTCATCTTCATCCCGGTAAGTTCCCTGAAACGGGTGTAAGCTTTCCTCAGGATATACTCCGGCGAGCTCTCGAGCGGCTTACCAGCGCTATTGTAAAAAGAGCAGAGTATTTCAAGCGTGGGCGTTTCCGTGAAAGGATTTACAAAGGCTGTCCTGAATTTGGGAATTATGTAAAGATCGCTCGAACCGGCTTCCACGAAAGAAAACAGACTTGAACCGTCAACCCTTTCCCCTGTCGACAGGATCGATTCGAGATGCTCTCTCGAATATGGCACGAAGTTCAAGACTTTCATCTTGCCATCTTCAGCTATATACCTGAAATTCAACATGGTGATACCACGCGCTTCCATGAATCGCATTATATCATCTCGCGTGAACTCGATGGCGGGTTTCTTCAGAAACTGCACGAGCTCGTTCGGGTTCATCAAAATCTCGTTATTCTTCATCACGTGGTTATTATCCGGTCAAAAATAAATATTTAACAATTCTAACCAAATGCGCTTTATCAGGCTCTGATTTTTTTAATCTCCAAAGGGCTCCTGAAAATGTTGAAATATGTTAAAGTGAATAATTTTTGATTACATTTGGCAGTCAAAATCAACTCAATGAGAATCTGGTCCATCCTGACTTTATTCCTGATCATTCTTGCCGGGTGTACCGATAAGGAAGCAAAGACCTACTTCACTTCCGAAAAAGCCGTTTACTATTTTGGGCAGGTGGAGAAACTCTGCAACGACGACGGTGGCAGGATGTGGGGTAAACAGCTCTACGGGCCGATGATGTTCGTAGACAGACCCACGAGAAAGATTTTCGCCAACATGCCCGACAGGGATGGTCTGCTGAAACTGAAAGATGGTGTTTATACCGGCAGCTACCCGAGGGAACTGATCATTGACAATATTAATGTAGAGTATGGCGGCACCATGTACGGGATGGCGCCACTCCCACCCAGGGAAGACACTGCCAGAATAGTCATGCGTGCAATACACGGGCTCTTCCATGTGTACCAGAAAAACGAGGGATTTAATCCAACACCAGTTACAACCAAACGACTTGACGAGAAGAACGCGAGGTTATGGCTCAAGCTCGAATTGAGAGCACTGCGCCAGGCTATTGACAGTTCTGAAGAGACAAGATCGCGGTCTATAAGGGATGCCCTGATTTTCAGGGGAGCCAGGAGGGAACTCGATCCACTTGAAATAAAGGACGAGAACCGATTCGAGTTTTACGAGGGACTGGCAACATTGACATTCATCTCCCTTTACGATAATGACGACCTGGAGGTAAAGAAAAATCTCCATATCCAGTTCGACCGCATGTACTGGCAGCCAATTTTCTCGAGAACATATGGTTTTGCCAACGGGGCTGCTTATGGCTACCTCGCCACCAGGAAAGGTTATGACCTAAGGAGCATAAAAAGTGATACCACTGATCTGGCATTAATAGTTAAAGACTCTTACGCGATCAAGTTGCCCGAGCGTTGCCTTGATGTCGCGGGTAGTATAGCGATGAATTACGAACTTGACAGCATCTACAAGGAGGAGGAAAAAAGGATGACTGATATCAAGGAAAGAGTTCACAGGCAGATATCGGATTATACCGAGAAACCTGTCGTTTATCTCGAGCTCGAGAGTCCCTACTTCGACTTTGAACCGGAAGAAATACGAGCGTTGGATACCCTTGGCACCATTTATAACTCTATCAGAGTGGCTGACAATTGGGGTAAGCTAACCGTTGACAAGGGTGGTTGCCTGGTTTCGTTCAATCTGAAATCGATGAGAGTAAAGGCTAAAAACCTTCGCGAATCAAAGAATCACTATTATGGCGATGGCTGGCACCTGATACTTAATTCAGACTGGGAAATAGTGAGGATCGACGAGAACTATTTCGTCAGAAAGCTAATGCCCTGAAGAAACAGGTTCTACACATCGTCATCTCCCCATCTCACCTTTTATTTAAGAGCACCTAGTTCCTTAAGGCGTTCACCTAGCGCTTTGATCCTGGTTTCTGCATCCGCCTTCTTTTTCCTTTCCATGTCTATAACCGCGGCCGGAGCGTTCTGAACGAACCTTTCATTATCTAGTTTCTTCATAACCGATTCCAGGAATCCCCTCGTGTAATTAAGCTCTTCCTCGAGCTTCTTCATCTCCGCCTCAACATCAAGCAGTTTGCCAAGCGGGATGAAGTATTCGGTTGTCCGTACCATGAAGGAGGATGCACCTTCTATCTTTTCTTTAGCAAGGGTTATGCCTGAAAGGTTACACAATCGCGATACCACGGGAAGAAAATGTTTATCGTACGATTCATCTCCTCTGATAAAGAGCTCCAGGCTTTCCTTGTTTGGTATATCCTTTTCCTTTCTTAACATCCTTATGGCACTGACAAGCTCTCTTGTCTGTTCGAAACTGGTCAGAAGCTGCCTGTTAAATTTCTTGTGCCCTGGCATCAGATTTACCATGATACTTTCCCCATCTTTCCTTTCACCAAGCAATTGCCAGATCTCCTCCGTTATGAAAGGCATGAATGGATGTATAACGTGCATCAGCTTTTCAAATATCGAGACAGTCGATTTATAAGTTGCTTCATCTATAGGCTTCTGGTAATCAGGCTTGATTATCTCGAGATACCAGCCCGAAAAATCGTCCCAGAAGAGTTTATATGTCTTCATCAGGGCCTCAGAAACCCTGAATTTCCTGAAATCAGCATCTATGTCGTGCAACGATTTCCTCAGGGTATTTTCCATCCATTCAATGGCAATCGCTGAAGCCGCGGGCTGATTGATCGTGCTATCAGTTTTCCATCCCTTCACAAGCCTGAAGGCGTTCCATATTTTGTTAGAGAAATTTCGTCCCTGCTCGGGCAGGCTGTCGTCGTAGAGAAGGTCATTACCTGCAGGGGAGCAGAGAAGCATCCCAACCCTGACACCATCGGCACCATATTTTGCAATCAGGTCGAGAGGCTCGGGCGAGTTACCAAGTGATTTTGACATCTTCCTCCTTTGCTGATCACGAACTATGCCAGTCAGGTAAACATTGCTGAATGGCTTATCATTTGCAAATTCATACCCGGCAATTATCATCCTGGCAACCCAGAAAAACAATATTTCAGGAGCAGTGATCAGGTCATTGGTTGGATAATAGTATTTCACATCGGCATTACCCGGGTTGTTAATGCCGTCGAATGAAGCGATTGGCCAAAGCCATGAAGAGAACCATGTATCGAGCACATCATCGTCCTGCCTCAGGTCGGACAGAGCCAGCTTCTTGTTTCCCGATTCCTTTCTTGCCAGCTCGAGAGCTTCATTTTCGTCAAGGGCAACAACGTATTCCGTGTCGTTATAATACCAGGCTGGTATCCGGTGCCCCCACCACAGTTGTCTGCTGATGCACCAGTCACGCACATTTTCCATCCAGTGACGGTACAGGTTACGGAATTTAGACGGGTGAAGATGTATCTGACCATCCATAACCGCATTGAGGGCTGGAACAGAAATGTCTTTCATCCTTACGAACCATTGGACTGAGAGTTTAGGTTCGATAACGGAGTTTGTCCTTTCCGACCGGCCAACCTTGTTATTATAGTTTTCTACCCTCGCGAGGCTGTCACTTTTCCTGAGTTCTGCCTCTGCCAGGTCTCTCGCCCTGAACCTGTCGACACCCACGAACAGACCTGCCCTTTCACTCATGGTCCCGTCATCGTTAAACACATCTATCGACGGGAGCTTATGCCTCAAACCTATCTCGTAGTCATTTATATCGTGCGCGGGAGTTATCTTGAGACAACCTGTACCGAACTCCATATCAACATACTCGTCGAAAATAAAAGGTACTTCACGATTCGCCATCGGGACGATTACCTTTTTCCCTTTAAGATGGGTGTACCTTGGGTCATTCGGGTTGGCACATACAGCCGTGTCGCCCAGTATAGTCTCGGGGCGGGTTGTTGCAACCATTACATGATCTTCAGTGCCGGCTATGCGGTACTTTACATAATACAGTTTTGATTTCTCATCAGTATAATTAACCTCCTCGTCAGAAACTGCCGTCCTGGCTTCCGGGTCCCAGTTAACCATTCTTATTCCCCTGTATATCAAACCTTTTCTATACAGATCGACAAAAACTCTGATAACAGATTCGTACCTTTTCTCGTCCATCGTGAAAAGGGTCCTCTCCCAGTCGCACGAGGCTCCCAGTTTTTTCAGCTGCTCGAGAATGATACCGCCATGCTTCTCGGTCCATTCCCAGGCATGTTTCAGGAATTCATCCCTCGTCAGATCGCGCTTTTCGATACCTTCATTTTTCAATTTGGCAACCACTTTAGCTTCAGTGGCTATCGAGGCGTGGTCGGTTCCCGGAACCCAGCAGGCATTTTTCCCAAGCATCCTTGCCCTCCTGATGAAGACATCCTGGATGGTATTATTAAGCATGTGTCCCATGTGGAGAACGCCAGTCACGTTTGGGGGAGGAATTACAATAGTGTAGGGTTCGCGGTCGTCAGGAACGCTCCTGAAGAACCCGTTTTTCATCCAGTATCCATACCATTTGCTCTCAGCTTTACCCGGCTCGTACTTTGAAGGAATCTCAGTCATCAGTAAATTTTTAAATATCAGAATCAAGACGACAAAATTATAAAAAATACTTAATTTCGGCTTCCGCGCTAAACTGAACTGTCTGGCCGTTTGTTAATGTGAAAATACAACTTCAACAAGTGTACTGTATGAAAAAAGCTAAAACAGTGACCATGGTGGTCTTTTATGCATTGCTGGTAATGCTGGCTGTTTCCGGTTGCGAAAAGACAAAGGAATCACAAAAGGAAATCAGTACCCGCGATCTCACAGGGGCTGTCGTGGCCGACAGCATTGAACAGCACGTGAAGTGGCTTGAAAACATGGGAACACGCTTCGCTCTCTCGCCAAACCGGAGGCAGGTTGCAGACAGGATACGAAAAAAACTGGTTGGCTGGGGCTACCAGAATGCCAGCCTCGATTCATTCAGAATTTCGGTTTACTACAACGGTTCACTTTACGACCAATGGCAATACAATGTTATAGCGAAGCTTGAAGGATCGGCTGATCTCGACTCGGTCTGCATAATAGGTGGACATTATGATAATACCCTGCGTTCTACTTCCGGTAATCCGTTCGAGGGCGCTTATGGAGCAAACGATAATGCCAGCGGAACCGCTGCCATGCTCGAGATGGCAAGGGCAATGAAGAAAATTGATTATAAACCGAGGAACGATATCATGTTTATTGCCTATGGTGCCGAGGAACTCGGGCTTCTTGGAAGCAAGAGCCATTCTGAAACTGCTTCTGTCTCGGGAATGAAAATCATAATGATGCTTAATAACGACATGATTGGCTATGAACCGAGTGACAACAGCACAGGGTGGAAAGTCGATATAATGGATTATACAAGCTCGGGAATTCTAAGGTACAAGGCACAGGAACTCGTACATAAATACACCTTGCTCGATCACGTTCACGACAATACCTACAATAAACAGAGTGACAGTTATCCTTATTCACAGAAAGGGTACCCGGCCCTCTTTTTCTTTAGCTATTCTTTTGATCCGAATTACCACACTCTTTTAGACATTTCTCAAAACTGCAATTTCAAGTACTGCGCGGAGGTGGTGAAGATTTCCGCCGCCTTGCTGGTAGACGCGAATACATTCGATTGATAATTCCTGTCTCACCAGACGCAAATTATATCTGATACAGCCCTCGCACCCTCGTGGTCAAATTTCTTGTTATCACAGGGCATGTTTACAACTCCATCCCAGGGTTTGTTCCTGATCCATAATGTTGTTGATCCCCCGCCATCCAGATTCACGGCATCATTGCATTTTAGAAATTTCATGAACCCAGCGAGCATGGGGAGATTCATCCCTGCCGATTCTGCAGTTCTTCCATCAATAGTAACAATGATCACCTTGCGGGAACCTGAAGTACCAATGCATGTTCGCGGATGTCGTGTCACGACCAGTGATGATTCAGGGAGCTTCGCCGGCCTGCCATCAAGCAGTAGCAGACAGCCGGTAACCAGGACATCATCAAATTCAGGATGAGAATCGTACCACTGGTTTGTCCGCGATGGACCGATATGAACCCTGCCCTCCCTGTCAATCATCAGAGTACCGTTCATATTCGGTGATCTCTTCCATTTAGAGGCCGTATCGGAATCGACAATCCTGCCGTCAACTTTAATATAGGTGGCAGATCCTCCGTCTTTTATATTGAAGAAACCGGCGTTAGCGGCAGCGAGGGCCCCTGCAGCGGCAGCCTGTTTGCTTACAGGTGAATTGAGTGACGGGTTATACACCAGCGAAACAGGCCGCCTCCTCGTGTTTATGACCAGCACGTTAATGTTCTGCATCAAAGTGTCAGTGACCCTCGAATGCGCATGTTTGTAAACTAGCCCTGGAGCAATCTTTTCTCTCTCCCACTTCCCGACTTTGAATTTGTAGTTCTGGCCAGAAAGATCAGGCATGAAAACTATCGATAAAAGAATAAACAGGGGGAGGCAGGACCTTTTCATAATAATAGCTTAACAGGATAAAAATAAGTGTTTTCGCGTTACATGTTGAAAATACATGCCGATTAAAAATGTAATACCCCGGGGTCAGCTTTTGCCAGCACCGGGGCAGATTATTTTTGAACGGGAGTGATTGTATACAGCAGACTAACCCTTGAACCGGTAAACTGTATATAATTACACCGCAATACTATTTTAGAGAAAACTGGATCGAAATTTTAAATTCGAATGGGGCATTGCTCCACTCTGGAATTTCGATTGCAGCAAGCTTGGAACAGGTTTTTATACATTCCTCTTTCAGGGCTAAAAGGCTATTACCTGTCCTTACCGGATCAGCCTTTGGGGCGGATCCATTTCCATATCCCATCACGAAAACCTTATCGAGTGAAGGAATTTTCGCGTACTTGCTTAATTTTTCCTTCCCCTCGTTTGATGAATATGTATCCACTGTCTCGATTATCCCTCCTGGCTTAGCTCTCAGTATTATCATTACCGTGCCGGTATCCCCGTTTGATCTTACGGTAGCAGGGTAACTTATGTTCATGTAAATGCTACCGTATACCTTTTTCAAGGACTCTGCCGAGAAAGGGTTTTTCTGGCTACCCTGTGAAAAAAGGTTTCCGGCAGGAGAGAATGCCAGGATAATTGCAAGTACTGCCGGAACCAGGATAAGGTTTTTAAAGGCAGTGTAAGCCGGTGATCTTTTAGTGTTAATCATTTTGATACGGTTTTTAATATTAGTGTTGAAATTGTGAATCGCTACCGTGTAATTCCTTCCTGAAGCTATTCCAAGGAGGTTGTACTGGTATACTTTTATATCTTCTACCTTCCTGCAAGTGGAGTTATCGGCCATGTATTCATGATTAAGTATTATTGATCTTCTCGTGAGCCACGAGAACGGGCTGAACCAGAGAGCCGTTGTGAAAAGTTCAGCTAGTATCAGATCTGCTGTATGAAACTGTTTTATATGCACAAGCTCGTGATTGATAATCAAATCGCGTGAAGGATGATCCATGTCTTTTTCAGGAATGGCCAGAAACCAGAGAAAGGAAAATGGTGAGTGATCATTACCGGTTGTCACCAGGGTATATCCGTTTAATCGCTGTGAACTCCCTGAACGCAGTAGCATGAGGGTGCTCGCTAAGGAGATCAAAAACCTGACTGACATTAATACTACACCAGAAATCCATATTGTAAACACCCACGACACGCCCGACTCGCCATCCGTGCCTCCGGGGGCCAGGCTATTGGTGAAACTTCCGGCATTCCTTACACTATCCGTGATTACCGTTAACACGTTCGGGGCGCTAGCGGGGGCTGACAGGGACGGTAACAGCGGAACAGCCAGCGGGAATAAAATGATGAACAGGAGCAAGAACCTGTTCCTCGTGTAAAAGGTGTCGTTCCTGTAAAAGATGAAGAAAACTATCCATAATAACGCGGACCCGACAGCAACTTTTAAAAGGTAAGATGTAATAATGGTGCTCATGCTATTTCTCCTTCTCTATTATTTTAATCATGTCTTCAAGGTCTTTGGCGCTAATCTTCTTCTCGTTTACAAGAAAAGATACCACGTTCTTGTATGATGAACCGAAAAAGTCAGTCACCACCTTCTGCATGTATGTTTTCCTGTATTCTTCCTTTGTAACAAGAGGGAAATACTGGTGATTCTTTCCAAAAGCCTTATGTCCCACTATACCCTTCTCCTCCATTCCCCGGATCAAAGTTGAAAAGGTATTGTAATGTGGTTTCGGTTCAGGATGCAGCTCCAGCAGCTCTTTCAGGAATCCCTTTTTTGCTTTCCAGAGTATCCCGAGAGCCTCCTCTTCTTTCCTTGTCAGTCGTTTCATATCAAATCGTTTACGCGAATATAAAACTGTTATTCCAGTTTTACAACTATATTTTTAATATTTAAACTGTTTTTTCAGTTATAATATTTTACCTGCTGATTTACTGCATCTTGCAAACTTGCCGGGATCCAACACCCGTGACTACCAATACCTTCATTTGATGCTTTTAATCATGAATTCAATTATTACAAATTATTACATTCGCGATGTAACAATAGCAATAATCAAGATGCCGGTTATATCAGAAAAAGGGAAGGCGATGCCTGCTTCACCTATAAGAAAGCTTGTTCCGTATGCCGAGGAAGCGAAAAGAAAGGGCAGGAAGGTATATCATCTTAACATCGGTCAGCCGGATATTCCAACACCCCAGGTGGCCCTTGATGCAATAAGAAATTTCAACCTCAAGGTTATCGAGTACAGCCACTCGGCCGGGAACGAATCGTACAGGAGGAAGCTCTGCACGTACTATAACAGGATCGGGATCAAGGTTGACCACACGGAGATGATAGTCACGGCCGGTGGTTCGGAAGCTGTCCTGTTCGCGCTGATGAGCTGTGTTAACCCTGGCGAGGAGGTCATAACCCCTGAACCATTCTATGCTAATTACAATGGTTTCGCCACGGCTGCCGGAATCAAGGTGGTTCCCGTGGCCTCGTATATAAAGGACGATTTCGCCCTGCCACCAATTTCTGAAATAGAAAAGAAGATCACCCCTAAAACCAAGGGTATAATTATATGTAATCCCAATAATCCCACCGGGTATCTCTATTCTAAAGAGGAACTAATGGTTTTGAGGGATATCATCAAGAAACACGACCTTTTCCTTTTTTCCGATGAAGTGTACCGGGAATTCTGTTACGATGGAGCCTCACACTTCTCAGCAATGAACCTGGAGGGTATTGAAAACAATGTCATCATGCTCGATTCAGTCTCCAAGAGGTACAGCGAATGCGGGGTAAGAATAGGTATGCTGATATCGAAGAATAAAGAAGTTATCTCGACTGCAATGAAATTTGCCCAGGCCAGGTTATCACCCCCGGGACTGGGTCAGGTTGTCGGGGAAGCCTCGATTGATACACCTGATGATTATTTTGCCGAGGTCAACAGCGAATACACTGCCCGAAGGAATTTCATGGTCGAAGCGTTAAACAGGATGCCGGGAGTTTATTGTCCGAAACCCAAAGGCGCATTCTACACTGTTGTTAAATTGCCGGTCGACGATGCCGACAGGTTCGCGCAGTGGCTTCTGGAAGATTTTGAATACAGGAACCAGACAGTGATGGTTGCTCCTGCTTCCGGGTTCTATTCTACACCAGGCTCTGGAAAGAACGAGGTGCGAATCGCCTATGTACTGAAAACAGATGACCTGAAGGCAGCGATGGAGACTCTTGCAGAAGCACTGAAGGTCTACCCTGGAAAAACGAACTGAAGGTTCGGTTTTTCCTGATTAATCGTATAACAGGTATTTATTCCTGACAAGGCTGAATTTATCCAGTCCTTCTTTCCAGCTTGCTCGTATCTGACTGGCAGTCATTCCTTTCTGAATCATCTCCCTTAATTGTGTTCCCCCTGCAAGTGTGTCAAAATACTTCGTGAAAAACTTGTCTTTCACGGGATAATCATTGTAAGCACTTATGATCCAGTCGAGGTTAATATATGGTTTGGGCACCAGGCCGTCCTTCAGGGCATCGCGGAGATCTACTCCATTGCAACGTTTTCCCCGGAGCGGAGGATGGGAAGCGGCAGCATTGCTGTCGGGGGTAAAACTGAACCCCTTGTCAGGATAAAGCGGGCTGCCATATACCTGGAACGGGAAATCGGTACCACGCCCGAGTGAAAGTGTTGTTCCCTCGAAAAAGCAGGTGGACGGGTAGAGATATATCGAGTTCTGATTCGGAAGGTTTGGTGATGGTCTGACAGGCAGCTCGTAGTAATTTGAATGCTTCCAGTCAGCACATTTCACAACCTGCAAATCACACTTTACACCACCTTTTAGCCATCCCTCTCCATTGACCATCATGGCGTATTCGCCAAGTGTCATACCATGCACCACAGGCACGGGGTGCATTCCCACGAATGAGCTGAAGGCAGTGTCGAGTATATTTCCATCGAAATAAAAACCGTTAGGATTAGGCCTGTCGAGTATAATCATTTTAACACCATTCTCCGCGCAGCTTTCCATCACGAGGCACATTGTCGAGAGATAGGTATAGAACCTGGTCCCGACATCCTGAATATCAAACAGAACGACATCAACACTGTCAAGATCTTCTTCGAGGGGCTTGAGATGTCCGCTGTAAAGGCTCACGATCCTGACGCCGGTGGCAGAATCGAACCCGTCGGAAACTTTATCGCCAGCCGGAACAAGGTCCCTGAACCCGTGCTCAGGTGCAAAAATATGGTGAATCCTGACGCCGAGCGATAAAAGTGTATCAACCAGATGGGTATTACCTACCATGGAGGTCTGGTTGGCGACCACTGCTACCGATTTACCATCAAGGTGGCTGATGTATTCCGTGGTGCGGGCGGCACCAACTGTCACTTTTGCAAAAGTTATATCTTTTTTGTTTGTGCATCCCGCTGCAGCGAGACAACAAGAAATAAACAGAATGAAAACGGCAGTTTTATTCATAATCGCGACATTTATCTGTAAATCTAAACAATTTCATCCTGTACCGTTCTGTTTTTGAGCAACCGGCGGGTAAAAAATATTAAATTTGACAGGTTTAAAATGAATCTTCCATATTTCATAGCAGAACGGCTCATCAGGGACAGGAGGGAAAAAAGTTCCTTTTCCCGTCCCATTAACGTCATTGCCATAGCCGGGATTGCGGTTGGTCTTGCCGTGATGATACTAGCGGTTGCCATACTCACGGGATTCAAACAGGAGATACGTGAAAAGGTATCAGGATTTGGTTCACACATCCAGGTGGTGAACTTCGACTCGAATTACTCGTTCGAGACTGAACCGGTAAGCACTGACCAGGACTTTATTCCCAAGATCAGGGCTATAGATGGAATAAAGCACATCCAGGTATTCGCGATTAAAGCCGGGATAATAAAGACTGAAGAGAATATACAGGGAGTTGTTCTCAAGGGTATAGGAACTGACTTCGACTGGAGCTATTTTTCATCATGTATTGTTGAAGGGAGCATTTTCACAGTCTCAGACACTGCCACGACCAATAATGTCGTCATATCGAGAAAACTGTCAAAGATGCTTAATCTGCGAACTGGCGATTCGTTCGCGATGCATTTTATCCAGGAGAAGCCGAGGATGAGAAAATTCACAATAACCGGTATATATGAAACCAGTCTCGAGGAATTTGACAAGATCTATATCCTGTGCGACATCAGACATATAAGACGTCTGAACGGGTGGCAGGATAACCAGGTAAGCGGGTTCGAGATCTACCTGGATGATTTTGACAAGCTTGACGAGATGACCGGGGAAGTGAGAGATGCCATTGGATACAGGATAACCGAGGATACTGAAAAGCTTAAAGTTGTAAACATCCGCACCAAGTACCCCCAGATTTTCGATTGGCTGAATTTCCAGGACATGAATGTTGTTATTATAATAGTACTCATGCTTCTCGTCGCTGGATTCAACATGATATCTGGTTTACTCATACTCATACTCGAAAAGACCAACATGATAGGAGTAATGAAAGCCCTTGGCTCTGAAGACAATACAATCAGGAAAGTCTTCTTGTACCAGGCCGCCTGGCTCATTGGAAAGGGTCTTTTCTGGGGCAATCTTGTCGGCATCGGACTGGCTCTTCTTCAGCTTCATACAGGTCTTGTCACACTGAATCCCGAGACATATTATATCAAAACGGTCCCGGTTAATCTACAGGTGATACACGTTCTTCTGCTCAATGCCGGAACGATGGCAGTAATACTGGCAATGTTGCTGATACCTTCGAACCTGGTCTCAAGGATTACACCGGTCAAAGCCATCAGGTTTGACTAAAAGACCTGGTGAAACCCGGTATATCAAAACCACATTTTTCAACTCAATTTTGAAAGTTTTGAAGGTATATATGCATTTTGCTTTACCGGTTCAATACAAATACCACAAAATGGCAATATTCGTTCAAACCCCCGGAACAATCTGATTTTCTTCACTTTGATATAAATTTCTTCTGTTATATCTTTCAAGTGTTAATGGCAGCGAGAGATGAAGAAATTTGACCCTAGACGCAATTACGAACAGACGAGGAAAGCAATAGGTTACGTGAGCAGGGATTCTGCAACTGCAAAAGACTATAAAAGAATAGGATTCAAATCCGGCCTCGAGGTGCACCAGCAACTCAGAACGAGGAGCAAACTGTTTTGCAGGTGTCCGGCAGGCATTTTCCACGACAGTAACGATTACAATGCCGAGCTTATCAGGCATATGAGGCCGACTCTAAGCGAACTTGGCGTGTACGATGGCACTGCTCTGATGGAGTTCAAGACCAGGAAGGAGATAAGATACAGGATTAATAACCAGACTGCCTGCACCTACGAGGTAGACGATACTCCGCCTTTCCCTGTAGACCGGGAAGCCCTCGAGATCGCTTTACAGATTTCCATTCTCTCGAAACTGAATATAGTGGGTGAAGTACATATAACACGCAAGCAGTACCTCGATGGAAGCATTCCTACCGGGTTCCAGAGAACAGCGATACTCGGTGTTGAAGGTGAAATTGAACTCAGCAATAAAAAAGTCAGGTTAATACAGTTAAGCATCGAGGAAGACTCGTGCAGGGAGATTTCTGACGTTGGTCACGTGAGGGTTTACAAGACCGACAGGTTGGGAATGCCGCTTATCGAAACCGTCACCTATCCCGACATGCTTACCCCGGACGAGTTGGCTGAAGCTGCACAATATATCAGGTTCCTGAACAGGAGCACCGGGTTAGTCAGAACCGGTATTGGAGCTGCCAGGGAGGATGTTAACGTGAGCTGCGAGGGTGGCACCAGGGTGGAACTAAAGGGGGTATCCCATATATCGCTTATCCCGGAGCTTTCTCATAATGAGGCGTTCAGACAATATGCACTCCTGCATCTGAGAACTATCCTTAACACGAAAATCCCCGACCATTCAGGATGGAAGATCAAATCGAGGGAGATATTATCTGACCAGCGCGATATGTTTGCCAGGGTTATCAGGGAAAACCTTGAAAAAGGGTTCAGGGTACATGTGGTGAACCTTCCTGGTTGCAAGGGTATACTGTCTCATTTCACGCAGCCCGGGAAAATATTCGCTGACGAAATAAGTGACAGGCTGAAAGTAATAGCCTGCATTGAAAAGCCCAACATGTGCCATTCAGAGGAACTTGAGCCTGTGATGACATCGAAGGAACTCGACAGGATCAGGGAATTTGCCGGGGCCGGTGAAGATGACGCGCAGGTTATTATCTGGGGGCCGGAAGCGGATATTCCAACAGCTCTTGAAACCATAGAGGAAAGAGTACTGATGGCTTTTGATGGAGTGCCAAACGAAACAAGAAAGACTTTCCCTGACGGGACAACAATATTTGAAAGGGTTCTGCCGGGGCGTGACAGGATGTACCCTGACACTGATTCCGAACCGATACCACTGAGTGAAGAGTATATAAACAGCCTCAGGAGCCGGTTACCGGTACTGGTTTCCGAACGATTCAGGCAGATGAAAAACTGGAAGCTTCCTGAAGACACTTACAGGTACCTCCTCAGCAAGAACCTCGTGCCTCTTGTTGAAAGGATTTCAGGTGAGTTTGGATTTGATCCGCGGTATGTTGGCACCTTCCTGGGTCATACCTTCCGTAACATTGAAGGGAAGGTAAAACCTCACAAGAATTTTTCTCACGAGAAGATATACAGCATGTTCGGCTTTATAAGCCGTAAGAAATTACTGCCGTCAATTGCCAGGTTGATGCTACCGGTCATCAGGGAACATCCTGATATGGAATTCGGTTCCGTTCTTACCAGTATCG
Organism: Bacteroidales bacterium; assembly: GCA_046329885.1. Classification (GTDB taxonomy): domain Bacteria; phylum Bacteroidota; class Bacteroidia; order Bacteroidales; family VadinHA17; genus LD21. The sequence continues at coordinate 93,136 of JAXLTU010000010.1, forward strand.
GTTTCAGAAAGTATACAATGCAGGAATTACTGGCGCCCGTGGATTTTCTATATCAGAAATTTTGCCAGATCAGGATATCTGATTCCGAAAAGGCGTCGATTGACTGGTTAATGGGACAGCTCCACAGACAGGCATTAGGTAATGTAGATCTCTCGCAGCTGAGGAAAGAAATTGAAAACAGAATCAGAAAAGAAACAGTTCAGTTATGACTGAAGATATATTCCAGGGATACAAGGGACAGGCGTTGGAAGTCCTCAAGAGATTCAATGTAAGGGTCTGGGGAAAGGCTGATATCGATACCACCAGGGGATTATTCCGCGGTACCGTGCTGCCAAGGGCAGAGAACGACGACGACAGGCATATCGTGCTTAAAATAGATACCGGTTATAATATTGGCATCGACATTGCCACCATTACTAACATGACCGAGAAGGGTTACCAGAAGGCAAACTACAAGATTCCCGAAAAGGAATTCCCTTATTCGAAAGACAAGCCCAACGTGAAATTATTCGGGACCGGCGGTACGATAGCTTCGAGGCTTGATTACAGGACAGGGGCTGTCATACCTGCCTTTTCGCCAGGTGAGCTGTATGGAGCTGTCCCAGAGTTAGCCGATGTTTGCAACATCACCACTGAAAAACTCTTCGCTGTATTCAGCGAGAACATGGGACCAAACCAGTACATGACCCTCGCGAAGGCAATTGGCAACGAGATAAAAAATGGAGTGGATGGGATCATGATCGGGCATGGAACCGACACTCTACATCACACGGCCGCCGCCTTATCATTCATGGTCCAGGAATCGCCTGTGCCAATAGTACTTGTCGGTTCGCAGAGATCATCAGACCGGCCCTCGTCCGATGCAGCGCTTAACCTGATACATGCCTCAACGGCCGCGGGACATGGGGACATAGCCGAGGTAATGGTCTGCATGTTCGGCCCCACATCAGATGAATACGGTTTCCTGCACAGGGGCACGAGGGTAAGAAAAATGCACAGTTCCTACAGGTCAACATTCAGAACCATCGGGGACACGCCGGTGGCCACCGTTACCAAAAACGGGGTTGTACCGATTAAAAAGAAATACAACCCGAGGAGAAAAGACAGGAATGTAAAAATAATGCCTTACTTCAGCGAGAAGGTAACAATGATGTATTATTACCCCCACATGCAACCTGAGATAATGACATCACTTGTCGACATGGGGTACAAGGGTATAATTATAGTTGGCACAGGGCTTGGCCATGTTAACCGCGAGCTTTACCCCGCTCTGGAATATGCCAGGGAAAAAGGAGTTACTGTTTTCATGACGCTCCAGACTATCTGGGGTTATGTCCACATGTACGTTTACGAGACGGGGAGAGATATGATGGCAAAAGGAGTTATCCCCCTCGGTAACATGCTCCCGGAAGTTGCCTGGGTTAAGCTGGGTTGGGCACTGGGCCAGACTGACGACCCGGCCGAGGTAAAGAGGATCATGCTTACACCTGTCAACGAAGAGATCACGGAAAAAGAACCTTATAACGGTTATCTTGTTTACCAGGGAGGAGTTCCTGAAGTAGAGGAATTCGTGAGGAAGTACAGGAAATAAATGAAATACTTTCGTGAAAAGCTGCGCTCTGTCTTAACCGGAGCACTGCCCGGAACAGATGTTCAATGGGAAATGGCATCATCTGACCGGCATGTTGCCGGTTTTCCTAGAGTTCCGGGGAAGGACGCCAGGGAAGCCGCGGTACTTATTCTCCTTTACCCGATTGATTCAAAAGTATTTACTGTCTTCATGCAAAGACCCGGGTATGATGGTGTACATGGCGGCCAGATAAGCTTCCCGGGCGGCAAAAAGGAAGCAGATGACAAGGATCTTATTCATACAGCCCTCAGGGAAGCTGCAGAGGAGACTGGCATAAACCCTGGTCTGGTGACCGTTGAGGGAATCCTGACCCCTCTTTTCATCCCGGTCAGCAACACTATTGTAACCCCTGTCGTAGGCTGCTACAGCGAACGTCCTCACTTCATTCCCGACAACAATGAGGTTGTCTTCCTGATCGAGGCACCCGTTGATGATTTTATTGACGGATCAATAATCAGTAACAAAAAGATGGACATAGGGGGGCGTACCCTTGATGTCAGGTATTTCAATTATCACGGCCATGTTATATGGGGAGCGACGGCCATGATTCTGCATGAACTTCTTACTGCTGCCAGGCGATCAGGCTTGGCTTTTTCGGCTGATGACCAAGGTACTCCGAATAACGGCCCAGAACAAGCCTGACAAAATTCACCGATTCGTACCCGTTGCAATAGCCGTTCCTCACCACCGGGTCGGAGAAATAAACTGAATCAGTTTTCATCAGCAGGTAATAAGCAACATTATCGTCCCATTTAAGCGGGTCCCTTCCATGCTTGCTCGCCAGATTCATCGCGTCTATTATATTGCCCTCACCGGCATTATAGGCCGCTAGAATGAACTTGAGACGTTCGTCCTTGTCCGGCACTCTTTCCGCGAAGAATTCCTGAAGATATTTGAGGTACATCACTCCTGCCCTGATATTATTTACAGGCGATGAAGTAATGTCTATTCCAAAATTCCAGCCTGTCGAGGGTAGCAGCTGCATGAGGCCGTAAGCCCCTGCAAATGATCTCACGTTTGGCTGAAACCTCGACTCCTGCCACATTATAGACGCAAGCAGCCTCCAGTCCCATTTTAATGTATCGCTTAAAGCAATCAGGTGAAAGTCCCATTTCGATATCTGCCCCGGAATACCGGCTGCCAGAATACTGTCAGGCAGGAGCGGCATTGTGGCCAGCGTGTACTTTGAACTATGAACTGCATCCTTCTCTCCGAAACCCGGGTTCAACGACATTATTGATTCGTCGGCCAGGGTAGCTTTCCCGGGAACTGGTGATTCCGGGTACCTCTTGCATGAATAGAAAACCAGAAGCAGTATCAAGAACGTTAAAAAAACCTGTTTTATCAATACTAACCCTTTAGTTAAACAATTTTTTCGAGCCGCGAATGTATAAACTTTTTTCTAATCATAGAAAGTCCAGGCAAGTCCGTACCTGAACGTTCTGATATTCATAGGGTTATCTGGTACAAGAAAATAATTATATCCCGACATGCCGGAATTGAAGTGATCTAGCATTAAAAAGATGCGGGTGCGTTTTAGCTTGACATTCAAAAATGCATTCAAATACGGGTAAGAACCATTGCTTGTCCGGTTCTGATTGTAGTATACGCCGGTAGCCGGCATATAAGCATAACCATGGTAATCAGTATTATACATGACCTCCACACCGAACTGGGTATTGAGATTACCATTAGTTATCTTGAAGTGTATATTATGCTGGAAAAACGCTGCAGATTTAACTGCAACAAGCGGAAGATCAAGTACATCCTCGTTGGATGATTGCTGCATCAGGACATCTGCTGAAAGATGGAATTTCCACAACACGAATTCCTTCCTCAGTAAAACGGATAAAACTGATAAGCCACCAGTGTGCTGTTCCGGTATGGCCATGCTTCCGAAGTATGCATAATTATCTATTAACGCGTAGCCGGCCCTCAGATAGGTATTCCATCCCGGCACAGACAGATCGGTACCGGCCGTGATCCTGAATTCCTTCTGGAGGTCATCGTTCCATCTGAAATTGTTCCCGGACCAGGATTCCATCCACGATGATGGCTGAATATTTGAAAGCCCGGCAGTTATGTTCCAAACAGCGTCTCCTTTCTTCCCACTGAAAGATTTTGTAAGGACGCCCCTGAAATTAAAGTCACCGGCCCTGTACCCGGTAAGATAAAATTCCCCGTCAGCCCTCCAACCGAACCTTGCCCCTATATTATTGAACAGCCTGCCGATAATCACGTTTGACGATCTGTGCCTGACCGTATTATCAGCCAGTGGATAATCATAAGGAATTACTACCTGGTAATACCTTTGTATCTCGTTTCTCAGCCCGAATCCTCCTCCAAGTTTGAATTTTCTTGTCTCGTCAGTACTGAAATCAAACCTCACCGTGTTTCGCATGCTCCTGAACGAAAGAGTATCAAATGTGATATCCGTGTTCACGTAATTGGTATCATAAAATCCCGATTCAGGATAATTATCAGTGTATGATCTGGAAGTTTTCGAGTACTCGAAAATATGTGAGAAGGTGCCTGTCATCCTGAACCTTCTTCTATCGTTTCCGGAGGTGGTACTATCTGACACCGGGATAGCTGAATTGCTCACATAATACTTTTGTACAAGAAGGAAGTTCGTGTTAGACAGGAGGTTTACTGCCTTGCTCAATCCTCCAAGTTTTGTTTCCAGATCCCTTGTATCAAACGTTTCCATCTGCACTGGATCGACGATGCCCCCGTTTTCGTATGTATACAATTTATTAAGTCCAGCCTGGAAATACATGTTGTATCTGTCGCCCGTGTAAGAAGAATGAAACGCGAAGGCTTTATCGCTGGTCCTCTGGTAGTTGTACTGCCCGAGATTGTAAACGATATCGTATATCAGGCCAAAATTCAGTTTGCGGTTTACATTTTGTGAATGTCTTATCCTGAAGGACTGATCAGCCCTGTCTCTTGGTCCGGCGTAGTTGAAAACGAGTTCAGTATATGGAATCTGCGTGTTCATGAACAACGCGTTGGTCGGGACATGCATGAACGGCAGGTAATGTCTGTACAGGTACTGGACGGGATCAGTGGGTCTGTCAAAGAAATCGAGCTGGTAAACTGGTTGCCCGTAATTCCCGGGGTAAATTATAAAGGGGGAACTCTTCTCGGCTGATTTGTAATGATGAAAAAGTGAAAAGGCAGTGTCTATCGCGACTTCGACTTCCTCGCTGTAATCTTCCGAAAGCTTCCATTGTCGCTTGATAACATGCCTGGAACTATCAGATTCCTGGGCCAATATCACGACAGGAAACAGTATGGCAGCAATAATGAATAACAGTCTTTGCATTGCCCGCAAAGATAGAAAAAATGGAAGGAGTTTCCAGCTCAATCGACGTTATCGTTCAGATAGGCGTTGTTTTCCCTCAACACGGGTTCGTCATTCTCGTCCGAGCTGAGGGTGAACTTCGATATCTTGCTGTCGGCACCCTTGTCATTGGTTCCCAGTGCCATGTTTCTCCGTATGTATGCGGGGACATCCTCGAAGATATCTATATTGTCTTTCATCGATTTATTCGAAAGACCTTCCTTCTTCATAATGTTCTGCATGTGTTTCACCTTCCTGAGGGTTGTTTCCGGCTTCTCTCCACCATCCTCCTCCGGCTCCTTCACTCTCGCGGTTTTATCTTTCCGCGCTCCCCGCGTCTCTAGACCGAAATCGATAGTACCCTGGACCTCTTCTTCATCCATGTCGGTTATAATCGATTTTTTCGATTTATTGTGAACAGTGTATATTTCCGAACCATCTGCCGGGAGAGCTGCCATTGGCTGAGGTGCTGGCAATCCGACTGGTTCGAGTGGAACGGATTCTTTTTTCCTGTTAGGAATGTATGGCTGGAAGATACTGTTTGCCTCGAATCCCGTGGCGATAACAGTCACTGATATTTCCTGGGTCAGTGTTTCATCCTTCGACAGTCCTCTTATTATGAGAGCATCGTCCGATGCAACATCGTACAGGTAATCTGTTATTTCGCCAAGTTCATCCATTGTAAGTTCGTACTCGCCGCTTCCTGTCGAAATATTTATCAGTATCGACCTGGCTCCTGTTATATCATTTGAATTGAGAAGCGGTGAAGCCAGAGCGTTCTCGATGGCTTTGATAGCCCTGTTCTCGCCGGAGGCCGTGCCCATACCCATCAGGGCAACCCCCGAATCCTTCATAACTGTTTCAACATCGGCAAAATCGACGTTGATATAACCGGTAACCGTTATTATTTCAGCTATACCTTTCACGGCAGTTGTAAGGATATCATCAGCCTTCGCGAAGGCGGTTGAGACAGGCTGATCACCATAGATTTCCCTCAGTTTCTCATTATTGATGACGAGAAGAGAGTCGACATGATCCATCAGTTCAGTCACACCATCAACAGCGTGTTTTATCCTGACTTTGCCCTCTGACTTGAATGGTATGGTAACAACAGCTATTGTCAGCAGTCCGGCATCTTTGCAGGCTTTAGCAATTACAGGGGCGGCACCAGTTCCGGTTCCTCCACCCATACCTGTCGTGATAAAAACCATCCTGGTATTGCCTGACAGCGTTTCCATCACGTCGTCGATATTCTCGAGAGCGGCTTTCATACCTATCTCGGGCTTGCTGCCTGCTCCTCTGCCCTCGGTAATTGACTCACCTATCTGGACCTTGAGGGGAACCGGACTCTTTACAAGAGCCTGATGGTCAGTGTTGCAGACAACAAAATTCACATCACGTATGCCCTTTTCAAACATGTGATTGACAGCATTGTTGCCGCCGCCACCAACCCCTAGTACCTTGATTATCGAAGATCTCTCGACCGGAAGGTCAAAATTCATTATTTCTTCAGCCATGGCCGGTAATTTTAATATTCTGTGAACAGTAGTTTAAAACCCATATTTTACATTAACTGATCTTCTGATCCTCGACCTCGAACATTCCGGCCAGGATCGATTTGATCTTGTCTGTTATAGAAACCTTGTCCGATGGCTTTTCAATCTCGGGGGCATAGGTTTCCTCCTCTGCCTCCTGATGCTCATCGACAGGCACCTCTTTCTTCGGCTGTACATATTCGCCATGCTTTCCGGCAGCGAAGTCTTTGTGATAAGTCTCGAGGTAATCAAAGCCCTTCATTATCAACCCGACGCTTGTCGAATACATGGGCTGGTTGATCTCGCTCTTGCCCGTTCCCACGAGGTGCTCGTTTGGAAGACCTATCCTGACATCCATTGCCGTTTTGAACTTCATCAGCTGTGGAAGGTGCTTGAGCATGGCGCCACCACCTGTTATGACGACACCCGCGGCGAGCTTGTCCGCGTAACCCGAATTCTGAATCTCGAAATTGACGGCATCAATAATCTCTTCCATCCTCGACTGGATAATGTAAGCGAGGCTCTTGAACGAGATCTCCTTCGGGTCGCGGCCGCCAATCCCGGGTATTGAAACAACCTTATCTTCCGGGGCTATATCACCCAGCGCCGAACCATACTGGATCTTGAGCTGCTCGGCATGACGATGCAGTATCGCGCATCCTTCCTTGATATCTTTTGTTATGACATTCCCGCCGAAAGGTATGACTGCGGTATGACGGATAATATCATCATAATAAACAGCAACATCTGTCGTGCCACCACCTATATCAACAAGAACGACACCTGCCTCCTTCTCATCATCCGTCAGGCAGGCTTCAGATGAGGCAAGAGGTTCGAGTATCATATCCTTGACAGTCATGCCGGCTTTCCTGATACATTTTTCGATATTCTTGGCAGCCGCGACCTGACCTATTACTATATGGAAATTAGCCTCGAGCCTCCTTCCACACATACCTATAGGATTCTTAACCCCGGTCTCGTTATCAACGATGAAGTTCTGGGGGATGACGTGAATGATCTCCTCACCTATATCTATATGTATCTTGTGCATGTCTTCAATTAGTCTGAAAACATCATCCCGTGTTATCTCATCCTCGTAAGAATCGCGCATTATATAGCCGCGGGTCTTCATGCTCTTTATATGCTGACCTGCTATGCCGACAAATACTTCCGAGAAATCTATCCCCGATCTTTTCTTCACGTCGGTTACTGTTGTCTCGATAGCGTTAACGGTCTCCTCGATATTCAGGACCACTCCTCTCTTTACTCCTTTCGAAAGAGCCTTGCTTAGCCCGAGTATCTCGATCTTGCCGTTCTCGTTCTTTCTTCCGACAATCGCGACAATCTTGGTCGTCCCGATGTCGATTGCTGCTACATACTGTTCTTTCTTGCTCATACGCGTAAAATATGGTTGTTTTTATTATTATTCTGGTCTTTTCTTGCAAACAATCTGATCCTTGTACTCGAGGTTAATAAGACTGTACCGGTTCCATCCCGTCTCGGGTAAAACCTGCTTGTAAAATGCCTCAAGGTTTCTAAGCTTGCCTTCCATGTTCTCTATAGTTCCAAGATGTATGATATTCTTACCCATCCTTGGCACAAGGTCTATCTCGTCATCATCATCAACGAAGATCTGGTCGACCTGGGCTGACCAGAACCTGTCGCCCCTGAGATAATTAACCAGGTACCAGGCATCCCTGAGACTGCTCTTCCTGAAGCATGTATCAAGAACAGAAACCCCGTCGAGCATCTTCTTGGTCACCCTGACATTACCCTCCACCACGTGAAGACGCGGAGTATAAAGCCCGCGCTTTGGAAATACGACTCCCTCGTTATCGACAAAATAATCCCCGCCTGATGCGATAACACGCATTACCGGGTCGCGCTGGTTGACGTACACGTGGATGAAACCATCGATCGTATAAAAAACCTCGGCTTCACGCAGCTGCTTCACAGCCGATAACTTCCCTTCTATCTCGTTAACAGCCAGCTCATCAAGCGGCACTCCCAGGTATCTCTGCCCTGTTCCCGCTACAAGAGACTTCAGATAGCCTTTTGTAACAAAATGATAATCTGACGAATCCGCTATATCAATACTGATCCCTCCGCAGGGAATCGTTTTCACCTTTTGCGCGAAATAGAATGGTATGCCGATC
>JAXLTU010000011.1:0-96064 GCA_046329885.1 Bacteroidales bacterium
ATGCTGACAACTTCCTGTGGAGTAACATCTTCCTTGAGGCTGATTGCTTCAATGGATGCTTTCAGGAGTTGCCTGATCTCATCGTGTTTTCCCCACATCACCTTGGGCGGGCCAGTGATACCATATTTTTCAAGGAAGGGGAATAAAAGGTATTCTTTCCTCCTGTAATGTTTGTCAACATCCATCAGGCTGTTAAAAAGGGTGTGAACGCTTATGAGCCAACCCTTCACTTCGTTCCGCTTTAGCTTTGACACCTCATCGAGCAAGATCCCGAGACTGTTGATCACCTTCCCGAGTTCCCTGTTTTCCTTCATGAAGGTATCAGCCGGATGTCCCGGTACAACAGTCCTGGCGCCAGACTGGTCGATGTGGCCATCGAGCACCATCTGGTGTATATCACAAAACTTAAGTACTTCCTCTGCTGGCAGACCACCGGCAATTAATTCCTGCTCCACTTCAACAACCTCGTCATAAGGTATTGACCTCAGCAATTCGGTAAGCCTCTGCTTAACTATTTCGGGTGCCTCTCCCTCGTGCAACTGAAGTATCATGTGCTTCAGAAGCTCCTTCCTCTTTCTCGAATTATTTATTATTTCACTCATTTTATTGATTGATTATTTTGAAACCAGTTCATATCCTTGCCATTGCAAGGAAAGATGCGTGTAATGTTATTGTCAGTACCAGGTATAATGACCTGGCTTTTCCCGGGCTCAGTCTAAGGAATTTGTATTTTATTGAATCGTGACTGCAACCAGCCAGGCAATCACCGCACAGGGTGCAGGTAAGAGCCGGGCTGCCTTTTTTTATATCAGCCGGGTTCAGTGCATCATATTTGCAGTAAGATGTGCAATGCATGCAGAGGGTACAGCTTTTATCAATGTACATCCTGAAAGGGTTTACCGGTTTGATAACATTAACCACCGTGCCAATCGGGCAATACATGGTGCAATGGACCATTTTCTTCTTCCCCGTTGAAAAGACAATCATCACGAGTATCCCTGCAATACCGAACAGTACGGCAGCGAGCGTGGCGAAAAGGTGGGAAAAACTAAGCCAGCGGAAAATGATTGCCCCGGTCACTACAAGCACTACGAAAGATGATTTTATCAGGACTTTATTTTCAAGAATGCCCCTGGTTGTTTTGCCCTTGGATGCAAGGTTGTCAAAAGCACCAAAATAGCAGAGCTGGCTGCACCAGGCGGGTCCTGTAACCAGAACGGTACTCAGAAATAATATTGTCATTACAGATAGTTCTCCCCTGTAAACCGGTCCGGCAACTATCATCATGGGTATGGGCAGGTGTAATTTGCCAGTCATCAGGAATTTGTCCATACCTGAAATACCCAGAACAAGTTGCGTGAAAAAGACGACCGAGAAAATTGTCCATGTAATGGTTCGCCACCTTGGTACGTTATCCCGGTCCGACATTTTGTATCCGACAAAGGCACCGTATAACGATATGACAAGGATTTCAATCCATCCGGCCCCTTTTAAAAACCTTTCGGCCATCAGGATAGGTCTTTCGAGCTTCACCTGGACGAATGCCAGGAGGATAAAAGTCAAAATGAATATCGCTACCGGTATCCTGTATTCTCCTCGTTTCATTTGAGTACGTTATTTAATTTGACCTCCTTTCCATGAACCTTCCTGGCGAGACTTTGAACCGTTTCACGTGTTACAAGGCTTTTTATGCGAGTTCTAATAGGTGCGTATTTGTCGTGAAGCGGGCACGGGTTAGTATCGGAACAATTCTTGAGCCCGAACCCGCATCCCGAGAAAGACCTGTTACCCTCTATCGAGGATATCAGTACCTCCAGTTTCAGGTCGGGCTTCTCCTTGTCGAAAAAGAATCCCCCGTTTTTCCCCTTGAGCGATTCAACGAACCCGGCTCTCACCAGCCGCTGTAATATTTTTGCCGTGAAGAATGGCGGGGCTTCAATCTCTTTCGCTATTTCGGCAGTGCCGGGTCTCCTGTTTTTCATGTTCTGGAGCTTGATATATACCAGGCTTCTCAGAGCGTATTCGGTTTCCTTGTTGAACATAAATCCTGTTTTGGGTGGGTAAAACGATGCAAATATAAAAATATTTTACAAAAATACCAAAAGACCATTTTGTCTTTTAATAAATATTTCTATAACTTTGTCCCGTTGAATTAACATGAATAAGAAATGAAAAACGGAATAAAGACGATAGGAGAGATCGTTGCATCAGATTTCAGGACCGCCCAGGTTTTCAGGGAGGCTGGAATTGACTTCTGCTGCGGCGGCAAAATGTCACTCGACGAAGCCTGCAGGGAGAAAGGTATTGAGCCGGCAGTTCTTTTGGATAAAATAGAAGAGATAGCTGCCACGGAAATACCGGGTACAATGAATTACAAGGAGTGGGATCCAGGCTTCCTGTGCGATTACATTGTAAACACCCATCACAGGTATGTTAAAAATAACATGCAGGCAATTGTCGAGTACACGGGAAAGATTGCTTCCGTGCACGGGCATAATCATCCGGAGCTTCTCGAGGTGGCCAGTCTCTTTTCATCAATAAGTACTGAATTGAAACAGCACCTTGGAAAGGAAGAAGAAGTCCTTTTCCCGGCCATAAAATCTTTATCTGGTAAATCAGGCGGAGATGCGGTTCCAATAATACGGAGCGAGATAGCCCGTATGTCGGGAGAGCATGAAATCGCGGGTAAGGCCATGGACCGGATAAATATTTTGACATCTGGTTACATGGTGCCTGCAGATGGATGTAACACTTACAGGGCCGCCTTCAGTAACCTCGACAGGTTCGAGCAAGATCTTCATATTCACGTGCACCTCGAAAACAATATTCTTTTCCCAGCGGCATTGGAACTGGCAAACAATTATAAATAAGAAATATGATAACGGCTACATTAAACCTCGAAAATGACCATGTCCACATACTTAAATTGACGGACATAATGGTAAGCATGGCCAGGTCGTCCTGTTCTGAAGCGGGAGATATGGAGAAAGTAATAAATATTATTAAGAACTATGCCGACGGAATACACCATGCCAAGGAAGAAAAACTGCTATTCCCGTTACTCGCGGAGAGAGGCTTGTCGATGCAGCAGGGCCCGGTGGCTGTAATGATGCACGAGCACGTCGAGGGACGGGCCTTCGTTAAAGGGATGAGGGACAATCTTGATATGTTTATCTCGGGTAACAAGGAAGCTATAGTGCGAGTTCATGAAAACATGCTCGGTTACGCGGGTCTCTTGCAAAACCATATCTCGAAGGAGAATAATGTTCTCTTCAGGATGGCTGACAGGATGCTTTCGGGTACGGATCAGGACAAGCTTCTTGCAAAATTCTCAGGAGTTGAAGAGGGATGCAGGGAAGGGGAGAGGCCCGGTGATTTCATTGCTCTAGTCGAACAGCTCGCTGCTATTTATCTGAAAGACTAATATAAACCTTAAATAAACTTAGAAATGAAGACAAGGAGACTGTGGTTTGGTTTTATTGCAGTTATGGTAATATCGTTTGGGGTGCTCCTGTGGTTTGGGAAAGAGATATACAGGCAGGCACCTCCTATTCCGGAAAAGGTTGTGCTTGAGGATGGCACCGTCTTATTTACAGGGACTGAAATAAAGGATGGACAGAACGTCTGGCAATCACTCGGTGGACAGGAGATAGGGACTGTCTGGGGTCATGGTGCATACCAGGCTCCGGACTGGAGTGCTGACTGGCTGCACCGGGAAGCTCTTTTCATGCTTGACAGGTTTGCTTTCAAATCTGACAGCATGAAGTTTGATGCTCTTGATGATGAGAGAAAAGCTTCTGTTGAGACAAGGTTGAGGAAGGAATTGAGAAAGAACACTTATGATCCCTCAACGGGTGTTCTCACTATATCGGCTGACAGGGCTCTGGCGATTGCTTCAAATAGCCAGCATTACACGGGACTCTTCATGAATGACAGCAATCTGGCTGGTCTCAGGGAGGCTTATGGAATTCCTGATAATGCTTTAAAAGATGTTGAGCGAGCGAAGTTACTTAATGCCTTCTTTTTCTGGACCTCGTGGTCTTGTGTTACTGAACGTCCGGGCATGACAATTACATATACAAATAACTGGCCAGCCGATGAACTCGTGGGGAACAAACCGGCAGGTTCGCTTCTACTATGGACCGGTTTCAGCGTGATAGTACTTATTGCCGGGATCGGCCTGATGGTTTGGTTTTATGCCAGGAAAAGGGATGAGGAAGGTAATGACTCATTTGCAGGTTTTGTTCCCGGGAAGGAAACACAAACCCCATCACAGAAAGCAACAATTAAATATTTCCTTATAGTCTCTGCCCTTCTTCTGGTTCAGGTAGCCATGGGAATAATCACGGCACATTACAGTGTTGAAGGTCAGGGTTTTTACGGGCTTGATCTTGCTAAATTGCTTCCATATTCCGTTTCACGTACATGGCATGTCCAGATTGCAATATTCTGGATCGCCACTTCATGGTTGGCCACCGGCTTGTACTATGCTCCCGCTATTTCGGGGGTTGAACCAAGGTTCCAGAAGCTTGGCGTAAATGTGCTATTCGGTGCCCTTCTTGTAATTGTCGTTGGCTCGCTTGCAGGACAGTGGCTTGGGATTATGCAGAAACTTGGTCTGCTCTCCAATTTCTGGTTTGGTCACCAGGGATATGAATATGTTGATCTGGGCAGGTTCTGGCAGATCTTCCTTTTCGCAGGGTTGTTCATATGGCTCTTCCTGATGGGCAGGGCCATCTGGCCGGCACTAAGGCAGAAATCCGAGAACAGGAACCTCCTGGTACTCTTTCTGGTGTCGACAGTTGCTATCGCTTCATTTTATGGAGCTGGTCTGATGTGGGGAAGGCAAACAAACCTGGCAGTTGCCGAGTACTGGCGCTGGTGGGTGGTTCACCTGTGGGTAGAAGGATTCTTTGAAGTTTTTGCCGCTGTTATTGTCGCGTTCCTTTTCGTGAGGATGGGACTGCTGAAGGCATCAACTGCAACCATCTCAGTGTTGTTTTCGACAATAGTGTTCCTGTGCGGGGGCATACTCGGAACCTTCCATCATCTTTACTTCACCGGAACTCCTACAGCCGTAATGGCTCTCGGTGCCACATTCAGCGCGCTTGAAGTTGTGCCCCTGGTGCTTATGGGGTTCGAAGCTTACGATAACCTAAAGATAAGTCGCAGTTCTGAATGGATAAAAGCGTACAAGTGGCCAATCTATAGCTTTATCGCCGTAGCATTCTGGAATCTTGTTGGTGCCGGAATATTCGGTTTCCTCATCAATCCACCTATCGCGCTGTATTACATGCAGGGTCTGAACACTACTCCTGTCCATGGTCACACTGCCCTTTTTGGTGTATATGGCATGCTGGGGATAGGGTTAATGCTTTTCGTTCTTCGAGATGTGAACCGCGATGTTGTGTGGAAGGACAAGTGGATAAAGTTTGCCTTCTGGTCAATTAACATAGGACTTGCAGCAATGGTTATCCTAAGTGTTCTGCCTATCGGTCTGGCACAGACGGTGGCAAGTGTAAAGGAAGGCTTGTGGTATGCACGTTCTGCCGAGTTTCTGCAACAGCCGGCTCTCGTCACATTAAAATGGATGAGAATGATAGGAGACACTATTTTTGCTGCCGGCGCGTTGGCTCTGGCATGGTTCATTTTCGGTCTGCGTCTAGGCTGGAGTGTCAGGAAAGATTCATAGGCGGTTGGTTTTTCGGATAATTCTCGAGGCTGTTACCGGGTAGTAAGGTGACAGCCTTTTTTTATTCATCTTAGCTTATTACCTTAGTGCAGTACAAATACCGCAAAGACATGTTTAAAAGTGATGTATATGTTGCACGCCGCAACAAGCTGCACAAGATGATTAATTCTGGAATTGGTCTCTTCCTGGGAAATGTTGACGTGTCTGCCAACTATCCTGCTAATCCATATCATTTCCGCCAGGACAGCGATTTCCTGTATTTTTTCGGTCTTGACCTCCAGGGTCTTGCAGCCGTGATGGATTTTGATTCAGGTGAGGACATTATTTTTGGTAATGATGTTGATCTTGACGACATAATCTGGATGGGCCCTCAGCCCACTATAAAGGAGCTGGCGCTCGGGTGCGGGGTTACGAAAACATCACCACTTGCCTCCCTGGAGGAGACAGTGAGGGCAGCTGTGGCAGGTGGCAGAAAGATACATTTTCTTCCTCCATACAGGGGAGAGAACAAGATGACCCTGGGTTCGATTCTGAAGGAGAATCCATGCCAGATGAAGACCCTGGCATCAGTTGATCTTATCAAGGCCGTGGTGGCTTTGCGATCGATAAAGGATGCGGGCGAGATAGATGAGATTGAAAAAGCCATAAGCATTGCATATGATATGCATGTTACAGCGATGAAAATGTGCAAACCCGGAGCCCGCGAACAGGAGATATTCGGCATAATTGAAGGTATTGCCTATTCAAAGGGAGCCTGCCCGTCATTCCCTACCATCCTTAGTATTAACGGTCAGACCCTTCATAACCATTCACATGGCAATGTATTAAAAGAGGGACGAATGATGGTCACTGATTGCGGTGCTGAAACGCTCATGCATTATTCATCCGATATTACAAGGACAACACCCGTGGGCGGGAAGTTCAACGACAGGCAAAGGGATATTTACGAGGTGGTTCTGAAAGCCAACATGGAAGCAATCAAGGCGGCCGGCCCTGGCAAATCCAACAAGGATATGCACCTGATGGCATGCACTATAGTTGCTGAAGGAATGAAAAGTCTCGGTCTCATGAAAGGAAATACCGCGGATGCAGTCAGGGAAGGTGCTCATGCCCTGTTCATGCCTCATGGCCTTGGTCACATGATGGGGCTTGATGTTCACGATATGGAGGCACTGGGTGAAAATCACGTCGGTTATAACGACACTGTTACCAGGAGCACCCAGTTTGGTCTAGCTTTTTTAAGATTTGCCCTTCCATATAAACCAGGGCATGTATTTACGGTGGAACCCGGAATTTATTTCATTCCCCAGCTTGTGCACCAGTGGAAGAGTGAGGGTAAATTCGCGGATTTCATAAACTATGATAAGGTAATGAATTACCTCGATTTCGGGGGAGTCAGAATTGAAGACGATGTTCTTATCACGGAGAATGGTAACAGGGTTCTTGGTAAACCAATACCAAAATCAATCAGCGAGATAGAGTCGGTTTGTTCCCTGTAGATTCACCTGACTTTCCCCAGTATCTGCCAGATCTGGTATAACCCCCTGGGAACGTGGAAGCAACCTTTCCACTTGCCTCCCTTTAATGGTATCAGTACCTCCCCCTGCCGGTTAAGGTATCCGAACCATTCAGGATATTCATTGTCTCTGAAATGTTCCCATGTATAATCATGAATAGTCCTGAACCATTTCAGACATTCTTTTGATCCAGTTAACTGGTAGCCCTTGATGAGGGAAATAAGTGACTCGATGTGAACCCACCAGAGTTTCTGGTCCCACTCGAGTTGCTGAAGCGGATGACCTAACCTGTCGCGGAAGTAAAAAATACCCCCGTATTTCTCATCCCAGCCGTACTCGATCATTTTAATTGTAATATCAACGGCTTTTGCCACTATATCAGGCCTGTTGAGTCTAACACCAAGATCCATGACGAACCACATGGCTTCTATTGAATGCCCCGGGTTGATGACCCTGCCTTCGAAAGTGTCTGACAGCTTGTTGTCGGGTGTAATGTTCTCGACAACTATCCCAAGCTCGGGCCTGTAGAAGTTATCCATCACCTCGTGAAGACAGGTCTCCATTGTTTCCTTTATGAATTGTTCCTCGAGAAGATGCTCGATCTCGAGAGAGAGATTACAGAGTGTCATTGGGAGTGCGAAGTTCTTGAGGTCCCTTGTCCCCGGGTGGGACTTGCTCCACTTGTCCTTCGGATTTGCCGTTCTCGCGAGTATGATGTCGAATGTTTTCTTCGCTATATCACCATATTCCTTACTGCCTGTAGCCTTGCTCAGCTGAGCGAACGACATGCAGGCGAACACGTGTGAAAAGATATTGTATGGTTCAACTAATGGTTTCCCTTCCCTTGTAACAGCAAAATACCAATTGAGAGATCCATCGTGCCCGTGTTTCTTCATGAATTCAGCTCCAAGCAAAGCGCAGTCGAGCCATTCCTGGTTCCGGTCAAAGTTATTGTAAAGCATCGAAAACAGCCACATCTGACGTCCCTGCATCCACATGAATTTATCGGTGTCATAAACCTTGCCTTTCCGGTCGAGACAGGAGAAGTATCCTCCAAATTCCTTGTCCTGGGAATTCTTTAACCAGAACGGGAGCACGTTGTTATTTAGCTCGTCGCGATACTGTACCGAAAGTGCGCTAAAGTCCATAATTAGTACTTATTAGTGTAGGTTTTATCTTCTGGCGGTTGCAGGAAACACGGGTATACACTCGTGACCGTTGTCATCGACCGATTGAATGGCGAAAAAGTAATTGTCCTTGGAATATGGAAGTGTCACCTCTGTTCCGGTAACAAAGATCTTTTTCTCCCATAAAGGCTGATAGGTCTCTCTCATGAGTATATAATAACCTGCAGGTGTCTTTCCTTTTGAAGGAGCTGTCCATTTCAAGGTAGTTTTGTTTGTCAGTCCTGCAGTTACTATCCCGCAGTTTTCCGGAGCGCAAGGTGCTAAAGCAAGATTCGCCATTGTTGCCAGGTTGATGCCGGCATTTTTCCTTACATATTCAATATCAACATATTCGGGCAGGTCTCCTTCCTGTATCCCATTTACAACCGCGGGAATTTTATGTGTCCTGTCATAATTCTCGTTAAACTCGGTGATCCTGACTGCCGTGTAACCTTCCTGGCAGAATGGTGTATGGTCTCCGCCTCTTCCGAACCTGTCGTTCCTGAATACAAGGGTTACATTTATCTGGTCAACATATCTTTCCCCGGTCTCTTTTATATATCTGGCAAATTCCCTCGATTTGCTGTCGTTTTCGCCTGAGGTCAGCTTTCTCAGTGCAGCCATCTGTTCTGTTTCAAGAGCGGGGACACCTTCGCTGAATACTCTCACCCGGGTGTTGTCATTGAGCAAGGTTTCACTAGAGCCGCTGTTCCCGATCATATCATTATTTAACATGGCTATTATGTTCATATTTTCCTTTTTCGATTTTGAAGCCATGTATTTCGCACCGTACAATCCATGTTCCTCTCCTGAAACAGCCATGAAGATTATTGTCGCGGGAAATTCACGGGGTGACATTATCCTGACAAGCTCGAGGATGGCCGCTATACCTGAACCATCGTCATTAGCCCCGGGAGCATAGCTGGTAGAGTCATTATCTAGTGCTGCTCTTGAATCGAGATGAGCGCTGATTAGAATCACCCTGTCGTCACCAGGATCAGTTCCTTTCAGCGTTGCAACAACATTTTTCAAACCGAGAGGCTTTGAAATCCTTTGTCCCTGACCGCCAACAGTATAATCATCGAACCGAACGGTTAGTCTGCCTCCTGAGGATGGGATGCTTTTCTCCATCTCGGCTTTTATCCAGTTCCACGAAGCCCCGATGCCTGTTGACGGATTTGTCCGTGTACTCATGTTGTGCCTGGTATGGAAGCCGACCAGTTTTACAATTGTTTGTTTAATATTTGCAGAAGAGATCTCACTTACCATCTTCGCGATCTCCGGATCGCGGTTTACAACAGCCTGAGCTCCTGCAACGGTTGACAGGAGCAGTAAAAAGAAAACTGGAATAAGCTTTGTCATATTATTGATATCCAGGAACCTGTTAAAGTTTTTTTAACCTCGACAATATTGCAGGGTGAGAATTAATCCAATAATTAATATGCCTTGAAGAACTCCCTGTTTAGTCTGGCTATATTTGTCAGTTTTATCTGTTTCGGGCATTCAGCCTCGCAGGCACCGGTGTTGGAACAGTTACCAAAACCGAGCTCGTCCATTTTGGTTACCATTGCCCTGGCTCTTTCTTTAGCTTCAGTTCTTCCTTGTGGAAGCAGGGCGAACTGAGATATTTTTGCTGAAACGAATAGCATTGCCGAGGCATTTTTGCACGCGGCAACACATGCTCCGCATCCAATACATATTGCCGAGTCGAACGCTTCATCAGCTTTTTTCTTTTCAACAAGGATGGAATTGGCCTCGCATGCCGATCCGGTATTTACTGAAATAAATCCACCTGCAGTCTGTATCTTGTCAAATGCCGTTCTGTCAACGATCAGGTCCTTGATCACCGGGAATGGTTTAGCCCTCCAGGGTTCGACCCATATTATCTCTCCTTCGGAAAAAAATCTCATCGAGAGATGACAGGTTGTGATTGCCGGGACAGGACCGTGGGGATGCCCGTTTATGTACATGCCGCACGAACCGCATATTCCTTCGCGACAGTCGTGATCGAATGCTACAGGGTCCTTGTCTTCCTCTACAAGTTTCTTGTTGAGAGCATCTAACATTTCGAGGAATGACATCTCGGGAGAGACTTCCTCCATTTTATATGTTTCAAACCTCCCTTTAGCGCTTGCATTTTTCTGGCGCCATATCTTCAAGGTTAATTTCATATTGGTTCGGTTTAATTAATTCAACTGTTGATCTGGTCTTTTACTATCTGTTCCGGTTCGATAAAGCCTGTCACTTGTAGCTTCTTTCTTTCATCTCGACTTCTTCGAACTTCAGTTCTTCCTTGTGAAGTATATGAGGTTGTCCTTCACCGGTGTACTCCCATGCTGCAACATAGGCGAAGTCAGCGTCATTTCTTTTTGCCTCACCGTCAGGAGTCTGGTATTCTTCCCTGAAATGAGCCCCGCATGATTCCTTCCTGTTGAGAGCATCAGTTATAAGCAGTTCTGCAAGTTCGAAATAGTCAGCAACTCTTCCTGCCTTTTCGAGTTCTAGATTAACTTCGAATCTGGTACCAGGAATATTAAGTTCCTTCCAGAATTCTTCTTTCAACTCTCTCATAAGCCTGAGGGCTGTTTTGAGACCCTCTTCGCTCCTTATCATTCCAACATAATCCCACATTATCTTTCCCATCCTCCTGTGGAACGAAAGGGCGCTTTTCTTTCCCTTAACAGACATCAGCTTCTCGAGTCTTTCAACAGCTGTTTTCTCCGCTTCAATAAATTCGGGTGTATCGGTGGTTATCTTCGGCACACGTATTTCACCTGAAAGATAATTGTTGATCGTGTTCGGGAGGATGAAGAAGCCATCGCCAGCCGCCTGCATGAGCGAGCTTGCTCCCAGCCGGTTAGCGCCATGGTCGGAGAAGTTTGATTCACCTATCGAATACAGGCCGGGTATAGTTGTCATCAGTTCGTAATCGACCCATAGTCCGCCCATCGTATAATGACCGGCCGGGTAAATCCTCATTGGTTCCTCGTAAGGGTTAATACCGGTTATAGTCCTGTACATGTCGAAGAGGTTCCCGTACTTGCTCTCTATAACTTTTTTTCCTTGTTTCTGGATGGCATCACGGAAGTCGAGGTTCACGGCGAGCCCCGTTTCGCCAACTCCGTGGCCGGCATCGCATCTTTCCTTGATTGCCCTGGAAGCAACGTCTCTTGGCACGAGGTTCCCGAACGTGGGGTATCGCCTTTCAAGGAAGTAATCGCGCTCCTCGTCGGGAATCGTGTTCGCCGGTCTCTTGTCACCCTTTGCTTTCGGGACCCACACCCTGGCATCATTTCTTAATGATTCGGACATCAGGGTGAGTTTTGACTGGTATTCGTTAAGCTGTGGTACACTGGTCGGGTGTATCTGGACAAAGCTTGGGTTGGCGAAAAATGCTCCTTTCCTGTGAGCCTTCCATGCAGCTGAAGCATTGGAGTTAACTGCCAGTGTGGAAAGATAGTAGATTGTTCCGTAGCCACCCGTTGCCAGTACAACAGCGTGTGCTGAATGTCTCTCTATCTCGCCTGTAATCAGGTTCCTTGCTATTATTCCCCTTGCTTTGCCATCAATCAGCACGAGTTCAAGCATCTCGCGCCTTGGAAACATTTTGACGTTACCCTTCTTTATCTGCCTGTTGAGAGCTGAATAGCATCCCAGAAGGCACTGCTGGCCGGTCTGCCCCTTGGCGTAGAAGGTTCTTGATACCTGGACACCCCCGAATGACCTCGTGTCCAGTGTCCCGCCATAATCGCGTGCAAACGGTACACCCAGGGCTGTAAAGTGATCAATCACCTGGTTGCTGACCTCGGCTGCCCTGTACACGTTCGCCTCGCGGGCCCTGAAATCGCCTCCCTTGATCATGTCATAAAAAAGCCTGTACACGCTGTCGTTGTCACTCTGGTAATTCTTGGCCGCATTAATACCCCCCTGGGCAGCAACTGAATGCGCTCTCCTTGGACTATCCTGGTAGCAGAAGCTCTTTACTGAATAGCCCAGTTCCCCGAGTGCTGATGCAGCACCCGCTCCGGATAAACCAGTGCCAATAACTATTATTTCGAGCTTCTTCTTGTTGGCCGGGTTCACAAGTTTAGTGGTGGCCTTGAATTTAGTCCACTTCTGGGCGAGTGGTCCTTCCGGTATTTTTGAGTTTAATCTTGTCATGTTAAGTGTTTTTCTGAACTA
Source organism: Bacteroidales bacterium (assembly GCA_046329885.1). Classification (GTDB taxonomy): domain Bacteria; phylum Bacteroidota; class Bacteroidia; order Bacteroidales; family VadinHA17; genus LD21. The sequence continues at coordinate 12,558 of JAXLTU010000011.1, forward strand.
TTATCTGAACTGCCATATAGTTATAGAGATAAACGCGAATCCCGCCGGAATAAAAATTGAATAGATCCAGGAAAATATTTTCACGACAGGGGTCCATATCCTGTGATTGAGACCAAGAGTCTGAAACGCCGAGGAAAAAGCGTGGTGGAGGTGAAATCCAAGCAGAAGGAAGCATGTCAGATATATATAATTGTATGCAGGAACCTTGAACAGGTTATGCGCTACCCCGTAAAAATCTTCAGCGTTTCCCACCACGAAACCGAGTTTGATAAAATAAAAGTTGAAAAAATGTAACACGATGAATATTAATACAGCCCCGCCAGTCCAGATCATGAACTTTGAAAGAGATGACGTCGAAGATTTCTGGCTCTTCGCGTAGCCTACCGGTCTGGCAAGCCAATTCTGGATCTGGAGCATGATCCCGTAAGTAACATGTAAAAGTATCGTGCCCATTAATAAGATCTCGAATATTTTAATAGGCTTGAAGGTTGCCATGAAATGCGCGGCTTTGTTAAAAACAGCCGGATCGCTTTTTAACAGGTACAGGTTTATGTATAGGTGAACAGGCAAAAACAACAGGAGAAACATACCTGCCAATGCCATGACAAACTTCTTCGAAATTGAAGCGAATAGGATTTTATTCATTGTTAGTCAGATATTTATGATATTAAATCAGGCGATTTTGTTAGGGCTTTATAAATGTAGATTTATTTAATCATAAATACAATATATTTACAACACTTAAATGAATCCCGGCTACCTAATATTTGTCATGTTTTGGTAAAACCGGTAATAATTTTCAGGCCATGATGAAGTATTTGCACTACCAGGGAAAGAAGATTTATTACAGGGAACAAGGCTCCGGACCGGCAGTTGTGCTCGTGCATGGCTATCTCGAGGACTCGTCGGTCTGGAACGGTTTCGCTGATGACCTTGCTTCCTTTAACAGGGTATTCGCCATCGATCTGCCCGGCCATGGCGGTTCAGATGTCTATGGAGACACTCACACGATGGAATTCATGGCGGGAGCAATAAACGCGATACTTGAATCGTCAGGAATATCACGCGCGATAATAACCGGGCACTCCATGGGAGGGTATGTCGTACTCGCGTTTGCAGATCTATACCCCTCGAAAACTGCCGGTTTTTGCTTAATACATTCTCACCCTTTCGCTGATATCCCGGAAATTATCAAGAAGAGGCAGATCGAAATAAGCCTGGTGAGGACTGGCAAGAGATACCTTTTTTACCCGGGCAACGTGAAGAAGATGTTTGCAGATGCTAACCTTGAAAAGTTCGGTAACGAGGTTGAAAGGATAGACAAGATAGCCTCCGCGATAAGGTCGGAAGGAATAATAGCCGTTCTCAACGGGATGATGATCAGACCACAACGTCTCAGGCTTATGGAGGGTGGCAACATACCTTACCTCTGGATACTGGGCGCCAGGGATAATTACATCAATTGTGATTCGATGAAGCAAAGAGTCACGTTACCATCAAATGCTGATCTGGTTATCCTCGAAGATTCAGGCCACATGGGCTTCATCGAGGAAAGAAGTAAAACACTCGAGGCGCTTTCCACCTTTATAAAGAGAGCAGCAGTTTGAGAATAACCCTGGTTATTTTACAGTCTGGTTTTCTTCTATGTACTGGATCGCTTTCTTCAGTGTCGTGTCAAGTTCTTCCCAGACTGGATAGAATCCCTTGTTTTCGAATATATTCCTGGCGATGTAAGCCTTGATCTGGATCTTGATAATCCTGCCTGAAGTTTCAATTCCCCTGGGATCTCTCTTTACACCGTTTTTTTCGGCGAAGGTGACGAACTGGTCAAGCAAGGCCTGTCCATCGAGGAAGCTAACAAGTGAAGTGAGGTTCGGGAATTTCTGGAGCATGGTCCTGTTGCGCTCAGTGTAATCGAGCGCGAATCTGTAGATAAGATTTATCCTCACCCTGGCGAAATACATTGAAGTACCTGTAGTGTCAATGGGTATGAAGATATCGGGAGTAATTCCGCCTCCCCCGTATAATATCCTGCCCCCGGGTGTCACGTATTTTTTCCCGTTCTTGTAGTGTATACTGTCATTCTTCAGGAGTTCCCCGTTGGCCATTCTTTCCTGCATTTCCTCGTAGTACTTGTCGGTGCCCTGGTCGTATGGTTTCTGGATTGATCTTCCGGTTGGGGTATAATATCTTGCTATAGTGAGCCGCAGGCCCGATCCATCGGTGAACATAACAGGTTCCTGCACGAGTCCTTTGCCGAAGGATCTGCGTCCAATAATTGTTGCCCTGTCATTATCCTGAACAGCGCCGGCGAGAATCTCGCTTGCCGAAGCGCTCCACTCGTCGATAAGCACGACAAGCTTGCCTTCCTCGAATTCGCCGCTGCCGGTAGCGATAGCGTCATTTCTGGGCTGAGCCCTTCCCTCGGTGTACACTATCAGATCACCCTTTTTAAGAAACTGATTGGCTATCCGTATGGCTGCTTCCATGATGCCACCAGAATTACCTCTCAGGTCGACGATGAGTTTATTCATTCCCATTCCCTTCAGTTCCCTCAGGGCTTTCATGAACTCGTCGTACGTGGTTAATGCAAAAGCATTGATCTTGATGTAGCCAGTGGATTCATCTACCATGTAAGCCACGTCAACTGAATAGATGGGTATCTTGTCTCTTTTAATCTCGAAAGCGAGCAGGTCTTTCATGCCCTTGCGCAGTATCTTGATCCTTACCATGGTACCCCTCGGCCCTTTTAGCATGCTCATAGCCTTGTCATCAGTTATGTTATTCCCGGCCACGAGAGAGTCGTTCACGAAAATTATCTTGTCGCCAGCCATCAGCCCGGCTTTTTCGGATGGTCCCCCGGGTATCGTGCTCAAAACGAGAATGGTATCGGTTAACAGGTTAAAGGATATGCCAATGCCATCAAAGTTACCCTGGAGTGGTTCATTGGCTTTCTTCAAATCCCTTGCCGGTATATAGATTGAATGAGGGTCAAGCTTTTTCAAAATAGCCGGAATGGCAGCCTCCTCAAGTTGATTCCTGTTCACCGTATCCACGTAATTCTCGCCGATTATCCTGAGGATATCATTTATCTTGCTGCTCCGTCCTTTCATAGCGAGTGCAGGATTGTCAGCAACCTGGCGAGGAAGATAAATGCCGGCAAGCAAGCCTATTACAAGAGATGCTGCAATTATTATCGGGAGGTAAATTGATCTGTTAGTGTTATTGTACTTCATAAATGTCTTTTTCGGGGTCAACAAAAACCATTTCTATGCCTGCGCGTTTTAAAAGATCCAACCCGTCAGTCTTGTGATACTTGTTGCAGTAGACAACTCTCCTTATGCCAGCCTGGATTATCAGCTTGGCACACTCCATGCAGGGAGAGGTGGTTACATAAAGTGTCGAGTCCTGACTGGAATTATGTGACTTGGCTACCTTCGTTATCGCGTTCGCCTCGGCATGCAAAACGTACGGTTTTGTTATATTATTGTCGTCTTCACACTTGTTTTCAAAACCGGATGGAGTGCCATTATAACCATCAGAAATTATCATCTTTTCCTTGACAATGAGGGCGCCAACCTGGCGGCGGATACAGTATGAGTTCCTGGCCCATATTAACGCCATCTCGATATACCTCTTGTCAAAAGCTTTCTGTTTCTCACCGTAGGGTTTCAAAACGTCATTCTTCGTCATGCCGCGGTTGTTTGATGTTTCTAAAAAGCGTTCAAAGTTAATCAAATTTATTAATGGTGAATCTTTCATTTGAATGGCAGACCGGCATCGCGATCAAGAGTCAGATCGTCCACGAGCTTCACAAAAAACCATGCTGAAAGTAAATGGAGGTTGTCTGAATCAGTAATTTTGATTAATTATGTATCCCGTTTATAAATACAACAACATGACAAGGCTTGAGACTTTTGCTGAAAAGAAAATCTTTCACGTTGAGAAAGGCGAAATGACATTGAATTGCGAGCAGGATGCTGTTGATATGGCTGCATTATGCGGTGAAAATGATACTAACCTGATCCTTGTCGGTGAAGGTGTAGCCGGCGAGGAGTTTTTTGACCTGAAGACCGGCGTTGCCGGTGCCGTCCTCCAGAAGTTTTCCAATTACAGGATCAAAGCTGCTTTTGTCATCGACAGGGAAAAAGCCAGGGGAAGGTTTGCCGAGATGGCTTCGGAATCGAATAGACACGGGGCAAATGGCTTCTTTTTCGAAGAGAATGACGCCAGGAAATGGCTGGTCTCTCGTTGATTCCTGATCGTGGTTGATAACATTTCGAGTTATTAACTATTTCTTTATCAGTTGATAATTATTTTTGCCGCGTTAATGCTAACCCGGTTGGTATGAATTTTGCATTATACCGGGATATTAACCAAACTATCATTTATTTTTTAATATGAAAAGAACTTTATACCTGATCGTGCTGATGTTACTTGCCATGTCAACTTACGGGCAGGACAAATTGAAGGATTCCCGCGACGGGAATACTTACTCGACAATAGTGGTGAATGGAAAAGTCTGGATGGCAGAGAACCTGAGATTTAAAACCAACGGTTCCTCCTTCTTCGAGAACGACGCATGCAATGCTGTTAAGTATGGTGCTTTATATGACTGGAAAACAGCAAATAATGTTTGCCCTGAAGGATGGACACTTCCTTCCGGTTCAGATTACCGTGACCTTATGAATTACTACGACCAGGAAGAATCGAGAAGAAAGAAGAGTGATGGTCCCTCATCAATTGGTGTTACTTTCGGAGGAATGCAGAATTACGAGGGAACGTATACCGAGATGGATGAGAGCGCCTACTGTTGGACCTCAACTGAATATGACAAGGAACACGCTGAATATTTCAGCTACATGATAATTACTGACAATCATGTTGTCGATCTTTCCAGACCTGAAGATATCAATGATATTCACGGCGCCGAGAAAAACAACAAGTACTCGGTACGTTGCGTGAAATCAGGCAAATAGCAGTAATTTCATTATATATAGCATCTTCTGATGCAATTTTAATCTGGCAGGGTATCACTTGATATCCTGCTTTTCTTTTTCGGGTATTGATTACAGTTGATTCTGCATTGAACATGATATAGGTTTTCGTTGTTAAAAAAATACAGTCCGGGTATTCAGGTTTTCTCATCACGACCACAAAAGGAAAAAGATTGGTATATTGGTACTCACCTCGGAGAGTTCAGATCAGTTATTGATTAATAGTAACACTGCATGTCTGCACACTTTTAATAACCGTGACTTACAGGCTTGCTGATTTTCAGCAGGCTATCTTAATGTCAAGCCGGTATCAGTACTTGTTATGATTATGCTTGCAGCCAGTGTACTGTGTTTCGTGGTAAGCGAGCTTACCGGAAACTACAGTCAGGTTGATAATGGCAAATTATATTGCCTGTTATATCACTCTGCGGTTACTTATTCTGAAAACCCGTCCCCGCGTCTTCTGCTGATGGCCATACTTGTTACAGCGTGGGGGTTTTTCAGAGCCGATTGTAATTTCTGGCGAAAAAAGGTGGCTAATATTATCCCCTGGAGGGGAGAGGAGGACTACAGGTGGAAGATAATGAGAGATAATCACGTTCTGAAAGGCCGATTTAGGTTTGGTCTTTTCAACCTTTTATTTATATCTCTTTATCAGAATTTCCTTATCCTTCTATTCTCTTCGCCGCTAATGTCGCGAGCCGGAGCCGGGAAAATTCTTCAACTCTGCTTGACCTGGCCTTCCATTATAATCATCCTTGCACTCCTTGTCGAGACAGTGCCGATAACCAGCGATTCCGAGGTTCACGAGGAAAGGAGCAAGGGAAGCTTGACGGGAAGTATTCCACTTCCGTTCAAAAAGGGTTCATTACTGAAGGGATTTGGAAATACAGCAGGCATCTGTTGGTGCCGAGCGAACCAGTATGGATCGGTTTTTATATCTTTAGTATTGCCGCCCATCAATTGTAATAAATATTTCTGTTACAGGATGTTTTATGCTCGTGCTCCTGTTCCTGGGCAGCTCGAGTCGACTGAAAAGATAAGTAATGGTAAATACCGGGCTATGCCGAATACATGAGGAGAGTCCCAAGGTATCTGCGCGTCTTTTCAAGTGATTCTTAACCATGAAAACAAATTGAAATGAAAATTCATCATTGTCCTGACCTGCTGTTTTACATATTGTTTGTCTTTGCAAGTGGGGTATTTGTCAGCGTACAGACTGATCCATTCAGACCCGATAGCGGGCAGCCTGTTGTCAACGCGGAAGGTATGGTACTGGCCTGGAACGAAGAGTTTAATTACACGGGAGCGAACCTGATCCTGCAGTATGGCGGTTCGAAGAAGGATTTATAAAGAGACAATGAATTACAATGGTATACATCAAAAAATGCTGTTTGCGGAAACGGTGTCCTGTTAATAGAAGGTCGAAGGGAGAAACTGAAGAATCAGGGATATGTTATTGGAAGTACTGACTGGAGGAAAAACAGGGAATATGCCGATTTCACTTCTTCGGCATTTCAGACAAGGAGTAAGAAAACGTTAGCAATTCAGGCGTTTTGAAATAAGGGCAAGAATTGATACCGTGCTGGGTTCGTGGCCTGCCATCTGGACACTTGGAACTACAAAACCATGGCCTAACAATGGAGAGATTGATATAATGGAGTTCTACAGGGTTGGTGTTACCCCTTCTATTCTCGCGAACGCTGCATGGGGTTCCAATGAAAGATGGAAAGCTAAATGGGATGACGTTAAGATTCCACTTTCAGGATTCACATCTGCTGATCGCGACTGGGTCAGGAAATTCCACCTGTGGAGGATGGACTGGGATGAAAATGAAATTCGTCTTTATCTTGACGATACACTCATGAATACCATTTCGCTTGCCGAGACAATAAACCCCGATGGTTTTAATCCAATGCACCAGCCTCATTATATTCTTCTTAACCTGGCTATAGGTGGAAATGGTGGTATACCTCGTGAAACTACCTCGGTAATCAGGTATGAAGTTGATTACGTGAGGATATACCAGAAAGTGCAGGAAAAATAGGGATGAGGTTACTTTAATTCATCCCGAATTTTCTAAATCAGTTATTTTCCTTCATGACAGGGTAAACCGCCATGGTTGCTTTTTGCTCCATAACAGCAACATTACCTTTCTTATAAACTGATTGAAATTTTCCTGATAAATTAATCTATCCTTTGCCGGGATCATTTTAGTTGATGTTAGTCCGCCAGGAAGAAAAGACAGATTTTAATAGTAAATCGCTGCTTTTATCCGCTAGTTTTTGCCTGTGATATATATCTGTTGATATTTCTGGATAGAGAACTCGGATTTAAATTGATAAGACTTACTTTTGATTTATTAACCAATATATCATAGCTATGAAAAGGGGGTTATTCATTACAACAATTCTGACTGTCGCGGCAGTGGTTCTTGTTTTTACCTGGCAGTCATGCACGAACAAGGACACAGGATCATTTTCGTTTGCTTTCATGACGGATATACATCTTACATACGAGCGCCATGCTGTTGAAGGATTCAAACAGGCAATTGGGAAGGTCAACGAGTTGAAGCCTGATTTTGTTATTACAGGCGGCGATCTCATTATGGATGCTTTGCAGCAGAGATATTCAGCGGCAGATTCGCTTTATGATCTTTATATCGAGACGATTAAAGATCTTAAGGTTCCGCTTTATAATACGATGGGCAATCACGAGCTTTACGGTATCTATTCCAAAAGTGGTGCTGATAAGGCTGGCAATGAATATGGCGAAAAGATGTATGAAGCCAGGATAGGGAACTCCTATTATTCATTCGAGCACAAGGGTTGGAAATTCATGGTGCTTAACTCTGTAGAAGACACCGGTAAGGACAGATATATAGGGAAGATTGACGATCAGCAGTTAGCCTGGATAAAGGAAGAGCTTGATAAGACCAGTCCCTCCATGCCAATTGTAATAAGCACCCATATCCCGTTTATAACTGCCAATACCCAGAAATACTCCGGGACTACTGTTGCTAATGATTCATCAACGGTCGTTTATAACGGGAAGGAAGTGCTGGATCTTTTCAAGGGTCATAACCTTAAACTCGTGCTCCAGGGTCATCTTCATACTGTTGAAGACGTGTTTGTTGATGGAATACATTTCGTGACAGGCGGGGCAGTTTCGGCTGGCTGGTGGAACGGGCCATTCGAGAATACGGAGGAAGGATTCATGATGCTCACGGTTAAAGGTGAGATAGTTTCATGGAAGTATATAGACTATGGATGGAAGGTTAACAATGAAAAACAATGAATAAACAGATTAAAGCCGGTTTATTTGGAATTGGTCTTGATACATATTGGGCACAGTTTCCCGGGTTACTGGAAAAACTGAATGGCTATCTGCAGGGAGTATCAGATAAGTTAACAGCTCTCGATTGTGTTGTTGTCAATGCAGGTATGGTTGATAATCCTTCAAAGGCCGTGTCAGCAGCCGGATTATTTAATCGCGAGGAAGTTGATATAATTATATTGAATATTTCAACTTATGCCCTTTCTCATAATGTCCTTCCTTTGCTGCAACGAACCAAAGCCCCGTTGCTGGTACTTAACCTTCAGCCAATGAAGGCGATTGATTATACCAGTTTCAACAGCCTTGGTGACAGGGGCCTGATGACTGGTGAATGGCTTTCCTTCTGCCAGAGCTGCGTTACACCGGAACTGGCGAGCGTGTTTAACAGGGCTGGTATAGGCTATCATCTTATTACCGGTTGGCTGGATGATAACGATTCGTGGAAAGAAATATCAGACTGGCTGGATGCCTCGAGAATTAAAAAGGTTTTGTCTGAGACCAGGGTCGGGGTATTAGGGCACTATTACAATGGGATGCTTGATGTATACAGTGATATAACGATGCTGGCAGCAGCTTTTGGATGTCACTTTGAACTATTCGAGTTTGGTTTGTTAAAGCAGCACACGATAAATGTTGCAGTTGACAAAATTGATAAGGAGATCGAGTCATTCCGGGGCTGGTTCGATGTGTCGCCTGATTGCACGTTGTCTGACCTGAGATCATCAGCTGCTTCATCAGTAGCCTTGCGAGAACTGGCTGCCGAATTAAATATTGCGCACTGGTCGTCATTACGAGGGTTCAGGAGTATGCCACCGAGAGTATAACGGCACTTGATGATACCGGGAATGACGCTTCTCACTGGCAATAATATTCCGTACAGCGGGGAAATCGCGATAAAGAACGTGATAGCCATGAAGATTTTTTAGATACTCTTGGGGCTGGCGGATCATTCTCAAATTTACCTGACCGATTTGAAAAAGACGAGGTACTTCTTGGGCATGATGGTCCTGGCCATTATCGAATAGCTGATGGAAGGGTGAAACTCGTTCCCCTGCCTGTTTTTCATGGCAAGCCAGGCTCCGGATTATCTATTCAAATGAAAGTTTCAAACGGACCCGTTACTCTTCTTTCAGTCTGCCAGACGAGCGATGGTAAAACGATTCTCTTAACCGCCGAGGGAGAATCAGTCCCTGGACCTACATTGCAGATAGGCAATACAAACAGCCGGTACAGGTTCAGCATTGGAGCGAAGGAGTTTATAAACAGATGGGCTGGAACCGGTCCTTCTCACCACTGCGCGGTGGGAATTGGTCATCATGCCTCGAGTATCGAAAAACTGGCTGAATTATTACAAGTCGGATATTCAAGGATTTGCTGAAATGAATTATTTTTAGGGCTTATTTTTTAGCTCATGAAAGAAAGCAGGACAGTGCTTGTTATTGGGGCAGGTATAGGAGGATTAGCTACCTCGGTTTACCTCGCGAGGGCAGGCTATGATGTCACGGTTATTGAAAAAAACAATGTGCCGGGAGGCCGGTGTGGACAGCTGATTCACGAAGGACACAGGTTCGATCTTGGTGCAACAATGGTGTTAATGCCGGGTGTTTATCGTGAAGTTTTCAGTGATCTTGGAATTGACTTTGATGAAGAACTGAATATCAGGGAACTTGAGCATCTCTACAGGCTCTGGTTCGATGACGGGTCGGGATTGACTTTTTCGACCGACAGAACTAAGCTGTCCGAGCAACTTGAATCATTCGAGAAAGGTAGTTCAGCGAAAGCAGAAAAGTATATAACTGAAGGATACGGGTTTTACGAGGAAGCAAAGGGTAAACTTATTGGCAGGAATTTTCTGAACTTTTTCCAGTTTGCCACTCCCGCTAATATGGCCATGCTCGTGAAGCTCAAGACTTATCTTACCCACCAGCAGTATATCCAGCGTTTCTTCAAAAACGACCATTTGCAGATGGCTTTTACTTTCCAGAATATTTACGTTGGACAAAGCCCGTTCAATTCACCCGCGTTCTTTTCAATGATACCGGCCATAGAGATCAAGGAAGGATCTTTCTTCCCGAAAGGTGGAATATATTCTGTTGTTGAGAATCTCGTCAGAAACGCTGAAAAGGCTGGTGTGAAAATCCTGTTCAATGCTGAAGCGAGCTTAATAGATACTGATGGCAAAGAGGTAACTGGTGTAAGACTTATAACAGGAGAGACCCTTAGGCCTGATATTGTAGTTGCCAATGCTGATCTTCCTTACGTGTACAGTAACCTGCTTAATGACAGGAAGAAGACTTCAAACCTCAGGAAAAAGAAATATTCCTGTTCAGCAATGGTTTTTCACTGGGGACTTGACAAGGTCTACCCGCAATTAGCGCATCATAATGTTTTTCTTTCCGACACTTTCCGGACTGGCTTAAAGGTAATCTTCAGGGATAAATCAGCCGATCCTCACCCGAGTTTTTATGTTCATGCACCGGCCAGAACTGACAAGTCAGCAGCACCTGAAGGATGTGATACCCTTTCGGTGATAGTCGGTATCGGCCATGTTGATGACAGTCGTGACCAGGACTGGCAGGAAATGAAACGTATCACAAAGGATGCTGTTATTAAAAGATTAGAGGAAGCCGGCCAGCCTGATGTTGGTGAGCATATAAAGTTTGAAGTCTGCTACACGCCTAAATCGTGGGAAAGCGCGTACAATGTTACCAACGGTTCGGTTTTTGGAAGCCTGAATCATTCACTCTTCCAGATGGGCTATTTCAGACCACATAACAGGCACGATGTTCTTAAAAACATGTACTTCACGGGAGGAAGCACTCATCCGGGCAATGGAATCCCGCTGGTTCTGCTTTCTGCAAAACTTGCTTCATCCAGGATAATTAGCGAACAAAACAGGTGAAATGAAAGATCTAAAGTCAACTTACCTTGAAATATTCAATTCGATAGATTTCGAGAAAATAAAGGATCACCCCAATATACTTATTGCCGCGAACTTCTGGGAAGCTGACAGGTTCCAGGCGGCAAAGACCTGCTACAAGTTCATGAGGGCAATAGATGATCTGATTGATGATCACAAAGCTGCAAAACAGACAATAACTGCCGATGAAAAAGAAGTTTTTCTTGCTGACGTGGATAGATGGCTAAAGATGATCTATAACGGGAATAGCCAGAATCCTCTTCAGACAGAACTGACAGATACGATTAACAAGTATCATATACCGGCCTGGCCACTAGAAGCATTCGCCAGGTCGATGATTTTTGATATTAACAATGACGGGTTCTCAACTCTTGAAGAATTCATTGGATATTCGGGAGGTGCCTCCGTTGCACCAGCGGCCATCTTCGTTCATCTCGCGGGCCTTAGAAAAGATGTAAACGGGTATCTTCCACCAGTATTCGATGTTAAGGAAGCAGCCAGGGCTTGCGCCATCTTCAGTTACCTGGTGCATATTATCCGCGATTTCGTGAAGGATCAGTTAAATAACCTGAATTATTTTGCTGACGACATGCTTGTCAGGAACGGACTGACCAGGAATGATCTTACCCTTATAGCTAGAGGTTCGGAGGTAACCGATGGTTTCAGGAAGATGATTGCAGAGTATCTTCAGCTCGCGGAAGAGTACAGGGTGAAAACAAAACATTGTATTGAAAACATCTGGCCATTCCTGGAACCGCGCTACCAGTTAAGCCTTGAGATCATTTTTGAACTTTACCAGATGGTTTTCGAGAGAATAGACCCGGTAAATGGAACTTTCTCCACCAGGGAACTCAATCCCACTCCTGCAGAGTCTGCTGAACGAGTGCTTAAAACGATCTTGTCATCTAAAACCCTTCAGAATAGTGAATCCCGTTAAAGATAGGCTGCAGTCAGACCCGGTAAAATTCAAGTCAATTATTAATTTTCGCGACGTGGCTCAGGCACCGGGATTTCCAATGGATGGATTAAAGAAAGGTTTAGTATTTCGTTCCGCGAATCCTGACAAAGCAAAGGGCAGCGACATAGGGAGATTAAAACAGCTCGGCATTAGAACAATAGTTGACCTGAGAGGGCCCTCGGAGGTTAAAACAGGGAGGCTTAGCGCACAAGGCATAAGTGTTGTTTCATACCCGCTCGATTTCGAGCAGGCAACAAGGAATAAACTTTATCCATTATTAAGGAAGAAGAATCCCGAGAAAGAGATACTTGAAGTGTCCAATACCCTTTATCTCGATATTCTTGATGCTTCCGGTCCTGTTATTAAGGAGATAGTAAATCTTCTTCTTGATGATGATAAATCGCCAATTCTAATTCACTGTCAGGCCGGTAAGGACAGGACAGGTATAATTGTTGCGCTGTTGTTGCTCGCTTCAGGCAAGTCACGCGATTATATACGAAATGATTTCATGTTGTCGAATAACGACATATTGCCATATTATCGCAAGCAACTTATAATAAGGAAAATACTGAGATTTGGATTCCTGCCATTCAAGACTGTTTTGTTCGCCATTGCCGTTAAAGAGCAGAACATCATTTCAGTCCTTGACCGCGTGGAAAATCATTATGGAGGCATTGATAATTTCCTGAAACTATCAGGTGTCGGTGAGGCTGAAATTGGTAAGTTAAAATCAAGACTATCAAAAGACTACTCTATTTAGACACTTTTACCGCATCTTCATTTTCCTGGTTCAAATTTTAAGCCGGGTCTGACTCAATTTTTATACATCAAAAGATGTACTTTTAACGAGCAGAAAAGAGATACCGGGAAGTGCAGTTAAAATCGTCAGAAAGCACGACAAGGTTCAGGACTATTTTTCGGTCGCTGAAATACAGGAACTACAGGCTGTTCTTTGCCGGGCAGGGCATTTCCCTTATCGGGACCTGGATGCAAAGGATAGCAATGCCGTGGCTCGTGTATCACTTAACGGGTTCTGCACTTATGCTTGGCATAGTAAGTTTTGCTGGTCAGGTTCCAACCTTTATTCTTGCTCCCTTTGCCGGGGTCCTCACTGACAGGTGGAACAGGTACCACGTGCTCATAGCGGCCCAGACCCTTGCAATGCTTCAGGCTCTTGCTTTCACTGTTTTATTCTATGCTGGCAAGCTCGAGATGTGGCATATAATGACCTTGAGCGTAGTGTGGGGAATATTCAACTCCTTTGATGTTCCCTCGAGACAGTCATTCGTTATTGACCTTGTCGAGAAGAAGGAGGACCTGGGGAATGCAATAGCTCTTAACTCGCTCATGTTTAACGGCGCCCGGCTGATAGGCCCGTCAGTTGCAGGTATACTCCTTGCATTTAAAGGCGAGGGAATTTGCTTTCTTCTCAACACTATAAGCTATGTCTTTGTTATTGGCTCCCTGCTCATGATGAGAGTGCCAAAGCCTGCTCCTAGAGTCTCGAAAACTAGGATGGGTGAGGAGCTGAAAGAGGGATTCAGGTACGCGTTTGGTTTTCCGCCCATACGACATGTTATCCTGCTCCTCGCGCTGGTAAGCCTCATGAGCATGCCATACTCGGTGCTCATGCCTGTCTTTTCAAAAGAGGTTTTGCATGGCGATTCGACGACCTTCGGATTTCTGACAGCTGCTGCCGGTCTCGGGGCATTGGCAAGTGGTTTATGGCTGGCAGCTCGAAAATCAGTGTTGAGGCTGGGAAGAATAATACCAGCTGCTGCAGCTATCTTTGGTCTCGGAGCAGCTGTTCTTTCTTTGTCAAGAAACATTCCCTTGTCAATGTGCCTGATGGTTGTAGCGGGTGCCGGGATAATGATGCATACTGCTGCAAGCAATACGATACTTCAGACTATTGTTGATGAGGACAAGCGGGGAAGAGTCATGAGCTTTTACACTATGGCAATAATGGGTACGGCACCATTCGGGAGCCTTCTGGCGGGTGCACTTGCAAAGAGCATCGGAACTCCAATGACAATACTCGCCGGGGCCATGTTCTGTCTTGCTGGAGCCATCCTGTTCTACCTGAAGCTGCCAGAACTTAAAAACCTCGTGCGGCCGGTTTATGTTAGGATGGGTATCATTCCCGAGGTCGCCTCAGCTATCCAGTCAGCTTCTGATCAGCCAGCTTCCGGTTCCGGAGCATAATATTATATTTGTTTTTTTTATTAATTGAAATGAAAACGACCACCTATTTGAAAACTAACAATGTACCTGTCCGTACTTTATTGCTGACATTTTGTTTCCTCATTTTCTTCCTGCAGATAGCACTTCCACAGAAAGACACGACTTCTGGAGCCCGGAAGAAACAACCTGTATATACAACCACGAGACTTACAACTTCAAAACCTGTCATAGACGGGAAGCTGGATGACGAGTGCTGGAGTACCGGCACATGGGCTGGTAACTGGCACCAGTTCATACCGAGTGAAGGTGCAGAACCTTCATACCCCACCGATATGAAGATTTTATATGATGACAAGAACCTTTACGTGGCTTTCAGGGCCTGGGATGACGAGCCGGGTAAGGTACACCGATATGCCGGGGGAAGAGACAGCTTTGAAGGCGACATGATCGGTGTGAACTTTGACAGCTATCACGATTACAGGACTGGTTTCGAATTCACGGTTACAGCCTGGGGTCAGAAAATAGACCTCATTCTTTTTAATCCCGATAACTGGGACGTTAACTGGACAGCAGTCTGGAAGGTCAAGACAGCCATCGAAGATTCTGCATGGGTAGCCGAGATGGAGATCCCGTTCAGCCAGTTAAGATACAGTGTGCAGAATGATCAGGTATGGGGAATGCATACCTGGCGCTGGATAGACAGGAAGCAGGAAGAGAGTAACTGGGAGCAGCAGTCAAAGACCGGAGCCGGAATGTTATATAATTTCGGTGAATTACACGGCATAAACAGCCTTCCAAAATCCAGACGTCTTGAAATAATGCCTTATGGTCTGACTAAACTTACCACCATGGAAAAGGAAGCAGGCAACCCGTTTACTGAAAAGGGAAGGGCTTTCAATGGCAATCTGGGCCTGGATGCGAAGTATGGCATTTCAAGCAATTTCACCCTTGACCTCACTATTAATCCCGACTTCGGCCAGGTGGAATCCGATCCTTCAGTGATGAACCTTACTGCATTCGAGACTTTCTACGAGGAGAAAAGGCCATTTTTCCTGGAAGGCCTGACGATATTCGATTTCGATTTTGACGAGGAGAGCATTTTTTATTCGAGGCGGATAGGTCACTCGCCATCGAGGGAAATATTCCCGTCACCGAATACCTTCGTCAAATCGCCTGACATGACAACAATTGCTGATGCTGTCAAGATATCAGGAACAACCTCAGATGGACTTTCAGTGGGTTTCATACAGAGCCTTACCGGTCCGGAATACGCCAAGGTTACAGATATATTCGGAGACACACGTCATTCCGTTGTTGAGCCTCTCACCAATTACACTGTCGCCAGGGTTCAGAAAGGGTACAAGGCAGGAACTACCGTTATTGGTGGTATGCTTACCTCGACCAACCGTTTCATGAATGGTACTGATCTTTCCTTCCTTCCCGAGAACGCTTACACGGGTGGTTTTGACATTATTCACAGGTGGAAGGACAAGGAGTTTTTTATTGATGCCAAACTGATCGGTAGCCATGTTACCGGCAACGTTGATGCTATTAAACTGCTTCAGGAATCATCGGCAAGGTATTTCCAGCGACCAGAAGCTTCATACCTCGATTTTGACAGTACTCGTACAAGCCTTAGCGGGTTTGGTGGCAAGATCAAGATTGGCAAGGGAGCTAAAGGGTTCTGGCGTTATTCTACAGCATTGAAATGGCTGTCACCGGGGCTTGAACTGAATGACCTTGGCTACATGCAGACCGCTGACGAGATAAACAATGAAAACGAGATATCTTATTTTGTAAATCAGCCAGTTTCGATTTTCAGAACATATAGTATTAACCTCGAGCAGTTTAACAGCTGGAATTTCGGCGGCAAATTCCTTGGCACGGGCGGGCATCTTTCCTTCAGTTCCGAATTCAAAAATCAATGGGGGCTGGGTGTTAATCTTATATATCATACTTCCGGTCCCGACTCCAGGCTGCTCAGAGGTGGTTATGATTTCATAATGCCATACAGGATAATGGCATTCGGGAATATGAAAACTGACCCATCGAAAAAGGTGAACGCTAATATCCAGTATAGCTTCCAAAGCATGGGGAATGATGCCCTTTCGACTTATAGTGTTACTCCCGGGGTTTCGATGAGACCTATGAGAACTCTGCGGTTTACGGTTTCCGCTACCTGGGAGGAATCAAGGAATGATCTTCAATACGTTTCAACCATTAAGAATACATCATCTTCAAGATATATCCTCGGGAGAATTGATCAGAAAACACTTGGCCTCACATTCAGGGCTGACCTCAATATTACACCAGAGTTCTCCATACAATACTATGGCAGTCCATTCATATCGAGGGGCAGCTATTCACAGTTTAAGAATGTCACGAACGGGAGTGCCGGGAATTATGAGGATCGGTTCTCCCTGATCAATAACCCTTCTCTCGCGGGCGGTAACTACAACGTTGATGAAAATGGTGATCTCGTTACTGACTACGCTTTTGCAAACCCTGATTTCAATTTTCACGAGTTCAGATCTAACCTGGTTGCCAAGTGGGAGTACAGGCTGGGATCGTTCATTTATTTTGTCTGGTCGACAGATAAGAATGGTCTGACCAGCGATCCTGCCTCATCACTGGGAGAGTCATTCAGGAAACTTAACAAAGTATTCCCGAGGAATATTTTCCTGGTGAAGCTCAATTACTGGTTCACTCTTTAAGAACTTCTCTATATAACCGATGCCAGTGATCAAGGAACGGGATTTTCAGGTTTTCGTGAAACCAGTCGGTCCGAGATGTAACCTCTCGTGTTCATATTGTTATTACATCGGTAAGCAAGACCTGCTTGAAACTTCAGGCTTTGGAATCATGCCTGATGACATTCTGGAGAAATACATAAAGGATCATTTCCTCGCTGCCGGCAGGCAGGACGTCTTCTTTTCATGGCATGGAGGTGAACCGCTTCTCGCCGGACTGGATTTTTACAGGAGAGCCTTATCATTACAGGCTAAACATAATACCTGGCAGGTAACCGTAAGAAACGGGATACAGACAAACGGTACTCTTATAGATGAAGAATGGTGCTCTTTTTTCTCCCGTGAAAAGTTTTACGTGGGAATAAGTATTGATGGTGAACCCTCTGATCACGACAAGAACAGGTTAACAAGTGCAGGTAAAGGATCGTCAGCCATTGTTGAGGATTCGATCAGGAGGCTCGTCAGGCATGGTGTTGAAACAGAACTTTTGTGTACTGTGAACAAGCAGAATGTGTCCAGTCCGATCGAGACATACAGGCATCTCAAAACTCTTGGTGCACGATTCATTACCTTTCTCCCCGTTGTCGATACTGTTTCCTTAAAGCATGGACGGGGACCAGGATTTTCTGTCCTGCCTGATGAATTTGGCAATTTCCTTTGTGCTGTCTTCGACGAATGGCTATCCTTTGATATAGGTACTGTAAAGATCCAGATAATCGAGGAAGCTTTAAGGACTGCTTTCGGTCAGGGGCACACGCTCTGCATCTTTAAAAAAACATGCGGGACAGTCCCGGTGATTGAACACGACGGGGAGTTATATTCCTGCGATCATTACGTTGATGACGGATACCGGATAGGTAATATTTCCCAGGGTTCTCTTGCCTCGTATCTTGATTCAGAAAGACAACAATCATTCGGAAGAGAAAAGGAAAGACTACCTTCTGCCTGCATGAAATGCGAGGTTCTCAGCATGTGCAACGGAGAATGTCCAAGGAACAGGATACTGAAAAGTAAACCGGGTGAACCAGGGCTTAACTACCTGTGCTCGGGATACAAAAAATTCTTCCTGCATGTGACTCCTTTTATTGCGGCCGTATCAGCCGAATGGCGAAGAAAAAGCTGACTTTATTCGAGTTTTTCCCTGAAAAAAGCAATAGTCCTTCCCCAGGCGAGCGTGGCAGCTTCCTTGTTGTATCTTGCAGGGTTGGAGTCGTTGTTGAAAGCGTGCTGGGTGCCGGGATAGGAATAAATAGTATACTCTTTTCCTGCTTTTTTAAGCGCCTCCTCGAATGCAGGGATGCCGTCATTAATCATTTTGTCATCTCCCGCATAGTGAGCCAGCAGAGGGGCCTTTATCTTTGCCACATCGTCTGCTGCCGGTTGTCTCCCGTAGTATGGGACCGCGGCGTCCAGATCAGGTGAGTTAACTGCCACCTGGTTCGTCATCGCCCCACCCCAGCAGAATCCAGTGCATCCTACTTTCCCGTTGGTGTTGGGATTAGTCTTCAGGTATTTCACGGCAGCAACAAAATTCTTCGTCGTTTCTTCAGGTACAAGTTTTTTGAAAAGTTCGCCGACGTTAGTAATGTCTTCCGGTGTGCCACCTACAGGTGATAGTGCATCGGGTGCAAGTGCTACAAATCCCTCGGAAGCCATCCTCCGGGTTACATCCTGTATATGCGGGACAAGTCCGCGATTCTCGTGAATCACTATAACTGCCGGATGTTTCTTGCCATCACCTGGTCTTGCCATGTATGCCCTCATCTCGCAATTGAACCCCTGGTATTTTATATATTCAGCGACGAGCTCGGGAGCCTTCCCTGCCGATGAATCACCCGTCGCCCAGTTCTCTTCAAGAACGGGGATTAATGCCATAGCAGCCGCCGTGCTTCCCGCCAAAGCGGTTAATTTCTTCAGGAAATCTCTGCGACTGGTTACCCCTTTGCGGTAGTCATTGTAAAGATCCTTCATTATGTTTTCCATATACCTGATTTATAATATTAGTACCATTCCCGAGTTTATCAAGTTATGAAAAAAACATGAAAAGAAGATCAAAAACCCGGCTTCAGATATAAATTCGCGTTAAACCCAAACTGAATAAGGTGATTAAGAATATTTTACTGATCGGTACCGGTGGTTTCCTCGGGAGTGTGGCAAGGTACTTCGTTTCAAGACTGAATCTGGCCCCGGTTTCAGTTTCCATACCAGTGGGGACCTTACTTGTTAACATTACGGGCAGCCTATTGATTGGTTTACTCATGGGACTTTCAGAAAGGTCCGCTATTATGACCACGGAGGCGCGATTATTTCTTATGACCGGTTTGTGTGGCGGGTTTACAACTTTCTCCTCCTTCACAATGGAGAATCTGACAATGTTGCACAATGGCCAGTTCCTCCCGATCATCCTTTACACGGCATTAAGTATAGTGCTTGGGTTCGTTGCCGTATGGCTTGGATATGCAATTATTAATCTCATTTAATTACTGGTTATGTCACACGGTATACTTAAGATCTATGCAAGCAATACCGACAAGATTGGAGGTGAATTGCTTTATGAACACGTGGTCTACCTGGCAAAATCGAAAGGCTTATCAGGTGTAACTGTTTACAGGGGTATTATGGGCTACGGTATGAGCAGCAGTCATGTCAGTTCGACAAAATTCTGGGAATTGACTGAAAAACTACCTGTTATGATTGAAATAATTGACAATACCGAGAAGCTTGAGGCATTCTTCGAACTCGTGAAACCTGAGCTTACTTCAATGCCCAAGGGTTGCCTCGTGTCTCTTGAACCCGTGGAAATTAAACTTCAGAAAAAGGGAGGGTGAGTCAGCCTTATGAAAATGACCCTCTTCTTCTTACTCTTTTTCGTACTTGCAACTCATGTAGATGGGCAGGAAGATTTTAGTAAAGCTGACTCTTTTGCAGGCGGGCTTGTATATATGTCAGACGATGCCCGGGAACTGAGCGGTTTCCTGACTTCAGGCTTCAAATCAGACATCCAGAAGGCAAGGGTAATTTACACCTGGGTATGCAAGAATATAAGCTACGATATAAACAAATCGTTGAACCGGACCGGCATCAGGTATACCTATTCGTCTGAAGAGGAGAAAAAGCAGATCCTTGAAAAAATTATCAGCGATGGAGTAAGGGAGACACTGAAAAGAAGGAAGGGTATTTGCGAGGATTATTCAAATTTATTTACAGCACTGTGCAGGTATTCTGGACTGGAGGTTAAAACCATTAGAGGTTCGGCCAGGGTTAATCCCCGTCTTACAGGTCAGACCCGGCTACCTGATGATCATACCTGGAATGCTATAAAGATTAATGCATCGTGGTGGATTGTCGATGCCACCTGGGGTGCCGGCAGCATTGACCCGGGGAGGAAAAAATTTATTAAAAGCTTCAGGGAAGAATTTTTCATGATTGATCCCTCGATAGCGATCTTTTCTCATTATCCCAAAGATCGGGAAGAACAGCTACTTCCAGGAACAATCGGGCCGGAAGAGCTCGCTAAAATGCCTGTTACAGGGAACGGTTTTGTTCGTTACAGGGTCACTGGTTTTGAACCATCAACAGCGATTATTAAGAGTAACAGGGAAGGCACTGTCGTAATCACAATTACATCCGGGGGGAAAGTACCCGGTAAATACCTTGTTACTGAGGATAACTCGCGCAAGGAGATTCAGCCGGTAAGCCAGGCAAAAGGTACGCTGACATTTGAAATCTCAACAAAAGGAAGGTCAGGCAGATTAGTCACGATATCAGGCCTGGAGGAGGGCCAGGTTTATGATATCATAACATACAAGATCCAATAGCTTCTCTCCACCCTGGGAGCAGATATTTTCCCGTTAACCTCCCGTCCGGATGCGGATGGGCTATTTCCTGGTTATCACGTCTACTGATGAAAGGGGTCTGAGTACATCGTGTACTTTCCCGAAGACAACTTCATCCTTTATTTTTAGCATGGCTGTCTCCCTGGCTTCTACTGATGAGGAGGAAAATGCCAGGGTATAATTTCCGGCATCGGTAACCCACGACATCCGGTCAGTATCGAACCAAGCCAGATCGGCAAGTGTGAACGAGAGTGTTACTGTTTCCGACTGGCCTGGAGCAAGTACACCTGTTTTCGCGAAGGCTATCAGTTCATTGGCAGGTTGGCCGGCACTGTTCCCCGGAGAAGTGGCGTACAATTCAACTACCTCACTGCCTGCAACCTGGCCATTGTTGGTTATATCGATAATGGCGGAGAAATTCCCATCAACCTCTTTTATTTCCGGTTTTCCATAACCGAAAGTCGTGTATGATAAACCATAACCGAATGGGTAAGACACCTTCACGTTAAAAGTATTATAGTATCTATACCCGACATAAATATCCTCATGATAGTTCGTGAAGTCGATATCCTTAACCTTGTCTTCTGCTTTCTTTTCCTTCTCCAGCCCCAGGAACTTTTTAAGATAGCTGGTTTTGTATTCCGTCATCGGGAAATTGGAAGAAGAAGGATCATCAGCCAGCGCCAGGGGCAGTGTCATTGGCAGCCGTCCGCTCGGGTTGTAAGCTCCTTTCAGCACGTCAGCGATGGCGTTTCCCCCTTCCTGACCTGCCTGCCACGCGATGAGTATGGCATCAGGTTTGGTTTTCCAGCTTGCTGTTTCTATTATACCACCTATGTTCAGCACCACAACGACCTTCTTGCCTGATGAATGGAAAGAGTTACATACCGATTCAATCATTTTTTGCTCGGTGTCGGTCAGCAGGAAATCATCCTTTTCAAGCCTGTCCTTACCTTCACCCTGGTTACGGCCTATCGTTATTACGGCCAGATCTGCCACGGAAGCCGAAGCCTTTATTTCATCTTCACCAGGCATAAGTTCAGGAATACGCGACGTGTTGAGGATTGCCATCAGTGGGTTCTTGGGCTTCTTCATCTTTTTGGCATTGTCAGCAAAGTATTTGTCATACACCTGTTTGATGCCCTTGTTAACTACAAATCCGGCATTTTCAAGTCCCTCGCTTGGTGACACCTCGTAGAGCCTGTTAACGAATCCTGAACCGCCTCCGCCAACAACTATATCATATGAAGCTGTTCCGAACAAGGCAATATTTTTTATGGTACTATCAATTGGAAGAGCAGCTTTGTTCTCGAGCAGTACCATCCCGGCAGCAGCAGCTTCCCTGGCAATCATTGCATGAGCTTTCAGATCTGGTTTGTCAGAATTGGCATAGGTCCTGAAAGTGGCAGACCTCGTTATCAGCTCCAGAATTCGTTTGACTGAAGTGTCGACATCTTTCATAGACAAGGTGCCGTTATTTATTGCTTTGAGAATTTCCTTCCTCTGTTTTTTCCTTCCGGGTTCCTGCAAATCGTTTCCAGCAGCAACCTGTTTCACTGCATCTTTACCCCCGTACCAGTCTGTCATAACAGTGCCTTTAAATCCCCACTCATCTCTCAAAATATCGGTGAGTAATCCCCTGCTGTGGGCGGTGAATTCCCCATTTATCTGATTATATGACGACATTACTGTCCATGGTTTTGCCTCTTTAACGGCAATCTCGAACCCTCTCAGGTAGATCTCCCTGATAGCTCTCTGGCTCACCCGTGCGTCATTAAAATCGCGGTTGGTTTCCTGGTTATTGAAAGCGAAATGTTTGACAGAAGTGCCCACCCCGTTCGATTGAATGCCACCGATCATCGCTGAGGCTATTTTCCCCGTCAGGAGAGGATCTTCAGAATAATACTCGAAATTTCTTCCACATAGAGGGTTACGCATTATATTCATGCCAGGGGCAAGGATAATATCTATCCCGTACTCGAGAACTTCATTGCCAATTGCCTTGCCAACTCTCCTGACTACAGAGGTATCCCAGCTGGATGAGAGTAGGGTTCCGGTAGGGAATGCGGTCGCGTAATACGTTGACGTGTCTCTTTTTCTGGTTGGGTTAATCCTCACCCCGGCAGGCCCGTCTGACAGTACTATGAAAGGTATGCCGAGCCTGGGTATGGCGTTCGTTGTTCCGGCGGCGCCGTTTACTCCCTGTTGTGTGCTTCCCACGACCGGATGAGCGCTTCCTATCATCGACCTCATGCCTGAACCCACGAGCATATCCGCCTTTTCCTCTACAGTCATGGCAGCCACGACCTCATCAATGTTTTCCTTCGTAAGCTGCGGTCCGGTTGGCAGTTTTGGTCCCGGCGATTTAACTATAAATATCAGAATCACAGCTATGACCACGATAATCAGCCTGAGAATAAGTCTTCTGTTCATATGTTTAATTTTGCTTTCAGATCATGTATTTATAAGTTCAAATGTATTAAAACAGGAAATACACTGTCCTGTCCGGGTAATTTAATTGTCTTTAAAAGTTAACCATCTGTTGACTTTTGTTGTTTAAGTATGAAACAATATGATTTACTTTGCTTGATTTTTGAAAAGGATGACAAGAGAGGGAAATAACCCGGAGACAGTTAAGGCAAAAAAACAAGGTTTATTCAGTGTTTTAGTTCCCTACAGGGGAATCGTTCTTGTCCTGATAGTGATGGCTCTTGGAGGCAGCACGATCAACCTTTTAATTCCCAGGATAATCCAGAAGACAATTGATTCATTTTCTGCCGGTAGTTTCAGCCCTTCCCGGGTGATAACCGAATTCGTTATTGCTTCTTTTGGCATATTCTTCTTCACCTTTCTCCAGGGTGTCGTGCAGACAATTACCGGAGAGAGGGTCGCCAGGGATCTTCGTGACAAGCTTGCCGGTAAAATTTCACTGCAAAGTCATTCTTATATACTCCGGGCCAATCCATCGAAGTTGCTGACTAACCTCACATCCGACATGGATTCAGTCAAGATGTTCGTTTCACAGGCTTTCGTGACAATTATTTCATCGTTGTTTGTTATTGCCGGCACGGCAGTGCTTCTTCTGACACTCAACTGGAAGCTTGCCCTGGCCGTTCTCCTTATAGTACCCATAATAGGTGTATCATTTTTCATTGTCATAATGAAGGTGAAGGTGCTTTTCAAAAAGAGCCGGGAGGTTATAGATGGTTTGAACAGGATAATAAACGAGAGTATTCTCGGTTCAGCCCTGATCAGGGTGCTTAATTCACAACAACCCGAGAGTATTAAGTTTCTCGAGAAGAACGTGGAATCGCGGGATCTTGGGTTAGCAATAGTCAGGCTATTCTCGGTACTCGTGCCGATAATCATGTTTGTTGCCAACCTGGCGATAGTGACAATACTTGCCCTCGGGGGTCATTATGTGGTGATGGGCACGATGACACTTGGCAGTTTCGCGGCCTTTAACAGTTACCTGGTGATGCTCATTTTCCCGGTAATGATGATTGGCTTCATGAGTAATATTATTGCTTCTGCCACAGCCTCTTATAACAGGATAAGCCAGGTTCTCACTGAACCAGTTGAAGAGGAACCGGGTACAATAGCGACTCCGATTAAGGGCAATATATCGGTTAGAAATCTGAATTTATCATACGGTGAGAAACCTGTACTCAGGGATATTTCATTCGATATAAAAGCAGGAAGCAGAACAGCGATTATAGGTCCAACTGCTGCTGGAAAGACCCAGCTACTCTATCTCCTTACAAACCTTATCAAACCAGCCTCCGGTACTATAGAAGCTGAAGGCTTACCGATTGACAGGTATTCACGCGAGATATTCCATAAGCAGGTAGGAATCGTGTTTCAGGACAGTGTTATCTTTAACCTCACCCTGCGTGAAAATATTGCCTTTCACGAGAGCGTCTCCGAGGAAGACCTCTGGAAGGCGATAGAGACCGCCGAACTGGCTGACTATATCGCCGCGCTGCCTGACAAACTTGAGACTCTGATCTCCGAGAGAGGATCAAACCTGTCGGGGGGCCAGAAACAAAGGATAATGCTTGCAAGGGCTCTTTCTCTCAATCCTTCGGTTTTGTTGTTGGATGATTTCACTTCAAGGGTTGACAAAAACACTGAGAACAGGATACTTTGCAACATACTTAATAACTACCCCGGATTAACTCTTGTGTCAGTTACCCAGAAGATCGCCCCGGTTCGCCATTTCGATCAGATAATCCTATTAATGGAAGGAGAGATAATTGCTTCAGGCAAGCATAATGATCTCAAAGAGAACTCTCCCGAGTACCTGCAGATTTACAGTTCACAAAAAAGCACTCAGCATTATGAATTATAATCTGGATCAGGCATCGGGGAAGGAGGGAAAGAAACTTCCTGTACTGGCATCACTCAGGAAACTTTTGACAATAATCAGTGGTGAAAGGCGGAGTCTTTCAATTGCTTTCGCGGCTATCATACTCAATGCCGGGTTGAACCTTCTCGGCCCATATCTCGTAGGTTATACCATCGACAATTATATATCGGTTAAAGACTACCACGGGGTGCTGGTTTTTTCAGCTATACTGCTCAGTATGTATCTGATAGCTTTCGCTGTAAATTACGTCCAGATGAGAATGATGGGGGGAATTGGCCAGCGCATGCTATATAGCCTCAGGAACTCGGTTTTTTCAAAGCTCCAGGAATTACCTCTCGATTTCTTTAACCAGAACAAGGCCGGAGATCTTATTTCGAGGATAAACAATGATACCGACAAGGTAAACCAGTTCTTCTCCCAATCGCTTATGCAGTTTATCGGTAGCCTGATTAACATGGTAGGAGCAGGCATCATTCTCCTGATAATAAACCTGCCACTCAGTCTCGCCGCCCTTTCACCAGCCATTCTTTTGTGGGTTTTTACAAAATGGGTATCCCCCTGGATAAGGAAAAAGAACGAGGCAAGTCTCAGAAGCCTGGGTAACCTTTCTGCCGAGATACAGGAGAGCCTGGCCAATTTCAGGGTAGTAATTGCATTTAATAGAAGGGACTATTTCCGCGAAAGATTCAGAAAGGCAAATAATGAAAATTACACGGAGTCGGTACATGCCGGCATAGCGAACAACGTTCTCACACCTGTTTACACTTTCGCATCCAATATCGGGCAGCTTATCGTTCTATCGCTTGGAATATGGTTCATAATAAAAGGATACTTCACGGTTGGATTATTAATCAGTTTCATAGCTTATATTTCCAACTTTTACAATCCTCTCAGGCAGATGGCAGCGTTATGGGCTAATTTCCAGCTCGCCCTCGCGGCCTGGGACAGGATATCATTCCTTCTATCGTTCGAGAGCAACCTCACCGTAATTGAAGATAAAGGCGTTGAGAAGAATGAGGCCTACGTGAGTTTCAGGAATGTGTCGTTTTCTTATCCTAATGGGAGGGAAGTATTACACAAGGTAAATTTCAATCTCCAGAGGGGGAAAACGTATGCTTTCGTGGGGCCTACCGGCGGGGGAAAGACAACTACAGCCTCCCTGCTGGCAAGGTTGTACGATGCCTCCTTGGGGACAATTATCCTTGACGGGAAGGATATTAGATCATATACACCTTGTGAACGGGCATCGAAGATTGGATTCATCCTCCAGGAACCTATCCTGTTTTCAGGTTCTGTCAGGGATAATATTTTATACGGTAATCCTGAATGCGCTGGTATCACGAATGAACAGCTCGAATCGGCACTCGAAGATGCCCGGCTTAGTGAACTGTTAAAAAGGTTTGACAAGGGACTTGAGACACCTTTGCAGACAACTGGCGATGGCATCAGCCTCGGGCAGAAACAGATAATAGCATTCATGCGTGCCATACTCAGGAAGCCTGAATTGCTCATACTCGACGAGGCGACGGCTAACATAGACACGGTAACAGAACAGCAGCTTGAATCGATACTTGGAAACCTGCCGGAGTCAACAACAAGAGTTATAATAGCTCACAGGCTTAATACCATTGAAAATGCCGACGAGATTTTCTTCGTCAACTCCGGCGAGATTATCGCTGCAGGATCCTTTCGCGAAGCAATCGACCTGCTGATGCAGGGGAAAGCTGATAGCTAGGTTTTCTTTCTAAACGTTCCTGGACATCTTTTCCTGGACAATCTTCGTGACGTTCCGGAAATCAACCTTCCCGGTGCTCATCATAGGAATTGATTCAAGAACTATAAACTCCCTTGGCAAGGCTATTGATGGAAGCTCGGTCATCATTTTCCTCAGTATCTCTGTCTTGTGTACTTCGGCAGAGACAGCGGCAACTATGTATGAGCCCTTCTTGTCGTCAGGTATATCAACCACGCAACAGATTACTCCCTCGGGTAAGAATTTCTCCATTATGTTCTCAACTTTAACGAGAGAGATCATTTCACCTCCTATCTTGGCAAATCTCTTGAATCGTCCGGCGTGATACAGGAATCCGTCTTCATCAATGAATCCCATGTCGCCGGTATTATACCAGCCGTCTTTCAGTACTTCATCAGTGAGAGCCTGGTCTTCATAATAGCCTTTCATCACGAGATCTCCCTTCACCATTATCTTCCCGACAACACGAGGTGGACAATCAGCTCCTGTTTCAAAGTTCTCGATCCTGACCTGGACACCAGGGATAATCGGTCCTATACTTCCAGGTTTGTTCGCCCAGGGAGTGTTTACAGATATAACAGGAGAAGTCTCGGTGGCACCATACCCTTCGAGAAGAACTGTCCCATGCTTCTTCATATAACCTTCGCGAAGTGCATCAGGACATTTATCAGCCCCGGCAATCATGAGGCGCAGCGATTTGAAGTCGCCGGGTTCGGACTTTTGCAGGTAGCCCCAGAAAAAGCTAGGTGTTCCAACCATTATTGTGGGTTTCTCTTCCCTGGCAATAGTACTTATTGCCTGGAAGTCGAGAGGATTGGCGTAGCAAACCATTGACATGCCATAATAGAATGGCAACCAAAGATTGACAGTTAGTCCGAAAACATGGAAAAACACGAGGTTAGCGAGAAGAACATCATCTTCCTTGAGATCGATATGTTTGCCAAATGATTCGATGTTGGAAGAGATATTCTTGTGAGTAAGCTGGACTGCCTTAGGGTCTTTCTCGCTACCGCTCGTGAAAAGTATCACGCATGTATCGTTCTCTTCACCCTTGTGAATCATGCTTAGCAACATGTTTACCGGCATCTTCGACTTCAGTGCGGCTTTTATCTTGTCGAATGCTGTAACGCTTGCCATGAGATCCTCGATAAGAACCATCCCTTCAATTAACGGGCAATTGATCTTCTCGAGCAGGGCTTTAGAAGTGATTATTGTTTTAAAATGGCATTTTTTCTGAGCGTACCTGGCGTTTGCTTCCGCGCCAGTCGAATAGTTTATCATGACAGGAATTCGACCGCTCATGAGAGCTGCCACTTTAGCGAGAGCGCAACCTGCCGACGTGGGTATCATTATACCGATAAATCCCTTGTCGTACCTGTCAAATTTTGAGGCCAGTATAAGAGCACCAATGAGTGCCCTGTCGTAGTTGACATCCCTTTTGGTTGTCTTGTCCCTGATGGCCAGTTTACCTGGATTTTTTTTGGCCATCCTTACAAATTGATGGTGTAAAAGCATAGTCTGGTTTTAGTCTGGTTATTAAGAGGTTATTCTTCGCCTAATATATATGCAAATATTTACATTCAAAAATTTAAAGACGAGATTCTAATTTTAATGCCAGGGAGAATATCTTGTAACGCGCATAATACCAGGGCTATATGGTTTAAATCTAAACTTGTATTTAGTTCGCCCTTGTTCTCGTTCGAAAAACATCATGCAAAACCTGATTTGACATCAGGCTAATTTTCCGGAATTACGCCAGGGTTTTTTCCAGGGCTAACTCTTTCTTCCCAAACAAAGTATTACCTTCATGTCGCTTTTTGAATTTCAGAACGATGATTCGCAGAAATGTCTTTTTATTATTAGTCCTGTTTTTACTGCCACTCTGCTTATCGGCACAGAAATCGGAGGTGAGCACTGACGAGAGAGTAGTAATTGACAGGCTGGCTGGAAAAATAACATTCGACGGAATTCCTGATGAATCAACATGGAAGGCCTTAAAACCTTTCTCCCTTGTAATGTTCTCCCCGTATTTTGGTAAGGAACCCGGTGAAAAATCCGATATACGGATGGGATATGATGATGAATACCTCTATGTAGGGGCGAATTTTTATTACAAAGATGCTTCTGAAATAAGATCTGCAAGTTTCAAGCGCGACTTCATGGGTATGGGTGGGGACTGGTTAGGTATTATCCTCGATTCATATAACGACAAGGAAAACGGACTGGCATTTTTCACGAGCCCCGATGCTTTGAGATGGGATGCTACAATCCTGAAAGATGCTGTTACATCAATGCCTGATGAAATGCCTTTTAATATTAGCTGGAACACTTTCTGGGATGTCATGACACATAGCGACTCGTCTGGCTGGACTGCAGAGGTACGTATCCCACTGTCGGGCATACGCTTCCAGGAAAAAAACGGTGAGGTGGTTATGGGACTCATACTCCAGCGCTGGATACCTGCTCGCGGTGAATGGGATGTCTGGCCGGCAATTCCTCCACAATGGGGTCAGATGTCGACATGGAAGCCATCGCAGGCTCACGAAGTTGTGTTCAGGGGTCTTAAAGGGGATAAACCACTTTACATTGCTCCATACATGCTGGGAGGGTGGTCGAGAAATTATGAGCTTAACGAGACAGAAACTGCCTGGAAGGGAGCTGACAAACCTGTCGTTGAAGCGGGCCTGGATGTCAAATTCGGGCTGGCGGATAATCTTGTTGCTGATGTCACTCTCAATACCGATTTTGCCCAGGTTGAAGCAGATGACCAACAGTTTAACCTGACCAGGTTCTCGCTCTATTTTCCCGAGAAAAGGATGTTTTTTCTCGAACGCTCGAGTATTTTCGACTTTGCCCTGGGTGGTACAAACAACCTTTTCTACAGCAGGAGAATAGGATTGAGCGACGATGGCGACCCGGTAAGGATATACGGGGGAGCGAGGCTGACAGGCAGAGCCGGTAAATGGGACCTCGGCTTCCTAGATATGCAGACCGCCCCGCTCTGGGAAAAACAGTCTGATGGATCTCATAATCAGATATTACCGTCAGAGAATTTCGGGGTGCTAAGGTTACGCAAGCAGGTTATAAATGAAAACTCGTACATCGGGACAATGCTGACTAGCCGCCTGGGAGTCGATGGATCATATAACATGGCTTACGGACTTGATGGAATCTTCAAATTATTTGGAGAGGATTACATGGATATCAAATGGAGCCAGACTTTCGAGGACAGCGTAAAAATAAACAGCTTTCTTAAACCTTCACGGATACTGCTGCGTTGGGAAAGACGATCACAGACAGGGCTTGGCTATAATCTGGGTTATTCATATTCAGGTACCGCGTTCAACCCGGGAATAGGTTTCGAAATGATTAATGATTATGTAGCCCTGAGGGGAGAACTCAGGTATGGATGGCTGCCTGGCGAGGATTCAAAAGTTTACAGGCACACCCCGGATCTCATGTTCGCCTGGATGAGGTACGTGGATACCGGGGAATTAATGACCTTTAGTAATACCCTTACCTGGACCACCACCTCGAAGATACAGTCAGAGTTAGCATTTTCAGTACAGTATAATCTTGAAAACCTGAGAGATTCACTTGTTATTTCTGAAAACAACACGGATGTTCCCCCGGGAAAATATGAATATGTTGATGCCAGGTTGATGTATAACACTCCAATGTCTGAACCATTATGGTCAATCTTCATAATACAGACTGGTAAATTCTTCGATGGGAGCAGATTCTCTTTCAGGGCTCAGCCAACATGGAACCTGAATAAGCACTACGAACTTGGATTGACATATAATTTCGACAGGGTCGTTTTCAATGGAAGGCACCAGGAGATGAACAATCATATATTCGGGTTCAAGGGAGCCTACATGTTGAATACCAAGCTGTCAATCAACGGGTTCATCCAGTATAATACCGATATCAGGGAAGTATACTCGAACCTGAGGTTACGGTATAACCCTAAGGAGGGAAATGATTTTTACCTTGTATATAACGAGGGAAGGAATACTGAGCTCACGCGCGAGACCCCTCGTCTTCCCCATTTTACAGGACGATCGCTTATGGTGAAATACACGTATACCTTCAGCCTTTAATTTTCCACATACATAATGGTTCGCTTCTGATTTCGAATTTCTTATATCATTTTGTTCAATTACGGCATTGTCTTTGTAACTGCCTGATGTAAAATAATACTTGTAAAATGAAAACATACCTTAAAATGACTCACGCTAAATATGCCTTGATGGTACTTGTATTGCTCGTGTCGATGTCGTGCGGGAAAAGCAGGTCAGAGGCAAAATATATTGCTCCGATTCTTGCCGATGAAGTCGTTGCTGACCGGAATGCAGAACCGGCTCCCCCTGCCCCTAATGAAAATTTCGAGAGGAAATTGATAAAAAGAGGGGATATAAGATTCCAGACGAAAAGCATTGCTGAAACTTCAATTATTATTAAATCAGCTGTATCAGGTTTTAATGGATATATATCTTCAGAAAATGTTTATAATTCTGACGACATGATTACCCAGCACGTTGAAATTAGAGTTCCAGCGGCAAGCTTCGATGCCCTTCTGGCAAAGATTTCAGAAAGCGCGAAACGAATAGACTCTAAAAGTATTCAAGTACAGGATGTTACCGAGGAATACATAGATGTTGAAAGCAGGCTAAAGACGAAAAAAGAGCTTGAGAACAGGTACAGGGAAATACTTACGAAAGCAAGAACAGTGGAGGAAATTTTGTCGATTGAACGTGAACTGGGTAATGTAAGGTCCGACATTGAGGCGACGGAAGGGAGACTCAAATATCTTGGCAGCCAGGTTAGCTTCAGCAGCCTTTCGGTCGATTATTACGAACTCACGCGTACCACTGGTAGTTTCTCATCAAAAATCGGAATGGCATTTACCACGGGGTGGAAACTCATGCTTGGTTTTATTGTCGGGATCGTTAATTTATGGCCCTTCCTTTTGATAGTAGCCAGTGTATTATATATCGTTATTCGCTTCAGCAGGAAAAAGTCATGACCTTGTCCCCCGGGAGAATGCAAATAGGTTCTGTTTAAAGTTGGTTTAAGGTTTCGATTGGTACATTGTGAAAGGGATATAGCATGGGTATAGTTTCAAATTCATAAGGAATTATAAAATCAATGAGTAGTTTTAGGTTTTATTTAGACGTAGATATAAATCAATTCACCAGTCAAATTACAACATCGACTTAACATAAAACAAATTAAACGCGATGAAAAAAACACTTTTGTTTTTCTCTTTTTTCGTGCTTTTTGCAGCGCTGAACGGGCAGGAAACTGGGAAAAGCAGGTTCTCGTGTTCCCTGTCGTGGAACCCCGTGTATTATGGACCTAACAAGAAATTCACTTTTGATGATGTTATAAAAACTTCATTTGGAGTGAATATCCATTTCAGGGTAATAGACAGATTGAATGCTTACACCGGTTTTGGTTTCCAGGAATGGCACAGAACTTACCAGGGCTGGAGTATCCTCTCAACCCTGGATCCCACGAAATCTGAAAAGTGGGGGAACAGCAGCATCAAAGTACCTTTAGGGTTAGAGTATTATCTTGAAAATGATAATAACAGGTTTACACCTTACCTTATGTCGGAATTTGTCAACGAGTTTGATTACGCTTATGTTAAACAATACGACCTTGATGAACTGGTTTATATAGACAGCTCTCACTCATACACTAATTCTTTATTTCTGGGTGTTGGGGGGCTGATAAAGATCGATGGCTCGATGGCGGTTATAACGGAATTATCGGCCGGAACTAATCTGTACGAAGATGCATTCGAGGGCTACCAGATAAGACTCAGGATTGGTATTTTGCTCAGGTAAATTAATACTTGTCTTTAGAACCATGGTATGAGCCGGTACAGATTCACAGGTCAATTGCAGGATTTAATAGACAAAGCGGAGAGCGGGAGTGGAACAGATATTGATTTTATTATGATGAACCTTACCCCTGAATCGACTTTTGCTGTTACCCGTTATGTAGATTTCGCGCTTGGACTTGTAACGACCAGGCTAGGAATAAAAAGGATAGAACATTACCTTTTTAATGGTACACAGATACAACGCAATTACGCGAGTCTTTTCTTTAACCGTCGCGGCGATTGGGAAGTGGTGAAGAGAGCATTCAACCAGGGACTGATCGATGAGATTCAGGCATTTGCAAGATGACATGAAACGGAATTTCTGATCTTGAACTTTTACAATGAGACTAATCGCCGGGATGAAGCCCATTATTTTGTCACTTGCAATTCTTTTTTTCTGCGATGACATTCTTAATTGTCAGGTACTGATTCCAGTAAGGCTCGGGAACAGGAGAAATTTCGGTCCTATTGAATTAACAGCGATAGGAAGCTTTGGCCTTGTCAGGGTTGCTAGGGCGACAGTACCTGAACATTTTCATACCGGTATTGATATAAAAAGACCGGGGAAGAATTATGAATCTGAACCGATTTTTGCTATCGCCACTGGTATCGTAATAAGCAAACGCACGGATGGTCCATATTCGAATATTATAATTGAACACCTGATTAAAGGCAAAAATATCTGGACCGTTTATGAACATGTTGCTGGCATAAGACCGGGTGTTGGAGATAAGGTCACCCCGTTTGATCCGATCGCCAGGTTCATGACCAGGGAGGAGCTTGACAGGTATGGCTGGCAATTTGACCATTTTCATCTGGAGATAATACGGGTTAAACCACGACAAATTAAACCAACATCAGATAACCCGGGTTGTCACTTCCTTTCCTATACCTTGATATGTCACACGCGGGAGGAGCTGGACAGATTCTATTATGATCCTGTTACTTTCCTGAAAAACAATCTTTAAACTGCCTATTGATGGCAGATGCTAGTTTGCCTTAATTGGGATTAATATCCATTTGTAGTGTTTTTTGGTATAACAATCTGACGATGGTAAGAAAAAAATTGTTCAGACAAAAAAACAGAACCCGGCCAAAATCATTAGTTCTCCTGGCTGTTTTTTGAAAATATAAATTACTTTTGCCGCGTCAAAAACAAATTTATGGACGACTATCACCCTGGTAACTAATCTGGACAGAGGCTGACCTGTTTATCCTCTGTTCATTAAAAACGCGGAGGATTTATCATGATTACCTATCTCAGGAACAACAACGGGTTAGCTTTCAGTGAAAAGTGGGAACCAAAATGTTGGATCAATGTCGAAGAGCCAACAAGTGATGAGAAGAATTACCTTCTGAATACTTTAAAGATCCCTGAAGCGTACTTTAATGACATTGAGGATATTGACGAACGTCCTCGTGTTGAGGTCGATGAAGGATGGTACCTGGTACTGACAAGGATCCCTTTCAAGAGCAATGACAAGAAGCTTCCCTTTTCAACAGTTCCACTTGGTCTGATATTCAAAGATGAGGTGTTCGTTTCGATCTGTTTTCACAAGACTGAAATGGTGACAGACTTCATCAACTACACCCGCAGGAAGCAGATCAGCAAGCAAGGTAATTTTGATCTTGCTTTAAGACTGATCCTTTCATCGAGCGTGTGGTATCTGAAGTATCTTAAGCAGATAAATCAAAATATCAAACTTGCCGAGGACAAACTTGAAAAATCTGTACGGAACGAGGACCTTCAGACCCTGTTACAGATAGAAAAGTGCCTCGTTTTTTTCACAACATCATTAAAAGGGAATGATGTGATAGTTAACAGGATAAAAAACATCAGGGAGCTCCGGGAAACGCTTGATCAGGAACTCCTGGAAGACGTTGATATCGAACTAAAACAGGCACTTGATACAACGAATATACACAGCGAGATCCTGAGCGGGATGATGGACGCATATGCATCTGTTATCTCAAATAATATCAGCGTAATAATGAAACAGCTGACATCCATTTCCATCATCCTCATGATCCCGACACTCATCGCCAGCCTTTACGGGATGAACGTTCCCAATTTTTTCCAGGATAACCCGATCGGTTTCTGGATCATCTTGTTAATATCGTTCTCTGTTGCGGCTCTTACGGTAATAGTCTTCATAAACAGGAAGTGGTTTTGACAGACAACCCGGGTGACGGAGGTCCTCGAATTCAGTTAATGATTCAGATAATTGACATGGAACTGGCTGGGAATTCTATAATAAACTAAATATTTCCTTTTACCTGTTATCAAGTCGTTTGAAAACGAGGGTGCCGGGTCGCTTAATTTATTTATATTGCTGTAGCTAACCAAATCTCTCCCCGGGGTTTTAAAACTGACAGCAATGGATGTGACAAGAAACTTTGACCTCTTAGACCGATACAAAGTACTATTCCGGAAAGACGATGCCTTGTGTTATAAGAAAGATGGGGCATGGAAAAAATTCAGCAGTTCGGAATACATAGATTTCTCGATGAATTTTTGTCATGGTCTGCACGAGATGGGCTTCAGGAAAGGCGACAAGATAATCACTGTATCGACTAACCGCCCGGAATGGAATTTTATTGACATGGGCATGTCGATGATCGGAGTGGTTCATGTGCCTGTCTTCACCTCCTTGTCCCCGTCTGAATATGAATACATAATAAAGGACTCTGGTGCCAGGATGATCCTTGTTTCGGACAAGAAGATATTTAAAACAATGGCCCCCGTTTTGTGCGACACCAGGTTCACGGCAAGCGTCTACACGTTTGACGAGATACCAGGTGTTAAAAACTGGCTCGAAATAGTCGAACTTGGAAAAAGATGCGGCAAAGAATCAATAAGCGAGGTTGAGAACATCAAGAGCGAGGTGAAACCCGGCGACTTTGCAACCCTGATCTACACGTCTGGTACTACCGGCAAGCCCAAAGGGGTAATGCTCAGCCAGGAAAACCTGGTTAGTAATTTTATTTCCGCTGCTTCAGTCTTCAACCTTAAATCATCGGATAAATATCTTAGTATACTTCCACTCTGTCACGTGGGAGGTCGAATGGGTAATTACCAGACACAATTCAGCGGGAGCAGTATATATTATGCAGAAAACATGGGGACCATAGCCGCCAACATGCAGGAGATTCAGCCGGATGGCTTTGATGCTGTACCCAGGGTGCTCGAGAAATTCTACGAGGTTATCATATCAAAAGGGAAAAACCTTGCGGGAGTGAAGAAGATACTGTTCTTCTGGGCGGTAAGGCTGGGTCTAAGGTACAACCCGCATGGAGAGAACGGGTGGCTTTACGAGAGGAAACACAAAGTGGCTGATAAGCTGATTTTCAGCAAATGGAGGAAAGCTCTCGGGGGAAATGTAAGAATAGTCGGATGTGGCGGGGCAAGCCTGCAGCCAAGACTCGAGAGGGTATTCTGGGCAGCGGGTATCAAGGTTGTTAACATGTATGGACTCACCGAAACATCCCCAATAATAACGATCAACAGGACTGAAAAAGGAAGGGTGAAACTTGGTTCTGTGGGACTACCCATAGAGGGGGTTGAAATAAAGATAACAGACGATGGAGAGATCCTGTGCAAGGGTCCTAACGTGATGCTTGGCTATTATAACGACGTGGAGCTGACACGGTTGTCAGTCGACAATGAGGGATGGTTTCATACAGGCGATATTGGACATATAAGCAAGGGTGGCTTCCTGATGGTTACCGACAGGAAAAAAGAGATATTCAAACTTTCAAACGGCAAGTTCATCGCCCCGCAGCAGATTGAAAATATTTTCAAGGAATCCCCGATCATAGATCAGATAATGGTTGTAGGCGAACATGAAAAATTCGCTAGCGCTCTCATCTCGCCGAATTTCAAATATTTCGACGACTGGAAGAAAAACAACAACCTCGAGATAGCATCTTCCGAGGAGCTGATACAACATCCCCAGGTTATATCGATGTTTTCTTCCGAAGTGAACAAATTAAACAAGCGCCTGAGTTCCTACGAGGGAATTAACAGGTTCAGGCTTGTAAAGGATGCCTGGAGCCCCGAAACAGGGGAGTTGTCGCCCACGCTGAAGCTTCGAAGGCATTACGTCCAGGAAAAGTACAAGTCGTATGTCGAGCAGATATACATGAAATGATAGCGGGTAAAACTCAATTGGTGTAAAATGGAAATAATCAGGGTTACTGGCAATAAAACCAGGAAGATGTTCCTGTCTGTTGCAAGGACTATTTATAAAGATGATGAAACCTGGGTATGCCCGTTAGATAATGACATTAACGCCGTATTCGATCCTTCAAAGAATCCATACTTCAGGCATGGTGAAGCCGAGCGGTGGGTGCTGGTTGATGAAACTGGACGACTGGCCGGTAGGATAGCTGCTTTCATAGATAAAAACACTGCCGGCACCTACGATCAGCCTACCGGCGGTACCGGGTTTTTCGAGTGCATTAATGATATGAACGCAGCAACCATGCTCTTCGACACTGCGAAGGAATGGCTGAAATCGAGAGGTATGGAAGCCATGGACGGTCCGATTAATTTCGGTGAGACGGACAAGCACTGGGGTCTGCTTGTTAACGGTTATACCCATCCGTCTTTCGACATAGCCTATAACCCCCCGTATTACCAGACCCTGTTCGAGAGTTATGGATTCCAGGTTTATTACAAGATGGAAGGCTTTCATCTCGATCTCGAGAAACCAATACCGGAACGTTTCATCAAGATCGCCGAATGGGTTGCCAACAAGCCTGGCTATGAATTCAGACACTTTACCTGGAAAGACCAGGATAAGATGGTGAAAGACTTCGCGGAGGTTTTTAATGAAGCCTGGGCTTCCTTCAAAATAAATTTCGAGCCCCTGGAAGCCGATTACATAAAGGGTGTATTGCAGAGAGCCAGGGTGATACTGGAGGAAGAGTTTATTTGGATAGCATATTACGAAGGGAAACCCATAGGTATCTATCTAATGTTTCCTGATCTTAACCAGATTCTGAAACACCTCGACGGTAAACTTGACCCGTTGTCAATACTTAAATTCCTGTGGCTAAAAAAGAAGAAAACGATGACAAGGGCCAGGGGTATGCTAATGGGTGTGATTCCAAAATACCAGGGACTTGGAATTGAATCAGCCTTCATATTCAAGTTAATCGATGTTTTCAAACGGAAACCGCAT
This sequence comes from Bacteroidales bacterium, assembly GCA_046329885.1. Lineage (GTDB taxonomy): Bacteria > Bacteroidota > Bacteroidia > Bacteroidales > VadinHA17 > LD21. The sequence continues at coordinate 50,740 of JAXLTU010000011.1, forward strand.
TACAAGGAACTGGAGTTCTCGTGGGTGGGCGATTTTAATCCCAAGATGAGGAAGATATTCGTTTCAGTCGGCAGCATTCCGGCAAAGAATTACATAACATACAGGTACCTTTTCGACAGGAATAAAGAGTTTAAACGTTATCCAATACCAGATATAAAATGAAGTATGATATCATAGTAATCGGTGGCGGCCTTGGTGGACTTACCGCCGGTGCCAAGCTATCAAAAGAAGGGAAGAAAGTATTGCTCATTGAACAACACAGTATTCCGGGTGGATGTGCAACAACCTTCAAGCGGGGTGATTTTACACTGGAGGTTGGCCTGCACGAGATGGATGGACCTGGCCCGCGTGATATGAAGACCCGGATATTCAACGATCTTGGTGTTTTTTCAAACGTTACCTTTCCCAGGGTTCCGGAATTTTACAGATTTGTCAGCGACCGTGTCTCGGTTACAGTACCACACGATCCTGTAAAGGCTGCTGATGTCCTTACAGAACTGTATCCCGGTGAAGCAGCAGGTATAAAATCATATTTTGAACAAATCCTCAATCCAAGGAAAAAGGGTGCGGAAAATGAAGTAAAGGAAACGAGTATTGGAGAGTATCTCGATTCAATAATTGCCAATGATGATCTCAAACTGATACTGCTGGGCAATCTGGGATATTTTCACGACGATCCTTACTCTTTGTCATTGGCTTATTATACGATTGCCCAGGGAAGCTATTATTCGGGAGGTGCAAGTTTTATAAAGGGCGGCTCACAGTCTCTTTCCGACTATCTTGCAGGCTATATAAGAACTCATGGAGGGGAGGTGCTTCTGAGCCATCTTGTAACAGGTATCAATACAGCCGATGGGAAAGCAGTTGGGATAAGCTTTAAGAAGAAAGGGAGCAATGATATTCTGGAGGTATACGCGGACGAGATAATAGCAAATTCTGCATTGCCCGACCTGCCTGCTTTACTACCGGGTGAATTAGGAAAGAGCCTTGAAAACGAGATTGAAGGCCCGAGGGCTGGGGCCTCGCTCCTAACGCTTTACCTGGGTTTTAACAAACCGCCGAAAGAGCTTGGGAACAAGTTCTATTCAACCTGTGTTTTTGATGGTTCTGTACGATCCCAGGCCGATATCTTTAATAACGGGCGAGATGACTTTTCGAGGAGGGACTTCATTTTTGTCGATTATGGCCAAATTGATTCCGGACTTGCAAATGGGAACAAAAGTGTTGGTGCAGTCTGCTGTATAGATTATCTCGACCAGTGGTCGGGCCTGGGAAGAGAAGAATACAAGGAGCGCAAGGAACAGGTAGCCTCAGTATTGATAGACAGGTTGGATAAAATCGTACCGGGGATAAAAAGCACTATCGGGTATCACGAGGTTGGTACCCCGGCGACGGTGAAGCGTTATACTCTTAACCCGGGAGGAGCTGTATATGGGTACGCCCAGACTCCTTCAAGGAAGATAGTTGACCAGCTTAAATCGGTCGAAAACCTGCATATAGCATCTGCCTGGGGCAGGACCGGAGGGGGATTTTCAGGGGCTATCTACGGCGGTTACCTGTGCGCTTTAAATATTTTGAGGAAGAGGTAGGGGGGGAAGGTTGTAGAGTTGTAAAGTTGTAAGGTTGTAAAGTTGTAGGGTTGTAAAGTTGCAGGGAACCGGCATGGTATTGCCCAAAAAAAAAGCGATGGTGTGAGGTAACTTACTCGCTCTCGCTCACACTCTCGCTCTGTTTAATGTACCCGGAGCCGGGATCGAACCGGCACAGTATTGCTACCACTGGTGTTTGAGACCAGCGCGTCTACCAATTCCGCCATCCGGGCATATATTACAAGGTAGACAAAAAAGACTCCAATAAAATTAAACAACGTGCTATGCCCAAACTGATGGCGGAATTGGCCTGCGCTCAAACCTGGCTCCTCGCTGAAACAGCCCACCGGGCTATTTCTTATCGCTCGGCCCTGCCATCCGGGCATTAAAAACCTTCAGACAATTTTAAACCAACAGCTTCAAACAACTCTCTGTAAAGTGGCTGCGAAAATAACAATTATTTTTATTTTTCACTGCTATTTCTTTCCCTTGCTTAAATCTAGAATCTCAACCTTCCTGAATTCAACAGGGTGTGACTCAGCCTGGAGTGAAATATATCCCGATTGAAGAGGCGTGCCATCGGCCAGGGGAAATCCCTCCGGCTTATCACCACCTATCTGGGGCTTTGAATAAACGAGCACGGTCTCGCCGTTCACCTTGTGCCTGATCAGGCTGTCGCCGTATACTTCCAGTTCAGCTGTCACCCACACGTCGCCATGGAATGTTTTCGAGGAGGATGTTGTACAGTGTTGGGTGATAAGTGTATCGTGAATTACAATGTTAGTCGACGGCGTGCATACATTCATCGTTGGTCTTTCACCCTCGCCGGGGCCGCCCAGGAATTGAGCTTCAATAGATACAGGGAAATCCTGGTCGACAAGCATTGTCTCCGGTGCCTGGCAATGAAACATTATACCGCTGTTCCTGAATGCCCACGATGGACCTCCAGGGCATTGTTCACCGGTGAAACGGTATTCAACCCTGAGCCTGTAAGATGAGAACGGGGTCTTGTAAAAGATGTGCCCGTAATTGGCTTCAAACTTCTCGTATTCAGAATAAGATACCTTCATTACGCCATCCTCGACCCTGAAAGTGTTCTTGTAGTTCACACCAGCCGGCGATCCCTTGATCTTTATTATCCAGTCGTTAAGATCCTTGCCATTGAAGAGCTGAACCCAGTTTTCTTTTTCAGTTTTTTTGCCACTCTGGCATGAAACGAACATGATTATTGCCAGCACGAGAGCGATGAGGTTTTTCATATAATTAGGTTGGTTAGTATGCTAATCAATTTTCGTCTTAAACCAATCAGATTTTGCCTGTCAACTCCCTGGCTGTCCGCACTATTCCAGCTGCATCGAAACCGCATTCCCTGATAAGTTCTTCCTGGGTGCCATGTTCAACAAAATAATCAGGAATGCCCAGCCTCCTCACCTTGGCTTTAAATCCCTTGTCGGTCATGTATTCAATAACAGCACTCCCGAATCCTCCCCTGAGTATACCATCTTCGACTGTTATTACCCTTTCAAATTTACTGAATACTTTTTCCAGTGTTTCAATATCCAAGGGAGAAACGAACCTCATGTTGTAGTGCGCCGCTGATATGCCTTCATCCGAAAGAGTTTTCACGGCCGTCTTAACAAAATTTCCAGGATGTCCGAAGCTCAGGATCGCGATATCATTTCCTTCACTTACCAGTTGTGCCTTTCCAACAGTCAACTCCTCAAATGGCTGTTTCCAGATATTATGTACTCCTGAACCCCTGGGATACCTTATGCTGAATGGCCCTTTAATCTTGTCGAGCTGGGCAGTGTACATCATGTTCCTCAATTCTAGCTCGTCCATCGGTGCCGCCACTATCATATTGGGAACGTTCCTGAGGAAGGCTATATCAAAAAATCCATGATGAGTTGCCCCGTCTGAACCCACCAGGCCACCCCTGTCTATACAAAAAACAACGTGTAGATTCTGTATTGCAACATCATGTACAACCTGATCATATGCTCTCTGCAGGAATGACGAATAAATATTGCAGTATGGAATAAGTCCCTGTGTTGCCAGACCCGCGGAAAAAGTTACCGCGTGTTGTTCAGCAATGCCCACATCGAATGTCCTTTCCGGCATCTCATCCATCATTATGCATAACGAACTGCCCGTTGGCATTGCAGGTGTAATACCGTAGATCAGATCATTCTCCCTTGCCAGTTCAAGAAGAGTTCTGCCAAAAACCTCCTGGTAAGGTAATGGACCTCCATCTTTTATGCTTTCAATAATCTCGCCGGTCTCTTTATTAAAAACTCCTGGCGCGTGATACTTGGTCTGGTTCTCTTCGGCTTTCCTGAAGCCCTTCCCTTTAACTGTGAGACAGTGAAGCAGCTTTGGACCCGGTATATTCCGGAGATCCTTCAGGACATCTGCAAGGTGCATCACGTCGTGTCCGTCTATCGGGCCGAAATATCTGAAATTCATTCCTTCGAACAGGTTACTCTTGTCAAGTATCGTGCTTTTCAGACCCGCTTCTATCTGTGCTGCAAGATCCCTGGCGTTAGGACCGATCTTGTTGACCTTACCAAGGAAACGCCACATGCCATTCTTGAACCTGTTATAGGTGCGGCTGGTTGTAATATCCAGAAGGTATTCCTTGAGAGCTCCCACGTTAGGGTCAATGGCCATGTTGTTATCGTTGAGAATAACAAGCAGATCGGATTTTTGAATACCCGCGTTGTTCAGACCCTCGAAAGCCATGCCGGCTGTCATGGCACCATCGCCAATAACAGCTACCACCTGCCTGTTTTCTCCCTTCTTCCTTGCAGCAACAGCCATCCCGAGTGCAGCGGAGATCGAAGTGGACGAGTGCCCTACACCAAAAGCATCATATTCACTCTCTGCCATCCTTGGGAAACCGCTTATTCCCTTGTATTTCCTGTTGGTGTGAAACACTTCCCTTCTACCGGTAAGTATCTTGTGCCCGTAAGCCTGGTGACCAACATCCCAGATTATCTTGTCGTAAGGCGTGTTGAACACGTAGTGCAACGCGACAGTAAGTTCAACCACTCCGAGGCTGGCTCCAAAATGGCCAGGATTGGTGCTGACAACATCAATTATAAATGAGCGCAACTCCTCGCTTACCCTGACAAGTTCCTCGGGTTTAAGCTTCCTTAAATCACCCGGGTCCTTTATTTTAAAAAGCAGACTCTCTGCCGTGTTCATGTGAAAAATGCTATTTCCCGTGGCTGCAAAGATAATAATTATTATTCCCGGCAGTCAGTAAATCCTGTGACCGGATTTTGTTATTTTTACTGCAAAATTGCTCTCTTCTGAAACAATAACGGGGGAAGAAAAGTTGTTGTAAAAACAAAAAATAAACTTATGAAACGATCATCAAGATATTTTCTCATTCTGGCGTTCCTTTCACTAATCGCTTTTTCGTGCGTTCCAGGTAAAAAATATCGTTCACTCGAGGATTCAAGCCGAGTTTATATGAACGAACGCGACGAGCTTAAAGGCGAGAACCTTCAGCTTTCCATGACAAACAGGGAGCTGGAAGCAAAACTGGCCGGGATTGATAAGGAAACATCTGGACTGAAGCAGGAGATCCAGGCGGTGAAGTCGGAACGCGACAGGCTGAAGGATGAATACAGCCGTCTTCTTGCCAAAGTGAATGATCTTCAGAATGCCCAGGAAGATCTGATAAAAGGTAACGTGAACGAGACAAAGAGATTACTGGCCGAACTGCAGACCGCCCAGGAAAACCTCCAGAAGAAAGAAGACCTTCTCCGTCAGCTTGAGCTAAATCTCGACACGAAAAAAGCCTCGCTCGATGAGCTTTCTTACGAGCTTGAGAAAAGGAATGACAGGATGAAGGAGATGGAACAGATTCTGGATGCCCAGAAAAAGATCGTTCAGGATCTGAAAAACAAGGTGTCTGAAGCCCTTCTCGGGTTCGAGAACAAGGGTCTTACCGTAAGCATGAAGAACGGGAAGGTATATGTATCGCTCGATGAGAAACTTCTCTTCAAAACAGCCAGTTGGGAAATCGATGCCAATGGGAGAAGCGCACTACGGAACCTAGCATCTGTTCTCGAGAAGAACCCTGATATTCAGATCACCATCGAGGGCCATACAGATAATGTACCTTATAATCCTTCCGGAAGCCAGTTAAAAGATAACTGGGACCTCAGTGTTAAAAGGGCTACCACGGTAGTAAGAGTATTGCTCGAGGGAACCAGGATCGATCCTAAAAGACTTACTGCCGCCGGGAGAAGCCAGTATCTGCCAGTAGATGACAGGAACACGACGGATGCAAGGCAGAAAAACAGGAGGACGGAGATCGTTCTAACTCCTGATCTTTCAGAACTTTACAGGCTTATCGACAAGTATTGATCTGTCAGCCGGTATTACATCTCACCGCGAGGGATATATAATTTTATCCCTTGTGATATCCTTGGTAATAACGTCTTTATAATTTCACTTGCTAAACTCGAGCAATCTGGCTTTCATGTTTTTCAAGGCCTGGAGAAGATTCTCCTCCGGTCTGAGGAAATCCATATCACCCCAGAAGGATTGATCGTAGTTGGAAATCGTTCTTGAAAAGACAGAATGTATTGGTGCCAGTTCCTCCCTGTCGAAACGGGTCACGTTATCGGTGGTTAATTCCGTTACTGCAAGTTCAAAGAAGACGATGAAGCTGGAATTGAACAGCCTGTTGTTCTTTCTGGCACTGAATGTCAGATCTCCCCTTACATGGCTCAGGTAGTACCTGTCATTGAATTTCCTGTAACTTACTGAATATTTCATTGTCACGGGCCAGACTTTATAGCCTTTGGCCTGGTATGTCACGAATTCCTCGCGGTCGCGGTGAATGAACCTCGGGTTCATCTCGAATTCAGCCTGTACGATGGCGTAATCTGAAGTGTTTATATACATTGTTCCCCTGAAAAGAGGAATATCGACGGTCGCTTTTTGCACGAAATCGACAACGAAAGCCGATTCACCATCAATTGTTACAATGTCTGTCATCCGGTAATCATACTGGGCATAATTATCCGGATGAAGAAAATCGAAAGTGTTCCTCGCTCCATCGAGTTGAAGACTGCTGCTTAGCCCGGCTTTGAGCCTCACAGCAAGGGTATCTGTCGATTCAAGATTCTCAATCTTCCTGCTTCTTATCACTTTGACCTGGTCACCAAGCAATGTATTCAAGTAGCTGCTCTTGAATATTTTCAGAATTGCTTCTGAGTAATTCTGCAAGGCATCTTTCTTCATGGCTGCCTCGCGGTAAAAGGCAGTAAGATAGGCAGGTGTGTTACCATAGTTCCTGCCAATTGAGGTATAAGCTTTTCTTACAATCTCGTAAGGCACCTGGTTACGGATAATGATTTCGGGAATTGATATATACTCCCTCATCATTTTAATATTGAAGTTATTCCCTATTGCCTGTTTGACAGGAATCCTCCTGTTGTAGTACCCAAGATAAGAGACAGTAAGTGAGTCCTTTATATCATCCCTTGTAATTTTCAAGTCGAAAATGCCGTTGTTATTTGTCACGGTTCCCCTGCCCTTGCTAACGATTCCTATTGTCGCGAATGGCAGTGGCTCATTTGTCTCGTTGTCAGTGATTGTCCCGGTAATTGTCCTGGTTTCCCAGTCTGGAACAGTCTCGGGCTTTGGCATCTCCGATGGGACATACTTATAAATAATTATATACTTGTTGATTACAGAGTATCGAAGTGAGTCATTTGAAAGAAGTTCATCAAGGATATTGGAAAGGGGAGTCCTTACGAAATTAACATCCTTCTTCGCGTCAGTATTAATGAGCTTGCTGTCGTAGGTGAAATAGTATCCGGTTTGCCTGCTCAGAATATTCAAGGCCGAGGAGATTTTCACCGTGCCTGCCCTTACAGTAAAAGCCGAATCGAGTATGCCCGTCTGAGCTTGTAAGCGGGCACCCCAGGCAAATATTGCCAGGAAGAACAGACCGGCAAATCCATTAAATAGACGGCCTTTGGCAGACAGCATCCGCGGGGTTTTTATTATTACCTGGAGAGATGGTAAACATCACCCTCTTTCCTGGAACTAAGGTTAAAGGTAGTACAAATAATTTTTATCACCGTGTCCTGGGGCATTTTGTCAAAAACACCAACCAGCGACCTTGAATTTATATCGGAGTCGTCAGCAATGATATTAATATTGTAAACTCTCTTGAGATCGCTGAAAACAGCATCAAGTTTTTGGCCGTTGTATACCAGCAGATCAGTCTTCCACGCTATATAGTTCTGGTTCTCGTTCAGGTGGCTTTCCTTGTTGCCGTTACCCAACTGACCGATGTAACCTGGTTCAAGTATCAAGGTCTGATTTCCAGAAGCATCGGAAAGCATTACCTTCCCTGTTTCAACAAGCACTTCGACTTCATTTTTCGAGTTGCTCGTGATGACATTAAAGCTGGTGCCGAGAACCCTGACTGTCCCGTTTCCGGCATCAATAATAAATGGATGACTTGCATCGTGTGAAATATCGAAGAAGGCCTCACCATTGAGCTTGACATTTCGAGTTCCTTCCTTAAACTCTTTCGGGTAGGAGAGTTCTGAATTGCGGTTCAGCCAGACTTTGCTGCCATCAGGAAGAGTGACCTCGACATTCCTGTCATTTGCCCCGGTTGATACTGAAAGCATATCGTTCCTGTTCCCCGGTAAGTAAAGGATAGTGAGTCCGATACCTGCAAGTAGTGCAATAGCGGCAGCTATCCTTAAAGCTGGCCATAATCTTCTAGTCACAGTCTTGCCGGATGCAATCTCCTCGCTTTCTGTTATCCTGTCATTTACCTTCTTCCAGGCAGCATCCACGTCTGCATTATATGTGGAGTTGCCAATCTCTGCCCAGGTCTTCACGACTTTCAGTTCTTCATCAGAATCGAAAGCCGGAAGATCGTGGTTTCCCGTCGCCTCGCCCGACAGTTTTGCCGCGAGCTTTTCCCAATCCATGTCGTTATATTTATCTGTGTTCTTCATTCTGCCAATGCTTTTCTGAACTCCTTGAGAGCCCTTCCCATGTTTGCTTCAACCGTTTTTACCGATATAGATAACTTCTCAGCTATCTCCGTGTATTTCAATCCCTCGAACCTGTTCATGCAGAAAATCTGCCCGCATCTTTCCGGGAGCCGCTCCAGGATAGCGGCTATCCTCGACTGCAATTCAGAATACTGTATCAGGTCGGATGGTGATTCGGCAGTATCGGTATCTGCCGTCATCAATTCCCTGGAATACCTGTCTTTTACCTTGAGATGTTCAATATGGTGAAGGCACCTGTTATGAACAGCCCTGTAAAGATACCCATTCAAAGAACTTTCGATATTCAGCTTTCGCGTTCCTTCCAGATCCTGAAGAATAGATCCTGCACTATTTCTTCGGCAGTATCATAATCCCTGACCAGTGTTCCCGCGTATCGAACCAGTGATGAATAGGAGGACCGGAAGAGTGTTTCAAACTGTCCTTTGTCACCTTGCCGGATCCTCTCTACTATTTCACTGTCCCTGAGCATATATTATCGGGCGGATCAATTACCTGTCACTGAACTTAACCTTCCTGGCGATTCGGCGGATTGCTGATTCGATACTCTGGTCAGGTTCAATAACGTTGTATTCTCCCCAGAAATCCGGATCTGCAAATGCTGCAACCTCCTCTATGAAGATATCGTTTCCTCTGAGTTTTTCCTTTCCTGCAAATTTAATAACTTCTTCTTCAGTTCTGTCAGTCACTGCCATCTCCGACATCGTGGTGTAGGTAGTGTTAAAGAGTTTCCTCTTCCAGTTCACCTTGAATTTTACTTCAGCCCTCGAGTAAGAGAAGTAATATTTCCCGTCCTGTTCACGGTATTTAACCATGTAACTTGCCAGTTCCGGGGTAACTTCCATGCCGGAGGTTTTTTCTTGATAAAGAGTGAAGCTGCTTCATCCTTGTTTGTAAGGTTGAAACCAAATTCTGCCGCGGATAGGGCGTAGTTGCTGGTGTTGATGTAGAATTTACCTATGAAAAGCGGTATCTCCACACCTGGTTTCTGCTGGAACTCTATAACGTAATGTGGTTTCCCGTCTATCTCAATCACACCCGAGAGCTTGTAATCGTAATACTTCATGGCATCGTAGGTCAATATAGCTTCCGGGTTCTTGGCCATGTCAAGCTCAAGTGATGTAACCGGGCCTCCCTGTAGTTTAAACAATACTGTATCAACTTTTTCGATGTCGGTGTTCTTCCTGCCCTTGTAAATTCTGGTACCATCGAAACGCAGATCGTTGCTGTAAGGAGCTTTAAAAATCTCGACGAGTGCTTCACCTATAGAAACATAGGTCCTGTTCTTCCTGATAGTCTCCCTGTAGAATGCGGTCATGAGGTTAGGAACATTAGCGTAGTTCTTGCCAATGGCACTAACAGTCCTCTGCATGATTTCATCCGGCATCATGGGCTTGATGATGATCTCCTTGATAGGAATCGGAGCTGTTTCGAGGGTGATAATGTTCTTGTAGCCATTGTTCCTCATTTCAGAAAGAGGAATAAGCTTGTTCTTGTAACCGAGGAACGATACCTCCAGGTTCTTGTAGTTCTGCGGGTCAGATATCTTGATGAGGAATTCCCCGTCGATGTTTGTAACAGTGGCAACATTAGATTCCTTTACAGATACTGATGCAAAAACGAGAGGCGCAAGGGTTTCCTTGTCAACGACCTTGCCTTTTATTACTAGTACATTCTGCTGGTCGTTTTTCTTCTTGTCCCTCGATTCTGCAGCTGATGATTCAACTGCTGTGATGAAGATCAACGCTGTCATCGCGATCATCAACACGTTTTTAATAGATTTCATGGCGTCTGTTTTTAAGTTATTATTATGGACTTTTTGTTTGTTTTCAATCGTATGACCGCCTTAGTCAATAAATACCCTATCGCCGGTCAGAAAAAGTTTCTAAATTGTCATCCGTAACATCCCTTGAAAACGATGAGATTCAGCGCTCTTTCCAACTTGCCGGTTATATCTGCCTCATATGCCGCATCAGTGGCTTCGGGCAGACCATTGGTATGGGGTATGCCACCAGCTGTTGGAATAGAACTCACGAACTATTGCAACCTGTCGTGCCCGGAATGCCACACTGGTTCCGGAGCTGGAACCAGAACGAGAGGCTTCATCGATCCAGCATTATTCAGAAAGATCATTGATGAGCTTAAACCCTGGCTCCTGAATATTAATCTCTATTTCCAGGGTGAACCCATGATGCACCCGCGCTTTTTCGACCTGCTTGAATTGTCATCAGGGATCAATACAACACTTTCTACCAACGGCCATTTCCTGTCTGAAGAGAATGTAAGGGCTCTTGCTGCTTCAAAACTCGGAACAATTATAGTTTCGCTCGATGGTATGACTGAAGAAACCTATTCAAAGTACAGGGTTGGAGGCCACTTCTTCAAGGTTGTCGACGGAATCAGAAAACTTGCTGATGAAGTCAGGCGATCCGGATCACCATTAAGGGTTAAAATCCAGTTTCTTGTAAACAGGTATAATGAGCATCAAATTGCTGATCTGAAGAATTTTGCGAGGGAACATGGCGCCGGTGTAATCCTCAAATCGATGCAGGTTATTTCGGCAGATGCTCATGCTGATTGGATGCCTGAAATGCCTGCTTTCAAGAGATACGAGAACAGCACGGGTATTTACATGCTGAGAAGCAGACTGTCTGACAGGTGTGCCAGGTTGTGGTTCAACCCGGTGATAACCTGGGATGGTAAAGTACTGCCCTGTTGCTTTGACAAGGATGGTGATCATGTAATGGGTGATCTGACTAAAACTGATTTCCGAACTACCTGGCATGGAAAAACATTTAATGCCTTCAGGTCATCCCTGCTTGAGGCCAGAAAGGAAATAAGGATGTGCACGAACTGCACCTCGGGACTAAAAACCTGATCATTTCCCAATATTTTGTATATTGATAAAAAAACCTGCTGAAAATGAAAGCACTCAGGATCATTCTTTACAGTTTCACGGCACTGGTCGTGGTGGTATTAATAGCCGGCATGATCTTTATAAGCGGTATTAAGCAAAGTGGTAAGCCAAAGTACAAGGGCGAGCTAGTACTCGAGGGACTAAATGGCGATGTGACCGTGTACCGCGACGAGAGGGGTATGCCTCATATCTATGCTAAAGACGAGCACGATCTTTATTACGCTGTCGGTTACGTTATGGCACAGGAACGGCTCTGGCAAATGGATCTCATAAGAAGAGCTACCACTGGCAGATTATCTGAAATTTTCGGCGGCGAATATGTCAATACTGACCTTTTCCTGAGAAGCCTCGACATGACCGGTAAGTCGAGAAGGGTGCTTGAAAAGGCTGATCCTGAAATTGTTAAATGCATGCAGGCTTATACCGATGGTGTGAATTATTACATCGCGAAAGCCGGTAAAAAGCTTTCTCCCGAGTTCCGGATACTGGCTTACCGCCCCGATCCATGGAAACTTGAAGATCTTGCCAATATTATTGGCTACATGGGATGGGACCTGGCTTCGGATAATTTATCATCGGACATCAATTATTACAGGATAGCCAGGAAGCTGGGACCTGAAATTGCAGCAAAACTGATACCTGATTTCAAAGCTGTAAAAGATTACGTATTCCCTGGCTTCACGCTCGATGAAGCGGCATTAAAATCCGCCTCGGAATTTGTTAAAAACATGGACAAGTTGCAGGCACTCGGGCTGAGCACTTTCTCGGGAAGCAATAACTGGGCAGTAGCTGGTAGCAGGACCTGGACTGGTAAGCCGGTGCTGTCGAACGATATGCACCTGAGCCTGGCCTCACCGGGTATCTGGATACAGATGCACCAGGTAGTGCCAGGTAGCCTCAATGTAACAGGTGTGATAGTCCCTGGCCAGCCGTTCGTCGTGGCCGGTCATAACGAGAAAATAGCATGGGGCATGACCAACCTGATGGTGGATGATATTGACCTTTTTGCTGAAAAAATAAACCCTGAAGACTCCACTCAATACTGGTTTAATGGTGAATGGAAAAAAATGAGGGTGAAGGAAGAGATCATCCGGATTAAAGGAGGTGAAGAAAGGAAAATGTACCTCCGCTTTACACACAGGGGACCAGTTGTTTCAGGGTTCAGGAATGTCAAAGATGCTGTATTGACAATGAGATGGTCGGGTTATGATTACAGTGATGAAATAAGGTCGGTCTACCTCCTGAACAGGGCTTCTGACTGGGCTGATTTCAGATCCGCGATCAGCTCTTTCAGCGCTATTAGTCAGAATTTCGTGTATGCAGATGTAGATGGCAATATAGGACTTAATACAGGTGGTGGAATAGCCATCAGGAAAGGCAACGGTACCCTGATCAGATCGGGCGAAACCGATGAATACGACTGGAAGGGCTATGTCCCTTTCGAACAATTGCCTTCGAGTTTTAATCCTGATACAGGTTACGTGTCATCTGCAAATAACAGGACTGTCGGAGATGATTACCCTTATTATATCAGTTCGGAGTTCGCGATGCCTTACAGGATAATGAGGATAAGGCAGATGATGTCGGAAAAGAAGGTATTTGATCTCGCCGATTTCAGGAGAATGATTACAGATCAGCATTCAGCTTATGCTGCCTTGCTTACCCCAAGGATAATTGAGGCCTGCAAGGATAAACAGGATATGGACCCGTCAGAAAGGTTTGCCTTGAGCCAGTTGAGCAAGTGGGACTATGACATGGACATGGATAAGGCTGCACCGGCGGTATTCGAGTTGTTCAGGCCGGCCCTGGCAAGAAACCTGCTTTCTGATGATCTGGGCGACCTGTGGGGCGAACTGAACGGGACAGGAAGGGAATATTTTATTTACAGGCTGCTGATGGGAGAGGAGAGTGACCTGGTTGACGACTGCAAAACTGAAAAGAAGGAAAATCTTGGTGATATTATTTCAAAGAGCTTCCGCGATTGCGTATCTGAGTTATCATCAAGTCTGGGTGCGGATACGCTCGCATGGAAGTGGGGCGATATGCACAAGATATCGCTCGACCATCCACTTGGTAGCGTGAAGACTCTTGATAAGGTTTTTGGTTTCAACTCCAAAAAGTACAGGATTGGTGGCAGCAATCATACCGTTTCTCCATATTCTTACGGTGCCGGCTTCAAGGTCAATCACGGCGCTTCAGAACGTCATATTTTTAATACAGCAGATTGGGATGAATCATTAACAGTGATACCCACGGGGAACTCGGGAGTCATATCCAGCGAATTTTACCTTTCTCAAACGGAAACCTATCTCAAAAAAGAGTTTTACAAAGATCATTTCTCCGAGAAAGCTGTCACTGATAATGCAAAATACAAGCTGGTGTTAAAAGCGGCGAAATGATGGTTAATGATTTACCGGGGAACCAGATCCCTTGGTTATATAAATATTGATAACTGGATTCCGCTATTTGAAGAATAAAAAAAGGTGCCACTCGACGGCACCTTTTTCATTTGTTAAGTCTGACTAAACAGTCATAATATCTTTTTCCTTTGCAGCCATTACCTTGTCAACTTTCGCGGAGAAATCGCCGGTCATTTCCTGTACTTCATCAACGGAATTTTTCTCGAGGTCCTCTGGAAGACCCTCTTTCAACAATCTCTTGAGTTCATCATTTGCCCACTTGCGAGCTGAACGGATGCTTATCTTTGCCGTTTCACCCTCGTTTCTTACCTGCTTAACAAGCTGATGTCTCCTTTCTTCGGTTAATGGTGGTATGTTGATCCTGATAACTTCGCCGTTATTAATTGGAGTGAGGCCAATATTAGCGGCAAGAATGGCTTTTTCAATAGTGCCAAGCATCGTTTTTTCCCATGGCTGTATGAGGATTGATTTAGCATCAGGTGTGTTGATGTTAGATACCTGTGAAAGGGGTGAATTGACGCCATAATAATCGACCGTGATGCCATCGAGAAGGGCGGGAGTGGCTCTGCCAGCCCTTAACCTTGCAAGTTCGTGCTCGAGATGTTCCAGGGCTTTTTCCATCCTTTCCCTGGTTTCTTCTATAATGAGTTCAAGTTCTTCGTTCATTGTATCCTGTTGTGGTGGTTTGTATTAACAAAAATAGTAAAATAGGTTAAAATCCAATCCCTGTCAGCTTATTAATGATCCTGTCCTGTTTCCCATAACTTCTTTCATCAGGTTGCCTCTGGTATTCATGTCGAAGACAATTATTGGCATGTTATTGTCGCGGCACATGGTGAAGGCAGTCGAATCCATTACCTTAAGTCTCTTTTCAATCACCTCGGAAAATGATACTTCGGTGAATTTTATTGCTGTCTTATCCTTTTCAGGGTCAGCGGTATACACGCCATCAACTCTTGTCCCCTTGAACAGGACCTGGGCTGAAATCTCGACCGCTCTGAGTGCAGCAGCGGTATCTGTTGTGAAAAAGGGATTACCTGTTCCTCCCGATAAAATGCACACGGTTTTTGATTTCATTGCCTCAACAACCCTGTCGCGGTTATATAGTTCACCAACTGGTTCCATCCTAATTGAAGTGAAAACGCGCGCGTTGCCACCCTGGGCCTTGATCTCGCTCTCGAGTGCCAGGCTGTTAATTACTGTCGCGAGCATTCCCATCTGGTCTCCCTTGACCCTGTCAAAACCCGATTCTGTCCCGCTCAAACCTCTGAAAATATTACCTCCGCCAATAACAACAGCAACCTCGCACCCTTTGTTGACAGCTTCTATTATCTGACTTACATATTCCTCCAGGATTTTCTTGGAAATGCCGTGTGATCCGTCACCCATCAGAGCTTCACCGCTCAACTTTAACAGAATTCTTGAATATTTCATTTTGGCAATATTGAATGTCATGACTATTTCTCCCGCCCGGGAGTTGAACAACGAAAATACAAAAAGAGACTCAATAAGGTGGCACAAATAATAAAAATCCCGGTCTGGCTCGATTAACAAGCTGACCGGGATAGACAAAAAATGTTCTTTTACTACTCTTTCCCCTTGTTGGTCCTTATCTTGAAAGGAAGGTACAGTGGGCAGAAGCTAACGAGACTCGTTAGTATAAACACTATGCCTAAGACGAGTAACACGATACCGGCAACACCAGTTACTGTTTTAGTGGCGAATAATAAAATCAGGACCACGGCAACTACCAGCCTCACGATCCTGTCCGTTAAACCCATGTTCTTTTTCATACTTTCTGTTTAATATTTTGATTTTAATTCATAAACAGATTTCCGGTGGAAATGTTCAACGGGTTATGCTTGTAAACCGGTAAAAAAAAGAGGCTGCATTCGCGGCCTACTTTTCTTTTGCGGTCTGTTCCCGCAAGGTATTTTCTAGAGATTTAAAGTGAATCTCTTGAATTCAGTCACTTTGAGATCTTTATCTACTCCCTGGAGATACTGTCTGATAGTCATTTTGTTATCCTTGACATAATCCTGGTTAAGGAGGGTGCTTTCCTTGAAGAATTTCGAAAGTTTTCCCTGGGCGATCTTCTCGAGCATTTCTTCAGGTTTACCTTCGCGGCGTGCCTGTTCCTTGCCAATCTCGATCTCCTGAGCTATGGTCTCGGGTTTTACATCTTCTTTATCAACAGCAACAGGGTTCATGGCAGCAATCTGCATTGCTATGTCCTTGTAAACCTGCGTGTCAATACCTGCTTTTGTGAAACCAACGAGGGTAGCAAGCCTGTTACCCGGGTGGATGTAAGCCTGTACATGGGTAGCTTCAATCTTCTCGTAATAAGAAAGATCTATCTTCTCGCCTATGATCCCGATATATTCCATGACCTTGTCTGAAATCTTTGTGCCATCGAGGTTGAGAGCTTTCAGTGCATCAAGGTTAGCGGGTTTATTTGCGAGGGCGATGTTGAGAATATTGTTTGCCAGAGCCTGGAATTCAGCATTCTTGGCAACGAAATCAGTTTCACTG
This sequence comes from Bacteroidales bacterium, assembly GCA_046329885.1. Lineage (GTDB taxonomy): Bacteria > Bacteroidota > Bacteroidia > Bacteroidales > VadinHA17 > LD21. Next base: position 67,259 of record JAXLTU010000011.1, read on the forward strand.
TTAAGAACGATCATCGCGCCAAATTTCCCGGTCGGGTCTACTTTTGAAAGAACTACACCGTCGCCAGCTTCCCTGTCTGCACGCTTGTTAGCGACAGCCTGACCTTTTTTACGAATTATCTCGATTGCTTTTTCGAAGTTGCCATCAGCTTCTTCAAGGGCTTTCTTGCAGTCCATCATGCCTGCAAGGGTGATCCTTCTGAGTTTTGCAACATCTGCAGCGCTTATTGTAGCCATAAAATGTATATTACCTGATTAATAAAAATTATTTCTCCTCTTCTTCTTCAACGTCTTCGTTGTCATCTGCAACGACGTCTTCATCATCGAGTTCTTCCTCTTCCTCTTCAACCTCTTCTTCCTCGTCTACTATAGCAGCAATTAACGATGAAGGCAGGTCTTCCGTTTCGAGTTCCTTACGCATCGATTTCTTATCCTTCTGAACCGGCTCCTTGTCTTTCTCAAGTTTCCTTTCATTAAGACCTTCCTCGATAGCCTTGCAAAGGATATCAACTATAAGAGAAATTGACTTTGAAGCATCATCGTTGGCTGGTATTACGAAATCGATGTCTGAAGGATCGGAGTTTGTGTCGACCATCGCGAACACCGGTATGCCAAGCCTTTTTGCTTCTCTTACGGCGATATGTTCCTTGCTCACGTCAACAACGAACAGTGCGGATGGGAGCCTTGTGAGATCAGCAATACTGCCGAGGGTTTTCTCGAGTTTTGCCCTCTGCCTGGTGATCTGGAGTTTTTCACGCTTTGAAAGGTTGTCGAAAGTACCGTCAGTAGCCATTTTGTCGATTGACGACATTTTCTTAACGGCTTTCCTTATAGTCGGGAAGTTGGTAAGCATACCACCCGGCCATCTTTCTGTAACGTAGGGCATGTTAACCTGCTTAACTCTCTCGGCAACAATTTCCTTCGCCTGTTTCTTGGTGGCGACGAAAAGTATTTTCTTACCCGATTTGGCTATATGCTTCACAGCAGAAGCTGCTTCTTCTATTCTTGCAGCTGTCTTTTCAAGGTCAATTATATGAATGCCGTTACGCTCCATGAAAATATACTGGGCCATAGCGGGATTCCATTTCCTTCTCAGGTGACCAAAGTGCACACCTGCTTCTAATAACTCGTCAAAATTTGTTCTTGGCATTTTATGAAAATTAAGTTTACATTCTTTAAAATCAATTGCAGAGTAGTCCCGAAATCGGAAGTCAATGCAATTTAGATACTAAACCCGGTTCCGTTAACCGATAGAGTCTGAACCTATCGTTTACTGAACTGGAACCTCCTGCGTGCCTTCGGCCTACCTGGCTTTTTCCTTTCAACCTCGCGTGGGTCGCGGGTGAGGAAACCCTGAGCCTTGAGAGCAGGTTTGTATTCTGCATCAAGCTTGATAAGAGCTCTTGAAATACCCAGCCTGAGTGCTTCTGCCTGTCCTTTTGCACCACCGCCATCAAGATTCGCATTGATATCAAACCTGTCGGCTAGATTGAGGACGTTAAGTGGCTGAAGTACAACATACTGCAGTATCTCGTTACCAAAATATTCTTTATAATCGCGGTCGTTAACAGTAATGTTGCCTTTACCCTCGCTCATGTGCACCCTGGCAACGGCTGCTTTCCTTCTACCTATAGCGTTGATCAGTTCCATGTATTATTTCGTTATTTTATTTCTACTTTCCTGGGTTTCTGAGCCTCGTGCGGATGACTGCTGCCAGTGTAAATATGCATGTTCTTGAAGATAGCCCTTCCAAGCCTGTTCTTCGGAAGCATACCCCTTACTGCAATCTCGATCGGAGCTATCGGGTTTTTCTTTATCATCTCCTCGGCCGTGGTGAACCTCTGGCCACCCGGATAACCCGTGTGCCTTACATATTCCTTGTCAGACCATTTGTTGCCAGTAAGGTCTACCTTCTCGGCATTCACTATGATAACATTATCACCACAATCAACATGCGGCGTGTAGCTGGTCTTGTGCTTTCCCCTCAGAATTGTGGCTACTGTCGTTGCCAAACGGCCTAATACCTGCCCTTCAGCATCTATCAGCACCCACTCCTTATTGACAGTCTCCTTGTTTGCCGATACTGTCTTGTAACTTAAAGTGTTCACTTATATTAAGTTTTTAATTGATATACAAATATATAAATCAAATACCCCTTATTTTGGGGACTGCAAAAATACACATATTTTTTAAAAAAACGAATTATGAAGTGAAATTCTTCATGTTATATGTCGAGGCTATACTGCCGGCTCTGTCAAATCTTACCCTGTAACGGGCCTGCAAATATATAATCCATTAACTTTATGTTCAAATGTATTTTAATAAGTCTCAACTCCGATACCTGTTCCTCTTCTCGTTGTCCCTGGCCGGCTTTTCCCTGCCCCTTTCGGAATGGCTGCTGTCTGTATCTCTCATTCTTCTCTTGATATCGGCATTCCCCGGAGCTGATCTTAAACAACCCCTCCGGAACAAGGTGATTTCTTCTTTGCTTTATTCCACTACCTTATTATTCATGGTCAGGGTTATCTGGATGGTGAATACATCCAATATACATGACGGCCTTGTCGAACTTCGCCTGGGCTTACCTCTTCTTGTAATTCCCTTTGCCCTTGCCGTAAACAAACCTGTTACACTATCCGAGTTAAAGATATTACTAGCGTCTTTCATTTCAGGTGTACTAATTTCTTCAATTGCCGGGGTTATAATTAATTATGATGAGGTACAAGCAGGAATGCTTGACAGCAGGGAGCTTTCCTTGTTCGTTTCACATATAAGGCTGGCTCTGATGACCCTTCTGTCTATCCATGCTGCAATATGGCTGATGAAGAATTCGCACACTCGAACCCTGAAGATCATCTGCTTCACGGTGGCCTCCTGGATGGTAGTGTTCCTGTTCCTTCTCTTTTCCATAACCGGGATTATCCTGTTACTCTTCACGCTTCCGCTCGTGCCGGGCTATTTATTCCGCGACCTGCTGAAAAGAAGATTAATGTGGGTTACCAGCGCTTTAACTTTCTTTATTTTCTCCATTCTTGCCCTGCTGATTATTAATGAATACAGGTCGTTCTATAAACCATCAGTTTCATTCAGCCAACCATACGATAGTCTCACAGCCTCGGGCAATCCCTATGAATTCTTTAACGACAGGGCAGACAGGGAGAACGGGAACCTTGTCTGGATATATATCTGTGAAAAAGAGCTTGAAAAGGAATGGAACAACAGGAGCAGGCTGGATTACGACAGTCTCGACAAAAAAGGGCAGGAACTGAAATACACTCTTGTAAGGTATCTTGCCTCGACAGGTGAAAGACGCGATTCTGCCGGGGTTGCCAGGCTTACATCAAGGGACATTGAAGCTATTGAATCGGGAATAGCTAACAGGCTGTTTATTTCCGGGAAATATCTCAAGGCAAAGATTTATTCACTTATCTGGCAGATTGATTACTACAGGATCGGTGGCAATCCTTCTGGTCATTCAATTACACAAAGGATGTTATTTTACAAAACGGGTTTTGAAATATTCAAACAGAATATCCTGTTCGGCACTGGCACGGGTGACGTTAGAGATGCATTCAGGGTTCAATATGAAAAAGATGACTCCAGGCTAAAACCAGGGTTCAGGTTGTTGTCACATAACCAGTATCTTACATTCCTGATCCAGCATGGACTTGCAGGATTCTTAATAATCTGCATCGCTCTTGTTTATCCCGTTTTGGTTTCCGGCAGGTGGCGTAGTTATCTGCCTCTTGCTTTTTTTATAATGGTCTTTTTGTCGATGTTGTGGGAGGATACACTCGAGACGCATACGGGAATAACTTTCTTTGCTTATTTTTACCCGGTTTTTATTTTATGTGAAAGTGAAAAAGAAAAGTGATATAAAGAAGAGTGATCTCATGTACCTCCAGCGTGCAGTTGATCTTGCGGTAGAGGGTGTTTCGAAAGGAGGAGGTCCGTTTGGCGCGGTTATCGTGAAGGATGGTAAATTGGTGGCCGAGGCTTTTAACGAGGTGGTTTACACGGGCGATCCAACAGCTCATGCCGAGGTGCTGGCTATAAGAAAAGCCTGCGAGATACTTGGGTCTCACGAACTTGGAGGATGCGTGTTATATACATCCTGTGAACCCTGCCCGATGTGCCTGGGAGCGGTCTATTGGTCAGGTATCGACGCGGTTTATTATGCTTCAGACAGGGAAGATGCCGAAAAGGCTGGTTTCGGAGACAATCATTTTTACGAGGAATTATACCTGGAACCGGAAAGAAGATCCAAAAAGTTCATACAGGTCAAGGATGTTGACGGATCGGTCGTCTTCGACGAATGGAACAGGTTTGAAAACAAAGTTCCTTATTGATAATGGGTTTCCCCGACAGACTTCCTGCAGAGTTTTATAAACGCGATGTCCTTAATGTTGCACCTGACCTGGTGGGAAGGGAATTAGTAATTGCTCACCCTGGACAGGAGACTACATGTCATATTATTACCGAAACAGAGGCCTACAGGGGAGAAGATGACAGGGCTTGTCATGCCAGCAAGGGCAGGACAAAGCGAACAGAGATAATGTATCATGAAGGAGGGGTAGTCTACATGTACCTTGTTTACGGTATGTACTGGATGTTAAATATCGTGGTGGCCGGTCCCGATCAACCCCAGGCCGTTCTCATCAGGGGTCTTGATGGTGTTTATGGCCCGGGAAGACTGACAAGGCTCCTTGGGTTAGACGGTTCTTTCTACGGTGAGGATTTAACAAGATCAGGCAGGCTCTGGCTGAGCAAAAGAAAGAATAGTCTTGCTGTCTCAACGGCGCCCAGGATCGGAATAGAATACTCTGGTGAGCCATGGAAGAGCAAACCATGGCGGTTTACAGCGAAATAAGAGAATTAAAGTTTGTACCCTAACAGGTTAAAGAACCTGTCGAACTTCAGATGAAGACAGAGTGCATTGTCAAACCTGTTTTCCGAAGGGTCGTAGAATCCCTCGAAAGCAGCATAAAACTCCAAATAATCAAAAGGGCTGTAAGATATTTGTGCCGAAATTGTAATAAGATCACGATCGCGGATGATAGTATTCTGGTAGTCCGATACACTGCTGAATATCCTGTTCCCCAGCGGGGCGAAGAAGTCATGAGACTTCCAATAGCCCCCGGAAATATCAAAAATCCCTCGTGAAAGAAGCAACCGGATATGATTAGCATACCCGCTCGTAACTCCAAAATCCCCTTTGCCGGTGAGTTCCTTGAACAGGAAGGCAGTATATTCTATTCCTGCAGTATACCTGCTATTTGAAACTGGTACGTTCAGTTTCACCCCGCCTGTCAGGTTAGCAGTTGTTATTACATGCTGCGGGTAATTACTTATCTGACCGCCCAGGTGTCTGAATACCAGGCTTGCCGGGAGCTCAAGGCTGAATTTATCATCCTTGTTTCTTAATATGTATCTGAATGATTCACCGGCATTGATAATCTCTCTCTCGGTGTCACCCTTGAAAATGAAGTGTTCCCAGTCAATCCAGGTGTCGCTTGATATCCTTTCATTCCGGGAGATTACCTGGAGTCCATTTTCAACGAAATCCGTATATATCCTTTCCTTGTTAAATACCTGATCGGGGAGGTCATGAAACGCCGCACCCTTTATTGTCCCGATTGTCAGGGAGGTAGATTCAGTAAACTGGTAGGTTGTTGAGAATATCAAACGGGGTTTTTCCGGTTTTGCAGTACCATTATAATTAAGTATATGAGCGCCGAATGACAGGTTTAGTTTATTATCAGCATGGAATTCGATGGTTGGTTGAATGTACCAGCCTGTAAGGGTGTACCCTTCAGCGAGAGGATTGAAATACTCGTTATTCCTGAAAAAAGTGTTGCTCCTTACTCTGATTGCAAGCCTGCTGCTATCGCCGGGTGAATGCTGGAGACTCTGCCCCCGCGTTAACAGGGGAAAAGACAGTAAACAGAATAATGCCGTGAATAGTTTTGTTTTCATCATCACCCGGGAAAAATTAACAAAAATCCAGCAAGTTAAATTGAAGTTAAATGGTTTGAGTTACGCGGCTTTATGATAATTTTTTTCGTTCTTTGCGATCAGAAAATGAAAATGCTGTTCAGACATGAATTCATCTTACCGGACATTCAGGCTTTGGAATAACATTACCGGGTGGGTTTTGTTTCTTGTAGCCACTATCACTTACACGCTTACCCTGGAGCCCACCGTTAGTTTCTGGGACTGCGGGGAATTCATACTTTCAGCATTCAGGCTGCAGGTTGGTCACCCCCCGGGAGCACCGCTTTTCCTGATGATGGGCCGGGTGGCTTCACTGTTTGCCGGGAGTGATACTTCAAAAGTTGCCTTCACCATCAACATGATGTCGGCGATTTCAAGCGGGCTCACGATAATGTTTCTCTTCTGGACTATTACGCATCTTGTGAGGAAAGTTTATTCGGGGGGGAAAGGCCTGGAAACATCCAAAATACCTGTCATTATCGCCGCCGGTATTCTTGGTTCGCTGGCGTATACTTTTTCCGATACTTTCTGGTTTTCCGCCGTTGAAGGAGAGGTATATGCCCTTTCCAGTCTTGTTACAGGTTTCGTTTTCTGGGGAATGTTGAAGTGGGAGGATGAGGCTGACAAACCTTATTCCGGCAGATGGATTATCCTGATCGCTTACGTGATGGGGCTGGGGATCGGCATTCACCGTCTTAACCTGCTCGTGATACCGGTTCTGGTTTTCGTGTATTATTTTAAAAAGTTCGAGGTAACTGCAAGGGGTCTTATAAAGACTTTCCTCCTGTCTGTTTTTCTTCTCTGGCTTGTTGTATTCGTGATAATGCCTGGTATACCTACCGCCGCCGGGTGGATTGAACTTGTTTTTGTCAATACGCTCGGTCTGCCATACAACTCCGGATTATACTTCTACCTGGTGCTCGTTGTCGCCGGGCTTGTATACGGGATGTGGTATTCCATTAAGAAGGGCAAGGTCATTTTAAACTACGTGCTGACGATACTCACCGTTATCTTTATCGGGTACTCATCATATGCCATGATAATGATCAGATCAGCTGCCCGTCCTCCCATGAACCAGAATGATCCTTCCGACGTCTTTTCGTTCATATATTATATTAACATGGAGCAATATGGCTCCAATCCCAAGTTTTATGGAAATTACTACAGCGCACCACTGATTGGAAGCTCCAAAAAAGTAGCCGGTTATAACAAGGTGAACGGCAGGTATGAACCATATTATCGCATTGAATACAAGTATAGTAAGCAATTCGAGACTCTTTTCCCCAGAATGTACAGCCAGGAACCGGATCACGAGGAAGCTTATAAATACTGGGGCAAGATTAAGGGTAGAAAGTACTCCATACAGTTGCCTTCAGGCACGAAGAAGACTGTAGTCAAACCAACTTTCGGTGAAAACCTGAGGTTCTTCTTCAGGTACCACGTGGGTTACATGTACATGAGGTATTTCATGTGGAATTACGCGGGCCGGCAGAACGATATCCAGGGTAATGGCAATCCTCTATATGGAAACTGGGTTAGCGGAATAGGATTTATAGATAATGCCAGGTTAGGTGACATGAGTAAAATGCCTGAAGAAATACTCACTAACAAGGCACATAATACCTACTTCCTGCTTCCATTCCTTTTGGGGTTAGCCGGGATGTTCTGGCATTACAGGAAGAGCAGGAATGACTTCTGGCTTGTCATGGGTTTCTTCTTCATGACCGGGCTGGCCATCGTGCTGTACCTTAACCAGTACCCGAATCAGCCAAGAGAACGAGACTATGCTTATGCAGGATCATTCTACGCCTTCGCGATATGGATTGGACTTGGTCTCATGTATATCTACGAGCTGCTCGTTAAGGTTATCCCTGAACGTGTTGCCCAGGTAACGGCATTTGTCATTCTTCTCCTTGCAGTGCCGGTGAGGATGGCTTCACAGAACTGGGATGATCACGACAGGTCGGGAAGGTATACCGCCAGGGATATCGGGGCTATTTACCTTAAATCGACGGATAAGAACGCTATACTTTTCACGTATGGAGATAATGATTCTTTCCCGTTATGGTATTGCCAGGATGTTGAAGGCATAAGGACAGATGTGAGGGTGGCAAACCTGAGCTACATCCAGGCTGGCTGGTATATAGAGATGATGAAGCAAAAAGCATTTGATTCAGATCCACTCCCCATAACTCTCGACAAATCGAAATACATTGAAGGGAAAAGAAACCAGCTGCCGATTGACGAACGGGTAGTCGAACCTGTTGAGATCAGGAAAGTGGTTGACTTTGCCGCGCTTGATGATAAGAATGCCATGGTTGATATCTCCGGTAACGGGGACCTGATGAATTACATCCCTGCCAAGAAATTCCGCATCGATGTTGACAGGAATACAGTCCTCTCGAACGGTACTGTCAAACCTTATTTTGCAGATAGTATCGTTTCGCCGATGATTTGGGATTACACCGAGACCGATGCCTTTAAAGGGGATCTTGCAATAATGGATATGTTCTCGACGATGAACTGGAGCAGGCCGATGTACTTTTCAACAACAGTCCCTTCGGCCCAGTACAAAGGACTGGAGAAATATTTCGTGCAGGAAGGCCTTGCTTACAGGGTGGTGCCTATTAAAACCGGTAAACCTGAGCAGGGCGAATATGGTATAATTGATCCACAGGAGATGTATAATAACCTCATGAATAAATTTGAATGGGGCAACGCCGCTGATCCTGGTGTGTATCTCGATGAGAACAACAGGCGCATGTTTGGTAACTTCAGAAGGCTGTTCGGGAGCCTGGGTAAACGTCTGCTCGAGGTAGGAGATACAACGAGAGCTCTTGAAGTTGCACGCAGGGGACTCGAAATAGTACCTGAATCTAAATTGCCATATGATTATTTCGTCACAGGTATTGCCGAGACATTTATCAGGGCCGGGCACGCTGAAGAGGGATTAAAGATAATTGATACAGTAATTAAATACTCGACTGATTACCTCGCTTACGCTGTTACACTGAAGGGAGACAAGAGGTTTGGCATGGATTACCCGATCGGTTTAAACATGCAGACAATGATTGAAATATACCGGATGTCGGAGGCTCTGAAGCTCACGGATCTGATGAAAAAGATCGAGCCAGACGTGAGCCGGTTCTATTCAATACTGTATACCGGATCTAACTAGATGAGGTTTTTCAGAACCTGGCCCATTGCTGCCTGGATTTACCCGGCAGCCCTGTTCAGGCTGAAAACTTCCCTGAAAGAAATAGTTCTTACATTCGATGACGGGCCTGACCCGTCATCTACTTTAATTATACTTGATATACTTCGCGAGTATAACGCCAGGGCAATGTTTTTCTGTTCAGGCAGGAAGGCTGAGAAATATCCCGGGCTAATTGATGAGATAAGAAAAGCAGGCCATGTTTTAGGCAATCACGGGTATGATCATCTTGATGGTTTAAGGACAGGTTTAAATGAATATTTGCTGAACGCGTCGAGGGCCGACAGCTTTACTTCAGATGTCTATTTCAGACCTCCCCGCGGGCGAATGGGTATTCGTCAGTATCGCGATCTCTCGCGAAAATACAGGATAGTAATGTGGGATTTGATGCCATATGATTTCGACCTTGACCTTGATGATAAGGCAATATTGGATGTTCTTACAAGGAAAACACGGCCCGGATCAGTGATAGTTTTACATGATAGCAAAGACAGTTCGGGACCTCTGATTCTTCGCTCCTTCCTTGATTGGGCCATGAAGGAAGGTTACTCGTTTGTATTACCCGTTTGAAATTCAAAATGTAATAGAGTTATTTTCCGGTTTAATACTACATTTGGATTTATAAATAACACTTTATGAAGGTACTTCTATTAGGTTCGGGTGGGCGCGAGCATGCGATCGCCTGGAAGCTGGCACAGAGTCGCAAACTCACTTCATTGTTTATTGCCCCTGGTAATGCCGGTACTTTAACCTGCGGAACAAATATCTCACTGAATCCTGAAGATTTTCATGCAGTCAGGAAGTCGGTTCTCGAGCTCTCGATAGATGTTGTTATAGTAGGCCCGGAGGGGCCACTGGTCGCTGGAATTCATGATTTTTTCCTTGGAGATCCTGAACTTTGCAAGGTACCTGTTATTGGTCCTGTCAGGGCCGGGGCTCTGCTCGAGGGCAGCAAGGATTTCGCGAAAGCATTCATGGAGAAATACGAGATCCCTACCGCGGCGTACAAGTCATTCGATAAATCAACATTCCAGGATGCGATTACCTTCATGAACAGCCTTCAACCTCCCTATGTACTGAAAGCTGATGGTCTTGCCGCAGGCAAGGGTGTAGTGATTCTCGATTCAATTGAAGAGGCAACCCGGGAACTTGAATCAATGTTTAACGGGAAGTTCGGTGATGCCGGTAACAAGGTTGTTATAGAACAGTTCCTTGATGGCATCGAAATGTCTGCTTTCGTTATAACCGATGGCAAATCTTACAAGATACTGCCTGGTGCAAAGGATTATAAACGGGTTGGTGATGGTGATACGGGACTTAACACAGGTGGAATGGGGGCGGTATCGCCCGTGCCATTTGCTGATGTTGCCTTCATGTACAAAGTTGAAAAGAGGATCATAAAGCCGACCATTGAAGGACTCCAGAAAGAAGGAATTGATTATAAAGGCTTCATCTTCTTCGGGTTAATGAATGTTGATGGCGATCCCTTCGTTATCGAGTATAACGTGAGACTTGGGGATCCCGAAACCGAGGTAATAATGCCAAGGATCAAGTCTGACTTCCTCGACCTTGTTGAAGGTGTTGCCAGGGGTGACCTTGGCAAGAGAAAGATCAAGACCGATGACAGGTGTGTTACGACAGTAATGCTGGTTTCAGGTGGTTACCCCGGAGAATACGAGAAAGGGAAGGAAATTCACGGCCTTGCTAATGTTGCTGATGCTGTCGTGTTTCATGCAGGTACCAAAGCCTCGGACGGTAAGGTGTTGACAAACGGGGGTCGTGTCCTTTCCGTCAGTGCCTGGGGCAATTCAATTTACGAGGCAAGAGAGGTTGCTTACCGGAATGTCTCAGCTATCTCGTGGGATGGTATGTATTACAGGGCTGATATAGGCCAAGATCTTTTATAAAATGCTTGTAAGACTGTTCAGGGGAACCACGCCCGGTATAGTGGTGCTTATTGTTTTGATCGGATTGGCTTCATGGTTAGGGGCCCTTACCGGGAAGCACGAGTCCATCTCGTCGTCCGGCAGCGTGACCGGAACAATGCCTCTTTATTATTTACTGGTTGATGCCCTTGGCACGAACGGGTTTCCCGGTGTTTTCCTGTCATTCCTGCTGGTACTTCTCACAGGGTTACTACTTGTAAATTTTAATACGAGTATTTTCTTCATCAATGAAAGAACCTTTTTGCCTTCGCTTTTTTATTTCCTTCTGACCGGTTTTTTCACATCCACCCAGAGTTTTAACCCGGTACTTCCTGCCGCCCTCCTGCTCATGCTTGCCTTCTGGAGGATAGTTGATTCTTACAGGAAGCAGGAGACTGCCTATAACTTTTTTGACGCGGCCTTCCTGATAGGCACATCGACGTTGTTTTATGCCAACATGATTTGGTTCGCCATTCTTCCATTCATCGGGATAGCTCTGCTCAGAACCGGGAACATAAAGGAAATTTTTCTGGCCCTACTTGGCTTGCTTGCACCATTCACCCTTGTTACAGGTTTCTATTACGTTACCGGAAGGGATCTGATGGGCTTGTATGAAACTTTTAGAGGCAACCTGTTCAATTCAATTGATGCTCACTCTTTCACGAAGCTTGAAATCGCGAGTCTTGTTTTACTGGGACTAATGACATTAACAGGGCTGGTGCTTCTTTTTTCGGGCATGGGCAACATGAAGATCAAGTCGAGAAAAACATTTTCATTACTCATCTGGTCGTTTCTGATTTCCATAGTGGTTTACGCGGCTGTGCCCGGAGCTTCCGTAGAGATTGTCTATATATTGATACTCCCACTATCGTACATATTCACGTACTTCTTTCTTTTCATGAAGAGGAAAGTGGTAGCTGAAGTTGCCATGTGGCTTCTGTTGGCAATAATAGCGATTCAGCAGATAATGGTTCTGTAAATTATTATCCAAAAGAAAACAAGAGCTGTTTTGGTCGGGGAGGCCGTGTTTCTCTTTTATTTTAAAGAGAGACAACACCCACGCCAAGACCCTGGCTGAAGTCCCTGAAGTCGAAATAGATCTGGTATGTTCCGGTCTTGAAGCAGGTAAACTCAACTGTATTGAATGTCTTTCCCGTCTTCGTGTCGTACGATTGGAGCACAACCCGGCCTGTTTCGTCCTTAAGTCTCATGATGAGCTGACCCGACGAGTTGTCGGCATTGCAAAGTGTGAACCGGTACTTCATGTTCTTGCTAAGCGGGAAAACCTGTTTGTATCTGAATTCAGTCTGAGGCGACCCTTTGCCAAGCTGCACCCTGAAATCCTTGAGATAGGTTGTATTGGGACCAGCGTTCATGGCGCATTTACTCACGAGGGGGTCAGATGACTGGCCACCGGCGAGGAAAGGGAGCAGGAGCAGGGCGACAAAAAATGCAAACTTTTTCATATTATTTCCCTGAGATTAGCTTGTTTCTGAAATCTTTCGATCCCTCGATTATGGCTGCCAGTTGAGCGTCAGTCATCTCGACCTTGCTCTGGTCGGTCTGAACGACAACAAGGGCGCCATCTTTCTCCTTCATCACGGGTTCTCCAATAGTGTAAGTGATCCTGATATCGCGGTACAGATCTTTCATTTTCTGCATTTCCGTGCAGAGTTCTTTAAATTCTTCTCCAGAGTTGCAATATGGAGCAAGAAGCATGATAAGATCATTCAATATTACTTTCTGTTCACCGACCCTGTTACGCAGCAGAGTGTCGGGATGCTGTTTCAATACCTGTGTCGCGAGGTACTGACCCTCTATCCATACCCCGGTAATCATCAGGGCTGATAGCTGTCCCCTTCCTTTTTCCCTGAGGAACCTGTCAATCTGGTTATAGGAGTCAAGCGAGAGGTACAGGAGCGAGTCGAGATTGGTTCTGTTGAGCGAGAGTCTTTTTATCGTTTCAAAGTCGAAGAACTGCCCAACGTTAATTCCATCGGCAAGCTTCTTGATTGATGACAGGACGTCAATCGAATTGCCTGTCTTCTCGTACATGTTCAGGTATCCCAGGTCAGCACCAAGAACACCTAGTTTCAAAGCCTTGTCAAAACTGGTATTGATCCTCTCGGCGTCAATCCCGCTGGCCAGGTAACTTGTCGAGAATGGCACGTTCATCCTCTGCAGGATGTCAGCGATTTCCACGGGCGATGAAATGTTTCTCGAAATATCATCTATTGCCTCCGCGCTCAGTTGTTCAGACTCGGCAACAGGTATAGAATCAACATCCGGGAATTTAAACTCACCCGATTTATTAGCTGAGTTCCTGCACGAAGTCAGTATCGCGGAAATCAGAAACAGTGATAAAAAGATCCTCGATGTCATTCAGGACTAATTATTAGGTTAATACAAAAATACAAAAATTCAGATTACCAACATATTGAACAGCTACTTTCCCATCCTGAGTTTCTCGAAAAATTTCACGATGTTATTCAAGACATTAAAATATAAGGTAATATACAAAACGACTATGCTGAACAAAACAAGTCCAATATTGAACAGGTAAGTGTCTGCTGATAAACCGGAAAAATTTTTCCTTGGGGCAAAGAAATGAGTTCTGAAGCCGGGAAAGCCACTATTGACCGGATCAAGATAAACCGGATCGTAATTCTGAACGTAGCTGTCTTTATATTCCAGTACCTTGTCGCGTTCCCGTTCGTAGAATTTAGTAACAATCTCCTGCAGGTTCAGGTTACTGTACTTGTTCTCGAGGTCCTTTATTTTTACCCGGTTGGCGAGGTAAAACCTGTCCCACTGGTCTGCGACCTGGTTTCCAAGCGAATTGAAACTATCAGTGAGATACTGTAAATAGGAGATCAGGCTGTCGTGAACGATGTTGTTATACCTTTCTGGTGAAAGATCGTCCATCATCGTGAATCTTGGCACGGTCGGATACATTTTGTATAATTCCCCGAGTTCGTTTCTTATCAGTCTAAGGAAGTTGATGTCCTTACCTGGCAGGTCATTCGAAATGAGACTTCCATCAGGTTTTAATAAACCCTTCCTGTAAAGCGAGTCTCCCCGTTCCAATTTCGCGACGAGTGATGGAACAAGTTTCACCGAGTAGAAGTTGGCCACGCTCATTTCCTTCTTGTATTCATACACGGTCTTGCCGGTGTTCATGTCCTTGAACCTGCTGTATTTATTGTCCTTGAATTGGGCGACCATGAGAGCTTCGTAAGTCCACCTGGTTGGCATCAGTTCGGCAATGAACGGGACCTTTCCCACGTTCCCGATCTTCCGGTTTAATTTGTCGAACGGGAACATTGCCCCGCTCAACACCATCATCGGGATTATAACAAGCGGGATTATTATGTAAATAGTAATGGCTGAGTTAAAGCTCGATGATATATTCAAACCGAGCATGTTCGCGCAGAATGCCGTGATGAACAAGGCTATAAAATAATGAAGGAATAGCCCCTTGATGCCGAGCATCGGGTTTGCAATGACAAGGAAAAGAAAGACCTGGATTGAAGAAATAATTATCAGTATTACAACCTTTGACATCAGGTAACTGTTCCTGCTCAGATGTAGAAAATGCTCCCTCTTGATTATCTTCCTGTCGCGGAATATTTCCTCCGAGCTAATAGTCAGTCCTATGAAGAGAGCCACGATGAGACTCATGAAAATGTAAATGGGAATATTCTCATTCTCGAAGAAGACATACTTTGTTGAAGATGGGTCAGGTATGTATTTGATAATGAAAGACAATATGAATCCAAGGACCGGAGCTTCAAGCAGGGTCAGCAGAACGTACTGCCTGTTGGCAAGCTTGCTGGAAAGGTCTCTTGAAAGGTATATAAGAAGCTGTTTCAGTTTTGTTGGTCTCTTCAGGTTGCTGTGAGGAGGTTCTTTCCTGCCTGGCATTGGTGTAAACGGGAACATTGAATAGAACTGTGCTGCCCATTCAGAAGGCTTGACTTTTCTTTTCTCCGTGTATTTACCGTATTCATCAACAACCTGGGTCTCCATGATATTGAAGATCACCTCGGGGTTAACATTGCCGCAGGATGGACATTCTCCAATTGATGAGTTAATCTGCGAATCGAGGGTCTTGAAATAAATGACAGACTCGACCGGGTTGCCAAAATACGCGAGGTAGCCACCTTTGTCCAGTATTATCACCTTGTCGAACATCTTGAAGACTTCAGAAGAGGGCTGATGTATCACGGTGATAATAAGTTTTCCCTTCTGCGTGAGGTCGCGAAGAAGATCCATCAGGTTCTCGGAATCACGTGACGACAGTCCTGACGTTGGTTCATCCAGTAGCAGGATGGATGGTTCGCGTATTAGTTCAAGACCTATGTTAAGTCGTTTTCTCTGTCCCCCGCTTATCACTTTGTTGAGAGGGCTGCCTACCTTGAGATTACACTTTTCATCCAACCCGAGGTTTGCAAGTGTCTGATCTGTTATCTGCTTTATTTCTTCATCAGTCTTGTCTCCGAAACATTGTCTTGCCGCGTACCACAGGTTCTCGCGGACGGTAAGGTCCTCGATCAGGAGATCATCCTGGGGAACGTAGCCGATAACTCCCTCGAGCTCGGGCGAATTCGTGTGGATATCGAAATTATTGATCGTTACTTTCCCTGTCGTGGGGTATTGGATGCCGCTAAGGATATTAAGCAGGGTTGTCTTTCCGGCACCGCTCGCTCCAAGAATACCCAGGAGATTACCCTGTTCAGCAGAGAAGCAAATGTTATTGAGCGTAATATGCCCGTCTGCCATCACGCAGGTGAGGTTCTCGGCGTTGAGAACGATCGGGTGTTCTATCTTATCGGCGATCAGGTTTGAGCTAATGTCGCTGTAATAAATGGGATGCCCCTGTCTCGATCTGATAGAACTGCCTTTGGCGAAACTGTATACCTGCCCGCTTGTAACGGGAAGTCCGTTGAGGTACATCTGGTCGGGCGAGTTGAACTTGATAAAATACAGATCAACACTGGGTACCCTTAACACAACTATTGAAGTGTCGTGATAGCCGGTCCTCATCTTGTGGCATAACTCGCATTCTTTCTGACCGGGACTCAGGAACCTGATATTCGGATTGAGCAAATCCTCCTGCCTGTTGTTTTTAATGAATTGCTCGATAGAGGCTATTTCGTCGGGTTTAATCCTGAAGACTTCGGAAACGGTATTGAGAATATTTGTTCTTTGCGGCGTTATTCCTCTTTCAGCATTAACAAGTTCGTAGAGGCGCATCAGAACGACTACCTTTTGCTCCTGGTTAAGTGTCCGGTTTATCTTTTTACAGATGCCAAGTATCTTCACGGAGTCCTTGACGGAAGGGGCAGTTACAGGCAGGTCAGCATTTACTGGTAATACAGAACCCGCGAGATTATCAAATAGCGAAATATACTCGTTTACTGCTTCCCAGTTGAGCTGTTTCCTGAGGAAATTAGAGACATAATCGCGTTCGCTCTGTAGAATGCCCGCATCCTGTTTGACTATCAGGGCAAACAATTCCATCAGGGCTTTCAGGATCTCCTCACTCATTCCGCGTGAGTATTATTGTAACTGTAGTAACCAAGGTAACAATTCTATTTCTTATTATCAACCCGGTGAATGAATTTTCTTTCAATCCACGATGGTAATAGTGTTGCCCCGATAACAAGATACGGGTAATAGCTTATTACGCGCCAGATGATCGCTATTGCCAGGGCCAGGGACCCGGCGTGAACCGGGTCAACAGGCAGGGCGTCTTTAATATACCTGCCCAGTATTATCTCGGCGAAACCGCTGCCCCCGGGTGTCGGACTAATTATCATCATTATCCATGTGACGAGCTGCCTGGCGAAAATGAGGAAATGATCATTTATACTGAAAAACGCCAGCAATATCGCGTTCACAACCCAGTATCTCGAAGTCCACGAAAGGAAGGTGGCAATAAAAGCCCTGGCCCAGAATGACAACTTCTGTTTTTTAAGTTCATTTGACGACTCAACAATATCATTTCCGGCTTTCGTTGCTGAAGTCTGCCACCGCCTCAGGACCGGTAACCTGAAGAAAAACTCGATAGTTTTCTTTATCCCTCCAGGGTTGAGGAATAATCCATATCCCACGAAAATTACCCATGCCAGAATTATCAGGTAGCCTATAATCGATACAACCATCAGGTTATTAAGGAGAACATTGCCTGAGCCCGGTACCGAGGCCGGGAATAGTACCTTGCTGCTTACAATCAACAGGATGACCGGGTACATTATGACGAAATAGAGCTCGTCGAGAAATGAGGTTGCCAAAACAATAGAGGTACTTCTGCCAACCGAGATGCCTTCCTTGTTAAGAAAAACAACTGCTACTGCCGTACCACCCACGGTAGAGGGAGTAACAGCCGAGGTGAATTCCCATAGCATTATAACCCTGAATGCCTGCCTCCAGGTGAGGTCTTTTTCCGAGAGTATTCTTATCCTGATCATGTATCCCAGGTCGCGGCCGACCATGCAGCCCCAGGCCACGAACAGCCAGAATACGGATTCCCAGGTCACTTTTAACAGCGACAGAACATCAACGTTAATCTCCCTGATTATCAGCCAGCCTACCACTGCCAGCCCTATAAGGACTGGCAGGATAATCTTCCCCGGCTTAAGCGACCTCATTATATCATCATGCTGTTGTGTCATGCACTTGCTGTATGATTTTCAGGTAAGCGGATCCAGGGGAGATTGGTAAACAGTATTATTTTTTTGCTGCCTTATCTTCTTCTTTCTTCTTGTCGAGGTAGGTCTTCCCTTTAGTTATCCACTCGGGCGATCCTTCTCCAAGCAGATGATAATTAAAGAACTCGTTCACCTTTTTAGTATAATCGAGCTGATTCTCCTTTTTAGCGAGACCATGATTCTCCCCATCATAAACAAGCATTATGAATGGCTTCTCCATCCTGCGCATAGTCGTGTACATCTCTATCCCCTGGTGCCAGTCGACAGCACCGTCACTATTACCAAAGGTTACAAGGAGGGGAGTCGTTATATTCTTTGCCTGGAACATGGGAGAGTTTTTCATGTATTCCTCCATAAGTTCCCACCAGGGCTGACGAAGCCTTCCCTGCGAGGTCTCGAAGATGTTCTGGTTGGGCGTACCCGAGTTCCAGTATATCTCGTTATACATGCTTATCATGTCAATGAGAGGAGCCCCTGCTACTGCTGCCGAGAACAGGTTAGTCTGAGTGATGATATAGCTTGTCTGGTAGGCTCCCCAGCTGTGACCCATTATGCCGATCTTTTTCTCATCAATCATCCCGGTCTTAATGACTTCTTCAACTGCCGGGACCACGCAGTTCACAGCTGATTCACCCGGGTGATTGGTCTTATAGACTATGTCGGGCTGGAAGACGAAGTAACCCTGGCTGGTATAGTTTGTTGTATTATATGAACTTCTTGGCGAAGGTGTAACATACCTGTAAACAACGTTTGACCTGATCTCGTAAATATAAACTATCATCGGGTATTTCTTCCCTGGCTCATAGTTTGAAGGATAAAACAATGCCCCCTGGAGCTGTTTGCCATCCCTGTTTTTAAACTGTATCACTTCACTTTTACCCCAGGCGAATTTTGACTGTTGAGGGTTGGTATCAGATATCTTAACGGCGTCGGAGAAAGTGGCCGATGACCTGTAAACATTGGGTGAAATCGAATAGGTCTCGGAGACAAAAGTGTAAAATTCAGCTTTCTCAGCTTTCGCGAGACCTGTAATTGACTTGTCTTCGTATAAAAGTTTTTCAAACTTGTTCTTGACAGTCAGACGCCAGTATCCCGATTTCTTGTCAATGTCGCCAAACGCTGAAAAATACAGGTCTTTATTTGGTTCCAGGTAAGGATATTCAAAAGTAAGCCTGTATGGCCTGAAGATAATATTGTTCTCCCTGCCGTTAGTAAGGCGGATTGCTTTGCTTCCATCAGGGAATACTTTCCAGACATCATATTCATCATATATCAATAGTGCCTTGTCGTCCTTGAACCAGCCTCCCATCCCGAATGGTGGTTTAACATCGACCGGACTGTCATCTCTGACGTTCCATAGCGGCACGGTAAACTGGCTGGTGAGATTTATATGCTTTGATGCAGCAATGTCGTAAATCCACCAGTTCTGCTCATTGAAGTACAAGAGATATTTACCAGCAGGTGATGAGCCATACATCCTGTTAAATTTTTTAAGAACTTCCTTCTTCTCTCCGGTCGAGGTATTTATGATGGAATAATCGTAGTACTGTTCCCTGAATGCCGGTTTGTATTGTTTGTCATTTGTGACAACCACGTTATGCCCGTCACCTGTTGGTGTCCCCTGCCTGGTATCCTCGTCAGTAAGCTGGACAACCTTGTTGAGGTCGGGAGTCCAGGCGAACATGTAGGTGAAGTTCTTCTCAAATTCATAAGTGTTTTTTTGTCTTGGCTGGACGGGATCATCTTTCCAGTGCCAGACATCCACTCCAGGGAGTTTCTCGGGCTCTGCAGGTTTCTTTGCTTTCTTCTCCTTTTCAGTCCATTTGTACACACCGAAGAAGATTGTCTTCTGGTCGTCAGCCAGTCCTGGCCTGTAATTCTCGCTGATCCTGGTCTTTTCAGGAAGGTCTTTCTGCATTGACGGGTTGAAGCTCCTGATCTCGGGCTTGACCAGGAGATTCCTGGCAATATAAAGAATATGATTCTCTTCAGTATAGGCAGTGTCTTTGTATGCCTTGAGGAAGGCTATTGAGTTACCTTCCCTGTCCCAGACAAGATTCCTGTAAACCGAAGTATCGTTATCGATGAAGACAGTCGTGTAATTCTCGAGGTTCATGAGTTCAACCCCGTTACCCTTTTTGTTCTCTGCACTTATTATATATGCAAGCCTGTTGCCCGGCTTATTTATCGAGTACTCGCTTGTATTGCCTATATTTTTCGTGGTACCGTTGATGAGGCTGTAAACAAAAACATCCCTTGTTTTTCCCCCCTCGGGAACGTAACCGGCCATGACGAGATTTCTCGAGTCTTTTGTCAGGCTGAACGAGGAAATGTTCTCGAACAATCGTTCCTTTCCTGTCGCGAGTTCAAGCAGCCTTATCTTGTATTTTACAGGTTTCTTCTGCTCGTTTAACTTTTCAATCTGCTTCTCGCTGTAGCCTACCCTGAAGGCTATCCACTTTGAATCGTCACTGAAAGAAGCAGAGGTGGACAAGGCATATTTATAAAGCTTGCCGGTAGTGCTGTTTTTAATGTACAAAGTGTCATCACCATCAACAAGACTCACGTTCCATGATACCCAGGTGCCATCGTCAGATATTGATGAACCAGAGTAGTTTTGCCATTTGGCGAAATCTGCTGATTTGATTGAAGGAAGAGGATTCTGTCCATTGAGAATCGATACGCTAATGAATAAGACTGCAATCAATGCGAGTCCTTTGACCCGTTTAAAAGGATTCATGGCTAAATGTTATTTGGATTATCTTACTCAAATGTAACTATATTATTGTTACAGGTTGCACATTAATTTATAATGTTTGATTCCTCCTGCAGGTGAATATTGATTACTGTATTCAATTGACATCATACAGTGGTTACGGTTCAGCAATACAATTTTACGGTTCAGACATTTAATCCGACAGTCCGGAAACTATGATTAGCATTGATCGTGTTGCATAACTAATTTAGCATGAAATGATTGATGCTTAACGGCCAGATTAAAAATGCAGTGTTAAATTTCTGCAGTGGATCTGGATAAAAATGAAAACAGGAGAACTGTAAACTACTAATTCGATTACATAACTTAACTTTACAAGATATGCCGCAAACATTAAACAACATCATCAAGGGGAAGACTATCTACCTTCATGGATTTATACTGTTTTTCTCCTTCATTGTCGGGGCTACTTTCTCGATAAGCAACAAGGGGACTATCTTCTCGGCAGAAATGCTTGACATACTGATCTTGTTAAGTATTCAGCTCGAGCTGTTCTTTGGTGTTTCGGTGGCAATGTTCGGTAAACTCAAACTTAGTACCGACAGGAAAGAGCTGACAAGGACAGCACTTTCGAGATTCGCGCTTTTCTTTCTTATATGTTTCGTAATAGCCCTAATAGTGATAGTGGTATATGTTATCACGATAAGTTTATTCCGGCAAACAGATCCCCAGCAGGCAGTAAGGTTGTTTTTCGAGAACAAGTTCGCGGGATGGGTTAAACAGACCACCGGTGGATTACTTTTCGGTGCCGCGATATTCATTTTCATACAGTGGCAGGATGCTCTTAAACGTGAACAGGAACTAAGGGAAAAGAACCTGGTTTTCCAAAATGAAACTCTCAAGAGCCAGGTTAATCCTCATTTCCTTTTCAATAATTTCAACACGCTCGCATCTCTCATTCAAGCTAATCCTGAAGTTGCCGAAACGTTCGTGAAAAAACTTTCATCAATCTACAGGTACATACTTGAGAATGGACAGCGCGACAGGGTCAGCCTGCAGTCTGAACTGGCATTTATCTCAGATTATTATTTTCTGTACAAGATAAGGGATGAAGAGAAAATAAGGCTGGAAATTGATGTGAACGAGCGGGGAAAATATTTCATCCTGCCCGTTTCTCTCCAGATACTCGTTGAAAACGCGATAAAGCATAACATGGCAACGCGCCAGCAACCCCTCGTGATTTCGGTTAAAATGGAAGACGGTCATGTTATAGTGAGTAATAACCTGCAAAAAATGGCTTCCGGTATAAGATCGACCGGTATTGGGCTCAGGAATCTTTCCGAACGTGTCAGGCTTACAACACGAAAGGAACTGGTTATAGAAGAAACTAACGATCGTTTTACAGTTAAACTTCCATTGCTATGAGAATTTTGATAGTTGAAAACGAGATGCCTGCCGCCGACAGGCTGGTCAGGTTGCTAGGCAACATTGACAGGTCAATCAATGTAACAGATATTGCCGATACAGTTGTTTCGGCAGTCAGTCGCTTGCAGGAAGGTCCTCAGCCCGACCTTATTTTAATGGATATTCAGCTCGATGATGGCCTTTGTTTCGAGATCTTTGATACCATCAAGGTTGATATACCTGTTATTTTCACAACGGCTTTTGATGAATACACTCTTAAAGCCTTCAAGGTAAACAGCGTTGATTATCTCCTCAAACCTGTAGAGGAAGCTGATCTTCGTGCAGCGATAGCGAAGTACAAAAAACTATATGCCGACCAGTCACCTTTCAGGAACGATTTCAAACAGTTGTTGCAGGAGTTCAGGAACCAGTACAAAACCCGGTTCCTTATAAAGATAGGCGACAAATTCAGATCAGTTTCTGTAAAAGAAGCCTGTTACTTTCACATAACAGGGAAAAATGTCTTTCTGAGGGATATGCAGGGTCGTGACTATGGACTTGATTATTCACTCGAGGAGTTACAGGGAGTTCTCGACCCGAGGAAATTTTTCAGGATCAACCGCGATTGTATAGTCAACATCGATTCAATAAGTCTCATGCAGAGCTATTCTTCAAGCAGACTTCAACTGTCAATAAACAACGAGGAGAAAAGTGAGCTTTTCGTTGTCAGCCGTGAAAAGGTCCCGGCATTTAAGAACTGGATTGACAGGTAATCACGGGAGGAGTTTCTTCCTCATGAACGCGGCCAGGGTGGCAACGGTAATTATAACCATCGCCACGATAGCAGACATGAAGATCACTTTGTAATCATCCTGCCTCTTGATCGCGATTCCAGCGAAGGCCCATATAACAGAAAGACCAATGAATGGATTCATTAGCCTGAAGATGGTCAGAAACACGATAATCGTACCTGTCGCGATCATTATTATTGTCCAGGCCTGTTGACCAATCCCGAAACCACCCCAGCTATAATTTACAAGCAGGGCTGTAACATTGGCAATAGTTGCAATGCAGATCCACCCGAGGTAAACCCCGAAAGCTGCCTTTATCAGTCCGAAAGGAGTATCCCTGATAGTCGTGTTTATGTAAATCAGCGACAGCAGTAACAATACCATGATAAGAAGAGAGAGTGGCACCAGTCTGAAGTGCCATGCAACAATCCATAACCCGTTAAGCAGGCAGGTAACGGCGAAAACCCACCCGATTGAACTCACTATCCTCGAGTTTGATTGCATGAACTGCACCCCGCAAAATATGCCAAGCAGGAGGTAGATGATCCCCCAGATTGAAAAGGTAATGCCGGCCGGTACAAAAAGATTCGGATATGAATCTGACAGTTCCCCGGTTGTCACATTATTAAGCGGTAACGCGTTTGCCAGCCAGTTCATTACTATCATCCCGGCAAACAAGGCAATGTTTATGTACTTTATCATGGTGTTTATTCTTAATCTCTTCAAAATTAATAAAATATCCAATCATGGCAGTCCTTGTATTCTCATTTTAAACAAGTATTGATGCTTACCCTCGGCTTTTAATAACAGTGCCGAAACTATCCAATAACATATGAGCCTTTTCTCACTTTTAGTTTAAATTGCGGAAATTTTATGCTGATGCCACTTATCGCCAGGATTATTTTAGTACTTGGTTTAATTCTCGGATTGAGTTCATACCTTCCAGGACAGACCAACGGGGTTAACAAGCTCAAGTACAGGGTTGGTATCAGTAAAACGACAGGCAATATCACGGTTGACGGGGTTCTCGACGAGCCCGACTGGAGCCTGGCTGAAAAAGCAGTCCATTTCCAGAGGGTGCAGCCAACCGACACCGGTTTTGCCAGGGCGCAGACCGAGGTCCGGTTAACTTATAATGACAAGACTCTTTTTATTGCCATAACCTGTCTCGACCCAACTCCTGGCAGGCGCCCTGTTGAATCGCTCAGACAGGATTTCGTTTTTAACAAGAATGATAACTTCCTGTTATTCATGGACACTTTCAATGACCAGACCAACGGGTTTTCTTTCGGGATTACACCTGCCGGATCGTTGTGGGATGGTCTTCAGTCGAACGGGGCCGCGGTGAATCTTAACTGGGATGCCAAATGGAAGGCAGATGTTAAGAACTACGACGATAAGTGGATAGCCGAATTCGCTATTCCTTTCAAGAGTTTAAGATACAGGGGGGGAGAAAAGGAATGGGGCATCAATTTCAGCAGGCTGGATCTAAAAACAAATGAGAAGTCAAGCTGGGCCCCCATGCCAAGACAGTTTGCCACAGCCACGCTGGCATACGCGGGTACCCTGGTCTGGGATAATCCTCTTCCTTCTTCTGGGATCAGGTACTCCCTTATTCCTTACGTCTCGGGTAAGGTTACAAGGGATTACCAGAATGACGTGAAGGCAAAATTCACCCCCGGGGCCGGGATCGATGCAAAAGTTATTCTCTCAACCTCGATGAACCTCGACCTCACCGTTAACCCCGATTATTCGCAGGTAGAAGTCGACAGGCAGCAGATCAATCTCGACAGGTTTGAATTATTCTTTCCCGAGAAACGCCAGTTTTACCTCGAGAACAGCGATCTTTTTGCCAACCTCGGGAGCGAGAATATACGCCCCTTCTTC
The DNA here is from genome assembly GCA_046329885.1 of Bacteroidales bacterium. Classification (GTDB taxonomy): domain Bacteria; phylum Bacteroidota; class Bacteroidia; order Bacteroidales; family VadinHA17; genus LD21. The sequence goes on from JAXLTU010000011.1 coordinate 91,902, forward strand.
TCCAGGAGGATAGGGTTGGAGACACCGGTAAACGCGGGGGCAAGACTAAGCGGTAAGATTGGAAAAAACTGGAGACTGGGTATTATGGATATCCAGACCGGTGAAAAAGACAGGGTGCCGGCAGCTAACTATTCGGTTGCGACCATCCAGCGAAAAGTTTTCAGTCGTTCAAATATTTCTGCATTCATAATTAACAAACAGGTTACAGGCGATACTACCGGAGATATTCAGCATAATGCCTATAACAGGGTAGCCGGGCTGGAATATAACCTTGCCAGCCCTGATAACAAATGGACAGGTAAAGCGTTTTATCATCACTCGTTTTACGGGAACAGTTCAAATAACGATGCTTCATCGGCTTCACTGACTTATTCAACCCAGTATCTAACCGCCCAGCTTGCTCAATCGTGGGTGGGTAAAGGTTATATTTCCGAGACAGGTTATATCAGGAGGAAGGGGTTTTTCGAAATGGCACCATCATTCCAGTACAAATTTTTCCCTCGTTCGGGAAGCCTTGTCAGCCATGGACCAGGCTTCAGGCTCGATTATTACTGGGATCCGGATTTTGAGATCACCGACCGTGATAACCAGTTGCTCTACCTTTTCGAGTGGAAGAACCGCTCGACTCTAACTCTCGACTTCAGGAACACTTTCATCCTTTTACAGGCAGCTTTTGATCCCACAAATACTGGCGGGACAACACTCGCGGCTGGCTCTGATTTTTCCTGGAACGAGGGTGGGGCAACCTACATGTCTGACGCGAGAAAGACATTCAACTATACACTGACCGCACGGTACGGGGGATTCTATAACGGTAAAAGGTTGTCACTAAACTCCGAAATTAACTATCGCTTTCAGCCTTACGGGAATATTTCACTGGTGACTACCTATTATGGTGTCAGTCTCCCTGAACCATATAACAGTGCTAATCTGTTTCTTGTCGGCCCAAGGGTGGATATAACATTCACTAACAAGCTATACCTGACCAGTTTCGTCCAGTATAACAGCCAGGTTGACAATCTTAACATGAATATCCGCTTCCAGTGGAGATTCGCCCCGGTTTCTGATCTTTTCCTTGTCTATACTGAGAATACCTACCCGTGGTTCCATGATGTGAAAAACAGGGGACTGGTACTCAAACTATCTTACTGGTTCAATTGATTATAAGTATACAGGATCTATTACTGTATAAGCATTATTAAACATTTTCCCGTAAATTAGATGATCTGCTTGTTGTTCAATTGAACAAGTACGGGCGATGAATGTTAATTTGAAAAGTAATAATATGAACCAGAATCTTAACAGGATATTCAGTCGACTCTGGAATGGCTATTCAACTTACAACCCTTCAGTCGCGAAAATTCATAACCTTTTCGAGAGTGAGGGAGAAAAAGTTGTCAATGATCATATTGCATTCCGTACTCTTGACATAATTGACATAGATATTGAGGTTATATCCAAACCATTCCTTGCCAACGGTTACGTTCAGAAGGGGGAATACACCTTCAAAGAGAAGCACCTTTACGCCAGGCATTACGAACTGCCGGGGGATGCAGAGGCTCCACGGGTCTTTATTAGCCAGCTGAAGCTAGATGAGGTATCTTCTTACATTAAAAGTCTATTCATCAGGGAAATAAATATGCTGCCAAAGTGTGGATTCCTGTCTCCGGACCTTATCTACTCGGGAGCAATATTCAGCCCGCTCTCGTACGAAGTCTACAAGCGTCTTCGTGAAGAGTCGGAATATGCCGCGTGGTTCTATGTTTTTGGTTTCAGGGCAAACCATTTCACGGTAAGCGTTAATCATCTCGCTAAACATAACGATATATTTAAAGTAAATGAACTGCTCAAGAGTAATGGTTTCAAACTTAACTCTTCAGGCGGTGAGGTGAAAGGAACCCCGGAAGAACTATTGCAGCAGTCGAGCACTATGGCCGATATTGTAAATGTGCAGTTTGTAGAAGGTGAATTCGAGGTCCCATCGTGTTACTACGAGTTTGCCCAGCGTTTCCCGGATGCGGACGGGAAGCTTTATAGCGGGTTCATCGCCAAATCGGCTGATAAGATATTCGAAAGCACTAATTTTTATACCAAGAACTGATTGTACGTCCGGACCGGGATCAAAAAATGGTACAATATTTGGGATGAATATGCAAAGGCAGCATCCTTCGATTTAGACTGCCTGTTTAATTAATTCATCCCTGCAATGAAAAAAGTACTTCCCTTCATTATTCTGATTTTAGTATCGGGTAGTGTTCTCGCTCAAACACTCGAGGCAGAAAAGAATTACCTGAACACCTTGATAAAATCAGGACAGCTTAATCCGGCCCAGGCTGCGGAGCTAGGCAAGAAATGGAAAGAATTCAACCAGAAATATAAATTCCCAGTTCTGCCGGTTGATTCATTGACCGGGATGATAAATTTCACGACAGTAATCAAATTTGATAATCTCGACAAAGGCAAGATATTCGAAAGGTGTATCGAGTTTATCATCCTTGGGTCTGGAGAGTTGTTGTATTCAAATGAGGAATATGGAAAAATAATTGCCCGGGGCTCATTAAATATCTCTCACAAGGCTGAGACAAGGACAGTACTGGGTGGTTTGGCTTCGAATGATGTGGTATCAGGAGTCTCTTATGTGATGGTACTTACCATTAAAGATAACAAGCTCAAGTATAGCATAATGGATCCGGTTTTCACTCTTGACGGGTACAACGAACTGGGTGAAAAAGTAACCGTGGAAATGGCTGACATGTTCCCGTTAGTTTCGCAAAATCCCGTGAATTGGGAGCGCTATATTACTTTACTCGAGAACGCGTCCAATCAGTTCTTCTTCAACCTGAAAAAGGAACTTCAGCTTTTCGTTTTTAATTTTAACAATGATCGGGATTTTTAACATGCAGGCTGGCTTTGTAATGGACTGACAGACAGGACATAATAAAAAATACCTTTATATCCGAAATAAAGTATTACCTTCGCTGCCGATATTAAGGAATAATCCCGGCCTGTTCCAGGCAGTTTTTATTTCCCATTTTAAATACTTTAAAAATTATTATGAATTTTGAATCATTGAATCTTATTGATCCTATCCTCAAGTCACTCGGGGAAGAAGGATATGAAATACCGACACCGATACAGTTGAAGGCAATCCCTGTAGTGCTTGGTAACAGGGACATGATAGGATGCGCGCAGACAGGAACCGGCAAGACAGCCGCTTTCGCGCTGCCCATCCTGCAAAAACTGAGTTTGAATAAACCAGAGCATCCTGGCAGGAAGATCAGATGCCTGGTACTTACACCGACGCGCGAACTTGCCATCCAGGTAGAGGAGAGCTTCAAGGCTTACGGGCGACATACCGGACTTGATTCAACCTGTGTCTTTGGAGGAGTAAATCAGTACCAGCAGGTTAAAGCACTGCACAGGGGAGTTGATATACTTGTTGCTACCCCCGGAAGACTTCTCGACCTGATGGGACAGGGACATATATCGTTGAAAAACATCGAGATATTCGTTCTTGATGAGGCAGACAGGATGCTCGACATGGGCTTCATTAACGACATCAGAAAGATCGTTGAAAAGCTTCCTCACAAGCGGCAGTCATTGTTTTTTTCAGCGACTATGCCCAGGGAGATCATTGTCCTGGCAGGATCAATCGTTAATGATCCGGTAAGGATAGAAGTTGCTCCTGCCAACTCCACTGTCGATGCAGTGGAACAGATGGTCTACTTCACCGACAGGAAGAATAAAAATGCTCTTCTGCTGGAACTGCTAAACAACGGCACCATCGACACGGCCCTTGTTTTTACAAGGACAAAATACGGTGCAGACAAAGTTGTTAATGTTTTGAAGAAACATAATATTCCCGCAGAAGCGATTCACAGCAACAAATCCCAAACGAGCAGACAGAAAGCCCTTTCAAATTTCAAGAAGAGAAAAACAAGGGTTCTTGTTGCGACTGATATCGCGGCAAGGGGTATTGATGTAGACGACCTCGGTCATGTAATTAATTACGAGATGCCGGATGTGGCAGAGACCTACGTCCATCGTATTGGCAGAACCGGGAGAGCCGGAGCTGGTGGTACGGCTATTTCATTCTGCGACATTGATGAGAAAGGTAATCTCAGGAGTATTGAAAAACTGATCTCTAAAAATATAAAGGTTGT
>JAXLTU010000012.1:0-92969 GCA_046329885.1 Bacteroidales bacterium
TTCACGCCACCACAAAGAATACTCGCTTTGAATTGCCGTTAAAGGTTGCACTGCATGTGCCCTACGGATCGTTTTTACACTCGCTTCAGACATGCCAAAGTATCTGACTTTTCCTTCCCTAATCAGATGCTGAACGGTTCCTGCCACATCCTCAATAGGTACATCCGGATCTACCCTGTGCTGGTAAAAAAGGTCAATACACTCGACACGTAATCGTCTAATGGAAGCTTCCGCTACCTTCCTGATATTTTCGGGTCTGCTGTTAAGTCCGGTATACCCGGGAGCACCATCAGGATTTAGCCTGAAACCGAATTTGGTTGCAATTACAACCTGGTTTTTGAAAGGTTCAAGAGCCTCACCTACAAGTTCTTCGTTGTTAAACGGGCCATATACTTCTGCCGTATCGAAGAATGTAACACCCATGTCGACAGCTTCCCTGATCAGCTTGATCATGTCCTTTTTTTCCGGGAAGGGAGGGAAGGAAAATGTCATGCCCATGCATCCTAATCCAAGTGCCGATACTTCCGGGCCATTATTACCAAGTTTTCTTTTTTCCATGATTTATTTCTTTAAAAGCAGATTTTAATAATCCATTCAGTGAACCAACATTTATTGCAATCTTTGTTTTACCTGTTTCTGTATTTTAGTGGACTAACGCCCGTGTTTTTTTTGAAAAAATTATTGAAATGAGTCACTTCTCTGAATTTTAATGCACTGGCAATATCAGAAACGTTCCAGTCGCTGTTCACGAGCAGTGACTTTGATTCCTCCAGTATTCTTTCAGAGATTAGCCGGGTTGTCGTTTTTCCTGTAACCTGTTTTATTGCCCGGTTAAGATGATTAACATGCACCGCGAGTTGTCCTGCAAATTCAGATGCTGATCTCAGGTTCATTCTTTGATGAGACTCGTCAACCGGGAATTGTCTCTCGAGCAATTCAATAAATAATGAAGTAATTCTCGACGAAGCATTTCCATGTTTTTTCATGCCCGAGGAAGACGGTTGCATTTTCATGGCGAAATGGATGAGCTCAAAAGCCATGGCTCTCAATGAATCATACTTGTGAACATAATCAGAGATTAGCTCCGCCCACATCTTTTCGTAGATGGCTGAGACCAATTCTCCCTGTATATCATCCAGTTCAAAAACATGTATGCCGCCAGGAATGAAAACATCATAATTTTCAAGATTCCCGAAGCGGGAAAAGAAGGCCTGGTTGAAAATGCAGAAGAATCCGCCTTCTATTCCACCAATGTGTTCCCACCTGTAAGGTATCAATGGATTGGAAAAGACTATAGCCTGTTTCTCAATCTCGCTAACAGAATCAGCGTAGTGAACCTTGCTTTTTCCTTTACAGAAAGTAATCTTGTAATAATCGCGCTTTTTGTATGGAACAGGCCTGGCGATAGAGGTTGGATCGAGCCTGAAAATGTTGAAATGACCCGGACCGTTATAAATATCGTTTGGCTGTCCAGGAAATTTCCTGCTGTAAAAATCTTCCAGGGTCTCCGGCTTCTCCATTTATTAATGTTTTTTTGATCAGTGTTATTGTCTCTTAATCAGTTCACCTTCTTCTTTAGGTATTCCTTGTTCATGGCATAGATGATGCTCACGCTCCAGATTATCTCTTTTGGCTGGGGAATGGATGTCTTGAAAGGGATGCAAAAAACTGATGATACAGACAAAGGGAATTCCTTTCTTGCAAACGACAACGTGGAAGTATAGTATGTGCCATCCAGTTTATCCATCCTGAGGTAATAGACCTGGGGAAGAAATTTCGCGAAGTATTTTTCCGAAAGTCTGATGTTGTTAAAACTGAGCCTCAGAGCCAGGAGATTGGTGTTCCTTGTAGCTTCAAAGTCAAGACCTCTTGAGTACAAATAATAAACACCCGTGGTGATGCTTTTTGTTAACGAATAAGTCGGGTATAATTCCCCGGCGAGATAGCGTCTGACGACAATATAATTGTTTGTAGAAATTCCATTATCAAGCGATTTGGTCTTGAATGAAAATGCCGGGTGAGCACCTGCCGTGATCCTGAAAGGACCGGAGTCGACTAATTTGTAACGCCACCAGAATATAAAAGTCCAGGGTTTGGCGTCAAGGCCAAACCTTAATTGCGGTTCGAAGCTCAATTTTCCCTTTGCAAGATTGAGATCGAAAAGTGTCGCGGGTCTATTCAGTGAAAGGTTAGGAATCAACGATATTCCATTAGTTGTCAAAGTGACCGCTGTACCGAATCTGAGCGGGTTTTCTCCAGTTACTTTCTCTTGCGAAAATGAAACGTTTTCAATTAAGATAAACAGGATAATGAAAACCAGGGGCTGTCGGGCACACATGTTAATAGTTGAATTTATTTGATTGTAAAATAATTAATTGCACATTGCAAAAATAGACATTAATAATATTGGCTGATTATCATAATCAAAGAGAATATTACGAAAAACAAATAATTTCTGATTCATAAACCATGTCATTATACTTTCTTGTTCAGGAATGAAAACTGATTTTGCCTTGTCTAATATGTTGTAAAAAGTGATTAACTTGTCTTAAAATCTATCCTGATGAATTCAATTAATGAAAAGAAAAAACTTAGGTTTTTACATTCCATCATGGCATTATTTCTTTTTGCTGTAGTTAATGGCCAGGTTGGTGATCCTCTTCTTTTTCCTGAAAACGCTTATACAACTGAGACAAAAATAGTCAGGACCACGAGAGGGGAAAAGGTAGTTGTTTACAGGTCGTACACTCATCTGCTTTACGTTACGAAACCAATTGATAAAGATTACCAGAGTCTGAATGTCAGCGTGCCGGTAAAGATTGATGACCACGAGATAAATGCAGCAGATTCGCCAATTCTGTTCGTCATTGGAGTCGGGGGTTATTCATCGGTCAGGAATAATAACTCATCGGCGGGAGATGAAACCACGGGTCGACAGAACCAGCCAAATGTTTCAGGACAACGCGGGGATTTTCTTCCTTCCAGACCAGGTTCAGGACCTTCAGAAACATCATCATTGAGCAGCAGGGCAGATCTGGCACTTGCTGCAGGTTTCGTTGTTATTACGCCAGGTTGCAGGGGCAGGGAAAACAAAACTCCGGATGGTACTAATTTCGGTAAGGCGCCAGCCGCCATCGTCGACCTTAAAGCAGCTGTGCGATATGTGAAACACAACAAAGGTATTATCCCGGGAAATACAGACCATATAGTCTCCGTGGGGGTAAGCGCCGGAGGTGCCCTGTCGGCTTTGCTTGGCTCTTCAGGTAATAGCCCGCTATTCGATAGTTACCTTAAAAATATTGGTGCGGCGGGCGGATCTGATGATATTTTCGCTTCAGCATGCTTTTGTCCCATAACAGACCTCGAGAATGCCGATGGAGCATATGAATGGATGTACGGGAAGGTGCCGACTCGTTCTGGTCTTGTTGATCAGGAATTATCAGCAACCCTGGTTAAGAAATACATTGGATACCAATCCTCTTTAAAGCTATTGGGAAAAGATAATTTCGGTTTTGTTACAGCAGATAATTATTCCGGTTATTTATTGAAGTATTACCTGGTTCCATCTGCAAGGAAATTCCTTGATAATCTGAATGATGGCAAAAGACAGGAGTACCTGTTAAAAAACCCGTGGTTGCACTATTCAAATAACGAGTTGACTTTCAGCTTTCCCGATTACGCGGCTCACGTGGGGAGGATGAAAGGGTTGCCAGCGTTTGACGATTTTGAAATGAGGCAGCCGGAGCCCAGCCTTTTCGGGAATGAAGCGACAGATGCAAGACATTTTACTGAATTCAGCCAGCAACACGCGACAGGCGATGTCAAAGCCCGGATCGATGAAGATATTGTTCAAAAGCGGAACATGATGAACGCTATGTACTTCATTGAAAATAAAAATTCATCATGCGCCGGCCACTGGTGGATACGTCATGGCACCTCAGACAACCATACTTCCCAGACAGTAATTATTAATCTTGCCCTTCGACTTGAGAACTCAGGTAAGGATGTTAATACGCTGCTTTATTGGGATGCAGGCCACGGTGCTGATGAAGACCCGGGCGATTTTATTAATTGGATCTTGGAAATTACATCGGGAAAATAATACATTTCAGAGAATTTTTTTTAATCTTTCAGACTGTCAGAAAGGTACAATGATGAAAGGAGATTGCTAAATTTTTAAAGGAATCTTTCTTTCACATGTCTGTTAATTTTTTCTTTTACAAACTTCTGTCAGCCAAATTCCAATAATTTGTAATAAGTTTAAGCTCTCACCGGCTAATCTTTTTAGTGAAATTTAATATTATACAACTGATTTAACGAAATAACATGAAGAGGCTTTTATTATTCACTGTCACCATATTTCTGGTCATAGTTCTCAGGGCCCAGGACAAATTTGAGATGACTGTTTCGAAGGATGGGACTGGAGATTTCACAACCATACAGGCCGCCATTGATGCCAGCAAGTCGTTTCCCGATGGCAGGATCACGATCTTCATCAGGAACGGTGTATACAGGGAAAAGATAGTGGTACCCTCATGCAATACCAAGATGACTCTGGTGGGCGAGAGTCGCGAAAAAACAATAATTACCTATGATGATTATTTTAACAGGATTGGCAGGGGACGAAACAGTACTTTTTATACTTACACGTTGAAGGTTGAGGCTGATGATTTTGTCGCCACTAACCTGACTATCGAGAATAACGCCGGAAAGGTCGGGCAAGCAGTTGCGCTTCATATCGAAGGGAACAGGTGTGTTATCAGGGACTGTAATATACTCGGTAACCAGGACACTCTTTACATCAACGGCGAGAACAGTAACCAGTACTTTAAAAATTGTTTGATAGAGGGAACCACAGATTTTATTTTTGGCTCTGCCACTGCCCTGTTCGAAGATTGTACGCTTCATTGCAAAGGTGATTCATATATTACGGCAGCAAGTACCAGTGAAGGTAAATCATTTGGTTTCGTTTTCAAGAAATGCAGGGTAACCGCGGCGGAAGGGGTCAGCATAGTATATCTTGGAAGGCCCTGGCGCGATTACGCGAAGGTTGTATTTATTGAATGTGACCTTCCAGGAGCTGTCGTCGCTCAGGGATGGAGTAACTGGTCGGGTACCGCCCGCGATAAAACAGCCTATTATGCCGAGTATAAAAACTCCGGACAGGGAAATAGACCAGACGATAGAGCAGCCTGGAGTCATCAGCTTACCGAAACGGAGGTAAAGAATTACACTAATTCCGCAATCCTGCATTTACAGGTTCAGGAAGGGAAAGAGGTTGAAGACTGGACGAAACGACAGAAGTAAACGGTTGTATAAACCAGTAATATTCATATCTTTATTTTTCTTCAATTCGGATTTAGCATGGATTGGATATTGAGAGCCGACTCTCTCGTTAAAAAATTCGGTGATGTTGTTGCTGTCAATGGTATCTCATTCGAGGTAAGAAAAGGAGAGATTTTCGGGTTCCTTGGTCCGAATGGTGCCGGAAAGACTACATCGATTAAGATGATGAGCGGTCTTCTAAAGCCCGATAGTGGATCGGTCTCCATTAATACTTCTGACAACAGGAGATCAATTGGAATCTGCCCTCAGCATATAGTAGTATGGGAGAACCTTTCCTGCATGGAGCAGGTTGTTTACATGGGGAGGATGTACGATTTGCCAGTTTCGGTCGCTGAGCAAAAGGGACACGAGTTACTCGATGCCATGGGGCTACTGCCCGTTAAAGACCGGCTCGCTAAAAAGCTTTCAGGTGGTATGCAGCGACGCCTTAATATCGCGCTAGCACTGATCCATTCCCCCGAACTTGTATTTCTCGATGAACCACAGGCTGGTCTCGATCCACAGAGCAGGGTGCTTGTAAGAGAATATATCCGGTCGATCAGGGAAACCACGACAGTGATTCTTACAACTCACGACATGGAGGAGGCTGAGAAACTGTCAGACAGGGTATGCATTATCGATGCAGGCAGACTTCTGACATTAGGCACTCCAGCGGATCTGACTTCTGGAACCGGTAGCGACGATCTGGTTGAAATCAGTATCACCGGTGACGCCGAGAAAGATCTCTTTCCTTTTATTAATGAAAGGCTTATCCGTGAATTCTCGAGGAAAGAAACAATCTATACACTGAGTTCACCAGAACCGGTACTATTAGCAGAGTCCCTCCTCCAGACAGCCCGGGAGAAAAACCTCGGGATAAACAGCCTTCAAATGAGGAAGAAAAGCCTCGAGGATATATTTATCTCACTTACCGGAAGAAGCTTGCGTGAATGAAAACAATTGCCTGCTTTATAAAAACACTCAGGGAAAACCTGAGAGATTGGAAGATTCTCATTCTCGCCATTGTATTCGCTCCATTTTTCGTTTACCTGATGTACTTGTACATGGGCGATACCGGTTCTGCCTCGTATAACGTAATAATGATTAATGCCGATCGGACTGGTAATTTCGCTGCTGATCTGGCTGCGGAGCTTGGAAAGATTAAAACCGAAGATGGGAAAACCGTTATTAATATTCTTGGTGGCATAGATTCTGTAACTGCCAGAGATCGTGTTAAGAACAAGGATGCGGACCTGGTCATTACTATTCCTCCAGGCTTTACCAGGGCACTTGATGAGTATGTTGCAGGGAGGAATGCTTACCTGCCCGCTATAAGAAGTTTCGGGGATCAGGCAAACACGAGGTACATGATCGCTGCTTCATTCACCGATTACACTATTTATAACTACCTGGGTACCGTTACAAAGGTCACTTCACCCGTGAATATAAGCTATGAATATGCCGGCAGGGGAAAGGCTCTTAACGAGTTTGACCTGTATGTCCCGGCTTTACTGGTTCTTTCTCTGATCATGATGCTTTTCACTGCAGGGGCATCAATAGTCAGGGAAATTGAAAAGGACACCATAACAAGACTTTCGCTTTCAAGACTGTCGTCGTCGGAATTCATGACAGCCCTGAGTCTAAACCAGGTATTGATCGGACTCTTATGCCTTTTCCTTACTCTTCTTGCTGCTTTTTCGGTTGGCTATACAACATCGGGCTCTATTCCTTTATTATTACTGACCGGTACGCTGACTTGTTTTTCGGTGATCGCGATTGGGATAATAACGTCATGCTTCATCAAAACCATGTTCGGACTTTTAACCCTGGGCTGTTTCCCGTTTTTTATCCTGATGTTTTTTTCAGACTGCTTCCTGCCTCTTCCAAAGGTACTGTTGTTTGGCCTGGCTGGTCATAATGTTTATCTTAATGACCTGCTTCCAACAGCCACGGCAACCAGGGCTTTTAACAAGATACTGAATTATAATTCCGGGATAAAGGATATCTACTTCGAGTTATCATGGATAGCAGGAGTATCGCTCGTCTATTTCGCGGCAGGGGTACGGAAGTTTCGCGCCAAATACAGGTATTGACTGAACTAGCTTGCAGCAGCCGCGGCGGCCGCGCGTGACCTGCGGATATAGTTTATAATATGCATGCCGCTAAGTATCAGGGTCTCATCATACTTCATGATGTCTATTTTCCCTTTAAATGCTGAAACAGAATACTTTATAAGGGTTTCTCCCTGGTTCATTATCACGAGCCTGGTTTTCCAGAAATTCTCCCATTTCCAGTCATAAACTACATTGTCATATTCTATAGTACCACTTTCTTTCCAATTGTTAAATGTTATCTTACCCATGACGGATTCATCATCAGGATTGGCTATCTCTGTTAGTTTCTTCCAGAACCCTTTTGTTTTGAAGAGAAGCCTTCGACTGTTTAGCTCGGCGGTTGAGGTAAAGCTGAATGCTTTCATCCTGATAAAACCGACAATGTTTTCACCCGAGTAAAGGTCATAAGTTCCACTGAAGAACTTCCTTTTCCAATCTAAGACTGTTAGCATAGCATGAGTAATTACCAAAACTAAAATTAACGAATTTTACCGTGACGTAACTAACTATTCAATGATATTTTAGTTGTCAAAATAATAATAAGCTAACCATTACCGGAACTATTATTATACTGATCCAGGGGCTTTAAGAAGAAAGCTAACGTGTGAGATTCCCAGTTTAAAGGCCAGTCTCAATATTGTATATGAACTCGTTATCATACTTGTGCCCGAGGTTGTCATAGGCCGATGCGAAAAACCCTTTTCCACCCGGGTAAACGGGAACAACACCCACGCGACCCTGGAGTGCAGATGCCAGATGAAGAAGCGCGAGAGGTTCAATGTTGTCGAAACGGGTAAACTTCTTGTCTTTAGAAATAACGAAGAAACCGTCTGAATAATGATTTTTCAATATGTTCCTGCCAATTATATCTGCCATATCCAGAAAGGCTTTATTCCTGGTTTTAGCAAAAAGAGAAAGGAATCCGAATAGGGTTTCATAATCGGAACAGGCAGTTAGTGTATTGAGGATAGGGCTGCCAGAAGGAGAAGCCCCGATATCTCCATATTTGTTCGCAAGCCCTACTCTTCTTGCCATGTTCCATATTGTCGTGTCGCTTGTTACTTCGGTTGCTTTGGCATATACCCAGAATATTTCACTCCCTGCCCAACCGGCAGTAAGTTTTCTCCCTTTAGGACCAAAATAGCCATCTTTTTTGCATACATAGCCTTCCATTGATGTTCCGTCAGTAAGCATCGGGACGAAGGTGTTATCCGATGCCCTGTAAGAACTCCTGACCCACGCTATAAGGTTCTCAATGGTCCATTGTCTGAACTCCGAGGCGTTTTCACCAATAAGTTCGGAAATAGTCAGGTTACATATCTCCGGGCGTACAAAAGGAGTGTTCCCATAACACGGGAATAGTGTGCCTTCAACAACAAAGTGACCTGGGAAATCATCACCATACTGGTAAATGGCCCTGTCGTTGAGAATCTTGCCATAATCATCGCACCATGCCATCGTCTGGCTGAACTGGAACCCGCTCAGCCCGGTTGATGGATTTCTCGTTTCGACGTATCGATGGGCCAGCCTTTTGGCCCAGGTCATTGGCCTCTGGTCATGCGTGTAATGAGAAAGCAGAGCTGCCGCGTAATACAGATCACTGCCAGTGTTAAGGAAAGTGAGTCCCTTGCCCCAGAAGAAAACAGGTGTACTTCTGAACTCGTTATCCCATACCTTACCCGTGGCTTCCGGGTAACCATGACGATTAAAATCGAGGTTTCCCCAGTCCAGGACATGACTATTCCAGATATCTTCGATCATTAACCTGGTCTGTACCGGGTCTGCTTCCCACATCAGGTCGTAAAAGGGGTAGTGGCATTTTAGCTCATGCGCCTTTGATTTGTCCGGTGCATAAACAGCTGAATCGGCTGTAGCGTTATAGGCCATATGACCTCCCCAAGCCAGCATCTTACCAAACCTGAGGTTTTTGTAAGCATACTTAACAGCGTCAACTGCCGCCTTCTTGTATTTTTTCTCGCCTGTGAGTGCCGTCAATCCAGCTAATGTCCTGAAAAAGTTTTGCTGGTTACCAATATCCACAAGTACCCATTCATTTCCACCAGGAAATTTCCAGGTAACAGGTTCGTGAGTGCTTACATTTATACCATCTGCAAATAATGGCGTCTTCACGGGTCCGTAATTATCCATGCCATATTTCATCGCGTTATCGGCAAATTGCTTTACAGCTTCGATATATATTCCCGCGGACTTTTGCATCTCTCTATCAGTGGATGCAACTGTTTTACTAATTTCAAGGTTGGCTTTGTCACTGGTATTGGAAGGTCCAATAATATCCGAAGCTTGAAAGATGGATGACGATAACGCCAATGTGCACAGCAGGAATGATTTCACCAGTATTTTTTCTAAATATAGCATTCCCTTGAAAAATATCATAAACAGCATGCCAGACACGATAAAAAAACTGGATGCGGCAAACAACCAAGGAAGAAGAGCAACTATTAAATCAAATTGCCGGCCAGTTAGTGGAAAGACTATTCTTCTCGTTTCAACTCGTGTTGTGACGATTTAATGACTTGGTTATCTGTAAGTATTTTCAGCAGTAAATTTCCTTCAGTTCCTTAATCCGGTCTCTCACCGGAACATTAAACCTGCATTTCCCGGAACAGTCAGTGCATGAATTGCATACCTCGAGTCCCTTTCCGGTTTCAATTATAAATTGCAGAAAACATATTTAAAAACAGGCGGCATAATCTTCCCGGAGCAGCATCATTTGATAGTTAAATTCTTACATTTAAACCTTCAAAATTCGGATTCATGACACAGGCAGTCATGCAAAAGGATTAAAGATTAATCTAGAACTACTTAAATATCAATACTATGAAGGCAAACGAACAATCGAGACGCAGATTTTTGAAAAGTGCTGTAACATTATCGGCCGCTGCAGCAGCTTTCCCGACTATCCTGACCAAACCTGCAGCAGGTTCTGCTGCAAAACAGGTAACTCCGGCTAGTCCTGGCGAGAAAGTCAACCTCGCCTGTGTTGGAATAGGTGCGCAAGGTGCCAACGATATAAAGGAAATGGCCAAGACTGGTCTTTGTAATTTCATTGCCTTCTGCGACACTGATATGGGAGGTCCAGCTACCCTTGATATTCTTAAGACTTATCCCGACGTGCCGAGATTTCAGGATTTCAGGGTGATGTTTGACACCATGGGAAATGAAATAGATGCTGTCCTTATCGCGATACCTGATTTCGCCCACTTCCCTGTTGCCATGCTTGCCATGAGCCTGGGTAAGCATGTTTATGTTGAGAAGCCAATGGGAAGAACATTTCACGAGGTTCAATTGATGATGAATGCCGCGAAAAAATACAATGTTGTAACCCAGATGGGAAACCAGGGGCACTCGGAAGCAAATTATTTTCAGTTCAAGACATGGGTTGAGGCTGGAATTATTAAGGATGTAACTGCCTTCACCGGGCATATGAACTCAAGTCGCAGGTGGCACGGGTGGGATACTTCAATTATCAAGTATCCGGCTGGTGAACCTTTGCCACAGACCCTCGATTGGGATACCTGGCTAGGTACTGCCGATGAGCACGAATACAATCACGACTATGTTAACGGGCAGTGGAGATGCTGGTTTGATTTTGGCATGGGAGCACTTGGTGACTGGGGAGCACACATTATGGACAGCGTACACCAGTTCCTGAACTTGGGCCTGCCCTACGAGATTGAACCACTTAAAGTAACCGGATGGAATCCATTCTTTTTCCCGCAATCAGAAACACTACTGTATAAATTTCCGGCAAGAGGTAACATGCCTGCCCTCGACCTTACATGGTACGATGGTCAGGACAACCTGCCACCTCTTCCAAAAGGATACGGTGGCGAGGTAACCGGCGATCCTAATATCCCTGCTGCAAGCAATGGTCCGCAAAAGGCACCACGACTAGGGCCTGGTAAGATAATGTATAGTAAGGATCTAACATTCAAGGGAGGCACTCATGGAGCTACCTTGTCAATAATACCTTCCGAAAAAGCAAAAGAAATGCAGTCTAAATTGCCGGAGGTACCCAAATCGCCATCCAATCACTACAAGAACTTCCTGCTCGGCTGCAAGGGACTTGAACAGACACGTTCATCATTCGATATCTCTGGTCCGCTAAGCCAGGTCTTCAATCTAGGCGTCATTGCTGCCCAGTTAAACACCAAGCTGATGTTCGACAGGCAGAAAAAGGTGATTACCAATCATCCTCTTGCTAACCAGATGCTTGTTGGGAAAGCCCCGAGGAAGGGCTGGGAACAGTATTACGAACTTTAGGAAGTATCCCAGGACTTAAGTCCTGGGACATGCTCTACTGGAACTTGATGTTGACTGGGAGATTTGGGGTTACCATATTATTGTAGATAATCTTCCCATCAGCAAGACTTACTACCATGTTAGTCTTTCCCGACTGGCGTTTCACTGAAATGTTGAAAACGGTACCGAATGCGTGAATCCGGTTTAGGCTCATACTGTTCCACGAATCGGGCAAGTGGGGAGTTAAAGTACAGCTCGCAAGGCCGGTGGGTCTGATGCCGAAAAGACCCTCTGTTAAGATCCTGCAATAAAGACCGCTTTCAGCTGAAAGATGCCTCTGTGAACCTTCCGGCCATGCTTCAATAGCGTAAGGAACGTGTTCCCCCAGAAGACGTGTTTCGGAATAATATTTAAGGTAATCGGTTGCTCTGGATGTTTCACCAGAATTGTAAACACCCCTCAACGCGTAAAGGGTTGATCTGTCCCAGAAGGTTGTACTTCCTTCCTGCGTGAGCAGACCATCTTTAGTCCAAAGGGCAGGAGAGAAGAGGGCATCGATCGTTGCCTTTGTTCTCTCGTTAATGCCAACAACCAGAGGCATGCAGATCCATGAACGGAGCAGGGTGCAACCCTTGTAATACTGGTAGGTATCAAAACCCTTTATGTTCGCTCCGAAATAAGTGTTTATTGCTTTCTTCAAACCGGCTGCTTTCTTCCTGTAATCAGAGACCAATGATGAAGGTTTGCCCAGATCCTGAGCGAGATACGCTGAAGAAAGGAGAGCGTCGTAATATAAGGTAGAAGTACAAAGATTCGCATCTCCCGAAGGAAACCTGCCTTCAAGTTCATCAGAATCAGATGTTACAACCCCCTCTTTGTTAAGTTTCTTGTTGCAATACTCGAGGCACCAGCTGATAAGGGGCCAAAGCTTTTCGGCTTCTGCCTTGTCTCCCCTCGCCAGCGCGTATCTGGACGCCCCGTAAGCAATCATGGCAGCATCACCCCTGTCCCCAGCCCCGTCCCAAATATCTTTCCCTTCAGCTATAATGGAACTTGGGATAGGCTTGTAATCCTTGTTAATGAATCTTGCAAAATGCATATAAGCGTTCAGGGATGCCTCGTTACCGGTCCGGTAACCAAGGTAGGGGAAGAATGGTCCTATATATTCGGCCTGGTCGTTTGCCCATATGGCCGCGTAATACGCCTCTCCACCCGGTCCATGCATGAGTCCGCCACTGGTCCTGTAAATGCTCTCGGAGCCACGAATCTTGGCGAATGCAAACATCCGGTTTATAGCCGTGTCTGGTGTCTCCAAAACCAGATCATTCCACATTTGCTTAACAAATGTCTGCCTGGATGTCAACTCCGACTCAACATTTATTTGCTGGGCTTTCCTCGACTGGCTGTAAGCCTGCAGGCTCACCGTGAAACTTATTTCCTCTCCTGGTGATACCCTGAAATACCCGGTGTTTTGAATACTGGTCTCGAAAGTATAACTGCCTTCAACGCCCCTGGCCGGATCGGTGCGGTAAATTGTTTTCTGATCTGGGACCAGCAGGGTAACAGGCTTTGGAGAGTTATTTTTCAGCGTGTACTTCTCGCAAACTGCCGCCAGGGTTGTTGATGGGAAGACCAGGCGTGTCAAGGTTACAGGGACAGGAGTCCGGAAATCACTTACAACTTTTAATATCCCATCAAGGGTTATGTACCTGACTTTTTCGTTTCTGAGGGTAGCTCCATTTACCGCGAGCAGAGAACTGAAATCGGCCGCTGACCTCAGGTTAAGACTGGCGTGCGTGTTATTGGGAATTGTTCTTAGCATGGGCCAGACAATCGATCGTTCCAATGAGAAAGAACTGTCAATCCTCACTCCATAGCGAAGTACGACGGAAACCTGTTCACCACTCATTTCGATATGATCGAAGTGGGGCACATCTTTCTTTATACTCCATGTAATGGATCCGTCTGTTTGTATTTTCCACCTGTTCTGAGCGGTAGCGAACATGGAAACCAAGAGCAAGACTGGCAGGATAATTCTTTTCATCTGGCTTATTTTTTAAAAAAATAGAATGTAAGTTTTTCGGCAAGTCAATATAAGAAAAACTTTTCCTCGGAAAGTCACGGGAAGAGAATTAAGAGACTTGTCATTACAAGGTCGTGAATGATCGTTATATTACTTTAAGGAAGATAAGCTATGGAGCCGGAACCTGGACTTATCAGGGTGCCTGCTAGAAGTATCTTTCTGTAATAATCGCGGATTGAAGGATGCCCTTGTTTTTAAGCAATTTCTGGACATCATAAATCATGTTGCCGTTACCACAGATGTGGAATATCATTTTATCATTCACTGGAAAATCAACAAGATAATTCGTGACCCTGCCATTGTAACCTGTGCTCTTCTCCCTGGACGTGCATAGAACATACCGTTCAGGGTCGTATTCATTGCATTCATAAGCTTCATTATTAAAAGAAACACCATGAATTATAAGATAGTCGAGGTCAGGAAAAGTCCTGACAATGCTATGGAAAGGGGAGATGCCTGTTCCTGACGCGATGAAGATATGCTTGTTATGTCTTTTACTTGTTATAGTGGATCCGAATGATCCGAACGGGCCATTAACATTTAGTACAACACCAGGGCTGCATTGTTTTAACTTTGATGAAATATTCCCGCCGCTTACTTCCCTGACCAGAATTTCAATTTCCTCATCATTCTCGCCACTGTAGATCGAATATTCTCTCTGGTCAAGTTCCCCATTTATCCCGACAATAAGGTGCTGACCTGACCTGAATCTCATCCCGCATCGCGTGAACCCGATCACGAAGGTGCTTTCGGTCAGGAATCTAATGCTTGTTACAACATGCTGTGAATCAGTGAGACTCATATCAGGAAATTTAATTCAATTGCTGGCGTCTTCTTACAGGCAAGTAATAACAACAGGTTGGTTATAATTGTTCATGCCGTATTCAACGAACGTACTTCCAAACTTAACTATTAACTGCTTCATAGTCTTTTGCCGCGGCCTCCATTAGCAGATAGAAAGCCTGGGCCTCTGGTGAAAAATAACTTCTGTCGAAATTGGGACAACCGCATACATCGTGAATGTAACCAAGATCATCCACCATGTCATTAGCAGCCTTGCGCATCAATTCAGCCTTTTCAATGTATTTTTTATCGAGGAAGCCAGCAGTTACTCCCCTGAAAATTGAATATGCCAGCATTTGTGAAAGATTCACCTCGATAAATGTTTCAGGCTTATCAACAACATCATGAAAAGTTCCATCCTCGTTCATGAATTTCAGGCAGCCATCGATTATTTCTTTTGTATAATCAATCAGAAGCTGTTTTTCATTTTGCATATTATCCGGAAGCATCCTGATAACCCTGCAAAATCCCGCTGCTGACCACCCGTTTCCTGTTCCCCAGAACTCCTGGCGCTTGAAAGAACCGTTTTTATAATCGTAAATATGATAATAGAGATGTTCTTCTTTGTTAAAAAGATATTTACGCCAGCCCTCGATCTGTTTAATTGCCTCCTTGTATTCACCGCAAGCTGCCAGAAAGGGTGGCAGCATGTAATTGGCATCGCTCATCATCCATTGTGTGGGTTCCTGCGTGTGGAATAGTATTCCTTCAGGTGTTTTATGATTCGAACCGTGAAATACTTCAAGCATCTCGTCAGCTCCTTTTTTGAAAATGGGGTCTCCGGTCTTTTCAGCCGCGAATAACACGACCTCGCCGATACTAGAGCAATCGGTTATGGGGCCGTTTCCTTTCAAGACCGAAAATCGTCCTTTTTCCTGCCTTAGTATAGCGCCGCGGGCGAATGAGATGGCAAGATCCAATTCACCCAATTCCAGTAATGCCTGTCCAACGGTTCCTTGTTCCCAGTCATAACGCTGCATTCCCAGCGCTGCAATTTTTACCTTTTCAATCCTTTCTTCTCTTGTTTTTGTATTCCCGGGAAACATTGAGCCAGGATCGCGGTGGTCTTTAGAATTATTGTTGTCTGATGAACAATTCAAAAATGAAGAGCCGAATATTCCCATGGAAATGCCCCCTGCATTTTTTAAAAACTTCCTCCGCGAACGATTTTCTGATTGATGCATGGTTTGATAAATTTGATTAAGAGTTTTTTATTTAAAGCGAGCTGTTTAACAAAGTTACATAATTACCCTGTTTCTATAGCCTGGTTTATGTTTCGCTCGGGTTATTTCAAACTAATAAACCACCGCGATCTCGTTGCTGAAGATTAGCCCGCGGGGTTTATGGTTTTGTAGAAAAATCAATCAGACATCTGGCATATACCTCATGGAGGTGTTAAACCGCTACGCGGTATGAAATTCATTATTGGATTTATTTTCTACAAGACTGAATCGCCTACGGCGAATGAGGAGCCAGTATCCTTGAAGTTGTAAGGCAATTAGTGTATCATTATATAGCCTCGACAAATCTAAAAATCATATTTTCAGGTCTCAATCATGTTGCATTTTCACGAATCAGGTATAAATAAGGATGCTACAATGGTTTTATTGAAAATTAGCCAGGGTAGCTTGTGGTTCTGTACAATGTATATGCAAACGTATACTTATAGCTTGCCTGGGTTAAATATTAGTGCAAATAATCTTTTTAAGAATCAGCATAATATCAGCTCAGTCACGGGGAAGGGAAGCTCCAATTCTTTCACCCATTTTGACAGCTGTTTCATATCCCTTTGCTGTATTGATCAACAAGTCCTTGTCAATATCGATTTTGTTTTTTTCAAAAAGCAGTACCACTGTCGAGCCGCCAAATTTGAAATAGCCTTTTTCTTCACCTTTCTTAACTGAACTTCCATTGTAAGTTTGCACGATGCTTCCAACCATCGTGGCACCAACCTCTGCCATAACAACATCACCAAACAAAGGATTAGAAAGAATTGAGTATTCCCGTTTATTAAGACAGAATATTTCAGCCTTTTCACGTAAGGCGAAGGGGTTGACTGAATAGTAGTCTCCTTCCACTTGTCTGGTTGCAGTTAAACTCCCACTGACCGGGAAATGAAAGCGATGATAATCAACCGGGGCCAGCCGGATGATAATGAGGGCCCCGTCAAGGTATTTTTGTGCAAGAACGGGATTGTCAAGAAAGGAAGAAACATCAAATCGAAAGCCTTTTATAATGAAATCAGAATTGCTGATATCGGCATAAGCCAGGATTTTCCCATCCGCTGGAGATATGATAGTATTTAAGCTTGTATCAATCGGTCTTGCATTTTCTTTTAATTCTCTGGTAAAAAAATCGTTAAAGCTTTTGAATTCCTGTTCCTTGACACCGTTCATGTCAATGTCAAAATCCTCAATAAATGGATGAATCTTTTTCGCTGACGAAGCACGATCCATCATTTTACCGTAGGTCGAAGAAACCAGTTTTCTCTTTACCAGGGTCCACATTGTCGCTTCACCTACCGGATTGTTATATAACCATACCAGCCACTTTTCTCCGGCTACCTTTTCCGTTTTTAACTGGCCACCGTTCCTTTCATAATACCGAATTGATTTTTGAGGTTTTGGTGGTAAGGAACCAATGATGATAATTATTGCAGGCAATAACGAAATGATAATCCATTTCTTTTTATTCTTTGGTATTTTCATTTTTGATTAGATTGCTTTGAGAAGCAAAATTAATGCAATGTCATGTATTTAAGCCAACTTTCAATTTATCAATAGTCACCTATTGTAAATTGAGTTGTCTCTGACAAGCTATGGCTGGTTTATTCTCGATTACTGGTATTGCAATACCATGAGTAGAAAACAGAGTGAGAACACTCGCTCTGTACCAATTCCTCAAACTGGCAAAAGAAACAGTAATATTTATGATTTAAAAATCACTTCTCCCCATAAATTACCAGGGCATTGGAGTCAATTGAAAGTGCTCCGTCAGGATATTTTTGTTTGATTAACTCGAAAACTTCACTCCTGATTTTTATCCTCATCTCACAATCAGCATTGTTGAGTGCAGCAACAACAGGTGCAGCAACCTCCGTCATGAAATTCCAGTAAATTTTTCTATTTCCGGGATGTAGTTTTCCCCCGACTTCAAATTCCGAAATATTCTTTAGTCCGGCCTGTTTAAATAATTCCGGCATCATTCCGCTCTTGGCACAGCGGAATAATCCTGGTGCGCCCTGAGGCGGTGGAGCGACTTTCATGTTTTCATTGACAATATTTAGCACTGATGTTGCCCAGGAATTCTTTTCCGGCTCGTTCCAGACCGTCACAGCAATTTTTCCTCCCGGTTTCAACACCCGCGTCATCTCCTTTGCAGCAAGCAACATATCGGGAAAAAACATGAAGCCAAAGCGGCAACTTACGGCGTCAAAGCTACTGTCCGGAAAGGGAAGATTACTAACATCACATGCAACAGTCTCAAAGTTTTTTATTCCCCGTTTGTTTGCATTTTCTCTTGCTACATCAAGCATCCCTTCTGCTAGATCGACCGCGATCACTTTTCCACCATCCAGCATTGTTGCTATTGTGAGTCCGGGTTCCCCGGTCCCGGATGCAACATCCAAAACCAGTTCGGAATTCTTAGGTTTTAAGAGGTCAATAATAGAATTGGCCATAGGCTTTAAAAAGTCCATCGTTAGTTCGTCCCATTTCTTCCATCCCGGTGAGAACCTGGTCCAAACTTCCTTTTGCTGTTCCCTGATTTGAAGAAGATTTGATTCCATTTTGTGCTTTTTTGGGGTTACTAGGCAAACTGCGACTATTTTTAGTACATGGTTATTCCTTATTAATTCAGGTCGATAGTCGAATGATTTATATTAATTCTAAACAATATGGATGGTGTTAGGTTCAATATATCAATCACCTCTATCGCCATTTTTCGTGTTGAACCAGACGAAAGAACTGAGTCAAATCAAGGGAGAATGTCATCTCTAGCCTGCTGGCAGGCAGGCTAGAGCACTCGCTCTGTTTTCAGCAAAATCAGTTTGCCATGAAATACCTATTTTTGATTTGACAGGATTTGTGATATACGGAAAGTATAGGCTTATATGGTAAAAATAATATTCTTTGCTGATTCTCATCTCGGATTTGATTCTCCTCTCAGACCAAAAAAAGAGAAACGACGAAGAGGAATTGATTTCCTGATGAATTTTGATGCCATACTCCACTATGCAAAAATTAATAAAGCCGATTTGGTTATCCATGGAGGAGACCTTTTTTTCAGAACCCGAATTCCCGCCCCAATTATTGATTTGGTTTATGAACGGATTTTCAATTTCGCCCAAACAGGAATTCCCTTTGCAATTGTTCCCGGTAACCATGAAAGCTCTGAATTGCCAATTTCATTAATGATGCAACATTCAAATATCCATTATTATACGAAATCTCAGGTTTTCCGGTTCAGACATAATAATATTGATTTTGATATTGCCGGATTCCCATGTGTAAGATACAATGTAAAATCAGTTTTTCCAGGAATTATAAATGAAATACAAACTCAACTTAGGGAAGATAGCGTGAAATTTCTTTGTATGCATCAGGCAATTGAAGGCTCACAGGTAGGACCATCCAATTACACTTTTCGTAAGGGCAATGATGTTATTGGGATAGAGGACCTGCCTGATAATTTTGATCTGATTCTGTCAGGGCATATTCATCGAGCACAGGTTCTCTATACTCGAAATAGTACACCTATTTTATACCCGGGTTCTATTGAGAGAACTTCATTTGCGGAAAAAGATGAAGAAAAAGGTTTTTATGAAATCGATATCACAAGTCAACGGGAATGTTCATTCAGGTTTATAGTACTGAATACCAGGCCAATGATTGATTATTTATTCGATAAAGAGGCTTATACAACAAGTTCATTAAAAAACGAAATAATTCTCCTCGTTAAAGAAATTCATCCTGACAGTATTATTCGCTTTAAAATGAAAAATACTTCTAACCTAACTTTATTGAATACTAGATTTTTAAATGATATTATTCCTCCAACAATGAACTACCAGATATCGGGATTTTGATTAATGAAATAATAAGACCATTGAGAAAAAATCTTGAGAATGGTCGCTATTGCTCTTGTACTCATACTCATTAAGGCAAGCATGCTCACATTCTGCTTTTAATTCTGATTTTTGATAACTGGAAAGGCCGGTATCGTTGACCGCTTCCAGCCAGAGTAAATTGACCACCTCTAGCCTGTTGTAAAACACTGTTATGAGTTATCTTATGTTTGTGAGAAAATACCGGCCTAATGTAGTCAATGCTTCTGGCTTTTACATCCAGCAGCTTATTTAAAGTATTTTTCTCCAGACAAGGCCTCCTCCCGCGTGTTAAATTCCTCATAATAAGCAATAATCCAGGGGCTATTCCTGGAAGTAAAATTTGATTTTCCTGATTTATGCTGATGCAATCTGAACTCAAGATTATCAGTCTGTCCTTTATAAAAAGAACCATCAGAAATAGACTTTAGGATATAAGCGTAATACATAAAAGTTATAATACTTATCTCTAAATGTGAGTTTTAGAGTGAATCTTGACGAAAAAAAGATGAGAGCGTTCACAATTGCTCTCGCACTCGCTCTCACTCTCACTCTCACTCTTTTTCAGTACCCCGAACTAGACAAAGTTCCAGTGAAATTAATTCAAATACCCAATGGAGACCAGAAATTTTACGGTTAAATTCATTGTATTCTGGAAATCCGGATTTTTACCTTTGTAATAATTGAAAAAGCCGTGCTCACGGCCTTCAAAAGGTTCGACCTGACACCTGTTGTTATACTTTTTCATTTCTTCTGAAAAAATTATTGACTGGTGAAATGGAACAGCACTATCATCCGTTCCATGAAAAATTATAGTTGGAGGTGCACCTTCCATCACATGGTGAATCGGAGAAATTTCTCTTCCACTAGTTTCGAGGATTTTTTGTAAATTTTTTGGCAGTCTGTTCAAAACTTCCGGTATATCAAGAGGAGGGTTGAAAAGAACAAGCGCATTGGGGACAGAAGATATGCTGATATCTTCAGTTTTTTCGTCGAAACCATTTATGAGTGCTGTACATGCTGCCATATGACCGCCTGCACTTCCACCACCAGCTACGATCCGGCTTGTATCAATCCAAAACTCAGTAGCATGAGCTCTTACCCACCGGATGGCTGATTTTGCGTCTGCAACACAATCAAAAGGTGTGGTATTCTTTTGTCGTTTTCTTACCCGGTATTCTGCACTGATTGCTACCATTCCCCTAGCCGCCAGGTATTTGCATTGAGGAAAGAACTGCCACGCATGACCTTCACACCAGGCTCCTCCATGGAAAAAAATTATAGCCGGAACGTTCTCTCCATTCTTATGCTTTATAGGTCGATAGATATATAATTTTAGTTTGGCCTGGCCAACAGTCTTGTAAACCGCCTCTGTCACCACTGGTTGTTCTCCATTTTCCTGTGTAAAAATATTTACACAGCAAAGTAATGATAATGTAGTTACAGCTAATTGTTTCATAACTGCAGGTTTTTAACTAAGTTACTGCCATAAATAGCAAAAAGCAAAATTATATTCGTGATGGCGGGGTGAGGAACACAGATCTGGCGTGTAGTTCGACTTGTAAAAGTGTGGGTGTGAGTGCGAGTTTTGAGGAAAAAGAGATGAGAGTGTTCGCAAGTGCTCTCGCACTCGCCTGCCTGCCGGCAGGCAGGCTCTCACTCTCACTCTTTTTCAGCCCTCCTTCGCCAAGGCTTCAGAGGGCGCTGTACCCGGAGCGGACGAAAGTTGCAACCATATATGAAGATTACATATACAAATATCACTCTTGACTTTTGATAAGGCAAAAAAATTTTTGAGATTTCCTCAAGTTTTTGTTCCATCTCCTGGAAAACATTTTGCTTGATTTCTTTTGTGTCCAGCAGGTATTCCAGGATAGCTTCACATTCAAATGCACTGCCTCTGGCTATAACAAAGAAGTTTTTCCTGTCTTTTTGCTGAATCGTGAAGTGCCTTCGGCAATATTCAGCATAATGCTGAATGACGCTCTTCTAAGTTGATCGTTTGTTACCCGGTCAAATTTCTTATCATCCAGGATAGAAAAAATCTATTTACAAAAGTTTTTCGACTTCTGATAGACATCAAGTTTTTGAAAATCAAACATGGCTTATAGTATTCGGTTAGCACTGAGAAAATATGTTGGCAGCAAGCCTTAGCAAAATTACATATAATCTGGAAAACATTAAAGAATTATGAGTGTGAGTGTGAGAGTGAGTCTTGAGGAAAAAGATCGAGAGTGTTCGTTAGAGCTACTCGCTCTCACTCTCACTCTCGCTCTTTTTCAGTACCCCGAACGGATAAAAGTTGCAACCAATTGAATGAGATTTTAAGTCTAAAGATACTTCGACAAAATCCTGATTTTGATTGGATTGAAGTATATGGTAGCTGGCAAACACAGGCAGTAAAAATCAATTTTATATCTGAATCATTCTTTATTCCATTCCAACAATCTCCGTTCACCCTGTAATGATTTTATATCAGTAACATCCTGACTTACCTCAATAGTGCCTTTATAGATACACTGTTCATTTCGCAAAGCAAAATAGCGTATATATATAAAGCGATCTTTCATTTGTATCCAGAAATCAGCACTGTCTTTTTCGCCATTTCGGAATGCAGTAATAATTTTATTCACAATATGTACGCTATCCGGTGGGTGGCAGTTTTGCACCTTTCTGCCGATAATTGCTTCCGAACGATGAAAAATCCGGTGTTTGGCCCCGGAAAAATAAAGCACTTCATCGTTTTCATCAATGAAAGTAATATCAACAGTCAGATTGTCCAGCAACAGCACCAATTGTTCGGGATTCAGGAACCCTGTTCCCAGATTGATCTTTCCGTCAGAATTATAAGATATTTGGTTCGTATTGTATGTCCTGATAGGTTGGTCGATAAAGCACCATCCTGTAACATAACTCTGGTCTAACATTTCAGTCCAGGCTTTTTCAGGTATTGCTTTGAGGGCGACCGGGAATACGATTTGTTCTTCTCTGAAAACGATCGGAAGCACAACAAAAAATAGTTTTCCTATTTCCTTATTTAGTTGCTCGTTATCAGGGATTTCTGATCTTAATATTGTGTCAAGCGCTTTTAGGCATCGACGAAAATCATCGTGAAAAGACCACATTAGCTGCAAACACCGATATTGAGGAAATGTCCTCTCAATATACGGAAACAGGATGTTCTCCTTTTTTATATAATGTAACTCATAAGCCTTCAATTTCTCAACAAGTAAACTGAGATTACGTATTAAACCAGGAATATCCTGATTTTCCTCTTTAAAGTAACTCTTTGTAACAGACTTGAGCTCTGTCAATATTTTCTGAACCTCCCGGTTTTCGAGCATCAGGTAATACAAGAAATGACCTTCTATTGGTTTCTCCCATTGATAAGAACTAAGCGACTTAAAGAAGACATTTATTATTTTGCCAACATTTTTTTTGACAGCTTCATGCGACAATCCTTTTAATAAAAGTTCATCAAGTACCTGCATCGTCTCTATCGGAGAAACAGTATTGATTATTTGATGATGCTTTTCAATGAGCATTCTAACATTTTCACCATCAATTAGCCTCCGGGAGAAATCAACCAAAATTTCAATACGCTTATGACTGTTATTTATAATTTCTGCCATTTTAAAAGGATCCTTTAGCTTTTATAGAAATATACCAAAACTGAATTTTCAAGATCATTTGAGACCCAATGTTCTATTTTCAGGCTGATTGCTTTGTCAATCAGTGGCGCAGGAAGGAAAGGTGATGTTAACTTGTAAATCTTACCTTTGTTTAGATGGTTCAGGTCGGAAATAACCTGGTTTACAGGCTGCTCTCCCGCTGCCAGCATCTCTCTTATGTCAAATTCTTTTTCTATAAGTGCTAACTCAAACCAAGCTGGTTTTTTGGTATTATATGTCGTATCATCGGCTGCATTCATCAATTCCTGACCAGCTTCTTTTCTGAGAAGGTTAATAAGGTCGCCAGTTTTAACATTTCCTATACTTGCAGCCTGCTGAAGAGTTGCAATTTTTGCAACAGTTCTTCGGAGTAGAGGGTTTTTTAATTTGCTGAATGCAGGAACGTACTTAATTAAAACATCTTCCAAATGAGGGTATGCTTCAATTAGTTCCAAAACTTTGGTCTTAGGTGTAATGATTAACTGTGTGTTTTCCATTGCTATTTCTTATATGATAAAATTCTCTGATCCCCTTCCAGTTTTCTGTAACCTGAAATATCATGAGAAACCTCTAAGGTACCCAGGTATTCGCCTTTCTCATTTCGCAGAGCAAAATATGCTATATGTATCATTTTCCCTCCGGTATTAATCCAGAAAGGTGCCTGATCTTCTTTTCCGCTTTTAAAGTCTTCGATGATTTTGTCAACTATATGTGCACTAGCCGGAGGATGGCAATGTCTGACATCTCTGTTCAGGATTGCACGGTTTCTTTGAAAAATTCTCTCTTCCCCCTGCGAGAAATACTTTACTTTATCTTCCTTGTCAACAAATGTCATGTCGACCGGCAAGGTATTCATTATTGCAAGAAGCTCTTCAACAGTAAAACTTCCGGAAGGAAGCTGAATATTCTGACCTGTCTTATTCAGTTCATTAACAGAGTCTTCTTTTACCCACAATGGTTTCCACTCTTTTGGAGGATCATAAAGGCAGAAACCGATTTGCAAGGACTGCTTACTGATCTCATACCATTCTGATTCGCTTAGTTTATCCAATGCCATTGGAAACAGAATCTCCTCTTCTTTTTTGGTCATATCAACTACTCCCTTTATGGCAGGAAATAGAATTATTTCCGATGATGCAATCAATTCTTCCCTTGATATTGATGGGGTCTGCAACAATTCAATACTTCCTTTTATTAAATCTCTTATTTCGTCATGCTTTCCCCACATAACCTTAGGAGGGCCGGTAATACCCTGATTTTCGAGAAAGGGGAAT
Source organism: Bacteroidales bacterium (assembly GCA_046329885.1). Lineage (GTDB taxonomy): Bacteria > Bacteroidota > Bacteroidia > Bacteroidales > VadinHA17 > LD21. The sequence continues at coordinate 24,678 of JAXLTU010000012.1, forward strand.
AACAGGTATTCCTTGCGGCGGTAAAGTTTATCAACATCAAAGAGCCTATTGAAGAGGCTCCTGAGTTTAAGAACCGATTTTTCAATATTAATTTCATCATCAACAGAGATTTCATTGAGTATGATATCAATTTCTAGAATTACCTTTTTAAGTTCACTGTTTTCATTGATCATAACATCAACAGGATGACCCTCCGGTATTTTCTTTGATGATGATAAATCAATATTCCCCTCAAGAACAGCTGAATGGGCATCACACAGCTTGAGAACCTCTTCCGCAGGTAATCCTTCGCTGATTAATTCCTGTTCCACCTCCACTACTTCACCATAAGGTATCTGACTCAGACTTTCAAGTAGTTGTTGTCTTACTATTTCCTGAGATTCGCCTGCATGAAGTTTTAAAATAAGCTCTTTTAGTCTCTTTTTCCTTTCGGTTGAATTGTTAATTAGTTCACTCATATTGAATCAGAATAAAAATGACATTGCTTTTATATAAATAATTCGTCTGTAACCTCCTTGCGAGTTGGATATATTTTACCAACAATTTAATTCTAGTTTTTGTTTTGCTGGCACCCTGTGAATCTGAGATGGAATAACAAAGTTAACTCTCAGATAGTTAATAATCGACTTTATTTCTGATTTTAAGCCAGACTATAAATCCTGAAAGAAGAATAAACAGGACAATCAAACCAGTCAATGGAACTATAAGTACATAAAAATCGCCAATTAATGATTGATAGATTCTTCCTGTATGAATTTCCAAAGCCACATTCCACAGCGAAATTGGTGAATCATCGATAACTTTTCCTGGCAGATCCGGAAATCTTTCAGCACCATTAATATTTGTTGCCCCCTTATCATAATCGAAAAAATATTCCTGATTCTTAAAATCCCTTGTAAAACCTGAAACAAGATAATCACCAATTGGTTTACCTAAAGAAGTGGGCGTGACGTATGGTTGTTTCTTAACATAGTCGATGACTTCCCCTGATTGCGAGTTCCATACAAATAAACCTTCAAAAGAACCGACAAGATATTTATAAGAATCAATTTTTTCGAAAACAGTCACACCCATGACGCTTGCAGGGGGCTGAAATAAATATTGTTTTAGTTCAGTTTTAAAATTGTCGTCGGAATAGTAGAGTCCATCCATTGTTACAATTATAAACCTATCTATTTCCTTATCATAAAAAATCCTGCGCAACTGGTCAAACCACGGATTTGGAGTAGCAAGTTCCGTAAAGGGTATCTTACCTACTCTCGAATTACCGATAAAAGCTAAAAGAGGTGGTCGTAAAAACATCCCTGTTGTTGTATTCAGAATCAAAATAGCAAGTGCAATCCAACCAAACTTATTATGCCATTTAATATTCCATCGGTTTGATTTATTTAATTTTACCTTAACTACTTCAGGTTTTATATTCTTCTTTAGTACGATCCTGTTTACAAATACTATAAAACCGGTAATGGTAAGAAAGGCAAAAATAAGACCTGCGAAATCGACAATAATTTTCCCGGCGGTTCCATAAATCTCGCCACTGTGAATTACCCATAATGTCTTAAAAAGGCCTGCTTTATTATCATAATTTTCAGGTGGAGGAAGCTGGGCAACTACAAATGATTTGAGATCTGTGGTTTTTAAGAGAAAAGAACGTGTTAAAACAAAGATTGTATCTTGCTTTTGAATAATATCTGCAATGTTTTTTTCCTTAACCGGAAGACAAACATAAACCCATTTCTTTTCTTTGTAACTGAATGTGTAAAGACCCGAGAAAGTACCAGCTAGAAGCCTGTTCCCGGTAGCTCTTATAATTTGAAATATTTTCCGGTTATCAATACCTTTGGGAAAACCTGAACTGAATTTTGAAAAATGTGAAAAACTGCTGTCGGTAAGCCATATTCCTATGTTTCCATATATTAATATACTGTCAGCAGTGATTTTTAATGTTGACTTTACTGCTGCGTTATTCCAATTCTGATAGCTGTATTCTTTGGGAAGAAGTTTCCTGCTTACATCAATAAAGGATAAGGTTTCTCTGTGATTAAGAATTATTCCTGAGAAAACATAACTCAGTATTATTATGGCAAATATTACTCCCAGCCATTTATGGTACTTTTTGAAAAATCTTATCATCTGCAAATGAAAATATTATTTTGGCGCAAAAACAAAATTATAGTCTTATTTAACTTTATCATTTAATTGATAAAAGTATGGACAATCATCTTTTTACGATTGTCCATATCAAGAAGATTTTATTATCAGGTCATGTTGTCCTTTTCATGTTTTGAATCGAGTCCTTGTTCTGATTTGCAGTTGGCTTAGGTGTTTTGACTACCAAAACCCTGAAGATTTCACTTCCCTCGTTATAAAGGCAGTGTGGGATATTTTTAGGACTATCAACCAGCATATCTTTACCTACTGCTTGCTTTTCATCACCAATTTCAACTATCCCGGTACCTTCAAGCACATAAAAAAATACATCAACCGGAGTTGAATGCTTTTTTAAGCTTTCCCCTGGCTTTAAAAGCATATGAACAACCTGAACATTCTCATTATCATGGATTCTTCTTGCTTCAACTCCATGTGGGTTCTTTGTAGTCTCAATTTCTTTGTAGTTTAAGGTTTTCATTTTCAATTGTATTAAATCATGTTATTAATTATGTCCTGCTTCTGCCTGATGTCCACCGTTTCTGTGTTCAACATCCACAGTTCCTTCTTCCTCCCCTTCAGCAAATTTGAAAAACTGAACATATGCTTCAATATATTCCCTTCCTGCTTCAACATCATTAACATCAAAGTTTTTTAATGACAATACTTTATTGAATCGTTTTGTTAATTCCGGCATGTCACTTTTTGAAACCTTGCCTGTTAACGGGGATAAGTTACCAACTTCTATTGATTTATCTGCAGCAAGTATTTTCTCATCAATAGGCGTTCCTGAAGGTTTCACTCCGGTAAAAGACACTCCTTCTCCAACTCTGTGTATTCTGACAAGAGTATCAAAAAAGTATTTTTCAGAGAGTTCTCTTGCTTCTGGACTTAAGTCTTTCACTTTCATTACGAGATTAAAAGCATTACGGATCTCTGATTCATTTGTGGTTGAAACCCATTTAAGGGCATAGTTCACATTGTTCAGACCCAATGCTTTTCTTGCATCTGCAATTAATGGACCATCCATAGTATCGCAATGAGCAAATGTCACATTTGTTGATAGGATAAACATTGAGATAATAAATAAAGGTACTAACCCGACACTTACATTTCTCTTACTTTTCTGGATACTGTTAAAGTTGACAATTTCAACTTTCTTTTCAATTGTTTTCATGAGATAAAATTTTAATTATTATTTAATAACTTTTTTAAATCAATTACGATTCAAAATTACTATGTGAAAAAGGGGAAATCGCTCCATATTATAAACTGGGACATATAAAGTCAAAGAAAGAGTACCCGGTTTATAAAGTGGGAAGTGTAAATTGCAGGATAAATGATCTTAAAATGATCCTCAGACAGACTTCTTGTATTGTGAGGGTGTTATACCTGTTGATTGCTTAAAGATCCTGTTAAAAGCCGATTTTGAGTTGAAACCACATTCAAAGGCGATACCCAACAAAGAAAAATTCCTGAATTCAGGGTCAATAATTTTCTCTTTAAATGCATCAACTCGGTATCCGTTGACAAAATCAAAAAAATTGAGATTAAACTGTTCATTTATCACCTGTGAAAGATAATGACTCGAAATATTCAACTCACTTGCTAATTGTGGAAGGGATAAGTCTGGATTTAAATATGGCTTCGCTGATTTCATATAATCTGTCAGCTTTTCAGTATATTGTTTTGCCTCTGAATCGGAAAGTCTTGATCCTGAATATTTTGTTTGAACCCTTGTAGCTTCTCCTAAAACTATTATATCCTCAGAAGAAAATATTACTTTTTGTTTTAATCCAAAATATCCAATCAGGATCACAAAAACGGATAATGAAAGGAATAGTCCATCTGTACAAAAAACCATCGAGAACATGTGGAAAATATGATGAATCACTGTAACTGAAATTAAAGCAGTCCATATAATGCCAAAGACAAGGACCAGCTTTCTGATCCAATAAAGATCAATGTTTACGGGATTAGAGAAATTATTAAAGATATTTATATCAAGTTTTTTAAAGAGCCTGATAGTCAATAAAAAATAAAGTGTTCCTGAAAAAGCCGTCATGATTAAAAAGAATGAAAATAATAACGGAGGGTTATCACCCGGGGAAACTTTTTCAATGTTTAACTTTTCAGATATCTCCGGGTTAAATGATGAAATAAGAATATAAAGGTTAAACAGGACAAATGGAATGAGGTGCAGCAGGTCTTTGCCAGAGATCCGGTTTTTATCAGAAACCAGGGTCAGTATATAGTAATACAAAAAAGGTCCATGCAACATTAAAAGAGAGATAAGGCTGATTGACAACAATTGAAAATGGGTAAACAGTTCATGCGAGTAAAAAGCGTATACCCCGATGTAAGCACCAAGATACGTTAACCAAAAAATCAATATATTATCATGAAGCGCCCGAGGCTTCTTCTGAAACAATAAAACCGTAAAAAAGAAAGCGTTAAATGCTGCAATCAGGAAGATAAATTTCATAAATACAAAAGTACTATTCTTTCTCGTCTGGCTTACTAACGTAACTGCTTTTCTGTTTCAATGTAAACGTTATGATTTTGTCTTTATGTTAATCACTGGATGGGAAAGTCCGTTCATATGACCCTTTTTTGCCTGAAAATAGTGAACATCGTTTGTCTGCATTAAAACATCGATATATAAATAAATATAATTAAGACTAACTGACTGGCCAAAAGTTGTCAAACTTTCTGGCGCTTACAGCATATATCGGACAAGTGCTATTGATCCTACGAAACCTGCATAGCCATGTCTCAGAGAATATAAAACAAGTTTGTTAAGAGTAAATCTTGCTTTCAATTCTTCTGTCATACTTTTTGATTTTAGAATCTGATCAGGTGATCAGATTTTGAACTAACACTGAAATGAGAGAAAAGTTGAATGCCGGAGGGTCCCATAAAAAAGAAAATGTTTGGATGAGTCTTTGCCGAAAAACCAATACTTATATTTATAGATCGGTATGAAAAACCAAGTGAATTTAAGAAAAAAGAGTGATTGTGATCGCTTTCGCTCTCACCCTCACTCTTTTTAGGAAACCTAATACATAAAAGTTCCCAAAAGTTTAATCAAATTTAGTCCAGCAGTTAAATAGATTCAATTTGCCGGTACCAGGTCTTTTGTTTTGGTTTTCGCAGGAGTAAAAATTCCGATAACACCCTTCAAACCTACACTCATCACAATATTATAGAAGAATGCTAGAAAACCTATTAATAAGAGTGTCCCGCAAATCGCAGCCAGTATCATCATCAGATTGAATTCCCCGTTTAGATAAAGAGAACGTCTCAACATACCTTTCAGTCCTGCCATGCCCATAAATGCTCCCATTCCTACACCGCCAATAAGATGGCACCAGAAATGAACATTGACAAGTTTCTGACTGTATACCTTGGCTCCGTTTGTAAGAATCGGGAATAGAAGATAAATGGCTGAATACAGGGTCATCGTTAGTCCAACAAGTATAGCCACATGTACATGAGGTCCCACCACCCACTGGGTATTGTGAAGTATCCTGTTCAAACCAACATCAGCCTGCATAATACCTGCGGGTACAGCAAGTGCAAATCCAAGTAATCCCCCAAGAAGGAATTTCAACGGATTTGTCATTTTCAAAGGTCTTGCACTCCAGAGAGTGGCAAGAGTTATAAAGAAAGCAAGACCCTGCGTGATCAGTTCGAATGCAGTAACCATCTCTCCCGATAATACTTTTAACATTGCAGGCTGTGCCTGATCTGAGAGAAGATGATGCGACCATACTGTCCATGATACCACAAGCTCAACGAGCAATGCAGCACGGGCAATATTTTGCATGAAAAGAGGTTTCCCACTTATCATCATGGCCAGAAGATACCAAGTACCTGCCACAAAAATCAATACCAGCCCGTCGGCAATAAGATCGAGCCCCCACCAGAACCAGTTCTTGTATAACAGGGCATCAATTGCGGTCGATTTAAGGTCAAACCCTAATATGGCTGCAACCATAAATACAAGTATCAGAACTCCTGTAAAAAGTATAATTGCCGTATTCAGGGCAATATCAACACTTCCTCTTGCTACAGCTGCAACGGGAAGCGATACAAGATGCTCTTTCTTGTTTTTTGTAAACAGGTTTCTGAATCCTGTTATTCCAAGAGCTGAAGCAAGCAAAGCTTTTGATGGTTGCTTATCCCATCCTTCAGGGGTATAGGTTATTGTTTTAAAAATGTTAATTACAAAGAATGCACTTCCCAACATTACAAGAGCAATCCCAACAATAAAAAATGTACCGCCCCAAACACTGAACTGTGTGAAGTCAGCAGGCAGCGGCCAGTAAAGAGTATAAAGCGGTGCATAATGGCTTACGAATCCCGCAAACCAGAAAATAAAGGTTCCGACAGCAACCAGAATAAAAGTCCAGTTTCCAAGTTTAATACTCCACAATGGTTTTTTCATTAAGAATGGAACAAGGAAAAGGAATGCTCCGAAAACGATAGAGTATGTTGAGCCGAAGATCCCAACCAGCGGATGTGCTGTAAGAATTGCAAAAAACTGAGGTTCAGTAATAAAAGGAAGGGGCTTAACTTCATATAGCCTCATTAGCATCCCTTCTATAACAACGAAACCGAAATAGATAAGGCCAACAACAACAAACCTGAGTGTAAGTTTCTGCATAGGAGTAAGAGTTTCAGACTTGAAAAGTCCTTCCTCCCCATTAATAAAAGTCTTGATAAAACTCATATATTTTAATTTAAAGATTTGTAAATAATCAATATTAGTTTGTTGTATTTGCGGGGATTACCTGAACAGCATCTTTCAAAATCATAAAGACCCCTTTTGGACCCGAATACTCTGTTGAGCGTATTGTGTAAATCCCTTCACGATCGAATTGCCACAAGAGATCATTTCTGTGACCGGGTACTACCTGCATCTGGAACATCATACTGTTATCGTTTCTGAAAAGTCCGAAGCCGTAAGTCAGGTCTTCCGATTGCACGTCGAAAAGAACTTTGTCATTAACATTGATTACCAGTTTTTCTGATGGCATAATGAACTGATGATCCTTAACCTTAATTACAAATGTTTTGTCAGGTTTGTAATCCGACCTGTTTAGATCCATCTCTGCCCATGGGATTGTGTTGAATGTAATGAGATGAAGTGATACGCCAAGAACTGTGAGAAACCCGACAAACGTATAAAATATTGCCGGCTTAACCGCAAGTCCTTTCCCTTTGCCTGTTACTTTAATTGCAAACCAAGCAACCAACAGAATGATGACTATACAATAGAATGTATAGGCCAGGGTCTGTCCTGTTAAAACAACTTTCGAGTCAACCATATAAACTACATTTAGATAAATTAATAATTTACAGATAATTAGTTACTTATATTTTAAAAAAGTTCAAAATCTATTTCTTGTTTATATTAAGGTTAGCTAACGATGTTTCCCTAAGGATCTTAATAATGTTATTTCTTGAATCATCCCACAAATCATGGATTGCGCATTTGTTATCAAAAGGACATGTTTGAAATCCAAGTACACATTTATTAAAACCTTCAAGACCTTCTGTTATCTCAATAATTTCTGCAAGATAAATCGTACTTACATCTCTCGCTAATTCAAATCCTCCGTTCCGTCCTCGTATGCTATTTATTAACCCATTTTTTGAAAGTTTTGTGAGTATCTGCCTCAAATATTGATATGGAATTTTTAATTGTGAATGGAGGAAGTCAGCTGACATATTCACATCATTGTGGCTAGCCATATATGATAATATATTGAGCGAGTAGGATGTGGTTTTGCTAAAATTCATAAAATGATATCTCTTTATAGCATTTAATGCAAAAGTATTTAATATTTTCTAGCAGGCAAGTTTATTGTTAATTATTTCACAGAAAAAATGTGATACGATTTTTTGTATTCAGGTTATAATATAATACAATAATTATTTGCTTATCGATGTGAAATGTTTTGTTGCAAATAATCGAACGGTTTTTAATGGTTAAAATACAGGGGAGGATAGTGGGTTTATATGACCAAAAACCAGCATAAAATTATTTGAGGGAGGATTATTTGTCATTTTTACTTTGTTTTATGTGATTTCCCGATTGATCATTCTTTGCCGGCCTTCAACTTAATTATGCTCAGAAAATAACCCGGGCGCAACCAGAATTAGTCTGTTGAGCACAGGTAGGTATAATGTGAATTCGTATCATTCTGTTCTTGTAGATATAAGTTTATTGGCACAGTTTGGTGTTAATTTACGCCATACTTACCGTTCTCTTCTAGACTAATTATTAGCCCAAATCCAGCATAAATTGGTACTTGGAGAGACAGAAGCTCAATTCTGACCAATCAATGGTTGCAAATCCTACAAAAAATGTGATTTCTGGAATTTTAAAGTTGCAACCCTCTATGTGAAAATTACAATACATCTTATCCTTAGATTTAGTGAGGTTCTCAGAAGGTCATAAAATGGAACAAGAGGTCGATTTTGACCTCTTGTCCCGTTGGAGTACCCGGAGCGGGACTTGAACCCGCACAACCGCAATGGTCACAGGATTTTAAGTCCTGCGTGTCTACCATTCCACCATCCGGGCAAATTATTTTAATGTGACCCTGCAATTGATGCATTCGCACGTTGATGGTGATCCATTCTCAATTCAAAAAACTGGTCCCGCGTGTCGGACCTTGTCCCGCTTTAGCGGGAATTCCACCATCCGGGCAAATTATTTTAATGTGACCCTGCAATTGATGCATTCGCACGTTGATGGTGATCCATTCTCAATTCAAAAAACTGGTCCCGCGTGTCGGACCTTGTCCCGCTTAAGCGGGAATTCCACCATCCGGGCAAATTATTTTAATGTGACCCTGCAATTGATGCATTCGCACGTTGATGGCGATCCATTCTCAATTCAAAAACTGGTCGCGTGTCGGACCTTGTCCCGCTTCGGCGGGAATTCCACCATCCGGGCAAATTATTTTAATGTGACCCTGCAATTAATGCATTCGCACGTTGATGGTGATCCATTCTCAATTCAAAAAACTGGTCCCGCGTGTCGGACCTTGTCCCGCTTCAGCGGGAATTCCACCATCCGGGAAAATATTGTAATGCAAGTCGCGCATGTCTTGCACGCTGCATGATCCTTAAATCGGATCTAACATGAAAGTATCAATCAACACATAAAGGATTCATCGCGGCAACCCTTATTCTGCTGCAAATTTAAAAAGATTTTGTTTTAAACCAAGGAAAGACGAAATGGTGATACACTGCAAACATATTCAGTTTATTAAACTGGAAACATGCCAGTATTTGCATTTCGTTCTGGTTTATTTTAATACTTCCAGTACTATTATAATATCAGTTGCAGTCTGATCCAGTTTTATTTTATCAAGGGCAATCGCGACAGACCGCCCATGTTTTTTGAATTTGATAGTTTCTTTATTGTCAAACAGCCAGACCTTTTTAGGCTTGTAAGGGAAGTTATCGAGTTGAAGCATTCCTGTCAGTTTAGACGGGTTGATTACATGCAGGTAAACCAGGTTACCTTTCTCCGTGGCGACACCCCAATCAGCTGGCTCCATGAAGCTCTTTCGCGTACCATAAATCGTCTCTCCATAAACTTTAAGCCATTCACCCATCGCGAGAAGTCTCTCTTTATGGGCAGGTCTTACCTCTCCCTCTGGTGTAGGACCTATGTTCAGAAGCAGGTTGGCTCCTCGTCCGGCTGATCCTATAAGAATATGAAGCAATTGCCTGACAGATCTGTTCACAGTATCATTTGTAACATAACCCCAGCTCCTGCCAATAATGTCATTGGTTTCCAAAGGCAAATCTCTTGAAACCTTGGCTTCAGCAGAGAATCCGCCACCCGTGTTCTGTCCCGGTAGATCACGTTCAAAAGTCTGGTAATCCTCGCCAGGGAATGTTGCTATATGATGATTATTCACGATCATGCAACCGGGCTGAAGGTCATGTATTAGCTTGTATATCTCGTCATAGTGCCACTCGCGCATTTGTCCTCCGCTAAACCTCGAGGCTCCTTTTTTCACCTGGTCCCAGTGTCCATCGAACCAAACCCCGTAGATGGGACCGTAATTAGTGAGTAACTCCGTGAGCTGGTTTTTCATAAACTTGATATATGAATCCCAGTCACAGTTTCCATTTATTCCTGTGGCTCTCTTGTTGATCCCCTGGCAATAATCAGGCCTGATAAAATCCGTCAGCGAATAATAACAGAATAGCCTGATTCCCTGTTTTATGCACTATTCGTTAAGCATTTTTAATACATCCTTGCCATAAGGTGTATTCATGATGTTCCAGTCAGAGTATTCAGTATTGAACATGCTGAAACTATCGTGGTGCCTGGTTGTGAAGGTGATGTATTTCATTCCCGCATCTTTGGCCAGTCTCACTATCTCGGCAGCATTGAATTTCCCCGGGTTGAACCTGTAAATATTCTGCTTGTACAGATCTGCATCCTGTCCAGCCACAGCCCATCCAATTTCCTTTCCCAAAACGCTCGAGACACCCCAGTGGATGAACATCCCAAAGTGAGCATCCCTGAACCATTCACGATTTTCAAGGTTCTCAGCGGATGGAGTATATCCTACCTGGCCCTTATCAAGGTCACTGCCCTGACCTTTACAGATCAGGGCAGTGAGTATAAAAAATGTGATGAAAGCGGATCTAATCATAGTTTAATACTAGATAGTCAGGATTCATTACTTCACGAGTACAGGCTTGCCAAAGCCAACTTTCTCGAGTTCTTTCACCTGCGTTTTAGCATCTCCCACAACAACATAATACATCCTGGATGGATCGATATATTTCTTAGCGTATTCGAGAACCTTCGCCGGGGTTAGGTCCTTTACTAAAGCCTCTTCCTGCTTGATATAGTCATCTGGAAGATTATAAGCGGCTATATTCCCAAGCATACCCAGCAAGCTACCGAGTGTTTCAAACCGCAAAGCGTTACCCTTCATCAGAGCCGACTTTGTGAAATCTACATAGTCCTGCGGTATGTCTTCCCTGAATTTTTCCATCTCCGTCTTGAAGATTGTCACCGATTCAAGGGTAGAGTTGGTACGCACCCTTGATGAAGCGTTGAAATACCCGTAGTTCTTACCACCGGAGAATGATGATCTTGCCCCGTAGGTGAATCCCTTTTCTTCCCTGAGTATGAGGTTAAATATACCGTTAAATGATCCGCCTAATTTGTAATTGGCCACGGTTGCAGCGTAGAAATCCGGATTGGTCCTGGGAAGTGATGATACTCCAATGCTTATTACTGATTGTTTTGCACCCGGAACATCGACGAAGAAAATCTGTGATTTGGCAGGAGCTTCCGGCATCTTGACAGCCGGAACACTTACCTCTTTTGCAGCCCATTTCTCTGTTAGTCCCTTGAGGGCAGATTCAACCCTGGCCTGGTCAACATCGCCGACGACAATAAATGTAGCGTTAGATGGTGTGAAATAGCTGCCATAGAAGTTTTTAAGATCATCAATAGTAATAGAATTAACTGATTCTTCAGTACCTGAGCCATCTATGGCCAGGACGTTGTCGCCGAAAACGAGCTTGTTGAATGTTTTGGAAGCAAGGTAATCCGGACTGGCAGCACTTCTCTTCAGGTTGTTGATAATTCTGCTCTTGGCCAGGCCGAATTGTTCTTCATCCCACCTTGGCTCGAGAAGCATCTCTTCAACAAGAGCAAGTGTTTTTTCGAAGTTCTTTGTAAGGGTATTTACATTTATGGAAATATCTTCATTTGAAGAATAGATATTAATGGAAGCACCCAGGAGCCCTATTGCATCTTCGAGCTGTTCAGGTGTTTTGTTCTTCGTGCCCTCGTTCATCATCGTTGCAACCATATTCGAAAGCCCGGCTTTATCGACAGATTCGAATAACCTGCCACCATCAATGTTAATAGTGTACTGGACCAGAGGAAGTTCACTGTGTTTAATCCCAAGCAGCTTCATTCCGTTTGCAAGCGATCCTCTCCATGGTTTGGGAATTGTAACTTCCGGATCAGGACCTATTGTTGGCATTACTGACCTGTCGAACGAGGTCTTGGTTTTTTCAATAGCTTCTTCAGCGACCTGTTCAGCCTTTACCTCGGCGGCTTTTGTCACATCTTCCTCAACAATCCCGGCATTTACTGATCCTTCAGCTATTAAGCCTACTTCGCCCTTTGGTACGAAGCTGGTTTCAACATAATTCTTCCCCTTTATATATTTTTCATATGCAGCCTTTATATCATTCATCGTGACTGCCCTGGTATTTTCAAGGTCCATCTTGTAGAACTCCGGATTACCGGTGTTCATAGCATATTCAGCAAGTGTGAAAGCTTTACCCTGTACCGATGAAAAACGACTAACAAAACTCGTTTCATACCCGGCTTTGATCCTGGTAAGATCCTCTTCTGTGAACCCGTCTTTCTCAAATTTCTCGAGACCCTCGAAGATGGCCTTTTCAACTTCAGTCAGGTTTACGCCGGGGTTAGCTGTTACTGAAAATGTGAAGGCGCCGGCAAGTTCCTGTGAACCATTTCTGGCAGATACCCTGGAGGTAAGTTTTTTGTCTTTCACAAGCACCGTGTACAAAGGAGATTTTTTTGATCCAGCAAGAAGTTCGCCAAGGAAGTTAAGCGCGTATGAGTCTTTTGAGTATCTCTCGACGGTTGGGAAAACCATGGTCAGCATTGGAGCCTTGGCAAAGTTATCTTCATGATATAATCTTTTTGTAGCATCGAGGGAAACCAGTACTGGTTTGCGGTTCTCGACATTTTCACCCTTTGGAATTTCGCCAAAGTATTTTGATACCCAGCTTTTTGTCTGTTCTTTATCAAAATCTCCTGATATAACAAGGAAAGCGTTATTAGGAGAGTAAAACTTCTTATGGAAAGCTTTGACGTCATCAACTGTGGCATTCGATAGATCTTCCATTAAACCGATAACTGTCCAGCTATAAGGATGTCCTTTTGGATAAAGATTCTTGAGGATCAGTTCCTGGTTGAAGCCGTAAGCAGCATTGTCAACACTCTCGCGTTTTTCATTCTGCACGACGTTCTGCTGATTCACGAAAGCAGCTTTCGTGACAGTGTTCTCGAGATAACCCATCCTGTCAGACTCCATCCACAGGGCCATCTCGAGGGCGTTCTTGGGTACCACCTCGTAGTAGTTAGTCCTGTCCTGGTTGGTACTCCCGTTTAATGAACCACCTGCTCCCTGAATATTCTTGAAAAACTGGTCTTCACCAACGTTTTCTGATTTCTGGAACATCATGTGTTCGAAAAGATGAGCGAATCCGGTTTTACCCTCGGCCTCGCGACTTGAGCCAACATGATAATAAATGGCGACGGAAGCGATAGGGTCAGACTTATCCTCGTGAAGGATTACAGTCAGACCGTTGTCGAGGTTATATTTTTCAATTGGAATTGATAGTGTAGTCTCCTTTACCGCGGTTTTGCACGAGAAAAGCAAGGCTACAAGCACGATGAATACTAAAGATAGTGCATGTTTCATGGCCGTTTGTTTTGGTTGAGTGGTTTGTAATAGTTTGTATATGAAACCCGAAGGTAGAAAAAAATGTTAATCGTCGCGGGACATATAACAATATTTAACAACTGCATGTTGATTCAAATTGTAAAGTAAGAGCAGGGGCAATTACATAAACGTGCATTATGTTTTGAAAAATGCAGAGGTGTTATTGCATATAAAAAAATTTTTATATTTTTGCCCGAGAATTCGCGGGAGTAGCTCAGTTGGTAGAGCATAACCTTGCCAAGGTTAGGGTCGCGGGTTCGAGTCCCGTCTCCCGCTCAGACAAAGCCGCCACTTGAAAAAGTGGCGGCTTTTATTTTTCCGGGAAGCGGAGACAAATTCATTTGTCGGAGAGAACCGGAAAAATAAAAGCCAGCCGCGGTAGCGGCGGCTTTGTCTGATAGTGAATCCCCTGGGGTCCGTCGAGCCCCTGGCGAGACAATCCCGTCAAAATTGTAGCTTAATTATCGTCACCAGGAATAAGTATAGAGTTAGCGGGAGCTTTGACTGATGGTGAATCCATTTGGTAGATCGAGCATCTGTCGGAATTGTCCCGTTAAATTATTTGCTATTTTATCTTTTCCCGGAATAGTTATTGCGGTAGCGGCGGCTTTGCCTGATAGTGAATCCCCAGGGGTCCGTCGAGCCCCTGGCGAGACAATCCCGTCTCACCCTCGAGAAATGGAGTCTTCATCAATGATCTCTTCTTCTCTTGTTCCTTTCAACCCATTTGGAAGCATGCCCCGCTTATTTCTTGCCATACCTCCATTGACAAATACATCATTATTAAAGACCTTTAACAAGGTCGTCAGGTAGATGCTTTATCATGTGGTTGCCGTGGTAAAATATAAAAGGATGTTAATATCCTAATATATTTTGTTGATAAGTGTGTGCCTCCCGGCGATGGCGGTAAAATCTATAGGTTTAAATTTGATCCCGGGATGACCTTGCAGTGGAAAATGAAGATCCGCGAAGATAATCCCTGGGGAAGGTCGCACTCCATTTGATGTGGCCAATACAATTCAGAGCTATGGCAACAAAAGCAAACACGAAGAAAACTGCAACAAAAGCTGCTGCAAAAACGACAACCAGCACCGCTAAAGCCAAGCCAAAAGGCAAGAAGTAGTTGATATGAAAAAAGGGTGAAGCGATTCACCCTTTTTTATTTCTGAATCGGACCCCAATCCGTTAATGTATTATTCTCTATATACAGCCAGGTATTCCTGTATATCCATTCCTCTTTCACTATGTTGCTGTCACCTGACCGGTTGATTTTCTGTGGAACTCCCCAGCTATCCTGAACCATCTGTGATGTCATCCCTTTCCAAATCTTTCCAGCCATCAGCCTGGCCGCCATGCTTTTCCCATATTTGCGTTCGAGGTAACTGAAACGACTCTCATTTGCTACCCTGCCATTCGAATTATCAACCTGGCCCTGGTTAGCATTTTGTCTTGTAACAGGTTCTACAGTTGTTGCCTTCGCCGCCGTAACCTGTATGTGACGTTTCAAAACGTAACCTTCATTTTCATTGAAAATAACGTGATAATATGTGCTGTCACTTTCGAGTAACTTCACCTCTGACCCTGCTGGTATTACCATGACCACAGTTGTTAGGTCATCCTTGGCACCAAATAATCTGCTGGCCGACTTCAATATGCCTGCCTGTTCTGATTTGCCGGGATTCCCTTTTTCAAGATTTTGAAGGCGATCTGTCCTGTTCTCCTGAGCCCCAACCTGGATTGCTATCAATCCGGAAACAAGCAGGGTTAGTATTTTTTTCATATGTCTCGTTTTATTTTGAAGATCAAAAACTATACCGAATAATGATTTTTTACATTCTTATTTTACCTCAAAGATAATGAATGGCTTATTTCCAGGGCAGGTTGGTAGGCAGTTAACCTGTTTCAACATATCTTCCTTATTAGATTTATGCCGTCCCTGAGTGGAATAATGATATTTTCAAATTCCCTTTCCTGAATGACCTTTTCATTGAACTCAATGATACCTTTCGATTGCTGATCGGTGGTGCGTGGATCAAGTGCTTTACCGCCCCATAATACATTGTCAGCTATTATGAATCCTCCCTTTGCCAGTTTATCCTTGACAAGATCAAAGTACTCGCAGTATTCCCGTTTATCACCGTCTATATAGATCATATCAAATTCATGATCCATTCCAGGGACAATATCTTGTGCCCTTCCCGCAAGAAGAGTAATTTTTTCTGTCAAACTTGCTTTTTCAAAGTAGGACTGACAAAAATCGATCATCTCGTCATTCGATTCAACGGAATATAGATGGCCTTCCTCATCGAGAGCCCTGGCAATACAGATTGATGAATACCCGGTGTAAGTGCCTATCTCGAGAACTTTTCCAGGTCTTATCATCCTGGTAATCAGTTCAAGAAATCTGCCCTGGATATGTCCCGATGCCATGTTCGGATTCACGAAACGGATGTGGGTTTGTCTGAAAAGATCCTCGAGCACCGGGTCTTCCGGTGTGGAATGCTTTATGACGTATTCTTCGGTGAGCCTGTCAATCATTTATATACCAGATAAGAGAATCTTGTACTATCCAAAACTTCATTGGCAATTTCAAGTAGTTTTGACGAATCAACCTCATCTATTTTCCTGCAAATATACTCGATGCTGTCTATCTTGTTGAATGCCAGCATGCTTTTGCCCATGCTCAGCATGAGACTCTCGTGATTCTCGTATCCTCTTGCCAGGTAACCCTTTACCTGGCTCTTGGCCTTCGAAAGCTGGATACTTCCCAATGGTTTCCACCTGAGCTGATCCATTTCCTTTATTGCAATAGATATACTCTTCTCAAGATTCTGGCTGTCAGTGCCAAAATATACACAGAATATCCCTGTGTCATAGTATGGATTGTAGGAAGACTCAACATTATATGCAAACCCTCTTCTTTCTCTTAGCGACAGGTTCAGTCTTGAATTCAAACCCTGGCCACCAAGAAGATTATTGAGCAGCGACATGCCAACACGTCGTTCATCACCTATGTCATAGGCTATGTTCCCGATTATGCAATGATTCTGGTAAGTGTCCAATTTCCTCGTAACATTTACCGGCGAATACATGAACTGAGGTTTGGCCTGTGGGATAAATGGTTTAGAAGGAACTACAGAGAAATATTTGTTGAACAGTCTTGTCAGTCTTTTTATATCGATATTTCCTACCGAGCAAAAAACCATCTGATCGGTAAAATAATTGTTCCTCAGAAAGGACAATATCTTGTCCCTGGAGAATGCTTTAACCGAATCTATTGTGCCCAGTATATTCCTTCCAACAGGGTGATTCCTGAACACTATTTCCTCGAAATCGTCGAAAATCAATTCACCCGGGCTGTCCTTGTAGGAGTTTATTTCCTCGATAACGACTTCTTTTTCCCTTTTTATTTCTTTGGGAGGGAAAACGGAATGGAACACGATGTCGCCAATCAGTTCCATGGCTCTTTCATAATCGTGATTTAAGAAAGAAGCATGGATAACAGTTTCCTCCTTGGTTGTGTAAGCGTTCAGCTCCCCGCCTGTATCCTCTAGTCTTGATAGTATGTGAAATGCCTTTCTTTTACTGGTGCCTTTGAAGATCATGTGTTCGATAAAGTGAACCATGCCATGCTCATCTTCTTTCTCGTTCCTGGAACCAGTATTAATGAAAAGGCCACAATGTGCAACCATCCCGTTTGTTGGCTGATGTATCAACCGGATGCCGTTTTCAAGAGTGTGATATTCCAGGTGCTGCATTTTATTATTCAAGTGATGACAAAGGTATCACAACGTAAAAATATACCAAAGGGAAAAAAAATTCGCGTAACTTTTTGATAAAGTCGAATTGCATTCTATATTTGCAGTCCCAAATCCGGGTGCCATAGCTCAGTAGGTAGAGCAACGGACTGAAAATCCGTGTGTCCTTGGTTCGATTCCGAGTGGCACCACATGAAAAAGAGCGGGAGTGAGAGTGAGAGCGGGTATGCTCGACCGAACACTACCGCTCTTTTTCCACAAGCCACGCTTTCACATTCAAACATAATCTTTTGCAGGTCCATCTATTTTCGATTATATTTAAGTTATGAGTGAGTTTTATGTATATGCTATTGTAAGTGAGAAAGATGGGGTGATTTATGTTGGGATAGCAAATGATTGTGAAGCAAGATTGAAGGAGCATAATTCAGGTAAGTCAAAATACACGAGTGGACACATGCCATGGTGGTTGTTCTACAGTGAGTTGGTTGGTGATGCAACATCAGCCAGATTGCGGGAAAAGTATTTTAAATCCGGCGCAGGGAAACGGAGGTTAAGGGCGATTCTGGAATCAGGGAAATAAAGTCCTTGGTTCCCTGCCTGACTGACCGCGTCAGCAGGACAGGCAGGGATTCCGAGTGGCACCACTTCAAAAAGAGTGAGAGTGAGAGTGAGTGTGAGAACACCAACAATCATCTCACTTTTTTTGATTCACTTCGTTCATCGAGCTCACTCCGATAAATCGGGGTTCGGTTCTCAATACTCGCTCACACTCATTAGCCTATATTCACTCAACCTGATCAGCGTTTTACTGGATTTTAGTTAGAGAGTGAGACATGATTGGGGATGATTTTAAATCTCAGAGATTACTTGTCACGAGATATTATATGAAAATCACTATATAATAATAGGGAATATTTGTTCGGAAGCACAACGTAAAACGGGACAAGAGTGAGAGTGAATCATGAGACAAGCAATCAATCTCGCTCCGCTTCCTTTTACAGGGCTTCTCATTCTGGACCCGGGTATCGACCCTGGTCTGATTTTTATCCTTCGTGCTTGATAATCATTGAACAAAACCCAGTTAATTCTGTTTATCAGATTGTTAATTCCTCTTCGCTAGTTCTTTCAGTCTGAAATTCATCTCTAATTAATACTGGGTCATGAATAATCTTAACGGAGAAAAGTGCTACTATCCTGCACAAAACATTACCGAAAACGCTAATGTGAAAGAGTACGAAAGTCTTTACAAGTACTCGATTGAAAACCGCGAACAATTTTGGGCTGAACAGGCCGAGAATCTTTACTGGCACCAGAAATGGGATACTGTTCTCGATGATTCAAATCCACCATTTTACAAGTGGTTCAAAGGAGCCAAAACGAACATTATTTATAATGCCATTGACAGGCATCAGCAGACAGCAGTCAGGAACAAATTAGCGTTGATTTGGGAAGGTGAGCCAGGTGATGTCAGGACCTTCTCCTACCATTCCCTGAACCGCGAAGTTTCGCAATTCGCCTCAATACTAAAGAGCATGGGAGTGAGGAAGGGTGATGTTGTCACGATATACATGCCTCAGATACCAGAACAGATTTTTGCCATGCTTGCCTGTGCCAAGCTGGGTGCTGCTCACAGCGTTGTTTATGGAGGTTTCAGTCATGAAGCACTGGCCGACAGGATAAATGATGCCAACAGCCGGGTGGTTATAACTGCTGATGGTGGTTACCGAAGGGGAAAGGTAGTTGAACTCAAATCAGTTGTCAACAAGGCGATGGAATTATCTCCAACGATGGAAATCTGCATTACAATAAAAAGGACCAATACGGAGGTATACATGGAGAACGGGAGGGACTACTGGTATCACGACCTCAAGGGATTACCAATAGCGTCTTCCAGGTGTGATACCGAGATAATGGACGCTAACGACATGTTGTTCCTGCTTTACACCTCCGGTTCTACCGGCAAACCCAAGGCGCTCGTACATACGCATGGCGGTTACAGTGTCTACACCTCCACAACTCACAGGATGGTTTTTGACATAAAACCTGAGGACCGTTACTGGTGCGCTGCTGACCCGGGTTGGATAACGGGTCATAGTTATATTGTTTACGGGACGCTCATAAACGCTGCAACTATAATAATGTACGAGGGTGCCCCAACCTATCCCTATCCCGACAGGTGGTGGAAGATGGTCGAGAAATTCGGAGTGAATATCTTGTATACCTCACCAACTGCCATTAGGGGTTTAATGCGATTTGGTGATTCGTGGCCCAAGAGAAATGATCTCAGTTCGCTGAGGTTGCTGGGTTCAGTTGGCGAACCGATCAATCCGGAAGCTTGGCGGTGGTACCACGAGGTAATCGGCAATGGCAGGTGCCCGATAATGGATACATGGTGGCAGACGGAAACAGGTGGCTTCATAATCAGCCCGTTACCCGTTACTCCCCTTAAGCCAGGTTCAGCTACCAAGCCGTTCTTCGGTAACGAGGTTGCTGTAGTCGATGACGATGGCAACGAGGTCAAAGCAGGGGAGGAGGGAACACTGGTAATAAAATCTCCATGGCCCGGCATGACTGCAGGTGTTTACAAGGATGACCAGCGTTTCATTGATACTTACTGGAGCAAATACATAAAGCAGGGATGGTACCTTACCGGTGATTCAGCCAAGAAGGATGAAGATGGTTACTTCTGGATAATCGGTCGAAAGGACGATGTGATAAAAGTAAGCGGTTACCGGTTAGGATCTGCCGAGATAGAGAGCATCATGATTAATCATCCTTCAATAGCTGAATCTGCAGCTATTGCCCTGCCTCATCCGGTTAAGGGTAACTGCATACACGTCTTCGCCGTTCTCAGGAAGGGATTCCAGGAAAGCAAGGAACTTGAACACGAGCTTAAAGATCACGTTACTACACACATGGGGCCGATAGCACGGCCTGAAGAGATAAGTTTTCTCGATCAATTGCCAAAAACCCGAAGCGGCAAGATCATGCGAAGAGTTCTAAAAGCCAGGGCTCTCGGACTCCCGGAGGGTGATCTAAGTACCCTCGAGGAATAACTGCCCTTGATTGCAGGTCCCTTGTTGTCGCTTGCCTAAAACCCGGGAAACTTAAAGACATGCCAGACTGAAAGAGGATCATGTTAAACCATCTTAATACGGCAGACTTAAAGCAATACTTTTAACCTGACCTGTCGTGTTATTTTTTATCCAGGTAAGAGAGGTAAATTGTTGTAATTCAGGTTTATTATGCCTGGATAAAATAAAAAAATCCGGGATAATCCAGCCTGTAGTTTTAAAACAGGTAATAATAGAAGCAGAAAGACTAGATTTATGACCAGTTTTTGGATCGTTTAATGTTTAACTTTTTCCAGTTTAGATATCATGAGACTATTTCTTTCGGTTTTAATAATGTTAACATGCATTACCAAACTTTCTATCGCTCAAAATGATAGATCAAGGGAAAATATTGAGATTACAATCAATAATGCCCGGACAGGGGTTACTGTAAATGAAAATGGTGGCTTGACAGTGAATGTAAACACCAGGGATGTTAATAGATTCAAGGGCCAGGGATACGTGCTCTATAACGACTTCGCGGCAAAGGGAGACGGGAAGACTGATGATATGGAAGCCATTGCAGGGACGCATGCATACGCCAACCAGAACAACCTGGTTGTAAAAGCTGATGACAAGTCGGTATATTATATCGGCGGGAAAAACCGCACGGCTATCATCAGGACTGATACTGATTTTGGAAAGGCATCCTTCCTGATTGATGACTCTGATGTTCAGAACCGCAATGCTTCTGTATTTACCGTTAGTTCCAACCTTACTTCATTCAAACCGGAGGGTATAAACATCCTGGTAAAAAACCAGGAAAAAATTGATGTATCCCTTCCTGGTACCTGCCTGATAACAGTAACCAATTCAAACGTTAAAAGATATATTCGGTTCGGTCCAAACCAGAATAACGGATCAGCTCAGACAGATATATTTATTGCTGACAAGAATGGCAACATAGATAAGATGGCTCCGATCATCTGGGATTTTGACAAGATAACCGATGTCACTGCCTTGCCGATTGATGAGAAGGTTTTGACGATAAAAGGAGGAAAGTTCACGACTATTGCAAATAAGGCCGAATCGAAGTACAACTACTATAGCAGGGGGATAGCCATAAGACGTTCGAATGTGATTGTTGAAGGTCTGGAACACCGCATCACCGGTGAGGGTGATCATGGGGCTCCATACGGCGGGTTCATCAATATTGGCGACTGTGCTTATGTCACTGTACGAAACACCGTTCTCACAGGTCATAAAACCTACCAGACGATCGGTTCAGCTGGTGTTGATGTATCAATGGGGACTTACGATATCTCGATCAACAGGGCACTGAATGTCTCTTTCGTGAATTGCAGCCAGACGAATGACATTAACGATAACAGGTACTGGGGTATTCTTGGTTCAAATTATTGTAAAAACCTCGTGTATGACAAGTGCACTTTCTCGAGGTTTGATGCGCACATGGGAGTGGCTAATGCCACAATAAAAAACTCCACGCTCGGTCACCAGGGAATCAACGCCATAGGCAGCGGAACCTTTCTTGTGGAAAACTCAACAATCAATGGAAGGAGTCTAATAAACTTACGTTCAGATTATGGAAGTACATGGCAGGGAGAGTTTATTATCCGCGATTGTATTCTTATTCCATATGGTGGAAGGGCTACCAACGTCAGCCTGATCGGTGGATCCAATTCCGGCCAGCACGATTTTGGCTACATTTGTTACATGCCTGAACGCATTACAATTGAAAACCTCATTATTGACGACTCCAGGCTTCCTGCCGATTACAAGGGACCGGCAATTTTTGCTGATTTCAACCAGGGTATGAAAGATGAAAGCTACAAGGAAAAGTTTCACTACGTGACTACAAAAGAGGTCATTCTAAAAAATGTAAAAACTAAAAGTGGTAAGTCGCTTGTTGTTAGCGAGAATACTTTCATGTTCAGGGATGTGAAGGTTGATTCAAGTCAACAGTAATCCAGTTTGATCTGGTTCCCATATTTATTAAAGTAACAGAAAGGAATTCTGCTAAATAGCCGGGAAGGTTTTTACTATCGCGTTCAGGTTAAAGTTTTCCCATATTTTGTTTGTACAATAAATTGTTCATTCATAGGCAATTCGGGCAACGGCTAAATAATTTTGTTTATCATTTATTAAATCCGGTCAATTTAATACTTTAGTATGGTTAATATTCTACAAAACAAGAGGGTAAAATTAGTTGATTACTAAAGTCAATAAGACCTGTTCCCGGAGACAACCTGGTGAGTTTTTCCTGATTTACCTTTTCGGAATTATTTTTGTACTGTTGCTTGTTACAAGTCTGGATCTTCACGCCCAGGGGAAGATATGGTTTGATAAAATCGGAGTTGAGGATGGTCTCGCGAACTCAACTATTTACGCGATGATGCAGGATGATGAGGGCTATATCTGGATCGGAACCCGGAACGGGCTGAATTGTTATGATGGATACACCTTCAGATCTTTTGATGCAAATTTCATTGACAGCACTACAATTTCCTATTCCTGGGTAAATTGTCTCTACCAGGATCATGACGGGTATATCTGGCTTGGAACTGAAGGTGGTGGATTAAACAGGATTGATAAAAAAACCGGTATCGTTGACAAGTATATGTCTCAGCCAGGTCTGAAAAACAGTCTGCTGGATAGCTATATATATGGAATTACCGAGGATGAGGATAATAATCTTTGGATAGCAACGCTAAGCGGAATTAGTGTTCTTGATGAACAAAGGAAGAACTACAGGAATTTTAGTTTTGATCCGAATAAGCCTGGTTCATTAGCAGATTATTCAGTTTATGATATCCTTATTGATGAAAAAAAATCCATTTGGATCGCATCATATGGGGGAGGATTAAATCTTTATGATCCGGCAAGCGGACTTTTTAAAAGTTTCAGGCATAAAGCCGGTGATAAATCCAGCATTTCTTCAGATTCTCTCTGGCAGATCAGGCAGGACAAAAAGGATAATAATATACTTTGGATATCGACTACAGACGGGCTTAACCGCTTTGACAAAACCAGTGGAGTATTTACAACATACCGGATGGGAAAGACTAGGGCTGAAAACAAGATTCAGCCTCTGCTTGTTGACGATCAGGGAAGGATATGGCTTGGCACGGATGAGAAAGGTCTTTACTGTTTCAATCCATCTACCCTGGAAATTAGCCACTACGAGAACGATCCTTCGGAAAGTGGTAGTCTAAGCGGTAATTCTCTTCTATCAATTTATCAGGACAAATCGGGTCTGATATGGGTTTGTTCCAGGTATTCAGGGATAAATCTTGTTCATGAAACAAATTTTAGAAATCTTATTTCTGAAACGCCGGCCATCCAGGGTAACAGTGTTTATTCTATTAATGAACAAGGAAAATTTCTCTGGATAGGAACAAACAAAGGCATGTACAAGTACGACAGGAGTACTAAAAATGTGGTTCATCATCCAATACCCAGAGGTAAATTTAGTGATAAGGAAAGGATGGTTTATGCCGCGTTAATAGACAAAAACGGGAATTTATGGGTAGGCACGAAAGCAGCTGGTCTTTACATGCTTCCTAAAAACGGTAATTCATTCAAGGGTTTCTTTCATGACGTTAAAGATTCGCTTTCGATTAGTGGTGATGAGATATATTGCATAAGGGAGGACAAGAAAGGTATTATATGGATTGGAACATACAGATCAGGACTCAATAGTTACGATTATAGAACAGGCAAATTCACCAGGTACAAGCTCGATACTGATTCATTAAACACGATCTCTGGTAACGAGATAATTGACGTCTTGCCAGATGAAAAAGGAGGTCTCTGGATAGCCACCTCGGGTGAAGGTCTTAGCAGGCTTGATCTTGCAACGGGAAAGCTGAAATGCTTCAGAACCAAACCTTCAGATAACACTTCACTAGATGATGGCTACCTTAAATATCTTTATTTGTATAATGACTCGACCCTGTGTATTGGAACATATAGTGGAGGGTTAAATGTACTTGATATTCCAACAGGCAGCTTCAGCCATTACAGCAGGAAGGAAGGTTTACCCAGTAACATGGTAGTATCCATTTGCGAAGATGCCAGGGGAGACCTGTGGCTCAGTACGGATAATGGCCTGTGTATCTTCAATATGAATACACTTAAAACAAGGGATTTCGGTCCAAGAAATGGACTATCAGAGATTGACTTCAATACCGGTGCAACTCATATGGATTCTGAAGGAAATCTCTATTTCGGTGGTGCCACCGGGCTAATTTACTTTGATCCTGATAAACTGGCGGAAAGCAATTATAAACCTGTTGTAACAATAGTTGATTTCAGGCTCGAGTATCAACCGAAGAATGTTGACATTCAGGATATCAAGAGGACGGTTTTTTTCAACCAGGATTCCATATTTCTTGATTACCACCAATCATCTTTCAGGTTCTTTTTCAGCTCCATGCTGTTTTCTTCTCCCGGTAGGAACCAGTACAAGTTCATGCTAGAGGGTTTCGAGAAAAAATGGAGTTCTCCGCAGTCAATTAATTACGCTCAGTATTCCAACCTACCACCTGGAAAGTACGTCTTCAGGGTGAAAGGATCCAATAATGACGGAGTGTGGAATGATACTGATACAAAGATTTATATTCATATCACTCCACCATTCTGGGAAACCCTGCTATTCAGGATACTGGTATTCTTCTCCGGAATTATTCTAATTTACCTCTTCGTGGTGATCAGGGAAAGAACATTAAGAAGAAACCAGGAGATACTTGCCCGCAAGGTGAGGGAGAATACAATCGAGATCAGGAAGCAGAGTGACGAGATAATTGCCCAGCGAGACCTTGCAATCAAACAGAAAGCCCTGATTGAACTCCAGAACACTGAGCTTGAAAAACACAGAACCGGGCTTGAATTACTAGTCAGGGAAAGAACTGCCGAGCTCGAACTTGCAAGGATAAAAGCCGAGGAGTCTGACCGGCTCAAATCGGCCTTCATAGCTAATATGTCTCACGAGATAAGGACGCCTTTAAATGCAATTATAGGATTCTCGGATGTATTGAATAACGACGATCACACGCCAGAAGAAAGAGCCGAGTACATAAAGATTATAAGAAATAATGGTAACAGCCTTATCAGGCTCATAAATGATATACTTGATGTATCTATACTAGATGCAGGCAGACTTGAGCTGAAAATGCAGAAATGTAGTATAACTGAAATACTTTCCGATATTCATGGTGTCTTTCAGAATCGATTGCAAATCCATGAAAATAAGGATATTGTGCTTGTTAATGAACTTGGGAAAACAAAGGAAATAATTCTTCACACCGATCCAGTAAGATTCTCCCAGATTATTGGTAATCTTATAGATAATGCTATCAAGTTCACCGAGAAAGGCACAATCAGATTTGGCTGCAATGTAATTGATTATGATGGCGAGAAAATTGCCCGTTTCCATGTATCTGACACTGGTATAGGTCTTTCAAATGAACAGATTGATAAGTTGTTCATGCGTTTTAGTAGGGTTAGCGATACGATGACAAAACTGTACAGGGGCACAGGGCTGGGTCTCAGTATCTGCAAAAGTCTTGTTGAACTGATGGGGGGTAAGATTTGGGTAGAATCCACAATCAACGTGGGCTCGACATTCTATTTTACACTTCCATTTTCACATATACACGAAGGAGTGAAGGAAAAGGCAATTTCCTGTGAAATAACAAAAACATTAATGGACACGGTTGTAACGATTCTTATTGTTGAGGATGAGGATAATAGTTACCTGCTCCTCAAGGTGATGCTGTCAAAATCGGGATATGTTTTGCTCAGAGCCAAAAACGGGGAGGAAGCTGTTGAGATCGTGAAATCAAGGAAAGTTGACCTTGTTATGATGGACATTCATCTTCCGAAGATGAATGGTTATGAAGCGACTGCCCAAATAAAGGCTTACAATAATAATATCGTGGTTATCGCTCAAACTGCTTATGCTTTTGAGCCCGAGCGCCAGAAAATGATGGAAGCCGGTTGCAACGAGATACTGACGAAACCACTCACACAGTCGAGAGTATTGGAGGTGATTGAAAAGTATCTTAAAACTCAGTAATTGTATTCTCTTTTTTCCTGGTCCCCCGCGATCATCCAGGTCCGTAGCAAGTTGCCTGTTTTTGTAATCAGTTAGAAAACTATAGGGAATTATCATCAATAAATACATCGCGCAACTGTTAGTGGCATTATAAACAAACTGGCTTTAATGATTATCTTTTCTCGACAAAATACATGATTAAGAATTATAAATAGGCAGGTATGGAAATCAGAAGAATTACAGAATTTAACGAGATCGTATACCAGGCAGTCCTAAATCTTCTTCCCCAGCTCGACCCGGCTTACCCGTTACCATCGAGAGATGATTTTAAACACATAATCTCCGATAAAAACACCTGGTTTCTTATCTGTGAAAAAGGGTCAGGGGAGATCGCTGCCATGCTCACGCTGGTAACTTACATTATCCCGACAGGGAGAAAATTCTGGATTGAAGATGTGGTTGTTGACGGGCAATCGCGCGGTCAGGGTCTGGGCAGGGCCATCGTTGAAAGAGCACTCGACATTGCGAAGAAGGAAGGAGGTAAAAAAGCTGACCTTACTTCCAGGCCATTCCGGACAGCAGCAAATCAACTATACAGGAACATGGGCTTCGTCCCAAGGGAAACTAATTTCTACCGGTACGAGTTTTAAGAAGAAAGAGGCACGGGGCTCATGGCACAGGGCACAGGGCACAGAGCACGGGGGAAGAAGGTAATCGGTGCTGGGTTCTCGTTGCTCGGTAGATTGTATATGGGGATAGACTCCGGATTGACCGAGAACCAAGGACCGGGGACCGGGGACCAACAATGCACACGGCACAGGGCGCAAGGGGAAGAAGGTAATCGGTAAAAGGTAATCGGTGCTGGGTCTTTTACAACATTACAACATTACAACATTACAACATTACAACATTACAACCCTACAACCCTACAACCCTACAACCCTACAACCCTACAACCCTACAACCTTCTTCAAAGGCACAGGGCACAGAGCTCAGAGCACAGGGGAAGAAGGTAATCGGTGCTGGGTCCTCGTTGCTCGGTAGATTGTATATGGGGATAGACTCCGGATTGACCGAGAACCAAGGACCGGGGACCGGGGACCAACAATGCACACGGCACAGGGCGCAGGGGGAAGAAGGTAATCGGTAAAAGGTAATCGGTGCTCGGTCTTTTACAACATTACAACTTTATAACTTTACAACCCTACAACCCTACAACTTTACAACCCTACAACTCTACAACTTTCTTCAAAGGTTCCACCCTTTGTATCGTAAAACAGGCTTGTCTCCCTTGAGAGAACTTCTGCTGAATGTTGCTTTAACTGACTTTTCCTCACCAGGGACAAGCGAAATGTAGTTGTCATCCCAGAGAACCGGCACCACGGATTTTCCTGAATTCTCACCGACTATTGAGAGTTCAATAAGGAAGGCAACTGGTTTCCCGGTATTTTTTATTCTTACTTGCATTTCGCAATCATCCCCTTTAACTGTTAATGTATCCTGAAGTTCAATTTTAGCCTCTTGCAAATAATTGAGTCCTGTCAGATCAGCGTAATCAGATAGTGGTGTATAAAACCATTCGGTTTTGTTGAAGTCTGGCGTATCTTTTTTAGTTGAGAGCCAATAGATGTTGTCAGCCAATAATTGCTGGTTTGCATCCTTTAAGTAAAGTTTCAGGAAGAATACCCTGGTATAATCAATCCCGGTTGGCAAAATGCTGACAAGATTAGATGCGTCAGGTAAGACAGAAGTTGAAAATGTTTTATCAAAAAGTCTTGTGCCATTGATACTATAGATTTCCAATTTTGCTTCGAGTTTCTGTTTTTCCTCGTGAGTCTGGTTAGTTACATAAACTGAGTTGTCACCGTAGTTATATACAATATTTAACTGTCTCGCGCCAATTCTTGCACCGTAAAAAGCACCATTCGGTAAAAGGTTATAATCCCAGAACTGCCATATAAGTTTAGGCCAGGCTGAATTGTACATCCATTGTATTATCCCGGTTGTCTTTTCCCTGTTTACTGCAAAAGCTTCATACATTGCCCTCATCGATTCAAGGTTTGAAGCCTGGCTTTTAAATGTAAAATCCTCGGCATTTGCCTGTTTCCCATACCTTTTATTAAATGCAGTCAGGTAACGATCGAGAGTCTGGAATTCATTTCTGCCGCAGTGAAAATTCCACATTTTATTTAGTGGCCATAGTTTATCCTCCGGTATCATCGATTTTACAACCTCAAGTGATGGCACCTGTGGCCCTGGGCCGGTTTCGGTATTGAATCCAAATGCCCCACCGTTTATGCTATCAATATACCAGTAGTTTGGAGAAACATAGTCATATGGTCCCCTCATCTTGACGCCTGTCTTGCCTGAAATACTACTTACCTGATCCTTGCATGAAAACAGGAGAGGCCTTGATGTATCAATCTTGCTGAACAATTGATGATATTTTGCTTCCAGCTCCGGCCTCGGGAGTTTATCACTTCCAAGTACCCAGACAAAGATGCTGGGGTGGTTCCTTAGCCAGGATATGTGATCGCGGGTATAGTCGAGTATTAATTTGATGTCTTCAGGAGTTCTTATTGACATGAATTCGTCTTCAGGCTTGTCAAGGTAACCATTCCATTCCCACTGGCAGCTCCAGCCAGCCATTAGGAGTATCCCCAGTTCATCTGCCAGGTCGTAAAACTTCTCGCTGTTGCCCCAGAATCCTTCAAGCCTTATTGTATTCATATGGGTATGTCTGACATATTCCATCTGGGCTCTTATTTTATCCTCTGTATCGTTAAGGAACATCCCATCGACCCATCCGCCGCCCTTTATCAGAATCTCTTTGCCATTGAGTTTGTAACCCCTGTAACCATGACTGTTAAAGTAATCCTCAACTTTCCTGATGCCAAACCTGGTGACTTCGTTGAAAGCTTTCATTCCACCGGCTTCGATACTTAGTGAAAGATTATAGAGTTCCGGGTTACCCAAGTCGTGTGTCCACTATCCTTGGGTTTTTAATTCTTAATTGAGGAAATTCTGATGCGTTGAAGATTACTGCCTGTCTCTCTCTGGTAGCAACCGGATTTTTTTTTCCGAAAAATGAAATATCCTCAATAGTGCCTGTTACCCGAGCGTTGATAGTTGAACCGGTGTTATTGACTGCTTCAGTGCTTATTACAAGATCGGCGCTTTCGAGGGTTTTTGTATCGAGGCCAGGGTTGACAAAAGTATTCTCGAGTCTGGCTTTGCCGGAGTTGACAAGCAGAACGGGTCTCCAAAGACCAAGTTCGCGGTCAGGTGCCATCGGAGCCCAGTCAACGAATCCTATTGATGGCTCATCAGGCCGCTGGTGGAATACTTCGACAGCAACACAATTAGTACCTTTGACCGCCACTTTTGTTATATCGATTCTGAAGATTCTGAAACCACCGAAAAGTGTATCGGCTGATGCCAATTGGGTTCCATTAACCCAAATGTTAGCCCTGTAATTTATCCCCTGGAATACCAGGGTTGAATTACCCCAGGTGTTGTCGATGTTAAATTCCTTCCTGTACCACCACGAGCACCTGAACCTCGCTGTGTCCACCCTGTCGATATTATCACCCATGAAGATGTCAGGATATTCCCCGTTTGATATCATGGCAGCCATCACTGTTGATGGAATCCCTGTTTTATACCATGACGAGGCATCAAATCCAAGGCTTGAAATTTTAACACCACTATCCCGGGCTAATGCTGAAGATTGCAGAGTCCATCCATCATTAAGGATGAGATTGAAACTATAATCTGTGGAAGGTTCCTTTCCGCACATTGTGAAAAGGAACAAGGAGGTAAGGAGTAATAGTGCCTTGTAGAAAACCATTTTAATATTCTTCATAAATTATCGATATATAGAAGTTGAATTGAACCGTTTATTTCCACTATTCCAAAATTAGGTAATAATGTAATAACTGAGATAAAACAAAATGGGAAGGCAAAGTATTTAATTGTATCCAATAGTCTCTACAGTAGTTGTTAGACCCATCTTTTTCAAAACACCAGCCATCGCTTTTGCATCATTCTCGGGATTGGAAAGAACACTTGAAAGATAGTTCCCGTTACCTATAACAAGAGCAAGTCTTTTCTCCTTTCCCGAAGTATTAACTCCCTGGGAAAAAATAACTGAGGCCTGAAGAAGGGTCAGAATGAGAGAAAGGAATAATGATCGAATCATCCTTCATGAATTGTAACTATCCAAATATAAGTGAAATACAGAAGAGAACCAAAACTTTAAATACGTGGAAATAGAAGCAATTTATATTGGATGAAAAGATATTCAATTATCAGACCAGGTAAACTCTTTTCTTATTCTATTGTCAGGATATTCCCGTTTTTAGTCACTTTAAATACCTTGAGGGGGGTGGAGGCAGGTCCATTGACAACACTACCATCAAGTGCGAATACAGATCCATGACAGGGGCATGGCAGATTACCGCTGGATGGATTAAAGCCAACGGTGCATCCCTGGTGCGTGCAGACTGATGAAAGGGCAATATAGGATCCCCCGTTATTCACTATGATTAGATTTCCTGAAACGATAAAACCACCACTATTGGCCAGGGCGGAATTACCAGCGGCAGACAGGTCAATTTCAACTGGTTTGCCACCCGTGTTCCCACCACCGGTTGGTGTATCATTCATGTTATCCTTCTGGCAAGAAGTAATAAATGCCGGGGCAATAAAAAGCACCGAACTGCCAAGTACTATCTGTCTTACAACGTCTCTTCTTTTCATGATTTTCAGTTTTGTTGTTTTAAATAGAAAACTCTCACGAGGTTGAATCCAAAATATATTTTCCCTTTTTTCCAATCCCCGGTAGTATTTGTGAGGATAGCTTTATCGAACATCCCGGTATTATTGGTGAATAGAAGCTGAAACTGGGGCCCTCCCGTATCAATCTCGATACCAGCCGAGAAAGGGTTCGCACCGGCAAATTCCGGTTTGTTGAAACTGGGTATATACTGTGATGCGAATGAAAGTCTTTTAGTTAATTTCAGACTTGCAGCAACCGGGATCGCGAATAGACTAAGAGAACCGGATGTCCTGGTCTCGAAATTATTAATGAATAGTGTTGGAGAAACCTGAAGGCTTAATTTTTTGAACCGTCGTGCAGCTATCATTTGAAATGAATAAGAGCTCCTGTCGAAAAATCCATCATTATCAACCGGGTATATGTTTTTCTGGGTTGCAATGGATGTAGAAACGTCAATAGTCAGCGCGACTGGAGAACCCCCGGACGACTGAACTAATAACTGATGTTTGAGAAAAAGGTCATACGTTTTTTCAAAAGTGCTCCTCCCTGCTCCGATTGTTGTCCTGTTGGCTATTCCATAGTCGAAACCAAATCTCATGGTTGCCAGATCGAGACCAAACATGTCATATAATCCACCACCCAGGTCGCCGAAACGGTGACTTAAAATAAACTGGAGTTCCCCCTTGCCCACGGGATCTGCTGATTGTACCAGACCAGTCCTGGTTGAATTGAATATATTGACTGGCTCCTGACTTTTTACCAGGGAGGTCAACATGATTATACCTGTCAGAAAAATAAAAATCTTCTTCATTATAAAAGTTTTAAAGCTTTTCCGCCTTGTAATTAACATCTATAGTAACCTCAACCTCCTCAGCGATATTCTTGATTAACATCCTTGGAATTTTAATGGAGTAATCAGCGAGCCTGACCATCATCCTCGAATGTCCTGTAATTACATCGTTGCCATACCTGAGTTCAACCTCTACATTAATATCCTTCGAAATACCCTTAATTGTCAGCAGTCCATTCACCCGGGTTTTTACAACATCACCTTTCGTGAGCTTATCAAAACCGGTATCACTTAAAGTACCGGAAAAAGTGGCAAGCGGATATTTTTCACTCTCCATGTACTGTTCATTAAAATGCTGTTGCATTAGTCTCTTGCTGAATCTGAAACCAATTACAGGCACGGTAAATACTACGCTTGACTTATCGAGGTCGATGACTGAACTTATTACAGTGGTTTCCGCCTTTATATCTTCAACAGGGGCACTGGAGTAGAATGTAATTGTACCGGAGCTTAATGTGAAGCG
The DNA here is from genome assembly GCA_046329885.1 of Bacteroidales bacterium. Lineage (GTDB taxonomy): Bacteria > Bacteroidota > Bacteroidia > Bacteroidales > VadinHA17 > LD21. The sequence goes on from JAXLTU010000012.1 coordinate 57,349, forward strand.
TGACTGACCAAGTGCTGTACTAATGAAAAGCCCGCTTTCAAGCAATAATACAACCAAGGATGTTTTAACAAGGATAGAGCTTTTCATGACTTAAGTGAAAAGGTTACCTATAAAAACATCCTGTTCACCTAAAAGTTCAGATATAGACCAGAATTAATTTCAGGAATGAAATTACCGGCGGGAAACGGGACTGATGTTATGATCCATTGTTTTTCCGGGAAACCTGGAAAATAGTATGTTAAAGCACCAGGGAAACAAGTTCAATCCCGGATTTCTTCCCTAGATTCCTGCTATATTTCTTTTCGATGGGATTATTCCAATGTTCCATTACGCCCAGGCTGGAGATCTTTTCATTTTTCCTCGCGGGATCATATTTCGCACCTGATGGCGGATTACCTGCCTGTGCCGCTTCATAAAGGTACATATCGCTGAAAGCCATATCGGGAGCATCGGGCCATTCAGTTCTGATGAAATCTAGTCCCACTGCATCAATTGCTACCGGATCCTGTGACACGAGCAGAGTACAGCCCCAGTAGTTATTAAATGGTGCCATGTTCCATTTTGGTCCCGGAGGGCCATTGACAAGTTTAGATCCGTATACTCCATCGATGAGATAGAGCATTGTCTTTCTACCCAGGTCGGGGTGAGCCATGTAGTCTACAAAGGTCAGGTAGGTTGCCTTCCCTGTTCTATCCTGGTTGAAATTATCGTGGAAGTTCTTCCTCCAGTCCTTGTTTATGCTGGTTACCCCGTAAAAGTTTTTCGCGCACAAAGTTACCCCCTGTCCAACGTGACCTTTTAACAATGCCATGTTTATAAGATAGTCTGCCTCAACTGCACATCTGGCAAGTCCTGTTGCCAGTTTACCGTTATCGACGGAATATGGGATTGCATTATCAATATACTCGCTCTTTATCCTGCCATCACCGCCAATATTGTCCACGAATTTTACATCAGGGAAGGCGGCATGGCACTTGTTGAAAATATTATCGGTGATATGTCTGCTGGCGTCAAAAACTGTAATATTAGCCTGTCCAACCAGTCCTTCGTTAATCAGGCTTGAAAGGAGGGCGTAAACCATTTGGGGTGTCGCGTTAATTTCCTCGGAATCCTTATGGCTGTAGGTATTGTTTGTATTGATCTTTATTGCAATCTTCTCACCTGCAGTATACCCTGATTTCCTGCCACGTTTTTCAATGTTGAAATGAGTGAATAACGCTTTCCATGCTCTTTTTTCACTTTTCTCGCTCGTCAGGGCAACAAGAGAACCCAGCAGCATCTTGTTGCATTCAGCCTGCGAAACTACGTTATCATCCCACCAGTTACCCGTTTTACCATCCCAACTGGTGACTTTCCTGTCGTGAGCCCAAATGACCCTGCCTGGATTAATGCCCTTAGCATCACCTACGGGACTATTTGGTATTACCTTCCATTCAGGTGATCTCATGGCGAATGAATTCCCGCGAGGCAGGCTGATAATGATTGTTGAAAAGACTAAAGCTAGAACAAGGAAAAAAGAAGCCGCTAAAACCTTTGATCTGCCAAGGTTTATTCTTGCCTTTTTTAATGCGAGACCCGCTCCAGCGACTGACAAAAGCCAAAGAACGAATGCTGACATAATAGGAGCGGCGGTCCGCATGCATGGATATGCAGCCCGTGATGGTTTTGGTATTACCCGCACGAGAAACCACGCGGTTGAAAGAATACCGGTTAATATGAATGTAACTTTGGTGGCTTTATCCTTGCTGATCTTGTTAATCAGACCTTTTAGAAAAGAAGATGTCGATTTCATATTATATATTTTACCTGCGACTAATACAAATATATAAATGTAGTCAGAAAAAATGATAATCCCGGGCTTTATTAAGTCCCGGGATTTCAAGATTAGCATGAATTAGCATGAAAAAAAATCAATTTGATTGGTTCAGGTGGTGTGTCGATGTGTACGTGTAACCATTCTCGCGTAGCCACCATCTTAAAGCCTTTGCAATCTTCCTCCGTTTAAGCATGAAGGTACCCAGCTCGTCTGTTATTATCCTGTAATATGCTCTTACCATTTTTTTTACTCCTCCTGATTTTACACGGGCACATATACTTTAAGAAACCAGGTTTTTCTTCCTTGTAGCGAAATAAGTCAGCCCGTCTATCTCTGTCATATCAATTATTCTGAATCCGTATGATTCGAATAATTTCGAGACTTCTTTCCTGTCAATCTGTATTTCTGTTTTGTCATCAAGGAATCCGATTACCCTGTTGAAAATTCTTTCATGTATCCCGGTTGTCTTTTTCGATGCCCTGTCGTAAAAACAACCCAGTAAAGTAGTATCAGGAGACATGATTTTGCTCATTACATGAATAAAGCTGTCGAGGTGCTTCACGAAGTTCAGTCGCTTGAGATTGATAAGTGTTGTTACCTCGCTTAATTCCTCCCTGTCGTAATAGTAATGATGCTTTGATGAGAGAACCAGTAAATTGGGGTCTTTGTCATATCCCAGCCAGTTCACGTAATTGTAAAATGATTCATCACCTTCGAGCAGGGCACTGACAGACTCCTTTAGCCCGCTCTTGTCGGGAAGGGATCTGTTCGGAACGAAACTGCCAGCATTTCTCTTGCGCGACAGTGCCTCCGTTTTGCTCTTGTCTGAAGCTGATTCCATCTGTTAATTTTGAGGGAGCTAAAGTATAGTATCCGTGGTTTATGAACAAACCTCTTTTGCCCTCCCTGTGACCAAATGCGACACTCCAACAGCCTGTTTGTCTAATGAAATGCAATGACTGTAACCGCATATCATCCATTAGTGCCATAAAACATGACGTTTGTCAAAACCTGAATGAAGTTACTTGCTTAACTGGCTTAATTTGAAGTCAATTCATGGCAATGATTATTTAATGTATTTGATATCAATGGATTACAGTCTCGCCTTGATAGGGCTCGGCCTTGAAGTGCCCGGCAGGCATTTTGACCAAACCTTTGTAATTTTTGACAAGCGCCTTTTTAACGGTTGATAGGTTGCTTTGTAGTTATAAGGGAGTTTAATAAGCAAAAACCCTGACTGCTTTCACATTCAGGGTTTTGATATTTTGTACCGGAAATACTGTTCTACCTTTTTGCCATTTGTCTCTGGCTCCTGATCTCGGGTATGAGCTCTTCGCCAGTTCTCCTGAAGTTTTCAGCATTCGGTGGAACTACTATATACACGTTGGTTCCTTCGTCGATACCTTTCTTGATTATTATATTCTTGTCGTTTGATTCTCCCAGCAGAACAACCTTTTTTGTCTTGTTCCTCAGGTACACGAACGGGATGCTGTCAGCACCTGCCTGCACGCATTCGATTGGGATAAAAACCGCATCATCAATTGAGCTTATTATGATCTTGTTGCCCGTGGTCATAGCGGTCCTTAAAGTCGGATCCGTACCATCAAGCATTATCTGGGTCTCGAACATTTTCGCATCGGAGTTGGGAAGCTGTTCACCAACATTGGCAATGCTCATAACCTTACCAGTGTACTTCTTATTTGGGAATGCATCAACAACAACCTCAACCTTTTGACCTGGTTTGACCTTTGCAACCTCGATTTCACTAACATACATTTTGGATATCATTGCTGTAAGGTCAGGCAAAGTTGCCACTACCATGTCGAAGGGATTTATCGATGAACCAGCTTTCCTCCTGGCTCCATTCCTTTCTCGCTTGTAAATGATCATACCGTCTGCCGGGGCTTTGATTGTAAATCCATTCAGGTAGTCCTGGAGTGCCATCACCAGTTGTTCCTTGGTATTAAGGTTTGCTTTCACAACCTTGATATCAGAAAGTGTCTGGGCTTTCCTGAGGCCGTAGGTTTTCCTGAGCTGCTCCAGGCTTCTTTTTTCCCTGTCGAGTTTCAGTTTTGCCTTGTTAATTGTTGCGGGAGGCTCATATTTTGACTGATCAAGAGTAAGTTGTGCCTCCTCGACTGTAAAAACCTGGTTCTTTATCTGGTCTCTTAACGACGACAAGGTTACAGCTGTATCAAGTATTTTGAGGTCGAGGTTTGATCTGAGATTCTGGAGATTCTGCATCTCGTCTTTCAGGGTGTTGTCAAAACTTGTCCTTTCGAGCTGAGCCACGTAATCACCCTCTTTAACTATTGTTCCCTCGGGCACGATGTCCTGAATCCTGAGGTCCATCATTCTCATGGTGAAATTACCTCCACCACCGCCACCGCCACGGTTACCTCCTCCACCACCCTGTCCCATATTGTCGGTACTCTGCATCATTACAGGACCTTTTATATCAATCGATTTTTCTGGAATCAGTTCTCCTGCACCTGTAACAGTAATCTCAAAAGGACCTTTTTTGGCCTGTGTAAATAAATCCTCACCCTTGTTTTTGGAAGTCAGTCTGTTAAATATCAGCAGGCCTATTATGGCTACCAGAACTATAATCCCGGAAATTACTAGAGTCCTTTTCATACGAACATAATTTTAAGTGGCAAATATCCTTCTTTTATGAGTAGCGATAATCAATTATCACTTTTATATTTATCTAAATAACAAAAATTAACAATTCATGATGCAAGCTCTCTCAATCCCGATCGTTGAGGTTTCACTTTAAAGACAACACTCGAACCCGATTTATTCCAATTTTAAATGTTTTTAATAATCAAATCGCTTCACTGGCTTTTTAATAGTATTTTTAGGATTATTCTCGTGAATTATTACTTCAAAGACTGACACCATGGAATTAGTGATTAAAGAGGCGACAGATGAGGAAAAAGACTGGACCGCGAGGCTAATTGCAGGCTCCGAGCCCTGGCTGACACTTGGTACTTCACTCGAGACATGTCTAAGGTTCTGTCACGATAACGAATATCTGGTCTTTACCGCTCACCTGGGAAGCCTTCCATGCGGTTCGATGGTGATCCATCCAAGAGGATTGGCCAGTTCCCCTTACCTTAAATCAATTGTCGTGGCAAGTGAATTCAGGGGAAAAAAGGTGGGAAGTGCCCTGCTCGACTTCGCGGAAAATTATTTTCGTGAGCGTTCAAAACATTTCTTCATGTGCGTTTCCTCTTTCAACCCGCGGGCGAGAAAATTGTACGAGAGTCTTGGTTACAAACAGGTGGGTGAGTTCCCTGATTATATAGTCCCCGGAGAATCTGAAATACTCCTCCATAAAAGAATAAGATGAAGGGAAACAGGCAATCTTCGTTGCTGGTGGCCATGTTATGTGCCACGGCAACCTCGGGTTATATTTTAAGGGTAAATGTGTCTACTGCGGCCCCGTTACTGATGAAGGAGTTCAGCCTCGATCAGGTCGCAATGGGGAGGATCTTCAGTGCCTTCCTGCTTGGATATGCTCTCTTCCAGATTCCTGGAGGTGCACTCGCCGACAAGTTCGGGGCAAAGAGGGTACTGACATCCGCATTGTGGTTATGGATAATTTTCACTGTTTTACAGGCGGCATCGGGATGGGTACCGTTTGGCCTGACCGCGGGTGTATCGCTTGTCTTGTTTGTTATCTTCCGTTTACTCATGGGGATAAGCCAGTCGCCAACCTACCCGGGAGCAGCATCAGGTGTCTCAAGGTGGATTTCCCCGGATCACCAGGGGAGAGCCAATGGAATCGTTATTGCTTCTGTTGGCCTGGGTTCTGCAATTGCTCCACCTCTCGTTTCCAACATAATGGTTCACTGGGGATGGAGACCGGCCGTTCTGGTGTCAGCCATACCAGCGCTGATTGTAGCGATTATATGGACCCGGGTAAAGCCATTGTCAACCACCCGGTCACACCCCGGTACCCCGGCAACCCAGTCTGAAAGTGCCAGTCCTGGTAAATTGAAGAGCATTAGTTTTTACCTGCTCACCTTGAGTTATACATTGCAGGGCTACGTGGGTTATATATTCGTGACATGGTTCTACCTGTACCTCGTTCAGGAAAGAAAATTCAGTCTCCTTGGTGGTGCATGGATGAGCAGCCTGCCATGGATATTATCAATCATTTCTATTCCCCTGGGTGGCTACGTGTCTGACAGACTCGTTAAAGGGAGGGCAGGAACAGTGTGGGGCAGGAGGATAGTCCCGGTGGCTGGAATGGTCCTTTCAGGCTTGCTTATTTCGATAGGTGCTCACACATCGAGCGCTATAATGGCAGCCATGTCACTGGCTTTTGCCACTGCCTTTATACTCTGTGTCGAGGGTCCATTCTGGGCCATGATGATGAGAATTGCCGGATCGAAGAGTGGCACGGCAGGCGGGATAATGAACATGGGAAGCAATCTCGGGGGACTTATCTCACCGGTACTGACTCCCTTGCTGGCACGATGGATCGGCTGGGAGAATGCATTGCATTTCGCTGCTGCCCTGGCCGTGACAGGAGGTTTGCTCTGGCTTGGGGTTGGTTCAGACAGGAAGCAATAAGTGCCTACTTTTTCACAACCAGCATCGGGAACAGTTCCCTCGTTTTATCATCAGACGGGTGACTGCTGAATGGAGCATACCTGAATGTCTCAGCGTGCCTGGTCCTTGAAGTTTTTTCTTCACCATACCATTTTAACAAACAATCCTTTACAGGTTTGTTTGTCAGATCATAATCATAGCTATTTGCCAGCCATTTCAACCGGTCGTCACTTCCGGCAGGTACTTCCTTTAGTTTGCCCTCGGTCCATGGAAGCCATTCAAAATACTGCGATTCATGAGCTGACATGGCAAATATCTTTTGATCGAACACTGCATCAACATCGATCGCTATTTCAGGAGCGGAAAAGCCCGGGTAAAGGAAAACAGGGTTCGATTCAAGAGGTGGCGTGTCGGGTGCAACATTAGGGACAATGACCATGTAAGATGCATCCTGTACCAATATGCTCGTGTAACGGTGATCGGGATGATAATCATCAGGCGGGTGAGTAATTACCAGGTCAGCATGCCAGTTCCTTATCTCGCGTATGACCTTTAACCTGTTCTCGAGTGTTGGCATTAATTCTCCATCGTGGATATCCATCACGTGATATTGCACCCCGAATCTTTTACCTGCTTCAACAGCCTCAGCCATTCTCCTCTTCGCCAGCGCTCCACCACCCATGCTCTGGTGACCGGCATCACCGTTCGTCATTGAGACAAACCGGACATTATGACCCATCTTTGAATAAAGAATCGCCGTTCCTCCCGCTATATGATCGCAGTCGTCGGGATGAGCACCAATTACTAGGATATTTAACTTCCTTTCCTGTCCACCCAGGACTAAGGTTACAAAAAGTCCGATAACTAATGTGATTATTTGTTTTTTCATATCCTGGAATATTGAAGTTACAAAATTGAAGACTCGCCGGGAACAGTAAAAATACCAAAATATTATTATTGCTTTCAGGTAAAAGACTTTAAAAAAGGATAGTACTGGCTATTTGAAGAATAACCGGTTTCCCATCCTGTCAAAAGCCATTTAATTTCATTGTAACAGTGGGTATCAGCAGGATGAAGCCAAGTATAATCAGTGCTATTAATATCGGCATTATCCATTTGAGCCACTTGACATATGGTATTCTCGCCATTCCCAGTACACCAATGAGGACACCAGAAGTCGGGGCAATCATGTCTGTGAAACCGGCACCGAACTGGAAAGCCATAATGGTTGCCTGGCGGGTTAATCCGACAATATCTGAAAACTCCGCCATTATAGGTATCGTGAGGGCCGCTTTCGCAGATCCTGAAGTGATTATGAGGTTTAGCATTGACTGGAATACATACATAATTGAAATCGCGGACATTTGGCTCGCCCCTTTGAGGGCTCCCGATAAACTGTTAAGTATAGTGTCGATGATCTGGCCGTCATTCAGAATTGCAATTATACCTCCGGCAAATCCTACAACAAGCGAGGCTGATACAATATCTCGTACTCCCTCTATAAATAATTTGGTTATTTCACCAGGCTTTTTGCCTGCCGAAAATCCCGAGACAAGTCCCATGGCAAGAAATAAGGCGGCAATTTCCATTATATACCATTCATACCCGAGAACACCGATCACCAGATAGATCATGGTGAAAGCAAGAATGTTAAGGATGAAAAAGTGAATGGATTTCCGCAGGGTTATTATGCTGGAGAGGATAAACAGCCCGGCAAAAACAGGTAGGAGCGGGGCTGAGAATTCCGAGAGTCCAATCTTCAGGGTAGTTGCCGGATGATTCACGGCAAAAATAATAAGAACCAGGGAGGTGATTCCTGCGACTATCCAGGCTGATACCGGCGTGCTGTATTTTATCTCCTCGAGGTGTGAATTTCCTTTCTGTCTCCAGTACTCGTCGGCTTCGTACATCGGACTTTTGGATGGATTCTTTTTGATACGGGCAGCATACCAGAGAACGAAGGCTATTCCGGTAAATGTTATCAAGATCCAGCAAAGTGTACGATATTCGATACCGGTAAAAAGTGGTACACTGGCAAGTCCCTGGGCAATGCCAACGGTGAACGGGTTGAGTATGGCACCGGCAAATCCTATATGAGCCGCGAAATAGCAAAGCGCTATCCCCACGATAGAGTCATATCCCATTGATATTGAAAGTGGTACGAAGATAACAGCGAAGGCTATTGTCTCCTCGCTCATACCGTAGATTGCCCCGAAAAGGCTGAAAACTATCATGATGAGGGTGATGATGATATTATTCACCCCCAGGGCTCTCACCATCCTGTACTTTTCCATGTTACGGGTAAAGCCGAGAAAGGAAAAAATACCCACGTCAATAGCCTTTGTTTCATTCATTATCCAGAAAGCCCCGCCAATCATAAGAATGAAGACGATTATATGCGACATGTTGATGAATCCCTTGTAAAAAGCTGAGAAAACCTGCCAGGTCTGGGGCTGGTTTTCAACCTGGTGATAAGACCCGTTGACAATAACGCTTCGTTCAACACCACCAACTTTTACAGTCTGCCGGTCAAATTTTCCACCAGGTATAATCCAGGTCAGCAGGGCCGCGATAATAACTATGCTGAATACTATCACGATGTTGTGAGGAATCTGGAATTTGATTTTCATTTTCGTTTTTTAAACTATACTGAATCCTGATAAAATTAAATAAAAAAACATCTCACTGCCGTAGTGTTAATAATTGACAAATAATTTTAGCATTACCTTTATACCGTCATACCGGATCAGAATGCTTCACCAAGTATAGATTAAAACGCAGGAATAATGATACTTTTAAAAAATTTAACCGTCTATTCGCCGGGTTACCTTGGCAGGAAAGATATACTTACAGGCGGGGGGAAAATATTGTTGATACAGGAGGTAAACACGATAGTCCCCAATGCCGAGTGTGAGGTAGTAGACTGTTCAGGTATGATTGTCATTCCCGGACTGATTGATAATCACGTTCATATAGCTGGAGCCGGAGGTGAAGGTGGCCCTGCAACCAGGACCCCGGAGATGAAGCTTTCATCCATGTTCGAAGGCGGTGTAACAACTGTTATCGGCTGTCTTGGAACAGATGGTTTTACCCGTTCTGTAGAATCTGTGCTCATGAAAGCAAAATCGCTGCGGCACGAGGGTGCTTCATCGTGGATATGGACTGGCTCGTACCAGGTACCAGGTCCTACTATTACGGGCGATCCGGGAAGGGATCTTGCTCTTGTCGATGAAGTTATAGGAGTTGGTGAACTGGCACTTTCAGATCACAGAAGTTCCTGTCCGACCGTTAGTGAGCTTATCAGGATCGCCGCACATGCGAGGGTAGGAGGCATGCTCGGGAAAAAAGCCGGGATTGTGAATATTCACCTTGGAGATGCCAGGGATCCCTTCAAACCGATTCACGAAGCCGTGGCCGGAAGTGAACTTAAGTACACACAATTCCTGCCCACTCACTGCAACAGGAATTTTTATATTTTCGAAGATGCAAAGATTTATGGCTTGAAAGGGTATGTAGATATCACAACAAGCTCGTTCCCTTATTATGCCGACGAGGAGGTTAAACCTTCAAAAGCTCTTAAACTACTTCTCCAGGCCGGAGTACCTGATAGTCATATTACCTTCTCGTCTGATTCATGCGGGTCATTACCAGGCTTCGATGAGAGTGGAAACCTGGTGAAGCTCGAGATGGGACTGCCGTCTTCCAACCTCAGGGAATTGCGTGATGCTATACTTGTAGAGAAGATTGATCCGGGTACGGCAACGAAGGTCCTTACATCAAATCCTGCGACAATATTGAAGCTGAGAGGCAAGGGGTTTATTGATGTGGGAATGGATGCTGACCTGCTGATACTTGATCAGGATTATACCATGGTACATCTCATGGCAAATGGGAAGTGGGCAGTGAGGGACAGAATAATAGTCATGAAGGGCTCATACGAGTAAAGAGTCCCACCTATTGCCTGAGGCTAAAACTCTCTCCTGGAAGGTAGACGCTGAGCTCCAGCCCGTTGGTCCCGAGCCTGCCACCCTGTATTCTCCTGTTGCCGGACTTGTTGCTTATGACCACCACCTGCGATTCGCCCATTACAGTTGCAACATCTCCTTTAACAATTATCGCGGTCGATTCGTCTATTCCCACGCATAATTTCCCGGGATTCTCAATTGAAACCGAGACTAATCTGTTTAATCTTTGCCTTCTTACAAAATGCTGGTCAATAATTACATTTTCAAGAAAACCCAGTCCTTCCTTGATCTCCATGTTATCAGCTTCAATTGTCTGGTAGTAAGCTTCCAGTCCAGGATGCTTTTTCTGATTCCCGGTGATCATCAGCTTGCTCATTACTGCAGCGCCAGCGCTGGTGCCGGCAATAACCGCCCCGTGTTGGTGCGCGTACTTAATCGCTTCAATTATCGGGGTATTCAACACGATATCCATGAATCTTGACTGATCGCCGCCACCAATAAATATTAATCTGGCGTTCCTGAGGGAATCGATTTTGTCGGCTGGTGGTATCGTGTCCTTTTTGAAGAAATAACCCGGTACCTTGCTTATCCCGGTACCCATGAAATCCTCTTTTATCCAGATTAGTGAACTGTCTGGAACTCCACTGGCCATAGGAAGAGCGAACATGTAGCCACTGTCCCTGATTCCTGAAAGATCGACCATCAGGTTCATTACACTGTCTGGTTTCTGTCCGCCACCAATAATGACAAGCGGGCCCTCGTTTTTATTACTAATCTCGTGGTCAGTACAAGCCTGCAGAATGATTGCCAGGATCAGAACGGGGAGTAGAGAATAAATTTTCATAATGACAACACGAGAGTTTTATTAAAAGGCCAATAAATGTAAGAAAGATTTGAACCGGAACAACTAATCATGGGGCAGATAAATAATAAAAATCATCGAAGGCCGGTAGTAAAAGGATTTTTTTTAATTTTAGATTGACTCACTAACCCAACCAATATGAAAAAACATATTCTTCAAATCGTTTTATTGATGTTGCTCCCGTCTGTTGCACTACCACAGGGAAAGTTCAATGGATTGGACATGAACATGGGCAACCTGTTTCGTTTATCTGATGCCAAAACCAGATCAATCAGCCCGGAGAATTACACCGGTGAAAAGGGTAAGGCAGGGATGGCCGATCCAGCCGATAAGGATAAGGTGAATGTAGCGAATGCCGCGGGTGCAGCTCGCGACCTTGGCAAAGGATGGAAAGTAAATCCTTATGTCAGGATCAAGCCGGGCGAAACATTTACCATGGCTGATATTACTGGACCTGGCGCTATACAGCATATATGGATGACACCCACCGGGAACTGGAGATTTTCGATTCTGAGAATCTATTATGACGATGAAACGGAACCATCTGTGGAATGCCCCGTCGGGGACTTCTTCGGAATGGGCTGGGGCCAGTATTCACAGCTCTCATCACTGGCAATCTGCGTTAATCCGGGAAGTGCTTTCAACTGTTACTGGGTAATGCCTTTCAGGAAGAGGTGCAGGATAACCATGGAAAACATAAATGATTCTGATCCAATGACATTATATTACCAGGTTGATTATACACTTACTGAAGTTCCTGCTGATGCTGCATATTTTCACGCGCAGTTTCGCAGATCTAATCCTGACGAGACATCAGTATACACTATTGCTGATGGGATTAAAGGAAAGGGGCAGTACGTTGGTGTATACATGGCATGGGGTGTTCATAATAATGGCTGGTGGGGCGAAGGCGAGATTAAATTCTTTATTGATGGCGATACTCAATACCCGACCATTTGCGGAACAGGAACAGAAGATTATTTCTGTGGATCGTATGATTTTGACACCAACCGCAAGAATCCCGCGGGTGTTTCTGAAACCAACTATACAGAGTTTTGCACACCTTACGCGGGTCTGCACCAGGTAATTAAAGGAGACGGTCATTACAGTATCATGCAGCGATTCGGTCTTTACAGGTGGCATATAATGGATCCCATAAGATTCGATAAGGATCTCAAAGTAACTATACAGGATCTTGGCTGGCACAAGGGAGGCAGGTACCTGGCACAAAAATCAGATATTTCATCCGTGTGTTTCTGGTACCAGACGGAACCACATGTTAAGCTGCCGAAGCTGCCAACATGGCAGGAACTCGAGGTTAATTAGGAAATTATAAATCTTCATCGGGATGAAAAAGAATAAAGAAGCCAATGGTTCATTCAGCAGGAGGAAATTTATAGCAACTACAGCTGTTTTGTCTGCTGGTTCTCTTGGATCGATTTCAATGATTACCTCGTGCAAATCGTCCAAATCGGCAAAAAAGGAGGAAGTATTGCCTCCTCTTCCAGAAAAAGCAATTGATGGCAAAGTCCTCAAAGCAGGACTGGTCGGTTGTGGCGGGAGGGGTACCGGGGCCGCGATAAACTTTTTCGATGCTGCTCCAAATGTTGAAATAGTTGCCCTTGGGGATGTCTTCAGGGACAGGATAGATCTGTGCCGCTCGGAGTTAAAGAAAAACAGGAACATAGAGATTGCAGAAGAGAAATGTTTCGTTGGTTTTGACAGTTACCAGAAAGTTCTTGATTCTGGCATAGATGTCATCCTGCTTTGCACTCCACCTCATTTTCGCCCGGCTCACGTGGAGGCTTCTGTTAACGCGGGTAAGCATATCTTCATGGAGAAGCCTTGCGCTGTAGACCCTGTCGGCGCGAGATCTGTACTTGTCGCTTCGGAACGTGCAAAACAGAAAGGCCTGTGTATAATAAGCGGTACGATCAGGAGGAACCAGAAAGATTTCATGGAAACAAAACGCAGGGTGGCCAGTGGAGAAATAGGTGAACTCGTGAATGCGAATATCATCAGGAATGGCGGCTCACTATGGGTAAAAAGACGCCAGCCCGCCTGGACCGATATGGAATACATGCTTCGTAACTGGGCTAACTTCTGCTGGCTTTCAGGTGATCACATTGTTGAACAGTTTATCCACGAGATTGATGTAATGAACTGGTTCATTGGAAAGGTGCCCGTGAAAGCCATTGGATGGGGAGGAAGGCAGAGACGCGTGACCGGTGACCAGTACGACTTTTTCAGTGTTGAGTATATATATGATAACGGGATGCATTCGCATTGTGCCGCGAGGCAAATAAGCGGTTGCAGTAACCAGACGACCCAGTTCTTTACCGGTACCGAGGGATTCGCCAATGCAACGGGTACAATTTATAACCTGAAAGGTGAGGTAATCTGGAAGTACCCGATGCCCGAGAAAGACTCGCCAGATAAAACCTGGAAAGTAAATGATCCTTACGTACAGGAGCATATAACTCTTATTAACGGGATCCGTTCAGGAGTGATGGTTAATGATGCAGAGGAGCAGGTCAATTCGACAATAACAGCCATCATGGGCAGGATATCCGCCTACACCGGCAAGGATGTCACACTGGAGGAGATTATGAACTCTGATCTTTACCTGGGTCCCAGGTCTTACGAATTCGGTCCAGTTCCGGGTATTCCGGAGACAATACCTGTCATTGGAATAGAGCCAAACGTTTAATAATTAATACACTTGATATGAACCGTCGGGAATTCACCAGGAACGCGGCATTTGCGGCAGCCGCTATACCACTTGCCAGCATGGTACCAATAGACAAGAAAGAGCCTGAAGGGATCCGCAAGGGCATCATGTGGGGGAGCATCGGATATGGTAAAACTGTTCTTGAAAAATTCAGGGCAGCCAAGGAAGCCGGGTTCGACGGGGTGGAAGTGATGAGCCACATGGACCGGAACGAGGTACTTGCAGCCAGCCAGGATACAGGTCTGCCAATTTGCAGCGTTTGTGGGAATGATCACTGGCGCAAGCCACTATCTGACCCCGATCCATCAGTCAGGGATGAAGGACTCGCGGCCCTTAAGCATACACTCGAGGATGCCGCCGCCTATAAAACTGATACCATTCTCCTGGTCCCGGGCCGGGTAAGTGACAAAGTCTATTATGATGATTGCTGGAAAAGGTCAGTTGACCAGATAAAACTTGCCCTTCCACTGGCTGAAAAACTTAAGGTGAAGATTGCTATCGAGAACGTCTGGAATAACTTCCTGCTGAGTCCTGTTGAAGCCGTGACCTATATCGACCAGTTCAAGAGCAAGTACGTCGGTTGGTATTTCGATTGTGGGAATATACTGAATACAGGATGGCCCGAGCAATGGATCAGGATACTTGGAAAAAGAATAGCGAGAGTCCATATAAAGGAATTCAGCAAGAAACTGGCAGATGAGAAAGGTAAATCAGCTGGTTTTGGAGTGAAGCTTCTTGAAGGAGATGTTAACTGGCAGGCGGTTATGAAGGCTCTGAAGGAAATTGAATATACCGCCTGGACCACCATTGAACAACCAGGTGGAGACAATCCGGAGGGTTTGAAAGATTTGTGTGACAGGCTGATAAAGATTCAGGCCTCTTAGCATTCCGCTTCTATTACTGAGTCGTCAATATTTAAAATATGAAAAAGGTAATACCCTCGAGAGGTATCATGCTGTTATTTTGCTTGTTACCTGTGGTTTCTTGTGTCAATAATAAAGAACTGAAAAGTCCGGCGGGTCACGATTTTAATGGAAGCTATTCGGGTAAAAATCTCGACAGGATAGCATTCCCCGTTGGTGGCATCGGGGCTGGTATGTTTTGCGTTGAAGGGACCGGGGCTGTTTCTCACATGTCTGTAAGGAACCATCCTGCCGTGTTCAACGAGCCTTGCATGTTTGCCGCGGTCGCGGTGAAAGGATTGGAAAATGGTGCGAAGATTATCGAAGGGAACGTGCCCGACTGGAAAAAGTTCGGAAGTCCAGAGTCAGGCAATGGATCGCCTGGAACCACCTATGGACTACCAAGGTTTGAAAACGCCAGTTTCCTGGCCAGATTTCCGTTTGCCGAAATCAACCTTCAGGACGATGATATTCCGCTTGACGTGAAGCTTACAGCCTGGAGCCCGTTCATACCGGCAGATCAGGATAATTCCAGTCTTCCTGCAGGAGCTTTCGAGTATACATTCAGGAATACAGGGGATAAACCTATCGATGTAGTCTTTTCTTACAATAGCGTGAACTTCATGGCGACTTCCGGGGGAAATCCCGGGATAAAAGGAATACAGGGAGGTTTCATCCTTTCAGAATCCGGGTCGAAAGATAAGCCGGAGGACAAGGGAGAATTCGCTGTATTCACGAATGAACCCGGTGCCGTGACGGACCTATGCTGGTTCAGGGGAGGTTGGTGGGATCCGATGACTATGACATGGAATACTATCTCGAAAGGAGAAACAAGGGAAACAAAAGAGGTAAGTGGCAACGCTCCGGGAGCATCATTATACGTTCCATTCAACCTAAAACAAAACGAGTCGAAGACGATCAGGGTAATGATGGCATGGTATGTACCCGATTCAAAACTCAGATACGGGAAGGACGCTGAAGAGAAAAGGCAGACAAGTCCCAACGCTGACTGTTCGTGCAAGGATCAGTATTATAAGCCGTGGTATTCAGCCAGATTCGCCGGAATAGATGATGTAATCACCTACTGGAAATCAAATTATTCTGATTTGCGCGCAAATTCGGGTCTGTTCAGGGATGCATTCTACGGGATGACGCTGCCTCCGGAGGTTATTGAAGCAATAGCAGCCAACCTGACAATATTGAAATCACCCACTGTTTTGCGACAGACAGATGGGAAGCTGTGGAATTGGGAGGGTTGCGGTGATAACTGGGGCTGTTGTGCCGGATCGTGCACCCATGTCTGGAATTATGCCCAGGCAGTACCACATCTCTTCCCGAAACTTGAACGTACCATGCGAAGTGCCGAGTTTTTCGCGAGCCAGGATGCCGAAGGTCATCAGACATTCAGATCAGCATTGCCAATCAGACCCATCGCCACAACTTTCTACGCTGCTTCTGATGGACAGCTTGGTGGTATAATGAAGATGTACCGCGACTGGCATATTAGCGGGAACAACGATTGGCTTAAGCTGATGTACCCGCAAATGGTCAGGAGCATGGATTATTGTATCTCCACATGGGATCCCCGCCACACTGGAACCCTCGAGGAGCCACATCACAATACCTACGACATTGAGTTCTGGGGGCCGGATGGAATGTGCACCAGTTTTTATCTTGGCGCACTCAAGGCAATGACAGAGATTGGAAGCGCTCTTGGTGAGAATGTGGATCTGTACAAGAGCCTGTATGAAAGTGGCAAGACTGCAATGGAGAATCAATTGTTTAATGGCGAATATTTCTTCCAGAAAATAACGTGGAAAGGTTTAAATGCAGCTGATCCCTCTTTGTCTGACGATCCGTCCATCCCACCTGAAACGAAGAGCCTGCTTGCAACCGAGGGTCCAAAGTATCAATATGGAACCGGCTGTCTTTCCGATGGTGTTCTTGGAGCATGGATGGCTGAAGTATGCGGGTTGGGAGAGATTATTGATCACGACAAGACGAAGAGTCATTTGCTTTCGGTTTTCAAGTATAATTTCAGGAAGGATCTCGGCGATCACCAGAACCCGCAGCGCCCTTCATACGCGCTAGGCAGGGAGGGCGGATTACTGCTATGTTCCTGGCCGAATGGCGGGGCACTCTCGTTACCATTCGTGTATTCCAACGAGGTATGGACCGGTATCGAATACCAGGTCGCTTCTCACCTTATGATGATGGGTGAGGTAGAGAAAGGTCTTGAAATTGTAAGAACATGCAGGCAAAGGTACGATGGAACAGTAAGGAACCCGTTCGACGAGTATGAATGCGGTCATTGGTACGCCAGGGCCATGTCGAGCTATGCTATGATCCAGGGTCTTACCGGTATTCAATATGATGCCCTTACAGGTACCCTCTATTTAAATAAAGACAGGGGTGACTTCAGGGGATTTATCTCTACGGAAACCGGATTTGGTAACGCCGGCATAAAAGATGGGAAACCTTTTATCGAGGTTGTCCATGGCGAGATAAATGTCAGGAAGACTGAATTGACTGAAATCAGATAAGAGGAATCTCTACTTCAGCTCCCTTGCGTTCTGACGACAGGTAACCCGCGTAGATTGTGGCGATAACATCACAAGCAAGACTGCTGTCACTTTCGACTCTTTCTCCATTTACAGCAGATCTGTAAAATGCTTCCATCTCGTGCTGGTAACCAGCAAACCAGGCTTCATCCGGACTCATGAAAGACCAGCCCTGTTTGGTTTCGGTTTTTTCAACAACGTATATGTCGCTGAAGTACTTCTCGTCGGGTGTATAGGTTTGCATCGCATTGTTCGGATGCATGTTACACACAGTCCTGTGGTTGTTGGCGAAGACCTCTATCCTGTTATGTACTCCACCCATCACCAGTTCGCTGGCGATGATGTCGGCAAAAGTTCCATCCTGAAAAACAATATGCATAATGCCGTAATCTTCAATGTCGGTGTATGAAGACTTGAGGTGGCCGAGATTTTTAAAGCCTGGCATCCTGGTTATTGCGTGGGTTCTCGCCGACACTGATACTGGTCTTATTGGTTTGCCATCTCTTGCCCTTCCCTCGGCATACTTGAAATAGATGGCTCCTGAAAGCGGATGACATGATTTTCCGATCAGCGATCCTCCGCCGGAGTACTTCCAAATCCCGTAGGTTGGGGAGTGAGAGCCGGAATGCGATTCTTCTGCCAGCATGCGAAGTATCTGTGCCCCCGATTTTTCTATTACTTCCCTTTCTTTCTGTATCGATGGGGCGTAAATCCAGTTCTCGGCATACATTATCCTGCCCGTGCTTCTGGCTTCGGCTTCCTTCATCCGCTTTAGACTATCGATGGTCATCATTAGCCCTTTTTCCCTTGAAAAGGTATCGCCGTTGAACGATTCGGAACCATCTCCGAAATAACCCGTGAGTGGTTTCTCCACGATAACATGTTTCCCAGCCTCTAATGATTCAATCACGAGGTTTTCGTGTGTTGATGGAGGGGTGCAAACATGTATAATATCTGCATTTCTTATAACCTCGCCCGCACTGCTGCATTCAGTCAGTTTTCTTGCCGTTGTAAACGCTTTAAGCTTTTCTGGTGTAGGAGAGTAGACACCGGTTACTTCAATATTTGCAACCGTAACGCGTTTCAAAGCCTCAAAATGAAATTTTGCCGCGAATCCTGAACCGATAAGGCCGGCTCTCATTACTTTACTCATACCCGCGTTCTTTATTTACCTGAATTACTGACAAAGGCAATGCTCCTGCTATCGGGCGACCATGAAGGAACATTTATCGTGCCCTGTCCGCCGTAGAGATACGCTATTACCCTGGGACCACCGCCGTTAACCGGCATTAACCTGAGCATCACTCTTTTGTACGACGGGTGCGAGTTGGGTTCTATCTCCTTCGGAAATGAAATAAAGGCAATCCACTTACCATCAGGCGAAATATGAGGGAACCAGTTATTGTACTCATCGAAAGTGATTTGTTCCTTTCCCGAACCATCTGGTTTCATCCGCCACAATTGCATCGTTCCGCTGAAGCTGCCGTTGAAGTAGATATATTTACCATCCGGTGAATATTCGCATCCATCAACATGTTCCCCTGTTTTACAGTCAGTAAGTGCCACTTCCTTTCCCCCGTTAATTGCCTTCTTGTAGATATTATATACCGGTTTTCCACCGCGTTGAGCCACGTAAACTACTTCCTTGTTATCGGCTGACCATCCATGCCAGTATGACGGTGTTTCTTCCGTGATGAGCTTCGGTTCACCGCCCTGCAGGGGAAGAACATAAACCGCTGATCCTGACCCACCTGGCCCGTCGTGCTGGCTGCTTATGGCAAGCAATTTACCATCGAACGAGATTCCATGGTCGTTATTATTGCTCTTTGCAGAGCCTGTATTAAGAACCTCGGTATCGCCACCAGTCACCGGTATTTTATACAGAAGGCCATTCATGTTAAAAAGTAACTTTGAACCATCCGGCATCCAGTTTGGCGCCTCGAACCTTGTTTCCTTTTCAAGCAAAATCCTTCTTTTACCATCAAAAACGTTTATAGTTTCGAGCCTGCAACCGCCTAGCCATCCATCGCGGTAAGGCTCGTAATTCTCCTTCACCGGTTTGTCAATCCTCACGTTCCATACTTTTGCCGATTCGCTTACAGTGCTGTCGTGAGAACAAATAAACAATCCGGCAAGTACTTCACCTCCAAGATCCTCGATCTGTCTGGAACCTATGAGTTGCAAAGGTTCACCGGGATGAGCCGCTCTCATGAAAAATGTTGATCCCACTCTCTCGAGCTGTATTATTGAATACCCCGATTTGGGAGATAATATCTCATCTTCAGGATCCCTCATCAGGGCACCTTTCAGCAGGCGCCATTGCATCACCGTCAAACCGTCACCATGAAGCACCGCCGACATGTGTATCGAGTTATCATCAGTTGACTTCCTTACCATCCAGCCCACTTTCCTGTGGTTATTTATACCCTGACCCTTGAACATGAAATTCGCTGTAAGGATAAAATCCCCGTCAAGCTTGTTGTAAAGGTAACGGAACTCGTCGCGTCCAAACCAGATATTATAGCCACTGCCGGTAAGATCATACTCCTGTGTTGCCTCGCTGTAAACGGCTGAACCCTTTAGTGATGGATTACCTATGTCAGTGTTGTTTTTAAAAATCCCGGTCTGACCTTTGCCAGCCGTGAATGCCTGCAAAATCATTACTATCGCCATTAACAGATTCTTTTTCATTTTACTGTGATTTGGATTTTACCTTTCCTGTTTAACCTCTAATCCGAAGCTGATGGGTCATCATAAAGTTATAAACCATTTTCGAAGGGAGATCATAAAAATATTTAATTAATTTTAGACTAACATATCTTGTTCATACCAAAACCGGATTTTCATGACAGGCATGTCAGAGCTTTACCGTGTGTCGTTGCACACTATTTTCATAGCGGCCGCTTTGGTTTTTGTATTGCTTTTTTTCGTTTCTGCACCCTATGGGAAATTCACCAGGCAAGGATGGGGTCCATCAGTAAGAGCTAAATGGGCATGGATGTTGATGGAGTTCCCTTCACCATTCCTGATGACGTTATTTTTCTTCCTCTCGGATGAGAAAAACCTTGTGAGGAGCGTTTTCCTGGCACTGTGGCTTTCACATTATGTGTACAGGACCTTTGTCTATTCTTTTATCCAGTCGGGAAGAAACAAACCTTACCCGGTCTTGCTTGTCGTGATGGCATTCACCTTCAACTGCTTTAATGGTTTTGTTAATGGGTATGGTCTGTTTCATCTTGTATCCTACAACACTTCCTGGTTGGTAAGCTGGCAGTTTATCGCGGGAGTGATGGTCTTTTTATCAGGCTTCATTATAAACAAGACAGCTGACGAGAAGTTGAGAAAATTGAGGAATGACAATCCGGGTGTTTACGTTTTGCCAGATGGCTGGCTTTTCAGGTATGTCTCATCGCCTCATTACCTGGGTGAAATGATTGAATGGTTGGGTTGGGCTCTGCTGACATTTTCGATTCCCGGTCTCGCGTTTGGAATTTTCACCTTCGCGAACCTCTTTCCCAGGGCCTGGTCATCTCATTTATGGTACAGGAAGAATTTTCCTGATTACCCCCCGGGAAGAAAGGCGGTTATTCCATTCATTATCTGAAAGACTTACGGTATTCCAGGGACCTTTCAGGTAGAGTCGTTTGTAAAAAGGAGCTGATTGTTGTTTGAGAACAGACAGATGTAAATAATTGAAAAGATCGGCCACGGTGTAAATGCACCAGGTCATCTGTCATGTATCACCAAAGATAACTTTACAACCGGGCAGGATAGAGGTTGGTAAATGATAACAAACTTTATGGAATGATCATCAGTATTTTGAGCAAGAATAACAGTGACTTTTAAGACTCTTGTCAAAAAGGTCCCGTATTTTTTGGAAAGTAAGCAAGCGAGAGATATTTTTGCAACGCTAATCAAATTTTGATTTTAGATGGACGACGGCCCCGCGATACTTATTCTCTAATACACGGTACTGAGGGGTTGCCCGTCGAAGCAGCGAGCCTCCTTCCGTATCGTAAAGAACAGGAGGTAACATGACTGCAATAACAACATTTTATCTGAGCGGTATTATCGGTAAGGAAGCTTTTGATATTGATGGAGAAGCCATCGGTATTATTAAGGATCTTCTCATAAATGCCATACCGGGTGCTCCTAACGATTCAGGGCGGCAGGTTGTAGTCGGGATAAAGCTTAAAAGAGGCAAGGAAACAGGCTTTTATTCATTCAGCTCTTTCCGCGTGATAAAGGCGAGGGAGAAGGTAAGCGTATCGTGCACGGGAATGGTTAAACTGACTGACGAGGAAGTGCTTAACGGGATGGCTCTGGTCGAAAATATTTTGGATAAACAGATTGTGGACCTGAATGGCCGCAAGCTCGTGAGATCGAATGATGTGAGGCTCGTAACTCTTTCACAGGGAACCTACCCGCTTGCAGTTGACATCGGAATTGAAGGCCTTTTGAGGAGACTGGGTATAGCCCAGCCAATAAAAAGAATTCTTTCGCTATTTCATATCAGCATACCAGCCGAATTTATACTCTGGGAAGATGTGCAGGCCATTGATTTCTCGAACCTTAATATCAAACTATCAAAAAGCTATTCCAAGCTTCACAGGCTTCATCCGTCCGACCTCGCCGACATACTCGAGGATCTTGGCAAAAAATCGAGCATGACTCTATTCAGCTCTCTTGATGAAGAAAGGGCAGCTGATGTGCTCGAGGAACTTGAATCGCATGCCCAGGTACATATTCTCGAGAACCTGCCAGTGGAAAAAGCAGCAGATGTTCTGGAGAAAATGCCTGCCGATGAGGTAGCAGATATACTTGATGAACTGGAAGATGAAAAAGCTGAAAGTCTTCTCAAGGAAATGGAGGCAGAATCATCACAGGAAGTGAGGGAACTTCTTGAATATGACGATGATGTGGTAGGAAGTATAATGACTACAGACTACCTGTCTTTCGGGGCTGAAAAAACAGTGGGCAACGTACTCGATGAACTCAGGTTCAAAAAACCTGAAGCAGCTGAACTTTACAACATGTTTGTCACGGAGAGCAGCGACAGGCTTATAGGTACATTCACTCTTCGCGACCTTGTCGTGTCTGAACCAGGTTTGAGCATTGATCAGATAATGAGATCAGAACCGGTGTCGCTTCTTGATGACCAGGATATAGAGGATATAGCTGAGCTCGTATCGAAATATAATCTACTCGCTGTTCCCGTGGTTGACAAGGACAATCAGCTTCAGGGAATGGTGGTTGTTGATGATGTTGTTGAGGACCTTATCAGTGAGAGAAGGACAAGGAGAAGAAAAATGTAAAGTGAATGTCAGCAATTGGTATAACAGGTAAGAAGCTTTTCAGCAGGATTGCCATTTTTCTGGCAATACTTGGTCCTGGTATAATAACCGGAAGTGTTGATAATGATGCAGGGGGTATAACAACTTACTCGCTTGCCGGTGCAATGTATGGCTACGGACTTATCTGGACTCTTATACCTTCTTTCATAGTACTTGTTGTCATCCAGGAGATGAATGCCAGGATGGGTATCGTGACAGGCAAAGGTCTTGCCGATCTGATCAGGGAAAACGCGGGAGTCAGGGTGACATTTTTTATTTTTCTTGGTCTCCTGTTTTCAGGAATAGGCAATACGACAACCGAGTTCGCTGGCGTCGCGGGGAGCATGGAGGTCTTTGGCATCAGCAAGTATTTCTCGGTACCTGTTGTCGGCTTTCTCGTGTGGATTCTTGTTGTGAAGGGTACCTATAAAATAGCGGAAAGGATTTTCCTTATATTCTCAGTTTCACTCCTCACATATATTATTTCAGCAATAATAGGGAAGCCTGCCTGGGGTGAGATCGGGTCTGCCATTATTAAGCCGAGGATGGAGATGAGCGGGCAGAGCCTGGCAATGGTAATAGGCCTCGTTGGGACTACCATTGCACCCTGGATGCAGTTCTACATGCAGTCGTCTGTTATAGAAAAAGGCCTCAAAATTCAGAACTATAAATACACTGTTGTCGATATAGTGGTAGGATGTGTAATAACCGTAGTGGTAGCATTTTTCATTATGGTAGCCTGCGCTTCCACACTGCACCCGGCCGGGATAGTAATAAACGAGGCAAAAGATGCGGCTCTGTCTCTCAAACCACTTGCAGGGAACCTGTCGTCTCAGCTATTTGCTTTCGGACTGTTTATCGCCTCGATATTCTCGGCTACCATATTACCATTGGCAACAGCATTCTTCGTTTGCGAAGCTTTCGGCTTTGAAGCCGGGATAGACAAAAAATGGGACGATGCCAAGGAGTTCTATATTCTCTATACCGGTATACTCGTTGTATCAGGACTTATTATTCTAATACCGGGAGCACCCCTCATCCCGATATCACTCTGGTCGCAGGTATTAAATGGGATACTTCTCCCCGTTGTGCTTATTAGCATGATGCTCCTGATAAACAGCAAGAAAATCATGGGTCAGTATATTAACCGTCCCTTCCATAATATTATTGGATGGAGCGCTGTAGTTATTCTCGTCATCCTCTCGCTTGCCCTGCTACTCATTCCTTTATTTAATTCCCTGAAAAATCAGTGATATTCTTTTTTGTTGTTTAAATGCTTGCCCTTCAAACAGTTTTGACTAATTTTATAATGTCGATAAGCCACGTGAAATGATATGAAGAAGATTATTACCGTTGGTTTGTTTGTTGTTATCGCGGCCCTTATCCTTACTTTCAGGGGGCAAAGAATAAATACTGAACCTGTTCCCCATGATGTTACTGTCAGAAAAGGAACTGCAATTATCATGACCGGTGCAGCCGCGCGGATACCTCAGGAAACTGCACTCCTCGAGGAATTGTATAACAGGGGACTTCTCAAGGATGTAGTGTTCATCTCGGGAGTCAGTTCAGGCGCTCTGAACGCTGTTGCCCTTAACGGGGTATTGAGCGGGAAAATGACCTGGGACGAATACCGGACCATCTTGTTCGGACTCAGGAATAGTGATGTTTTCACACAGGTGGGCAAGAAACTGCCCGTGAACACGACCCCTCTCAGATCGTTCCTGAAAGAGATGGTTGAAAACAAGCTTGGTTACAAGACTATGGGCGACCTCCCATACATGACGGCGATTTCTTTCACTGATACCAAGAACCTCGATCTGAAGAAGATCGTTTACAGGATATGTAGCAGGAAAATAAATCCAGAGACAGATACAACGCTAAGTGTCGTTGATGTTCTGATGGCTTCCACTGCCTTTCCTATTGCTTTCCCACCCGTGCATATTCATAACGCAACAACAATTCCTGACGATGAATATGTTGATGGCGGAGTTGGTGAAGACCATGTTCCCTATCATGCCCTTCTCGAGTTTGAGAAGTTTCGCGGCATGGGCGTGGAAAAGGTTTTTATATTAAGCAGGAAAAGCGATAGCATTCCTGCTGTAAGCGAGGAGTTGAAGATTCTCGGGATTAACGACAGGGGCCTGTTCGACAGGATGGGTATCTCGATCGATAATATACTTAAGAAAGGTATTATAAAACGTCTTAAAGCATTCGCCGAGGACGCACCTGAACTTATTCCCAGGACCTATGTTTATATTCCTGACTTTCCCGAGAATTTTCTCATGTTTAATTTCGATAAACTGGAAGAGCAATACAAACTGACTGCCAACTGGGCGAAACACCACGATCCTGTTGTTCTCGGAAACTATCTCCTTCCCTACCTGTTAAGGAGATCTGACGAATTTGAACTTGAACCTCGGGAAAAGTAATTGGAACTAAGATTAAAGCGTAAATATGAACAACTGCGAGAGACACCCTTGGCATAGTATTGATCCGGGAAGTGAAGCCCCTGTTTACGTCAAGGCAATTATCGAAATTCCAAAGGGCTCAAAAGGGAAGTATGAACTCGACAAAGAATCGGGTCTGTTGAGGCTCGACCGGGTGCTCTTCTCATCCGTCCACTACCCGGCAAACTACGGCTTCATTCCACAGACTTACTGTGATGATCACGACCCGCTCGATATACTCGTAATATGCTCGATAGATGTATTCCCGATGAGTATTATTGAAGCAAAAGTAATTGGTGCCATGGAGATGGTAGACAGTGACGAGAGGGATGACAAGATTATCGCGGTTGCAAAAAATGACATGTCAGTAAATTACCTTAACGATATATCGGAACTCGCTCCACATACACTTGTCGAACTCAAGAGATTTTTCGAGGACTACAAGAAGCTGGAACATAAAAGCGTAAGCGTGGAGCAGTTCATGAACCACGAGAAAGCGTACGAGATTGTGAAAGAAAGCCTTCGCCTTTATGATGAAAACAAGGCTGATCTAATAAACGGTTCTTGCAGACCTGCCTTGTAATTTTCAGGCAAGTTTCACTGCCAACTGGTAGAAATTGTTTGATGCGGCGAGCGTGTTATAACGTATGTAATACGCGGAAACCCATTCACTGAATGCCTTGAATTCATGCATGGGAACATTGAATTCATCAAAGATTATTATATCATCACTGTTAAGGAATGGAGACAGTGAAGTGAGGACGAAAAGTGTTGACGAGTAGAGATCCGCATCCATGTGAATTACGAGTCTTTTCCCTCGCCTGTACGATTTGAGAAAGGCTGGTAAAGTCTGCTGAAACAAACCCTGGTAGAAGCTGCACCTGTTGTCATCTATCGACGGTGGTTCATTCCCGTTCGACATATCACCCTTTTTAAAAGACCCCCAGTCCTCGGGAAGTCCTGTAAAAGTATCAAATCCGAAAAACCTTGAGCCGGGAGTTTTCACGTGTTGGGTCCACCACCTGAAGGAATGTCCCCCCGCGACACCGAATTCAAGGTAGTCTATTTCGCTGTCGAGATTTTCTGTCATCACGAGATGTTCGTAAAGAGCGTAACGCTTTGAATAATCAAACTTCCCTGAATAGAAGTCAGAGTAAGGGGTTGACCGGTTGCGGCTTATCCATGCTGACAACGCGCCGAGATGACCAGCGAATGTTAAAAACCTGTACGGAATCAACCTGTGAAGCCCGGAGACAAAAAATATTCCTTTGAGCCTTCCTCTTATCCTGTTCTTTTTCATAAAGTGCTTCCTGCCCTTTATAATTAAAAATTGAAATATAACTTTACGACGTAAATGTATAAAAGTAAATTACCTTTTAACAATGGCATTCGGCTATTTTGAAAATACATCATATAAAACTCCGGCAAGAAAAAGCGGGCTGGGATCATGGATCATGCGCGACAACTGGTTTTATTTCATCCTTGCTTACGGTGAGATTGTCCTCCGGACAAGAAGCCAGGCGAGAAACGGCCGGTACGGTACGAAGGAATGGACCGATTCATCAATCGAGATTTTCAAACTGCTTGAGAGAATAGGTGGTTCGTTTGATATAACGGGGATGGAACATATAGCCGCGGAGCCCGGTCCGGTGATCTTCCTGAGCAATCACATGAGTACACTCGAGACAATGATACTCCCGGGCTTGATAGCTCCTCACCGGAAAATAACATTCGTCGTGAAAGACAGCCTCGTGAAGCACCCGCTGTTCAAAGATGTCATGCTGTCGCGCGATCCAATTGTTGTTGGTCGTACTGATCCCAGGAAAGACCTTGAAACTGTTATGATACAAGGTTCGGAGCTTCTTGCAGGAGGCGTCTCGCTCGTGATATTTCCACAGAGTACGAGAAGCGAGAAATTCATCCCGGCTGAATTTAATTCGCTAGGGGTGAAACTAGCAAGGAAAGCCGGGGTGAAGGTTGTTCCTATTGCCATTAAGACCGATTTCTGGGGAAATGGTAAACTGATAAAGGAAATCGGGAAACTTGATCATAAGAAAACCATTCATTTCAAATTTGACTCACCGATGTCAATTTCAGGGACCGGGAAGGATGAAAACCAGAAAATAATCGATTTCATCTCGTCCAACCTTGAAGTTTGGAACAGGGAATCCTCTGGTTCATCATAAATCTTTGATATACAATAGGATACTGTTGTATTAAAAAATCTTAAATTTATTTAAGTGTAATATCTACAATTAAATATATTTATTAGATTTGTATGTAGCGGGGTTGATTCAGGTGTATCGGGTGTTGTAACTGGAATAACTTGGTTCAATAATAATATAGACTAACCACAACTTAAAACCTTTAACAATGGTAACATTAGACTGGATTGTCCTTGGTATTTTCTGCCTGGGGCTAATTGTCATACTCTTATGGGTGGCAAAGCAGAAGGATAATACTTCTGCAGATTATTTTCTGGCCGGTCGCGATGCGACATGGCTAGCGATAGGATCATCAATATTCGCGTCTAACATAGGGTCAGAACACCTGGTTGGCCTGGCCGGTGCCGGTGCCTCAAGCGGTATGGCCATGGCACATTGGGAGATGCATGGTTGGCTAATACTTATACTTGGATGGGTATTCGTTCCTTTCTACGACAGGATAGGTGTCTTCACGATGCCGGAATTCCTTGAGAAAAGATATAACAAGCAGTCAAGATCCTTCCTTTCAATTATTTCACTTGTAAGCTACGTGCTCACGAAAGTGGCTGTGACCGTTTATGCGGGAGGTATTGTTTTCAAACAGGTATTTGGAATCGAATCGATGTTTGGAATTGACTTCTTCTGGATTAGCGCGATTGGTCTTGTTGTTATAACGGGTATATACACCACGCTTGGCGGTATGAAAGCAGTTCTATGGACTTCTGTCCTTCAGACTCCTGTTCTGCTGGTAGGATCACTTGCCGTGCTTGTAATAGGTCTCATCAAGCTTGGTGGCTGGAGCGAGATGATGGCAATTTGCCGCACGGTACCAGTCAATGAATACGGCGATACCATGACCAACCTGATGAGGTCTGCAAATGATCCGACTTACCCGTGGACCGGTGTGATACTTGGTTCTGCAATAATAGGCTTCTGGTACTGGTGTACTGACCAGTATATTGTACAAAGAGTGCTCTCTGGAAGAAACCAGACTGAAGCAAGAAGGGGTGCAATTCTTGGTGCTTATTTCAAACTCACCCCAGTGTTTATATTCCTCATTCCCGGTATGATAGCTTATGCTTTGAACCAGAAGGGTTTGATACATCTTCCAAATTCGGATTCAGCATTCGCCGTCCTTGTCAAGGAATTATTACCAATCGGTTTCAAGGGACTTGTTGTTGGAGGTCTGCTAGCGGCTCTTATGAGTTCTCTGGCTTCATTATTCAATTCATCTGCAACCCTGTTTACTGTTGATTTCTACAAGAAATATAAACCTGAGTGTTCAGAAAAGGAACTGGTGAAAGTGGGACGAATCGCTACAGTAGTGGTCGTTATCCTTGGTATCCTGTGGATCCCTGTTATGAAAGGACTCGGGCAGGTACTGTATGCTTATCTCCAGGATGTCCAGTCACTTCTGGCGCCAGGTATTGCTGCTGTATTCCTTTTAGGTATTGCCTCGAAAAAGATTACGTCCAAAGCGGGTTATTACGGGTTGCTAATAGGGTTTGTCCTTGGTATGACACGTCTGGCCTTGAAAGTTTTTGGTGGTTCAATTGGAGAAGACAGCCTGATTTACAAGACCTTCGTGGCTCCAAACTGGCTGCATTACGAGATAGTAATTTTCTTCATAATAATAGCCCTGATGATCCTGATAAGCATGGTAACCAAACAACAGGATCCGGCTACAATACGTGGTATGTATTTCGGATCGGCCACTGCTGAACAAAAAGCCATTACCAGGGCAGGTTGGAACAAATGGGATGTCGTGCATTCAGTTATTATTCTGGTTGTAATTATCGCGTTCTACGCTTATTTCTGGTAGAATATTAAAAAAAGGGGGAACAATGGACACTACTAAGAAATGTGAAATCTGGTTTGTCACTGGCAGCCAGCACCTATATGGACCTGAAGTATTAAAGCAGGTGGCCGGTAACTCGGCCACCATTGCTGCTTCACTTTCCAAAGCACCGGGTATTCCTGTAAAAATTGTCTTCAAACCAGTTTTGACAACACCGGATTCAATTACACAGCTTTGTACTGAAGCCAACAGCGACAGGTCGTGCATTGGTTTGATCACCTGGATGCATACCTTTTCGCCTGCGAAAATGTGGATAAACGGGCTCAACATCCTGCACAAACCTTTTCTTCACCTTCATACTCAGATGAACAGGGATATACCCTGGGATACTATAGATATGAATTTCATGAACCTGAACCAGTCCGCGCATGGTGACAGGGAGTTCGGGTTTATTGCCACGAGGATGAGGCTTGGCAGGAAGGTTGTTGTCGGTCATTGGAAAGATAAGGAGACTGTTGAAAGCATTGCAATATGGATAAGAGCCGCCATGGCTCACGCGGATGCCCTTGAAATGAAAGTTGCCCGTTTTGGAGATAACATGCGCGACGTGGCTGTAACTGAAGGAAACAAGGTAAGCGCCCAGATGAAGATGGGATATTCAGTTTATGGTTATGGGGTTGGTGATCTCGTGAAGTTTGTAAATGCAGTGCAGCCAGCGGCCATAAAAAAGCTTCTTGCAGAATATGCTGACCAATACAAGTGTTCAAAGGCAGTGTTGTCTTCTGACACGCTCGGGGAGGCGGCAAGAATAGAACTTGGTATGGAGAAGTTCCTGAAGGATGGCGGTTTCAAGGCATTCACCACTACATTCGAGGATCTTCATGGGCTGGCGCAGTTGCCAGGTTTGGCCGTCCAGAGACTCATGGATAAAGGATATGGCTTTGGTGCCGAAGGCGACTGGAAAACTGCCGCGCTAGTAAGATCAATGAAAGTAATGGCCCAGGGCCTGAAAGGCGGTACATCCTTCATGGAAGATTATACTTATCATTTCGACCCGAAAGGCATGAGAGTTCTGGGAGCTCACATGCTGGAGGTATGTCCTTCAATAGCCTCTGGAAAGCCAACACTCGAGGTTCATCCACTCTCGATAGGTGGGAAAAACGATCCCGCTAGGCTGGTATTCAAGGCTTCAACAGGTCCGGCACTTAATGCCACAGTTATTGACCTTGGTAACAGGTACAGGATGATAGTGAACGAAGTTGTCGTGGGCAAGTGCCCCGATATGCCTAACCTTCCTGTTGCCAGCGTGTTGTGGGAGCCACTCCCGGATCTCAAAGCTGCAGCCTGGGCCTGGATAATGTCAGGAGGAGCACATCATACCGGATTCTCATCGGCAATTAATTCTGAGTACCTGCGCGACTTCGCGGCAATGTCAGGGATTGAATTTGTTCTGATAGGAAAAGATTTCAACCCGGGGACACTGGAAAACGAGCTACGCTGGAACGAGTTGTACTATCATCTGGCAGGGGGAATAAGATAATGACTTATTCAGATAGCCATAAACATCTTGTTGCTGTCGACTGTATAATTTTTGGTTATGATACCCTCGAGAAGGAAATAAAACTTCTTCTTATAAAAAGGAGTTTTGAGCCCGCGAGGGGAAAATGGTCGCTTGCAGGCGGTTTCGTAAACAGGGATGAAAGTCTCGATGAAGCCGCTTCAAGGATACTTTTTAATCTTACCGGGCTTAAGGATGTGTATCTCGAGCAATCATTTACATACGGCGAGGTAAGAAGGGATCCTGGCTCGAGAGTCATCTCGACAGCTTATTGTGCTCTCATTAAACTCGAGGATATAGATAAGAGCCTTAAAGAGATTAACAGCGCTCACTGGCACCCGATCTCCGGCATTCCTGATCTTATCTTCGATCATGAAGCAATGGTGAAAAGAGCCCTCGACGAATTGCAGCAGGGAATAAAAGTCCGCCCTGTAGGCTTTGAACTTCTGCCGGAAAAATTTACCCTGGTTCAGCTTCAGGAATTATATGAAGCTATTTATGGCAGGGGAGTTGACAAACGAAATTTCCGGAAGAAGATACTGTCAATGAACCTTCTTGAAAAGCTGGGGGAAAAAGAGAAGCTGACTTCAAAAAAGGGAGCTTTTTATTACAGGTTCATACCTGAACGTTATGAAGCCTTCAAAAAGGAAGGTTTCTATTTCAGGCTTGACGTGAACTGAGCTATTAAGTTTAACTCCAAAACCAATCATCATGCTTGACGCGTTGAAGGAACGTGTTTTACGGGCAAATCTTGACCTAGTTAAACATGGACTCGTGATTCATACCTGGGGCAATGCCAGCGGCCGCGATAAAGATACCGGGCTGGTTGTAATTAAACCTTCGGGGGTTAGTTACGATGAGATGAAGGTTTCTGATATGGTTATTATTGATGAAACCTGTAAGGTTATTGAAGGAAATCTTAAACCATCAACTGATGCCCCAACCCATTTATTGCTTTACAAGACTTTCCCCGGTATAGGTGGTGTGGTACATACTCATTCCACGTACGCGACCTCGTGGGCCCAGGCTAACAAAGCAATCCCCCCGTTCGGAACCACTCATGCCGATCATTTTCATGGAGAGGTGCCTTGCTCGAGGGAGCTGACCCGCGAGGAGATCCAAGGCGATTATGAACTAAATACCGGTAAAGTAATTGTTGAGATTATCGGCGACAGAGACCCTCTTCATGTCCCTTCCGCTCTCGTCAGTTCACATGGTCCATTTTCGTGGGGCAGAGATGTTGAAAATGCTGTTTATAATGCTGTTGCACTCGAAGAAATAGCAAGAATGGCTTTTTATACAGTGCTTCTCGGAAAGACAGATGTGGTTGACAGCAACCTGCTTGAGAAACACTTTTCAAGGAAGCACGGCAGGAATTCTTATTATGGTCAAAAATAATTCTACAAATACCTGATTTATACATGGCAACAAAATACGTTCTTGGCATTGATTATGGCACAGACTCTGTAAGATCTGTTGTTGTATCGACGGCAGATGGCAGTGTAGCCGGCTCTTCTGTTTTCGAATACCCGAGGTGGAAAAAAGGTCTCTATTGCGATCCTTCGGCAAACAGGTTCCGACAGCACCCACTCGATTATCTGGAAGGACTCGAGGCATCGGTTAAACAATCACTCGTGGGCCTGGGAAAGGAAATTGTTGATAATATCGCTGGTATCACGATAGATACCACCGGATCGACACCAGTGGCTGTTGATAAGAATGGTATCCCTCTCTCTCTTAAATCTGAATTTGCAGAAGACCCTGACGCAATGTTCATACTCTGGAAAGATCATACTGCAGTAAAGGAAGCAGCAGAGATTAATGACCTGGCACGGTCGTGGGGAGGAACTGATTTCACAAAGTTCGAGGGAGGTATTTATTCCTCTGAATGGTTCTGGGCAAAGATACTTCATGTTACTCGAGTTAATAAAAGAATAAAAGAATCGGCGTGGTCGTGGGTTGAACATTGCGACTGGCTACCGGCAGTCCTGACCGGGAATACAGATCCTATAACACTCAAGAGAAGCCGGTGTTCGGCCGGGCATAAGGCAATGTGGCATAACGACTTTGGAGGTTTACCTGAGAAAGAATTCCTTTCAAGACTTGATCCATCATTCACGACCCTTCGAGACAGGCTTTACAGCAAAACCTATACATGCGACATTGAAGCCGGAACGCTTTCTCCGGAATGGTCGAGTCGGCTTGGGCTGCCATCCGGAGTAAAAGTTGGCGTTGGAGCTTTCGATGCCCATCTTGGCGCCGTTGGTGGTGAAATAAAGCCATACCAGCTTGTAAAGGTGATGGGTACCTCAACCTGCGATATGCTGATTTCACCGGTTGACAAGAATGGTGAAAAGCTCGTGGCCGGGATCTGCGGCCAGGTAGATGGTTCAATTGTACCGGGTATGCTGGGCCTCGAGGCAGGACAGTCAGCTTTTGGTGATGTATATGCCTGGTTCTCCAGGCTGTTGATGTGGCCCGTGGAGGAGATAGTGATGAAAATACCTTCGCTCGATATTGAGTCTAAGGAGAAAATAAGGAAGACCTGCAATGATAATCTTATTGCAGAACTGAGCAGGCAGGCGGAAAAAACAAGTCCTGAAGAATCAGCTGTAGTCGCCCTCGACTGGCTAAACGGCAGGCGGACCCCGGATGCGAACCAGGAGTTAAAGGCCGCGATAGCAGGACTATCACTTGGTTCCGATGCACCGAAAATATTCAGGGCTCTCGTCGAGGCGACCGCATTTGGTTCGCGTATGATAAATGAACGCTTCATCTCCGAGGGCGTGAGAATTGACGGTGTGATAGCAATCGGAGGTGTTGCCAAGAAGAATCCATTTGTCATGCAGGTTGTGGCAGATGTTTTAAACATGCCTATAAGGGTGGCAAGTTCTGACCAGACCTGTGCCCTGGGGTCAGCCATGGCAGCTTCTGTTGTCGCTGGCATTCACAAAACATTCGCCGAAGCCCAGGAGGCCATGGGCGGTGGCATAGATAGAGAATTTCTTCCCGATCCCGCCAGGGCTAAACAGTATGATGAGTTATTTAAAAAGTACAAGTCACTCGGCACTTTTGTCGAGAACTCACTAACCTGATAGAAATAATTAAAACTAACCAACCATATAACACGATGAAAAAGATAATATTACTTCTTACCTCGATCATGTTGCTCTTTTCCTATTCAGTGAAGGCACAAAAGGAGAACATTGTCACAGTAAACCAGCTTGTAATTGTCGCGAATAATCCAGGCCCGGTTATCAGCAAGGATATTTATGGCCATTTTTCAGAGCATCTCGGCACCTGTATATATGGAGGTCTATGGGTTGGCCCCGACTCGAAGATCCCCAATACATATGGAATGAGAAATGATGTTCTCTTCGCCCTGAGGGAGATGAAGATACCCAACCTTCGCTGGCCGGGCGGATGCTTTGCAGATACCTATCACTGGAAGGATGGAATTGGTCCCCAGGTTAAAAGGGCTTCTATAGTTAATACTCACTGGGGTGGTGTGACCGAAGACAACTCTTTTGGCACTCACGAATTCATGAAACTCATAGAGCTCCTCGGTTGTGACGCGTATATAAATGGGAATCTTGGTTCCGGAACAGTCAAGGAAATGGCTGAATGGGTCGAATATCTCACCTCCGATTCTGACAGCCCTATGACAAGGTTACGGAAGGAAAATAGCAGGGAGGAGCCATGGAAAGTTAGATATTGGGCGATTGGAAACGAGAACTGGGGTTGTGGTGGTAACATGACTGATGCATATTATGCCAACGTTATGAAACAATTCTCCACCTACCTTAATAATTATGGTGGAAACCGCCTATACAGGGTAGCCTGCGGAGCTTCAGATACTAATTATGAATGGACTGAAACCCTCATGAAGGACCCTGATACCAGGAACAGGTTCCAGGGCCTGTCGTTGCATTACTATTCGGTTCCCGGGGGTTGGGGAAATAAAAACGCGGCCACTAAATTCACGGAGAACGACTGGTTCGAGACTTTCAGGCTTAACTACGAGATGGATAAGATAATAAAAGGTCACGAGGCAATAATGGACAGGTACGACCCTGCACGGACAAAAGGACTTGTAGTAGACGAGTGGGGAAACTGGTTCCAGGTTGAACCGGGAACGAACCCCGGTTTCCTTTACCAGCAGAGCACGATGCGTGATGCGATAACGGCAGCCATTCACCTGAATATATTTAATAAACATGCTGCCAGGGTGAAAGTTGCCAATCTTGCCCAGGTAGTTAACGTGCTTCAGTCGGTTATTCTCACAAGGGACGACAAAATGGTACTCACGCCAACATATCATGTTTTCAGGATGTTCAGGGTTCACCAGGATGCTACCTTGCTCGAGACAAGCCTAAGGTGCGAGGATTACAAGGTAGGAGACAGGAAGATCCCTGCCATATCAGCTTCAGCTTCTGTTGACAAGGATGGGAAAGTGCATATCTCTATTGCCAACCTTAACCCGAACAAGGAGATAACAATCACATGTCCGGTTATTGGAGAAACATATAAGGCTGTAACAGGAGAAGTCCTGACTTCACCGGAAATGAGTTCATTTAATTCCTTTGACAAGGGTGATGTTGTGAAACCGGCTCCTTTCAGCGGGTTTAAACTGAAGGATGGTGTCCTCACTGTTAACATGCCTTCAAAATCTGTTGTTGTACTGGAACTCGTCAAGTGAAATTTGAACTAATAAATATACAGGTATGAAACCATGTTTCATTACTAAATGGTCCGCTGCAATTGTCACGGGTCTGCTGATCGTGACAGGTTGCTCGAACGAAAAGGGAAAGGGAGATTATCCCATTCAACCGGTACCATTCACGGATGTAAAGCTGACCGATTCATTCTGGGCTCCAAGGA
>JAXLTU010000013.1:0-87092 GCA_046329885.1 Bacteroidales bacterium
TAACGTGTCACCGGTCTCTTTCTTTATCTTCAGGAC
This sequence comes from Bacteroidales bacterium, assembly GCA_046329885.1. Classification (GTDB taxonomy): domain Bacteria; phylum Bacteroidota; class Bacteroidia; order Bacteroidales; family VadinHA17; genus LD21. Next base: position 37 of record JAXLTU010000013.1, read on the forward strand.
CCCTGCTATCGAATCTGAAACATGGATGCTCCTGACCTCGTTCTCTGAAAGTGGTATCGGTCTAATCTCTGCCCAGAAAGTGCTATCCTTTTTATTGGCATCCTTTTCTATGATGTAAGTCGTATTCTCTTTTATTTCCAGGTTATTCTTTAGGCTGTCCGGTCTGCTTTCCCTGGCCTGTTTATCAAGCAACCCGGATAGTTTAACCATGTCGCGGTTGCTTAATTCGTTCTTGGACAGGATCTTCTCTATTTGTTTGTCGGTTTTGGTCCGGGTCGTGTCTGATCCGGCTTTGCCTGTATTTCCTCCTTTTTTCAGGGCAGCCTGCAGGGCAGAGGGTTTCTGAATAGACATGTTCTCCTTTACCTCCAGGTACTTGATAGAGCCTCCATATCCAGCATCTGCTTTTACTCCCACTATCGAGATGTTTACCTCGAATTTATGACTGACAGGCAGCCATACTTTATCGAGAACCGGGATGCAGATCTGCTGCACGCGGACCTTGCCTGCAATATTGTCATTTACCAGATCAACACTGTGAAGGCACCACAGATCTTCAACGATATAGATTACACCCGAGAATAGTTGCTGGCTCTTTCTCTTTGGTATAACTTCTATCTTGTTAATGATATCATTTCCCTGGACGGAAAGGCCATCGTACCTGAATTTGTAATGGAAAAAGGCATCTGGCGAAAGTGGAGAAATGAACATGTCGTTAATGACCGGCTCATAGAAGCTGGCCTGTATGAAATCCATCGGCGAAATATCGTTTCCGGTTTCAGGAAAAGTCGATCGTGAAGAAATTACCTTCTGAACATATTTATCGGGTGCGCGGAAATCTATCTCGTTAAATGACTCCATCATGTAGGTGTCACCCTCCTTCATGGTACGGCTTGAATAAGAATTACCTGTGGATGATCTTGCTTCTGCATTAATGGACCTCTGGAGTAGCTTTGGAATTTTCTTGATAACCAGGTTACCCTTCAGGTAGACTTCTGCCTTGTACGACTCGACCTGGTTAAGGTAGTACGGGGCCATCCCGATAACCTTCCTCATAATTCCGTAGGCAGGGTCCTCTCCCGATGCCGTTATCCTTACTTCAGGTATCTCGTAATATTGGACCTGGAGAGTAATATCAAGAACCCTGGCCTCGGTGGAAATGGTTATATTCCTCAGCTCTGGAGCGTACCCGAGGCTCTGGTATACTACAGTGTATTTTCCCGATGGTATTTTTATCTCGTAATCGCCCTTCGTGTTCGATGTTGTACCCTGTCGTAATTCCTGGATGTAGACGGTGGCATAAGCAACAGGGTCACCTTCCTGGTCCTTTATCTTGCCTCTCAGCGACTGGGCCGTGGAGCCAATAGATATGGAAAGCAGAAAAAGTATTGGGATCAGACGCATCGTGGGAAAGGCATTAACAGTCTAATATAGAAAATATTTCTTCAATGTTTAATATGTAACGACGTTTGCTCCTGTAAAGTACGGTGAGGAATAATTTTCAGTCTTTTTTCCCGGCAACTATTATTACTATTTCGCCCTTTGGTGGGTTCTCGCTGTAATGCCTGGCGAGAGCAGCAAGCTCATCCCTTCTTGTCTCCTCGTGGATTTTTGTCAACTCCCTCGATACCGAGGCCTGCCTGTCGTTGCCAAAAACCTCGGCCATCTCGGTAAGCGCCTTTACAAGTCTGAAAGGAGATTCATAGAATATCATCGTTCTTGTCTCGTTGGATAGTGATTCCAGTTTCTTGTGTCTTCCTTTCTTCTGGGGAAGAAAACCTTCGAAACAAAACCTGTCACAAGGTATGCCAGAGTTGACAAGAGCCGGGACAAATGCTGTCGGGCCCGGAAGTGTCTCTACTTCTATATTAAGAGATGTGCAGGTCCTCACGAGCAGAAAGCCAGGGTCTGAAATACCAGGTGTGCCGGCGTCGGTGACAAGAGCAACAGTCGTGCCTTCAGCTATTTTCCTCGCGATGGTCTCAACTGTCCTGTGCTCGTTGAAAGCATGATGCGACTGGACAGGTGTCGTGATCGAGTAATGCTTCAGGAGTATACCTGTCTGCCGGGTATCCTCAGCCAGTATCAGACCGGCATCGCGGAGAACTTCAAGAGCCCTGAGTGTTATGTCCTTGAGGTTGCCTATCGGTGTCGGGACAAGGTATAGCTTAGACATCCTGTGGAAGCTTGCGTTTCACTATTTCAAGAAGCTGGTTAACTGCTTCATTCTTTTCATTCAATCCTGAATAACCTGATATTACCTCGATGGCATCAGAGAGACTGGTGCTGCCATTCAATCTTGTTATTGCCTCCTCGTAGTTGCCCTGGTTGCCACCAAAGATCTCCCTTATAAACAGGAACTTGTCATTCACCCCGATGGCATCCTTAAGATTATCTATATGTATCGTTTTCAGGACTTCCGAGATATCTCCCTCTTTCCTCGATTGCCCGAGTTGCTCGTTCAGGCTTCCACTGCCCTGTGCGAAAGTGTCTGCAAGAATCGATGACTCGGTTTTCTTTTCATGACTGACTTTGACATCTGGCTCATCGTGATGCTGATCACTGTTTTTTGAACCAGGTTTTTCAGTGGAGGCTATCACTTTCTCCTCTTCAATAAGCTCCCCGGGAATGTCGTCATGAACTATCTCGATAAGTTGTTCATGTTTCGAGGGTTTCGGTTTTTCAACAGGGTTTGATGACTGTGGCAGGCCGGCAGCTTCCGGTCCAAGCTCCTTGAGAATGGTTAGTAGCTCCTCTGCTCCCTTGCATTTGGCTTTGGCAAGTTCGATCTGGAACACGGGTACGCCATCGCGGGACTTCAGGTCATCAAGTATCTCCCTGGCCGCCCTGAGATCCTTAATTATTATATCTATTGAAGTGTTGAAATCCATTGGAATTAATATTAAGAAAACAAACCATTTTTGCTTATTTTGCAAAAGTAACTAATATTCTGCAAGACCAGAAGTCGATGCAGGCAGTATTTATCCTTTGAAGCTTTGATGGCATGGAATTCCTCGAGAATTCAGTACGGACAGATGGGAAACGCGGGTCGGTTGAACTGATCACGGGTTCAATGTTCTCCGGCAAAACCGAGGAACTTATCAGACGGCTCAGGAGGGCCCAGTTCGCCGGTCTCAAGGTAGAGATATTCAAACCTGCCGTCGACAAGCGATATTCTGAAACGAAAGTTGTCTCGCACGACGAGAAATCTATAAGTTCAACACCGGTAGAAAATGCCGCTTCTATTCTGCTCCTGGCCGGCGATTGCAACGTCGTTGGCATCGATGAGGCGCAATTTTTTGATGCTTCAGTTGTTGACGTGTGTAACAGTCTGGCTGACAGTGGCGTCAGGGTGGTAGTGGCAGGTCTTGACATGGATTTCATGGGTAGACCTTTCGGACCAATGCCAGCCCTTCTGGCAATTGCTGAATACGTGACAAAAGTACATGCAATTTGCACGAGATGCGGGAACCTGGCACAGTACTCGTTCAGGAAATCGGATGAAGCTCAACAGGTTGTACTTGGCGAAAAAGACAAGTATGAACCACTATGCAGAAGCTGTTATAATAAACTGCGGGAGAACTAATTTCCCGAAATAAATGGGCTAAGGTGGAAATCACTACCAGGGAAGCAGCATTAATAGCGGGAGGTAAGCTTCACGGTCCCGGCGATTTAATAATAAAGGATCTTGTCACCGACAGCCGGGTAAAAGGTTTTACTGAAGGTCAGGCTTTTATCGCTATAAAAGGCTCAAATCACGACGGGCATGACTTTATCTCTTCACTTTACAACCAGGGAATAAGAATATTCTTCGTTACTGCCCTCCCTGTAAATATCCCTGATTTCGGAAATGCATCTTTCATCCTTGTAGGAAATACTATAGATGCCCTGCAGAACCTGGCCAGATATAAAAGGTCGTTGTTCAATGGCACTGTGTATGCTGTAACAGGAAGCGCCGGGAAAACAATAGTCAAGGAATGGCTAGCTGAAGTGATGGGGTTGGCAGGCAATATAGTCAGAAGTCCCAAAAGCTATAATTCACAGATAGGTGTACCTCTTTCAGTTTGGAAGCTTGATGATCACTTCGGGGCCGGCATCTTCGAGGCAGGTATATCACAACCAGGCGAGATGGATAGGCTCAGGGATATTATCCAGCCTCACACGGGAATCATTACCAATATTGGAGATGCTCATGGGATGAACTTTTCCGACAACAGGGAGAAAGCCACCGAGAAACTCAGACTCTTCCTGAATTGCTCGAAGATTATTTATTGCCGCGACCACGAAATAGTACATGAATGCATAACCGGAGACAGCAATCTGTCCGCCAGGGAAATAATTGACTGGTCATTTTCTAACAGAACGGCAGCTGTCTTTGCCAGGAAGGAAGCAAAAATACCGGGACAGACATCTATATTTCTGACATACAAGGGAGTAACTCACGATTTTAACATCCCTTTCAGCGACAGAGCCTCCGTTGAAAACTGCATCACGGTTGCAACCGTTTGCCTGGCTTCAGGCATCGATCCGCTGCTCGTTAAAAAAGGCCTTTCAGGTCTTGAACCGGTTGCCATGAGGATGCAGATGAAAAACGGGATTAACAGGTGCGTCCTGGTCGAGGACTATTATAATTCTGATCCTGGTTCCCTTGGGATGGCGCTGGAATATATCTGTTCACAGAACGGGAGGAACCACACCCTGGTGCTTTCTGATTTCGTCCAGAGCAGCCGCGACGAGGTGGAACTGTACTCCGGTGTTGCATCACTTGTTCTGCGATTCGGCATTAAAAAGTTTATCGGGATTGGCAAAGCCCTGGAACGAAATAGCAGCTTATTTCCCCCTGGCTCAAGGTTTTTTGAAAGTACTGATGAGTTCATCTCCTCGTTTCACCAGTCTGATTTCAATAACGAAATAATACTGCTGAAAGGAGCAAGGATGTTCGAGTTTGAAAGGATCTCTCTCCTTCTCGAACAACAGGTCCACCAGACTGTACTTGAAATAAACCTCGATGCCATTTCTCACAATCTTAATGAATTCAGGAAGGTTCTTAATCCCGGTACACGCGTTATGGCCATGGTCAAGGCTTTTGCGTATGGTGCGGGATCTGCAGAAATTGCCGCCTTCCTTGAATATCACCGGGTTGACTACCTGACTGTTGCCTATGCCGACGAGGGAGTTGATCTCAGGAAAGCGGGAATAACTCTTCCAATCATGGTGATGAACCCTGAGCCTTCATCATTCGAAACCATTATCCGGAATAACCTTGAACCAGAGCTTTACAGTCTGCCTGTATTCAATAGCTTCCGCGAAACTGCATCCCGACATGGTCTTTGTGACTATCCTGTTCATCTTAAAATTGATTCTGGTATGCACAGGCTTGGTTTCATGCAGGAAGACCTTGACACTCTTATTTCACTTTTACTCAAGTCGGATAGCCTGAAGATAAGATCTGTCTTCACTCACCTGGCTGCCAGTGAAGACCCTTCACTCGACCACTTCACGCATAAACAGATGAAGGTCTACCTTGATGCAGCCGGACGTCTGAGGGAAGTGACTGGTTATGATTTTCTTAAGCACGCTCTCAATTCCTCTGGTATACCGCGGTTCCCGCGATACCAGTTTGATATGGTTCGTCCCGGTATCGGTATCTACGGGATGATTTCCGTCCCCGGTCTTGACCTTCGGCAATCGGGACGATTCAAGACACGTGTCTCGCAGGTGAAAAGGATTCCAGCCGGCGATCCTGTCGGGTACGGCTGCCTTGACAGATCCGATCACGAAAGGGATATCGCCATTGTTCCTGTAGGATACGCTGATGGTCTGAACAGGAAACTTGGCAACAGGAACGGGAGATTATATCTCAAATCAGCTTTTGTTCCGATCGTTGGTAATGTCTGCATGGACATGTGCATGATAGATGTTACCGGACTTAATGTAAGGGAAGGTGATGAGGCTGAAATATTCGGCAACATGATCCCGGTCAGTGAACTCGCTGAAAAATGTGGTACTATACCTTACGAGATAATTACATCGATCCCGGCAAGGGTTAAACGTGTCTTCTACAGGGAGTGATCAGCCTATCTCGCTTATTCGCTGTAATTTGCAGCTATCAAGGATCTTAATCTTCTTCCCATCGAGCGAGATGATATCTTCACTGGCTAAATGGGAGAGGGTCCTGATGGCGTTAGAGGTCGTCATGTTCGACAGGCTTGCAATATCTTCCCTCGACATGTAAGCGTTTATGGTGCGGCCATCTTCCTCGAGGCCATAGGTCTCGCGAAGCACCAGGAGGGACTCGGCTATGCGTCCCCTCACGTGTTTCTGGGTAAGAGAGACGGTCCGGTTATGGCAGAAACCCAGCTCGAGCGCGAGGAACTTCATCAGCTTCAAAGCCAGGTCGGGATTCTTTTTTATGAGTCTTATAAGGGTGTTCTTCTCGAAGCTGACTCCAACCGAGTCTTCTATCGCGACAGCTGAAGCGTAATAGGTATTATCCGAGAAAACAGCAGGGTAACCAATGAGTCCTAGTGGTCTTACCATCCTTAGTATCTGCTCGCGGCCACCGACTCCTTCCTTGAATACTTTTACCTTGCCGGCAGCAAGGCAAATGAGCCCGTGCGGTTTTGACCCCTCGCTTGCCACGGGATCACCTTTCCTGTACTGAGCCACTACATGTGTCTGGGCAAGAGCTTCCTTCTCCCTGGAGGAAAGGCCCCTGAATATGGATTGTTTGCTTTCAAGGCAAAATTCAAGATGGGAATTACTGTATTCCATGCTTTTTAGCATAAAATTTTATTGCCCCAAAGGTAATAAAAGAGGAATAATAATACACGAATTAACATTTTTTAACACATTCATTGACAGGCACTTGCGAGAATCCTGCCTTGGAATGCTAATGTCAATACCTCGCTACCAGCGGCATTCTTCTGCCTGCGCCAAAAGCTTTCGATGATATTCTCAGGATAGGAGGGGCCTGATATCTTTTGTATTCATTGCAGTTTATCATCCTCAGTACCTTTTTTACTACCTGGCCATCATAGCCCGATTTGATTATTTCGTCTGATGATTTCTGCAGCTCGATATACTGGTGAAGAATCGAATCAAGCAGTGCGTATTCTGGAAGAGAATCTGAATCGTACTGGTCTGGTCTGAGTTCGGCTGAAGGGGCTTTCCTGATAATGTTTTCTGGAATAATCTCTTTATCCCTGTTTATCAGCCGAGCCAGCCTGTAAACATCAGTCTTGTACACATCTCCAATTACAGACAGTCCACCGGCCATGTCGCCATACAGTGTACCGTATCCAACGGCAGCTTCACTCTTGTTCGAGGTATTAAGAAGTATATTCCCGAACTTGTTGGAATAGGCCATCAGGATAACAGCTCTTACCCTTGCCTGGATATTTTCTTCAGTGACGTCCGGTTGCTGGCCCGCGAATATGGTTGCAAGAGCGTGCTCGAAAGCAGAAAAGGGCTTCTCTATGCTTATCAGCTCCCGGGGAGAGCCAAGATTCTTACAGATACTGATTGCATCGTCAACCGAATGCGAGCTTGAGTACCTCGATGGCAGTAGAAGCGACATGACATTTTCGCTGCCTAAAGCCTCGGTTGCCAGGCAGAGACAGACGGCCGAGTCGATACCACCCGAGAGCCCGAGAACAGCTTTCCTGAAATTCAGCTTCCCGAAATAATCTTTGATACCGGTCACAAGGGCCTCCTTAATGAGTTCAACCTCGTTGTCATCTATGTGACTTTCACTTGTCGATCCATCAAGCATCTCCAGATCGAAGGTCTTCGTACATTCTTTGAATGCCGGGAGAAGATCAGCAATATTCCCGTTCCTGTCAATAATCATTGAAGCCCCGTCGAAGATAAGCTCCGTGTTTGCACCTACCTGGTTGACAGCAACGACAGGTAGCCCGTGCTTCCTGGCTTTCCCTGTGAATATCTGCCGTCTGGCTTCTATCCTGGTATATGAAAATGGTGAAGCGGAAATATTTATTATAAGATCAGGATCCTGTTTTGCAAGTTCATCCATTGGCGAGACAGTATACAGTCTCGACTTTTCAAAGTCGTTATCGAAGGGCTGCTCATCCCATAAATCCTCGCATATAGTAAGAGCGATCCTGTGGCCCATGAATTCGAACACCTGGAAATGACGCTCCGGCTCAAAATGCCTGTACTCGTCGAAAATGTCATAGGTGGGAAGAAGAGCTTTGTTCGCGGAGAAGACTATCTCACCCTCCGATAGAAATAGCGCGGAATTGAAGAGTTTCTTCCCTTCTGAACCCCGGTTAATTGTCGGCACCCCTACAATTGCCGAAATCCCCCTGCATTCCCTTGCTATATCAATTACCGCCTTTTCGCACCTGTTAATGAAGTCGCGATGGTCAAGGAGATCGAGAGGCGGATATCCTGTAACAGCAAGTTCAGAAAAAACAACAAGGTCTGATGCTTCATTCTTTGCTTTCCTGATTGCAGCGGTTATCAGTTCAACATTCTTCTCGAAGTTGCCAATGTGGTAATTGAGCTGGGCGACAGTAATTCTCATCACTCGATGGTTAAAAGTTTACACCTAATCTGAACTTGAGAAGATTATGTGTTATCCTGTCTTTTGGTTGCTGTAATTTGTCGGCAGTCACATCAAAAAAGTTGTGTTCGAAACCGAGCCCGAACACTAGTTCTGTAGAACCCCCCAGGGAATAAGCGGCACCGGCAAGAATATGATAAGACATGTTCAGTCTTCTTAACTCATTCATGGCTGTTTCACCGTCAATATCCCTGGATGGAATATCCACCTTTCCTCCTATGACAAACTTTGGATCCAGGCCAAGATCAACGAAAAAACGAGTGTAACCAATCTGGTTGGATTCAAATTTCAGACCCAGGGGTATCGCGAGGTATTGAATATGGTAAACGACAGGCCTGTTTGGAAGGACTTCGGTGTTGAAATTGTTAAATACCATTGTTATAGTGTCGGTATTGTAAATTCTACCACCGGCATTGAGTATGCTTATGCCTGTAGAGAAGGAGTAATTTTCCGCGAAATACTTGTTAAAGGTAAAACCGAAATTGAAACCGGCTCTCGCTCCATCATTCCTCGTTTCTTTAGTGTCGCTCGAGAACCAGCCAATTACAGGATCTGCAAATATTCCAAACCTTATATTCTGTCCCCATACCCTTGTCATGCTGGTGAATAACAACATAACTACCAGTATTACAGTTGTTTTAGAATGATGTTGGTGATTTCTTTTTGTCATGATATGAAATGATTAACTGTCCTTAATCCCTGAAAAATGATTACTGTAAAAATAACAAATATATACCTTAGTTATTGTATGGCACGTTAAGATGAATGATAAGGTAAAAGTCCTTATTTTCGTGAAACAATATTTCAGGGATGCGTTCAATAATATTATTTGCAGGTTGTTTTATTCTTTGTTTCATTGTCTCCTGTTCACGGAACAGGTACGTTGTTAACACTTCAGGAATTAATCCTGGTATTAAGGTTACCCGGGTGGAAGAAATCCTTTTTGGTTCTGATCCCGCGAAGCTCGGGAGTACCCTGCTTGAACTAAAAAAGAATCATCCAAAACCGATGAGGTATTTTTCTTATGCAATTCACGCGGGAGAGATGGAAGACACATCGTGGAGCGACAGGATACAGGCATTCTGCACCGAGAAACTAAATTATGATGTTTACCTCTCGGTTAAGCAGAAGTATAATGATATTAACGGTTTGGAGGCCGGATTGAACGAGGCTTTCAGATACTATATCTATTATTTCCCCGGTAAACCTGTTCCCGAAGTGTTTACCTGCGTCACTGGTTTTAATAACAGCATAATAATTGGAGATTCAACTCTTGGTATTGGCCTTGACAGGTACCTGGGGCCTGTTTCAGATTTTTATCCCAGGCTCGGAATATACAAGTACCAGTCAGACAGGATGACGCCCGAAAATATTTTGCCCGATTGCATGTACGCCTGGGCTTCCACTGAATGGAGCTACGATTCGGCAGGCTATGCCGCTGATAATGTTCTTGCTTCCATTATACACGAGGGTAAGCTCATGTATTTTGTCAGGTCTATGCTTCCGGGTCTCGGTGAATCGGAAATTTTCGGTTTCACTGAATCACAATACAAATTCTGCACCCAGAACGAGGGTCAAATGTGGCAATACCTTGTTGAGCATGACCTGTTATTCAGTACTGACAGGCTCGTTATCAGGAAGCTTACTGGAGAGGCTCCTTTCACATCGTTCTTTTCTAACGAATCACCCGGCAGGGCGGCGGTCTGGGTAGGTTTCAGGATCGTGGAATCTTACATGAAGAATAACAGGGACGTCAGTCTTTCGGATCTACTCACGTCGGCAGCACCTGATATGATCCTTGAAAAGGGTCGTTACAGCCCTGACTGAAAATGATAAAAACAAAAAAGGAGCTACCTCGGCTCCTTTTTTATTTTCAATGAGAATACTGTTAAGCGGGGTGGATTGCCTCAACGGGGCAAACATCGGCACAAGCTCCGCAGTCGGTGCATACATCCGGGTCAATCTTGTAGATATCACCTTCAGATATTGCTTCAACCGGACACTCATCAATACAGGTTCCGCATGCAGTACAATCGTCACTAATTTTGTAAGCCATGGTTGCTATTTTTAAGTTACTAGAATTTTAATGAGACTACAAAAGTATCATAAATAATTATATTTAAAAAATATCCCTGAAGGAATTGCTTTCAGAAATGATTCCCGGTTACTTTGTCAGGTTTACCGCGAGCCAGGTGAGGTTGGCTACTCCGGTTGCCAGACCTTCTTCTTCTAAATCAAAGCCAGGGGAATGTAGCATCCGGGGATCCTTGTTCCTGCCTTTTATCCCAACCCTGTAATAGAGTGCCTTGTATTTTTCAGTGAAAAAGGAGAAATCTTCCGAACTCATTCTGATACCAAACATCTCTATTCTTTCCCTGCCCAGGAGGCTTGTGCTCAGTTCAACGGCTCTGGCTGTCAGTTCCTCGTCATTTCTGAGTACAGGATAACCGTCAGCGATCCTTAAAGCCACTTCCACGCCATATTCGCCTGCTATTTGCCGGCAGCAATCGCCTAATAGCGATTTGAGTTCAGCCCTCCAGCCCTCATCGAAGGTTCTCAGGGTACCAGCTATGTTTACTGTTTCAGGTATGACGTTGGTTGCACCCTCGGCAATAATACGGCCAAAGGAAAGGACTGTTGGTATATCCCTTAGCTTTTTGAGATCCTCCGTTTTTTCGGTGATTGTACATAATAGTTTTGAAGCAATGTAAATCTGGTCGGTGAGCTGGTGTTTCAGCGCGGCATGTCCCCCCTTACCTTTCAACGTGATGTATATCTCATCGCTCGATGCCATGTAAGTGCCAGCCCTGTAACCCACTTTGCCGGTTTCCAGTTCGGGAAGTACATGGTGGGCAATAACTGCCGATAAATTGTACTCGTCGAGTGCCCCTGATTCAATCATCAGCCGCGCCCCACCGGGGGATAACTCTTCGCCCGGCTGAAAAAGCAGCAGGATAGTGCCGTTGAAATACTCCTCTAAATCTTTGAGCAAGGAAGCTGTTCCGAGCAGCATGGCCATGTGTGCATCATGACCGCAGGCGTGCATAACTCCTTTGACCCTGCTGGCGTATTCAACCTGGTTAAGCTCGACGACAGGAAGGGCATCCATCTCCGCCCTCAGGGCAATAGTTTTTCCTCCTGCCATTTTCCCCTTGATAATACCGATTATCCCTGTTCCGGCTATCTTGCTCCTGCACTGGATCCCTAGTTTTTCGAGTTCAGCGATTATGTAGGCCGAGGTGTTTTCTTCCTTGAAAGACAATTCAGGGTGCATGTGAAAATACCTTCTGTAGGCTATTACTTTCCCGGCCAGCTTGTCCGCTCCGGTGAGTATCATTTCCTTTAACTCGTGCATCTTGGATATCAGTAATTAGAAATCGAGGCAGAAAGAAAGGTAGAATATTTTCGGGAGCACATAATGATTCTCGACTCCCCATGCAAGGTCGGCCCTGACGAAATATCCCATTATCTGGAAGCGAAGACCGGCACCAAATCCTCCCACGATAGGTTCCCTGTTAGAATCGAGGGTGACTGTTACAGGTCCGTTCCTTATAACCTCGTTGTCGTAGGCGTTCTCACCCGACCAGGGCGTTTTTCCCGTCCAGGCTGTACCGATATCCCCGAACCCGACAACCTGCAGGCTGTTCAGAAAATTGGAACGGAGCGGGTGCCCAGCAAAGTACCTCACGAACGGCCACCTTATCTCGCTGTTTATGACAGCGAAATTGTTACCGTTCCTGATGTTCTGACTGAACCCTCTCATGTTGGTCGCCAACGCCTGGAACCCGTAGTTTTGAGTCTGGCTGACAGGAATGGTGTTGTCGAACATTGGTACTTTGTTGAAGAGGTAGCCCATCCAGTTATCAACTCCGCCAAGGTAATAGATGAGCTTGGTAGGACCATAAGAAGTGCTGGCAGCAAACCTGTTTGCCCAAATTAATTCCCTGTGTATCTTGAGATAGTGTCTGAAGTCAATGCCCAGCACTATCATGTCGGATTTCTTCGAGGTGATCTCCTTGTAATACTCGCCGAAAATTTTGAAGCGCGTGCCGTAATAGATGTTGATGCTTCTCTTCCTGGTATTATCGTAAATAACCTCTCCTTTCAGGCTGGCCCAGTGCCTGGATATATCATCACTTTCAAGCGAAGCTACATCCGTCGACAGTATCACGTACTTGTCGAATCTGTATGCCACGGTGCCTTTCAGGGCCAGAACAGGGGTGAAGGGTTTTGAATAAGTCAGATAGAGGTTGTCACTATGGATCTTGTATAAATTATTATCTCCGGTACTGTTAAATGATTGCCGATGATATATGAGTTGCTTGTCAAACTTGCCTTTCAGGTTCTCAATACACAGAAGGTATTCATTGCTGTCAAAATTCCCGGAAAACCTGAAACCACCCGTGACCTTGTAGTTTTCGAAAAGGTCTAGTGTCCCTATCCTCGTGAACAGGTTAACCCCGGGATTGAAGTATGGTGAACCACCATTATAAGCCTGGTATGAATTACTGAGGAAACTGAAGTCAATCTGGTTTGCAATGTAATTATTGTAGAACGAAGTCTCGTAAATCCTTATCAGTGGCAGTTCGAGTTTGCCGGTGTCAAGGTCTATGTTCATGTAGTCTTTTCGCCACAGCTGCTCGTAATAGTTCTGTTTTTCCTTCTCGAAGATATAGTGGTTGATATCAATAGGTTCGTTGTTAACGTAGTAAGCGTACAGTGGTTTGCGAAGGGTGTCTTTTATCGAATTATACTTTGTCAGCAGCCATTGCCTTATCTTTTCAATACTATCAGCCTTGTGAAGTAATTTAATCTGTGCCTCGCGGAAATAGCTCACCGGCATGTCGGCCGGATTGATAGGGCTGGCACTCCCGCCCTGGTCCTTCTTCACCAGGTAACGGCCATTCGAAAATGATATCTCACCATATTTCCCTGTTGAACCCGAGAGATCATTGTCAATTATGTTCCTGTCATAATTTGTAACAGGTTTTGATTTTATATAATACCTGTAATGAGATACTGTATCAATGTAACTTATTAAACTGTCAAACCTGGCCTCGTACCTGTTCATTATCCCGTTATTGTCGCCCAGGTACGACATTGTCGTTTTCCCTGTACTGATAGGCCTGAACCGGTTCGAGTATTCACCCTCCGAAAGCCGTGTAACCATGTTGCCCCTCTTCCGGATATCGTACGTGAACAGATCATAAGTCTGGCCCAGGCGTTCGAAAGGATTGGCATCGTTCCTTAGAGTGTCGGTTAATCTATTGGATGTGAACAGGATAGTGTTATCTGATCCCTTCACGAACGAAGGATTAAGATCGTCAGGAAGATCCCTGGTTATCTGATCGTTAGTGCCAGATGCTATAGTATGAATGTAGATATCAGTAATGCCATCCTTCACGGCAGATAAGATCAACCTGGTACCATCAGGGGCATAGGAGAAGTCAAGTATCTTATCGAAGTACAGGACTAACCGGTTTTCAGTGGTTCTTTCACCGGTCCTGTAAAAGAACATTCGTAGTCCTGCCTTTTCCTCGTTTACATATGTGAGAATTTTTGAGTTGGGATGCCAGGCAATAACGGGGTAAGTATTATCTGTCTTGTGTTCATATTTGGGGTCGGTCCTGAAGACGATTTTTGTTTTACCGCTGGTCCTGTCGTATAACCATATTTTCTTTCTTCCCCAGTCGTTTGTAACCCAAGCTATGAAGTTATTATCGGGACTAACCCGGAGTTGCTGGATTATTTGGCCGCTCCTGGCTTTCCTGAAATAATCTGTATTGGAATTATCTGTCTTTTGGGCGGCACTGAATTCCTCCTGGTAAAATGCTGACCATTCCTTTAGAAGATCTTTAAGCTCGACTCCTAGAACGTAAAGGAAGCCGTCATTCACGTTTTTGTAAATCTTGGTCAGGTAAATGATATTAGGTATCTGGGCATCCCCGTATTTCCTGGCCAGGAAGCGCCAGAATGACTGACCCGCGTAAATGGCATCGTCGTATTCAAGGTTGTTGATATTCTTGTATTTACCTCTCTTGAAGCCATCTTTTACCTTGTTTTCAATATTTATATCCCAGCCTGTTGCCACGTAATTAACCAATCCTTTTATGTACCAGTCGGGCATGTAAAAGGATGATGAAGATGAGACCCTGTCCTTGAGGTCAGCGTTTGATATCATCTCGTTAATGATGGCCTCAGTTATTGATGCGGCAATCTGTTTTTTCAGTGCATCATGATCTCCCTCGTAGTAAATCATGACCTTGTTCATGATAAGCCTGCTGTAGCCACCAAGGTTATAATCGTCTTCAGAAAATGTTACAAGACCTATATTTGATTGCTTGTATTCGGCCTGCTTGTTGTAAACGATAAAAATGAGACGTTTTTCAAGATTGTAGTCGAAATAATCTTCGATCTCATCCAGTTTGCTTATGGCATAATCGGCTGTAAACTGGGCAAGATCCCTCCCGAATTCATTAAAGTAACAATCTATGTCGTCGAACCTGTAAAACGACCAGTAATAATCGTAGTACTGAACCCTGTTCTTCCCGAAATTCATCTGCATCCCGTTATAAAACTGGGACTTGCCGATAACCGGGAGAAGAATCAGGAATACAACCTGCACCAGCCTGAGAGCCTTTTTATTCATCTTTGGGAAATGGTTCAAAACTGTCCTCAATACTCTCAAATTTTGTTCCAAAATAACGGGATAATGGGCAAAACTAACATATTCCCGGTTAAGTTCTTAAAAAACATATAACATTTATTATTTTTGAAAGTTGATTGAAAGAGTGTTTTCAATGGCCTGATTTTTGATTGTTACCATGCAACCATTATTTGATTATACTTGTTATTGTATTAAATTGGAAAGCACAGGATAATTGAACTAATTAATATCTGACAGGATGAAAAGAATTGTATTTGTTTTTTCAGTTTTGTTT
The DNA here is from genome assembly GCA_046329885.1 of Bacteroidales bacterium. Lineage (GTDB taxonomy): Bacteria > Bacteroidota > Bacteroidia > Bacteroidales > VadinHA17 > LD21. The sequence goes on from JAXLTU010000013.1 coordinate 15,565, forward strand.
ATCGCCATCATGACTTACGCGCAGCCGAAAGTGCAGATGTCGAAAATGGAACACGATTTCGGCAAGTTCAAAGAGGAAGCCGGACGCCAGACCTTTAATTTTGATGTTACAAACAATGGTGATGCACCCCTTGTGATCCAGAACATCGTGGCTTCGTGCGGATGTACAACTCCTGAATGGACAAGATCACCGATAGCTTCAGGGGGAAAGGGAGTCATAACCGCTATATACGACCCTGTTAACAGGCCCGGTCCTTTCACCAAGACACTTACGGTCTATACAAACGGCAAACCCGAGATGTTTGTTCTCACGATAAAAGGGGAGGTCATTCCCCATGAGAAAACTATCGATGAATTATACACATGGCCTCTTGGTGATATCAGGTTTGAAAGTAACCACCTGGCTTTCACTAATATAAAGAAGACAGAAAAGAAAATCAGGGTCATGCCGGTCATTAATACTTCAAAAGAGCCGGTTAAAATCGAGTTTGACATAACCCCGCCCCACCTCACGCTAAAAGCAAATCCCGAGACACTTAAGCCAGGGCAGAAAGGTCTTATTGAAGGTACCTATGATGCCAAACTCAATGAAGGTGGATGGGGAAATGTTAATGATCTGGTCAGAGTCAAGCTTAATGGTGTAGTTCAGCAAAACGGGTTTTATTACGTTTCAGCCAATCTCGTCGAGGATTTTTCAGGACTGTCGAAGGAAGAGATAGCGAATGCCCCTGTTTTCAGGGCTGATGCCACCACGAAGGATATTGGCACAATGGCGCAGGAAACAACAAGGGATGTTGAATTCACTTTCAGGAACGAGGGTCAGCGCGACCTTATTATAAGGCATGTCAGGTCCTCTTGTGGTTGCACTGCCGTTCAGCAGGGTACAAGCAATGTCATCAAACCGGGGGAGAAGGGATCTATAAAGGCGACTTTTAACGCGGGGACATACAGCGGCAAGGTTGTGAAGGCAATCTATGTTTATTCAAACGACCCGAAAAATTCGGAGGTTGTTTTCATGCTTAACGCTGACATTACTCCAAAGGCAAAACAATAACAGGTATACTGTTTAACATTTATTTTGGGGGCTGTAGCTATAAACTGCAGCCTCTTTTTTATTTTTGTCTTTCATTCTACTAGAGTTGGAAGATCAGTCAGGTAAATCAAGATTAAACGTTCAGGAAGGTATTTCCCAGCCACCAAGCGTTAATCCCGAGATAATAGGGAAGATACGGAAGGCCAGGCGCAGGAGCTACTCCGAGGATGAGTTCGTTGAAGGAATATTATCCGGGAACAGGACCATACTCAGCCAGGCAATAACTCTTCTTGAGAGTTCAAACCAGGAACACTTCAGGAAGGCTCAGCATGTGATAGAGAAATGTCTTCCTTATAGTGGTAATTCAATCAGGATTGGAATCACCGGTGTCCCCGGGGCAGGTAAAAGCACTTTTATAGAGTCGTTCGGGAAGTTACTTACATCGAAGAGCAGGAAGCTGGCAGTGTTGGCAATAGACCCGAGCAGCACAGCAACACATGGCAGCATACTGGGAGACAAAACAAGAATGGAACAGCTCAGTACTGATCCGAATGCCTTCATCAGGCCATCTCCATCGGCAGGCACCCTGGGTGGTGTAGCCCGTAAGACCCGGGAGTCCATAATCCTTTGCGAGGCAGCCGGGTTTGATACTATAATCGTTGAGACTGTTGGCGTTGGCCAGTCAGAAACTGCAGTATCGTCAATGGTCGACTTCTTCATACTACTAATGATCGCCGGCGCTGGTGACGAGCTCCAGGGAATCAAGCGCGGAATAATGGAAATGGCTGATGTTATTACAATCAACAAGGCGGATGGGAATAACAGGCTGAATGCAGAGAGAGCTGCATCGGAATACAGGGCTGCAATGAATCTTTTTCCGCTGTCGCCCTCGGGATGGAAAACCAGGGTTTGTACCTGTTCCTCAATGGAGAATTCAGGTATAGGGGAGATATGGGATTCAGTCTCTGACTATGTCGATCTTACAAGAAAGACCGGCTATTTCTCCGAGAGAAGAAAGGACCAGGCCATTGTCAGGATGCATGACTCGATAGTTGAATACCTCAAGAATTCCTTTTATAATAATGAAGATATTAAGAAACTGAGACCTGAAATAGAATCAAGGCTTCACGAGGGTTCAATAACCTCGTACAAGGCAGCATGGAAACTGCTCAATAAATACTTTAACCATTAGTTATCCAGACAATAATTAATATATTTGCCTCGGAACTTACTGAACAGATTGAAAATAAAACCGAAACCTAATTGAAATGAAAAAAATCGTTAATCTTTTGATCATCGCGGCGATTATGGCTGCATGTGCTCCAAAGGAACCACAGTATGTTATCAAGGGTAACATATCCGGTGCCGACAGCGTGACCTTTATCCTTCAGAAGAGAGTCGCCGGGAAATATGAAAAACTCGATTCAGCCATGGTCCTGAATGGAACTTTCACTATTAAAGGAGGTAAAGTTGAATATCCCGAGATGGTTGTTCTCATGGCAAAGAACCTGAGAAAAGGGATGCAGTTTTATCTTGAGAATTCTGAAATAACAATCACAGGTAATATCGATTCACTATATGATGCAAAAGTTACTGGTTCTCTGACCCAGGATGAATACAAGGGATACCAGGAATCACTCAAAGCTTTTTCAGAGAAAAACCGCAAGCTGTATGAAGATTACCAGGCTGCAGAAAAAGCTGGTGACAAGGCAAAGGTAGCCGAGCTTGAAAAAGCCAGCGAAGACATGTACAAGGAAAAAACAAATTCCGACAAGGAATTTATCAAGTCACACCCCGCATCTTATGTTTCACCGATGATTCTGAACAGCATCAGCTACGAACTTGAAGCTGAGGAGATCGAAACTTTCATAGCCGGTCTTGATACTACCGTTGCCAAGGTCCAGATGGTGAAAGACCTTGCAGAAAGAGCAGCAGTCATGAAAACCGTTTCGATAGGTAAAACGGCTCCTGATTTCACGCTTAATGATGTTAATGATAAGCCACTGGCACTGTCTTCAGTAATTGGCAAATCGAAAGTGCTTCTTGTTGATTTCTGGGCATCATGGTGTGGCCCCTGCCGCCAGGAGAATCCCAATGTTGTCAAAGTATGGAAAGAATTCAACAAGAAAGGATTTGACGTGTTTGGTGTTTCACTCGACAGACCAGGTGAAAAAGACAAGTGGATGCAGGCCATCAAGGATGACCAGCTGACCTGGAACCATGTTTCTGACCTTAAATTCTGGGATTGTGAAGCCGCCAAACTGTACGCTGTCAGAGCTATCCCGGCCAACTTCCTTCTCGACGAGAAAGGTACTATCATCGCTAAAAACCTCAGAGGTGAAGACCTGGCTAAAAAGGTAAAAGAAATCCTGTCTGCTAAATAAAGAAGAGACTAAATAGAAAAATGAAAGGGGCCAGTGATGAGCCCCTTTCTTTTTAAAGTTTTATCCCGCCAATTCAATATGCTCGTGTACTTAAACGTGTTCTGACTAATGGGACAGTTCGTCCCCGTTGGTCTTCTCTTCAAGGATAAACCCGGTACCACGTACCGTTCTTATATCGATATGCCTGTCGTCTGATACATACTTCCTGAGCCTGCTTATGAACACATCCATGCTCCTGCCGAGGAAATAATCATCTTCTCCCCATATCTCGGTAAGGATATCTTCCCTTGCAAGTATCTTGTTCTTGTTGATTATGAGGTAACGGAGCAGTTGTGCTTCCTTTAATGTCAGTTTTTCTTTCTTCTTGCCGCAGATGAGCTCGAGGGTATTAAACCTGAGTATGGTTGACGAAACCTGGTATTCATCGTTGACAGACGAATAGACTCTTTTCAGTATATTGTTTATCCGCAGTATAAGTACCTCGGGATCAAAGGGCTTGGTAATGTAGTCGTCGGCTCCAAGCTTCAGACCTTTGACAATATCCTCCTTGAGGCTTTTTGCAGTCAGGAAAATAAATGGAACATCAGAATGAGTTTGCTTTATCTTTTCTGCCAGAGTGAAGCCGTCCATCTCGGGCATCATGACGTCGAGGACACAAATGTCGGGTTTGTCCTCGTTATACTTTTCCCAAGCTTCCTTCCCGTCGCGGGCAAGTATCACGTCAAACCCGCTGATAGTAACGTATTGCGATAGAATATTTCCAAAATCTCGATCGTCTTCTGCTATTAAAACTTTCATCCTGAGAATATTTATTTATTTGGAATAGTCACTGTAAATATACTACCTTTTCCGGGTTTACTCGAAACTGTAACATCTCCTCCATGCGATTCGGCTATTCTTTTCACGTAATAAAGCCCGAGACCGAGCCCCTTGGTTTTATGGATGTTGCCTGAAGTAACCCTGTAAAACTTGTCAAATACGTGTTTCTGGTGGTTCTTGTCAATGCCTACTCCATTGTCGCCTACCTTTATATATATCTTCTCCCTGTCGCAGAATCCCTCGACATTTATCTCGGGTTCCTTGTCGGAGTATTTCACGGCATTTGACAACAGGTTATTGATCATAGTGGTAAAGTAGACCACGTCGATATCCGCTGAAACACCTTCGAGGGAATACTTTTGGGTCACCGAGGCGCAGTTACCGCAACCTGTCCTGAAACTTTCGACTATGTCATTGAGCAATTCCCCTATATCCACGGTCTTCTTGTCGAGCTGGAACTGTGTTCTTTCCCACATGCTGATCTCGAGAATAAGGTTTATCAGTTGATTGAGGTGAACACTTTGCTTCCCTATCAGTTTGGCCGTTTCGAGTATCTTGTCGTCATTCGCCCTTATCAGAGGCATCTCGAGTGTTTTACCAGCTACAGTTATCGTGGAAAGTGGTGTCTTGAGCTCGTGGGTCATGTTGTTGATGAAATCGGTTTTGAGGTTCGATAGCCTCTTTTCTTCCATGAGGTTCCGGTAGGTGATCAGAAATATTATTACAACTACCACTATGGTGAATATGCTCATCAGCAGCGATGCCGTACTTTCCCTCATCACGAGGAACTTCTTGTTCGATACGTCTATATAATAATCAAAGTACAGGGCATAATAATTCCTTACTATATAATATCTCTTGACGAGGATTCTTGAATCGGACATCGAGAATAGTGAACTACTGGCTGTCGAATCCTCCCTGTTACCTGTTCCGGTCATCTCGTACACATCAAGTGAAGTCTCGAAATCGGTCAGCTTGAGTTTGTTTATCTTGATCTGGATATTAAAGTCATTATCAAATTTCTGCCTCCTGAAGTAGTTAGCCAGATAGTCCCCCAGGTCCTGCTCGAGGTAAAGGATCTTGTTTATGTCAGTGTAGACATCCTTTTTAAGAGCTTTAAGGTCATTCTCGTTCTTTATCTTGTGAATCTCGTTGGTTATTATATCCTCGGCGTACTTGTCAATTATGAAAATGGCCGTGTCAAAGCCATCAGTGTTTTTGAGTTTGTTGAGCTCCTCGGTTGCCTCCTGCGAAAGTGTCTTATACCTGAGATCAACCATCTGTCCCTTCTCTTTCCAGATACCCAGTATGAGGAAGAGCTGAACTGAAATCAGGATCAGGATCGAGCTGATCCCGAAAATCAAAACACTGTTTCTTTTTTTCATGCTGTTTATTTAACTGACATAAAAGTATCCAATTTTATTCAGAATGCCCCGGGGATTAACGCGACATTAACCCATCATTAACAATATGTGCTTCATGGCGGCTGTATCTTTACATCATCAAACTTAAACAAGAGGCAGCTATGAAAAACAAAGGGTTTATAATCACGGTTCTTTTCCTTCTCTCGGTGCTGATCAGCGGGCAGAATATGATCGCCCAGGAGAAAACTCAGGAAGAAAAGGAAAAAGAAGCTAAACTTCAGCTGGCTATTGAACAGCAGAAGAAAGCAATGGCGGAACAGAAAAAGGTAATGGAGGTCCAGGCCAAGGAACAGGAAAAAGCTCTCCAGGAACTCGAGGTAGTCGGAAGCAGGAGCGATGCTAACCTTAGCAGGATCGGGAGAATGAGGTCTACAGGCGGCGGATGGGATAATTTTGAACCATCAGTCTATGTCACCGGACCAGACTTCTCGAATGGTATGTTCTTCGGAAGAGGAGGAGGAGATGGTGAAAGAACCACCTGGGACTTCTCGAAAAATGTGAAGGAATCAACATTCTCGAAACAGTATTCATTCGATGTCGAAAAAACCGTTGGTACTGTTGTCATGAGCGTGATGGGCGATTGTAAAGCCGGCGAAATCAGGGTCAAAATAGTCATGCCGGGCGGCAAAACCTACAGCGACATCCTTCTTGATGAATTCGGAAACCTTAACTGGAGGAAATCTTTCACGATAACCGATACCGAAAACAAGGACAAAGCTGGTGAATGGCAATTCAAAATTGATGCTTCAAAAGCCACGGGTTATTTCAAGATATCTCTTCAGACTTACTAGTAGTTTTCATTCCTGAAAAAAGGGGTTGGCCAGATGGTCAACCCCTTTTTGTTTAATGAAATATGTTCATTTTATTCCGATTGTGCAGAAGCCTTGCCGCCCTTCACACTTTCTACCCTGACTGTAAATTTACTCCCTCCCTTAACAATCCATTTGATGTTGATAGATGAGTTCCCGGGTATGTTACTCAACTCCATCCTGGCAGGGTTTTTCTTCTGTTCCTGCGTGTAGTTGAGATCCTTGTCCTGTACTGTCATTCCTGCAATCACCGTTCCTCCATCGAGGTAAACATAGTCGGGTGGTGTTATCTTGTACCGCAGGTTGCTGGCTGAATGTGTTGGTACCAGCCTGTTATTCGATACAATTGCCGTGACTTCCTTCAGTCCCCCTTGTAAATTTTTCACCCTGACATTCCTGACTTCGAGAACGGGAAGCTGGTCAGCATTATAGATGCAGAAAGAGGCGTTCCTGTGTGAGTCGGTTTCAAGCATGAACCCCGGGTGCAACCTTGAAAAGTTTTTCGAGACGCCACCAATTTCAACCTCCCCGTAAACAGGATGATTGTATTTCTGCCAGGGAAGAAGGGCGTTCCCGTAAAGGAGGAGCTTATCGAACTCGTACATGTCGTTATTTGTTGAGTCATAAAACATCAGGTAGGGGTTCCAAAGCTCGTTCGAGTAAGCGAAGACGCCTGCCGCGCCTACCCACCAGTCAAGCTCTCCACCCCACACTGTATACATATCCTTCCATATAGTCAGCAGCTTGTAGCCTGGGAGCATCTTTTGTCCGGTCTGACCAATCTCGTTAATAACGGCGTCGTCAGCCCTGCTGTATGCTTCTGCTCCGCCACCCTGTATCGATGGACCCCTTAGTATCATGCCTCCGGAGTTGTGAAAAGACTGTGACCCGCAGATGTTTGGATGCTTTATTACAAAATCCCTTACTGCCTGGTTCTCGGGGAAGGTGAACGGGTACTTGTCGGCACCGCTCTGTATGTAGTTTGGTTCCCAGTTAAAGCCCCAGTCGCGGTTACCGTCATAGCTGCCAGGCCCATCTTCATTCACTGAACCGTCGCCATCATCATCAATGCCTTCCATTCCAAGCATCTCGTATTCCCCTTTCTGACCGGGTTCTACCCTGATCATCTTCCGCGGATCCTTGGGGTCGATAATGAAAGTACCCTCGGGGTTCTTACGTCTCATCTGGCTTATATTCTTGTCACCATTAAGATCGTTTGGAGGATCTTCATCCATGAGACCATCCCGGTCATTATCTCTCGGTACCAGGCCTGAACGAGGAGGCACGGTAGCCAGCATCAGGTAATCCCTGCCATCAGGGTTAATTGTCGGGGAAATGTAAAATGTTTTTTCCTTCAGTAGTTCACGGATATATGAATTGTTCTCTCCCCATAGTTCGCAGAGTAACCACGATGTGTACATTGCCATTTCCGTGCCCTGTATCTCTATAGAATGAATATTCCCGTCAATCCAGAACCCAGGTTTTGAAGCCGGATCACCTGCTTTCCTGTCAGAAATGGTGAGAACAACAATATCCTTTCCCTGGTATGATTTGCCTATTGTTTCGATGGTGGCAATCTCGGGCCACGCCTTCGCGATCCTGTTGCAAATGTCAAGCACACCTGCATGTGTGTAATACCTGTTCCAGGAAACCTGAACCTTTGGATTAACTGGTGTCCCGGCAGCCTTGAAGTACATCTCCTGGGCACTGACACTTGTAATGCCTGCAACTGTCAGAAGAAGAGCAGCAAGTATTGATATATATGATTTTTTCATCGTTTGGTTTATTATTGTTACTACTTCAGTTCAACAACCGTGCTTACAGTACCCGTGTTTAAAGCACCCGCGGTGATCCTGGCCTGACCCTTGCCGGAAAGAAGCCAGCTGAATTCGGCAGACTGGTCTCCTTCGAGTCTCCTGGCCCTTGTAATCTTCTGACCATTAAGGAAAGTTTGCCCGTTTAACGGGTTGAAGGTAACCCTCATTATCCTGGTCCACTGGTTGAAATCACCTACTTCAGCAACGGTGGCGAATAAGCCCTTGTTATGAAGTTTTACTGTTACCCTGAAGATGTTCTCACCCAGGTTTTCCACTTTCAAGTCAACAAGTTCAAGTTCAGGATGCATTCCGGCAACCTCGGTGATGAACTTGTAATGCTTGTTTATCATGACTTCTTTTATTGAATCGGTTGGAGTGTTCATAGCCATTGGTTTAATACCTCCTACCTCAACTTTCTTGTCAGGGAAATCGGGGTGTTTAATCTCTTTCCAGTCAACGAAGACATCGGTAAGCTTGTTGTCAGCGGCATATTTCAGGTAGGCAGCTTCAGCATTCTTACCCCTTTCTGAAGGGAACCACCAGCCTGGTGTGCTGAAACTGTATCTCCCGTAATGATAGTATGCCCAATCCATGAAGTTACCGGGAGTGTTCCTCGTGACAGGTGCACCTTTCAGACCGGTAATATCGTGATACTTCTCTGAAACCAGCCTGTTTACTGTTTCATCAGTCCTCATAATGCTCGTTACTCTCCTGTCGCCCTGCATCCTCTGGCTGAATTGCATTTGTCCCTGCATGCCAGGCTGGCCCTGCTGGTTTTCCTGGGCTCCGGGTCTCTCGGCCATTCTCATTGGCTGTCCAAGATTATCCTGGGGACCGAAAGTAATTACCGTATAGATATTGAAATGATCGTAAAGAAAATCTGCAACGGCTTTTGTCTCGGGTTCAGAGACAGCATGGAAACCGGCATTTGTTCCATATTCCTCGTAATTAAAGGTGAAATTCTTATTGAAGCTCACCCCTCCGGCACCATCCTCGTTGAACGCGCCATCCTTGTCATTGTCAGTACCCTCGGAATAAACAAAATAGGTGCCCTTCTGGCCCTTAGAGAGATCAGCCGGAACAAGTATCCTCTTGTCGTCAGTACTTTCAACCATTGTCCCGGTTGGATCAGTAACCCTCATGAGTGTAATTAAACCGTCACCGTTCATATCTTCAAACGGGTCCTCATCGAAAGTGAAATCCTTATCATCGTCTGTCGATCTTGCGTTATAGGATCTGTCGTATTTTAATACCCCGTTCAGTGTTTCTGCATCGGGGTTAACATCAGGGAATATATAAAACGTTACTTTACCCAGCAGATCCTTGATCTCCTGATTTGAAGATTCCCTGAGTAGCTTGTCGGCAAAACCGAGTGCCAGCGTGCTGCCAAGCGGAGAACTGTCCAACCCGCCTACAACGGCGATGGCCGGCTTGTTGTCCCTTTCACCCGGGCCAATACTGATAACCCAGATATCTTTGCCCGTCGATGTCTTTGCAAGCGATTTAACACTGCATAACCCCGGGTAATCTCCTGCCAGTTTACCCGCCTTCTGGCTGATAGCCTTGTAATCATCATAATTTTTCTGGCCATTTACCGCTGTAAACGACATCACAGAAATAATGAACAGGATGAATAATTTGGTTTTAAGTTTCATTTTGAAATTGTTTAGGTACAATTGTTATGGCTTGAAAATAATAATTTAAGCATCTGATTTCAAATCAGTGATTATTATTAAGTGACAAATTGAGTTTTTTTAACATTTTGGAATAAAAACGACAATTATTCAAGGTACTCTTCACTCTTGCTGCCGTTTGCCTTTTTCCCGTGAATCTTTCTTTCAAAGCCATAAAGAGTTTCAGGCTCGAAACTGGGATCCCAAAGCCTGTTATTCTGAAAATCACCGGTTTTGTTGTTGAAATACCCGAGGATATGCTTTGGTGATATAGTGTAAATCAGTTCATCATTTTCTCCAATGTACGGATCTGAAATTGTCATTACTTCTTCAATTCCCACGTCTAGCTCATTCGACCTCGCTGTATATTTATCGTAGATCTTCTTTGGTATGGCAATTATCATGGTGTGAATACCATAGTCTTTTCTCTGGAAAAGGAAATAGGTTACTTCAATCGGTTCATTTGGATTGACCCTGTCTGTCGAATGCGCCAGCTGGTTCTCGAAGATGAAGCCTTCGGACATGATCTTTTCGGCGATTGCTTTCTCCTTGGTGTTATGCAGGAAAAAGTAGCAGTTCCCGTATTCGCTGAGAATCCCTGCAAGTATCTCTCCTTTGTTCTTCATCCGGCAAGACGGGGTATATGACCATATCAAAATTAACTTATATTATTTTATTTGCAACACTTGCCCCGTTCTTATGTTATATGTTAAATTTGTAGCTTGCTTTTTTCCAGTGATATGCGCAGAATCATAATATATCTTTTATTAAGTGTGATTGCATCGTGCAATAGTGGCCCTACAAGACCCGCGGGGAACACTATTTCGGTGAGTATACCTCCTATTGCCTACTTCGTCAAATCGATAGGGGCAGAAAAATATGACGTGAACGTTCTTGTTCCGCCAGGCGCTGATCCGCATATTTATGAACCGGTTCCCGGACAGATAACGGCACTGAGGAACTCAATTGCATATATCAGCAATGGTCATCTTAGTTTTGAGATGAACTGGTTAGGGAAATTTTACGAGACAAATCCTTCGATGAAGAAGCTTGATCTCAGTTCGGATATGGACCTGATTGGAGTGACAGATGAGCATGAAGGACATGGTCATGGCGAGGGAGCTGATCCTCATTTCTGGATATCCCCTAAAAGAGCGGCCACATTTGCCCGGGATATTTTTAACTTCATGTGCGGGCTGAGCCCGGCCGATACCTCTGATTTCAGGAAGAACTATTCAGTACTTTCCGGTGAAATAGAATACGCAGACAGTCTGGCGACCTCAAGACTGGCTCCATATAAAGGAAAGACATTCATGATATTTCATCCTGCCCTGGGTTATATTGCCCTCGATTACGGTCTGATCCAGCTTGCTGTCGAAACAGAGGGGAAAGAGCCTTCGGCGTCCGACATGAGACATCTTATCGACGAGGCCAGGGAGCAGAATATTAAGGTTATACTCGTGCAGAAGGGATTTGACACGAAAAATGCCAATGCAATTGCATCAGAGACCGGTGCGGTGGTGAGGGTAATAGATCCTCTTGCAGAAGACTGGAAAAGCGCGGTCACGGAAATAATTAACATTCTTGCTGATAGTTTTGAGAAGCAATAATAAAATGAATTACCTGTTCGAGCTCAAGTCGGTTTCAGCCGGGTACGACCGGGGAATGGTCCTTGAAAATGTCGACCTGATAGTCAGGGAGAAGGACTTTATTGGAGTGATAGGACCGAACGGCGGGGGGAAGACAACCTTGCTGAAAGTGATTCTCGGTCTTCTCGCGCCGGTGAGTGGTGCCGTGCTTTTCAATGAAAATCTAACGGGCAAGAGCCGGATAGGTTATCTGCCCCAGATGTCTGCAGGCGATAATACCTTCCCTGTTACCGTGAAGGATGTCATCCTTTCGGGTTTGATGATCAGGAAAGGTGTCATAGCCAGGATGTCGTCTGACGACAAGGCCAAGGCAAGGCGTGTTATTGATGAACTGGGATTAAAGGGTTTGGAAAAGGCGCCACTTTCCGAGTTGTCTGGAGGCCAGCTCCAAAGAGTGTTCCTCGGCAGGGCTATTATCGGCGAACCAGCCGCTCTTTTGCTTGACGAGCCTGATAATTTCGTTGATGCAACATTCGAGAACGATTTTTACCAGAAGCTTCACGATCTTAACGAAAAGATGGCTATCCTGATGGTTTCTCACGACGTGGGGACAATATCCTCTCATGTAAAGTCATTTGCCTGCGTGAACAGGAAACTTCATTATCACGCGTCGCCGGAAATTACAAATGAACAGCTTTCGTCATACGACTGTCCGATACAGCTTGTCACGCACGGGCGAATTCCGCATACAGTACTTCAAAAGCATGACTGATGGGAGCAAACATTTTTGAATACGATTTTATAATCAAGGGTATTCTCGGGGCCATTTTCGCGAGTATCTCTGCCGGTATCGCTGGTACCTATATCGTGTCGCGCAGGATGGTTTTTCTCAGCGGAGGTATAACCCATGCATCATTCGGCGGGATAGGAATTGGATATTACGCAGGTATAAACCCGGTGCTTGGGGCCGCTGTATTCGGAATAATGTCAGCCCTTGGCATCGAGTACCTTTCAGTCAGGCAGAAAATACGTGAAGATTCTGCAATCGGTATCCTCTGGGCTTTCGGTATGGCAGTGGGGATTATATTCATTTACCTTACCCCGGGTTACTCGCCAAACCTGATGAGCTATCTCTTTGGAAGCCTTTTAACAGTTACCCGTGCCGACCTGTTTGCCCTGGGAATTATTTCAGCAATACTGATTGTTTATTTCACGGTATTCTTCAGGACCATACTTTATATCTCCTTCGATGAAGCCTATGCAAGAACTTATTCGGGATATGTTTATATTTTCAAATACATAACAACAGCCCTGATAGCGCTCACTATAGTGCTCAATATAAGGATGGCCGGTGTCGTGCTTGTAATCTCGCTGCTTACTATCCCTCCCAATATTGCAATGCTTTTTACAAAAACCTATTCACGGATAGTATTGTTATCTATTATAACTGGTTTCCTGGGAACTTCAGCAGGATATGTAATTTCTTATTTCGCGGGAATACCAACCGGGGCATCCATTATTTTCACGCTGGTGTTGCTTTGGGCGATCTTGAGGTTGGTAGCCACGGCTACTGCCAAATCCAGAAAGGCAGCATTTGCGAAAAGATGAACTAGTAACAATTAAATATAAATGCAATGGATTATGATGTTTTAGTTATAGGAAGCGGACCAGGAGGTTATGTTGCAGCTATCAGAGCATCGCAGCTTAAAATGAAAGTTGCCGTTGTCGAGAAAGCTGAACCAGGGGGCGTGTGTCTGAACTGGGGTTGCATCCCAACCAAATCACTGTTGAAAAGTGCCCAGGTTTACGAATACGTGCGTCACGCTGCCGATTATGGCGTCAAAATAGAAGGTAATTCGAGTCCCGATTTCGGAGCGATGGTTGCACGAAGCAGATCTGTTGCTGAAGGGATGAGCAAGGGTATTCAATTCCTCTTCAAGAAGAATAATGTAACGGTTATCAAGGGTTTTGGCAGACTTGTCTCTTCAGGCAGTGTGGAAGTTGAAGATGAGACAGGAGCAAAAAAGATCTACCTGGCCAGTCATGTTATATTGGCAACCGGGGCCAGATCGAAAGAGCTTCCAAACCTGAAGCAGGATGGAAAGCAGATAATTGGTTACAGGGAAGCGATGACACTCGGTAAACAACCTTCTACAATGCTGGTTGTTGGTTCCGGGGCGATCGGGAGCGAGTTCGCGAACTTTTACCAGTCGATCGGAACCCAGGTTACCCTGGTTGAATTCATGCCGCGTCTGGTTCCAAACGAGGACGAGGAGGTATCGAAGCAGCTCGAGAGATCTTTTAAAAAAACCGGGATGAAGATACTCACATCATCTTCCGTGGAATCGGTTGTAACCGGAAAGGATAAATGTACCGTGACGGTAAAAACACCAAAAGGTACCGAGACTCATGAGGCTGAAATAGTGCTTTCTGCAGTAGGTGTGGAGACAAACATAGAAGGTATCGGGCTTGAAAAGGCCGGGGTGAAAACCGAGAAGGGGAAAGTTATCGTGGATGATTATTACAGGACGAACGTCCCGGGCGTTTACGCTATCGGCGATATAGTAAGGGGACCAGCCCTTGCCCACGTGGCTTCGGCTGAAGCGATTACCTGCGTTGAGAAGATAGCAGGGCTCGATGTTCACCCTGTTGATTACAGGAACATACCTGCCTGCACGTATACCACACCCGAGATAGCTTCCTGCGGACTTACTGAACAGGCGGCCAGGGATGCAGGTTACGAGATTAAGATCGGGAAATTCCCGTTTACTGCATCCGGAAAAGCAAGTGCCGCGGGGGCGAAGGACGGTTTTATAAAACTCGTTTTTGACGCCAGGTACGGAGAACTGCTTGGAGCGCATATGATAGGCGCTAATGTCACTGAAATGATAGGTGAGATTGTTGTTGCCAGGAAACTGGAAACGACTGCCCATGAATTAATAAAATCAGTACATCCTCACCCGACAATGTCGGAGGCTATCATGGAAGCCGCCGCGGCCGCGATGGGTGAAGTAATTCATATCTGAAATAACGCAACCTTTGTACCCGGTATAGCATCAATCATATGGTGAAATATACCGGGTTGAGTAATTTTTTATTATATTTATGTCGTCAGGAGGTAAATCTTGGACGATTTGAAGAGCATAATAAAAGGTTGCCTGTCCGGGAACAGAAGGGATCAGGAACTGCTGTACAGGAGGCATTCTGCCAGGTTGTACGCTGTTTGTCTTCAGTATTCAGGTAATGATGAAGAAGCCCGTGATATCCTTCAGGAGGGATTCATCAAGATCTTCGAAAACCTTGATAATTACCGTCACCAGGGTTCTTTCGAGGGATGGATAAGAAGAATAGTTGTCAATACTGCCCTGGAAAAATACAGGTCTAAACATAATCTTTACAGGGTCGATGATATTGACAATATCGTGGAGCCCGAAGCTGAACCGGATACTGATGATTTTGCAGGCCTCCAGGCTGTCGATCTTCTTTTCCTGATAAGAGAGCTTCCCCCGAAATACAGGATGGTTTTCAACCTTTACGCCATTGAAGGGTATTCGCACAAGGAAATTGGCGAGATGGTTGGAATAACTGAAGGGACGTCAAAATCGAATCTATCAAGGGCAAGAGCCATCCTGCAGAGAAGAGTGAGTTCGTTAACTGGTACTAAACGTAGAGTTATAAATGGTTGACAGGGGTACAAATATTGACCTCATTTTCAGAAATGGTCTGCACGATCTTGAGATTGCCCCTCCAGGCGACCTCTGGAATTCGATCAGTCCTGCCATTAAAACCCCTGCAAGAGCCTTTTCTTACTATAGAATAGCTGCAGCTGTTCTGGCGATAGTATCACTCGGCTCCATTCCTTTCATGATCTCTGGTATCCTTTCAGGAGGATTCAATACACCGGCCATCACGATGAACCAGGAAACTTATCCTGCAGGTGTGCTTTATATCCCGGTTAAACACGAACAATCGCCTGTTCAAAACATCAGTATTGCCCGGGCAGTTGAACCGCGGTTAACAGCAGCCGAACCTGTAAGGAATACAGTTATATCACCTGAAATTCTGGCTTATTCTGACTTCAGGAAAGAGATCGATGGAAATTTCAACCTTGACGTCAGGAGGCAATCTGATTTTGTTAAGGCTACTGTCCCCGCCACGCTTCCTGAAATTGCTGAATTAGACCTTGATGCTTATTCTGGTAGCAGGCAACCAGAGAAGAGCAGGTTTAGCGTGAGTGCAATGGTAACGCCATCGTACTATTCCAATCAGGCAATCGGGAGAAAGGATGCTGCAAGTGATATAGTGGCCGCCGAGAAGCCGGTTGTATCATATACCGGGGGAATGGCAATCAATATTGATGTATCTAAACGGCTTACTGTTCAGGCAGGTATAGCCTATTCGTCGATGGGGCAAAAAATTACAGGTATCAGTGCCTACTCCGGATTCAGCACCATCTCGAACAGCAAGGGTGGAAGCGAGTTCTCCGTACTAACATCAAGCGGCACTATCCGCTCTGATAACCGTGATATATTTTTATTCGAGACAAACACGAACAGGGTAGCTTCGCAATATACCACCGATATGTTCGATCCGGTCAAAGCTGATCTGGCTTATGTCGGCAGTACCATAAACCAGGATTTCAAGTATCTCGAGGTACCAGTCCTTGTTAAATACAAATTCATCGACCGCAAGGTAGATTTCAGACTCATTGGAGGCCTTTCTTATAACGTCCTGGTCGGCAACAGGGCCTATGTTGAAAATAACGGGAAGAAGGTTATTATCGGTGATACCGATGGTCTCAGTCCTGTTACATTCAGCAGTGCAGTCGGAATGGGAATGGAGTATAATCTCTCCGGTCACTTTTCACTTAACCTCGAACCAACATTCAGATATTATATTACACCTCTTGGCGGTATAGTTGGCTCCTCCGTGCATCCATATTCCTTCGGGATGCTCTCGGGGATTCTTTACAAGTTCTGACATCCTTCATTCTTTTACTTTTTTAAACAATCCTGATATGATGATTTAATTCAGGACCGTTATATTTTATTAATTTTGCAGTTTATTTTAGAGACTCCGAAATGCTATCAAGATATCTTAAACCGGTTCTTTTTGTCAGCCTGGGTGCAATAATATTTACTGTACTGTATTTCGCCACATCAGGCTTTTATGTCCCGGCAGGGCCCGCCGCTTCTGCCACTGGTAATGATAACAACCAGTCGTACAAGATCCCCGATACCGTCTATTTCGCGGGCGAGAGGATGCCACTCGAAAATTTCGATACGAGGGAAAGCCTCGAAAGGGAATTAATAATTACTGCTTACAGGCATTCGGCTACTATCCTGGTAATTAAAAGGGCTAACAGGTATTTCCCCCTTATTGAGAAGATTCTGAAAGAATATAATATCCCTGAAGATTTCAAATACCTTGCAGCTGCTGAAAGCGATCTTTCAAATGTTATCTCACCAGCGGGAGCCACCGGATTCTGGCAGATAATGTCGGGTACAGGCAAGGAGGAAGGTCTCGAAATAAATAACGAGGTAGATGACCGGTATAATATTGAGAAATCAACGAGGTTCGCGTGCGGGTATTTCCTGAAATCGTACAGTAAATACGGAAACTGGACTATGACTGCTGCCTCTTATAATGGTGGACGTAATGGTCTTGATGACCAGCTCGAGATTCAAAAAGAAAATAACTATTACGACCTGCTTCTGAACGAGGAGACCTCGCGATATATCTTCAGGGTTGCCGCTCTCAAGCTCGTGATTACTGATCCGGGTGCCTATGGTTTCGACATAACCGGAAAGGATCTTTACCCCCCTGTGAAGTATTTCGAGGTGAAAATTGACACTGCCGTACCCGATTTTTCTGTTTTCGCCAGGGCGCACGGCACTAATTACAAGATGCTTAAATATCTTAACCCCTGGTTGAGGAAACCTTATCTGACCAACAAGGCAGGAAAGGTTTACAGTATAAAAATCCCGGAAGAGGGAAGCAGGGTTTCAATTTATAACCTGCAGGAAAACTAAAATTTGAATCCCCGCTGATACATGAGTGAAGAGATACAGGTACTGGGAGCAAGGGTGCATAACCTGAGGAATATTGATGTCACAATCCCCAGGAACAAGCTCGTTGTTATTACCGGGCTCAGCGGAAGCGGCAAGTCTTCCCTCGCTTTCGATACTATCTACGCTGAGGGACAACGCAGGTACATGGAGACACTATCAGCCTACGCGAGGCAGTTCCTGGGTGGGATGGAAAGACCTGACGTTGATAAGATCACCGGCCTGAGTCCGGTTATTTCAATTGAGCAGAAGACAACTAATAAAAATCCGCGGTCAACTGTAGGTACAATTACCGAGATATATGATTTTCTCAGGTTGCTGTATGCAAGGGCTGCTGACGCCTACTCGTACGCCTCGGGGGAAAAGATGGTAAGGTATACGGACGAACAGATCCTCGATCTTGTAAAGGCTGGATTTGACGGGAAGAAAGTTTACTTCCTTTCACCTGTTATCAAGGGAAGAAAAGGTCATTACAAAGAACTGTTCGAGCAATACAGGCGAAAGGGCTTCCTGAGCATCAGGGTAAATGGTGAGATAAAGGAAATAGTGCCAGGCATGAAGCTTGATCGCTACAAGACACATTATATTGAACTTGTTGTAGATAAATTCAAGGTAGGGGAAGTAACCGACAAGAGACTTCACGACTCTGTACTCCTGTCACTCGACCAGGGCGACGGAGTGATGATGGTACTTGATGCAGAAAAGAAGGAGCCGAGGTATTTCAGCAGGCATCTCATGTGCCCGGTTACCGGGATTTCATATAACGAGCCTGCCCCGCACACCTTTTCCTTCAACTCGCCCCAGGGAGCATGTGCTCATTGTAACGGACTTGGCGAGATATCGAGCATCGATATGAAGAAGCTGATACCTGATGGTTCGCTCAGTATCAGAAAAGGTGGTATTGAACCCCTTGGAAAATACCGGAACATATGGATCTTCTGGCAGATAGAGGCTATTGCCGAGAAAAACGGTTTTACCCTCGATACCCCCGTGAACGAGATTCCGGAGGATGCCCTCAACAAAGTGCTGTATGGTTCGGATGAGGTTCTGAAACTGTCGAATACTCCTCTTGGAATGACATCGAATTACTTCCTTACTTTCGAGGGTGTTGTCAATTTCATCGGGAACCTCGAGACTCTTAACGGACAAAAGGGCGGGCCAAAGATGAAGGAACAATATGTCCAGTACGAGACCTGCCCCGACTGCAATGGCACGAGGTTAAAGAAAGAGGCCCTCTGGTTCAGGATAGGAGACAAGAATATTGGCGAGCTCTCGTCGATGGATATTCGTGAACTATCATCCTATCTTTCGAATATTGAATCGGGGATGACCGACAGGCAACGTAAGATATCGGTAGAGATACTCAAGGAAATACGGACAAGGTTAAGTTTCCTTCTCGATGTGGGTTTGGATTACCTCTCTTTAAACCGCGGAGCGGCAACACTTTCCGGAGGCGAGAGCCAGAGGATCAGGCTGGCCACCCAGATCGGCTCGAGGTTAGTTAATGTACTCTATATACTCGATGAGCCAAGTATTGGTCTACATCAGCGCGATAACCGCAGACTCATAAGCGCTCTCAAACAATTGAGAGATGCAGGTAACTCCGTCATAGTTGTTGAGCACGACAAGGAGATGATAATGTCTGCCGACCATATTATTGATATGGGCCCAGGGGCAGGTGTTCATGGGGGAGAGGTTGTCGCACAGGGGGCTCCATCGGAATTCAAAGGATGTAATACTCTTACGGCCAGCTATCTTAACGGTTGCATGGAGCTCGTGGTTCCCAAGAAAAGAAGAAAGGGAAACGGGAGGAAAATGGTGATAACCGGTGCTTCAGGGCATAACCTGAAGAACATTACAGTTGAATTTCCTCTTGGGACCTTCATATGCGTGACTGGTGTATCTGGCAGCGGTAAGTCATCTCTCATCAATCAGACACTTCACCCGGCCCTCGCGAAAAAGTATCATAATGCCGGGAAATCTCCACTGGCACACGGGGGAATTGACGGAATCGAACATATTGATAAGGTTATCGAAGTGAGCCAGGCTCCAATCGGCAAAACACCGCGTTCGAACCCGGCAACCTATACAGGCGTATTTACCGATATAAGAAACCTTTTCGCCCAAACAACCGAGGCCAAGATAAGGGGTTTCGGACCCGGGCGGTTTTCATTTAACGTGAAGGGCGGCAGGTGTGAAGGCTGCGAAGGAGCGGGCATGAAAACTATCGAGATGAACTTCCTTCCTGATGTTTATGTCCATTGTACCGAGTGTAATGGTGCAAGGTATAACCACGAGACTCTCGAGGTTAAATACCGCGGTAAATCAATTAGCGAAGTGCTTGAAATGACTGTAGATATGGCAGTTGATTTCTTCCAGAGTATACCTGCTATTTATAACAAGATAAAGACTTTGCAGGATGTCGGACTTGGTTACATCCGTCTTGGGCAACAGTCGACAACGCTTTCCGGTGGTGAATCGCAGAGAGTAAAACTGGCAACTGAACTGGCAAGGAAAGACACTGGTAAGACCATGTATATACTCGATGAACCAACCACCGGCCTGCATTTCGAAGATGTGAGGGTTTTGATGGAAGTTCTCGATAAGCTCGTTGAAAGGGGAAACACTGTTATTGTTATCGAACATAACATGGATGTCATTAAGATGGCAGATTATATCATAGACCTTGGCAAGGAGGGAGGAAGAGAAGGTGGTTCACTAGTGTTTGCCGGAACCCCTGAAGCGATAGTAAAATGCAATGATAGCCAGACCGGACTTTTTCTTAAGGCAGAGCTTTCAGCCTGAGTTTTTAATTATATTTGAATTACTTTAAAATTACCATTATGGAGAAACCTGCTGATCTTATCAAGGACGCATTCGAACAAAAGACATGGCACGAAATACAAATCTCCGATTCATGGAGAGTTTTCAAGATATTATCTGAACTTGTTGAAGGGTACGAGAAACTGGGAAGGATAGGCCCTTGTGTATCAATTTTCGGCTCGGCACGAACCCATCATAATGACAAGTATTACAAGATGGCAGAAGACATAGCCTTCAAACTCACCCAGAAGGGATATGGTATCATCACCGGAGGCGGCCCTGGTATAATGGAGGCAGCAAACAAGGGAGCTGCCAGGGGTAAAGGTAAATCGGTCGGTATCAATATAGACCTGCCATTTGAGCAAAAGCCAAATCCTTATATCGACCCAGATAAACTGATCACATTCGATCATTTCTTCGTCAGAAAAGTGATGTTCATGAAATATGCCCAGGGTTTTGTTGTACTTCCTGGCGGGTTCGGAACCTTTGACGAATTATTTGAAGCAATTACACTCATCCAGACAAGAAAGATCGGCAAGTTTCCTATCATCCTGGTAGGGAAAAAATACTGGTCAGGCCTTATTGAATGGATCAAGGAAGTTATGCTCGAAGAGGAAAGGAACATATCTCCGGAGGATCTTAATCTTTTCATGCTTGTGGATACATCTGATGAAGCAGTCGAACACATTAACAAGTTCTACTCGAGGTACCTGCTCAGCCCGAACTTCTGATCTGCCAGCCTGGTATTTTACCGCGATTCTGCTGGCTCTAATTCTACCCGGCAATATCGTTCAATCACAGCCTGTAAAGGTCTCCTGTCAGGATTCATGGGGCCCGGGGAGGTATAACAGGGTTACTGTATCTGTCGATTTTGGAGCCACAGCAGGTTTCGCGCGGCTTACTCACGATTTGCCGGCAGGGTTTGAAGTTATTCCTGATGCCATTGGTGGTGCAGATTTCTCGCGGTCCGGAGACAAGCTTAATATCGTGTGGCTCAAAATTCCTGGCGAAAAGGTTACTATCTCCTTCTTCATAAAGCCCGAAAAGAGCATGAACGGCTCCTTCAATTTCGAGAGTGAACTCGTTCTGCTCAAAGACAGGTCGACCAGGATTGTTGAAAGAGGGGAGACCAAAAAAATCAGCATTATCGGTTTGAATGGAGTTTTATCAGTTGCCGGAGCCGGTGAAAAGAGCGATAGCAAAGTGGCAGGTTCTGAAAACCGTAAAACAAGTCAGGATCAGACGTCAGACCCTGCCGTTGTTTATCGCGTGCAGGTAGCCACCTCATCTGCCCTTCTAACCGATAAGGAAGTCAGGAAGAGAGTCGGGTACAATGTCCCGGGACAAATGACGGTTGTGAGAGTAAATAACCTCTTCAAATACCAGTTTGGCTCATTCAGCGACAAGAAACAGGCAGAGCAGTTGCTAAAGGAGTTGCTTGATAATGGGATCAAGGATGCTTTTATAGCCAAGACTAACACCAGGGATTAACCCGGTACTATTTTGATTTTCTCATCCGGTCCATCTCTCTCGAGGCATCCTTCTTTTTCAAAGTTTCGCGTTTATCGTATTCTTTCTTTCCGCGGGCAATCGCTATTTCTGCTTTCGCCAGCCCTCGCTCGTTTATGAATACCTTGATTGCTATAATAGTTAGTCCGGTCTCTTTTACTTTTCTTTCGATTTTCCGAAGCTCTTTCGAAGTAAGGAGAAGTTTCCTTTCCCGCAGTGGATCGTGATTATTCAGATTTCCCCAATAGTACTCGCTTATATGCATACCTCGTATGAAAAGCTCCCCGTCCCTGAACTGGCAAAATGAATCGACGAGAGTGACCTTTCCATCACGTACGGATTTAATCTCGGTTCCCCTGAGCTGAATACCGGCAATGTACTTTTCAAGGAACTCGTAATCGTGAGTAGCCTTTTTGTTTTTTATTGTGATATCGCCGGTTCTGCCTTTCATCTATCACGAGAAAAATGCAAAATAAACCCTGTCAAGTATTGAGGATAGTACAACGCTGCCGGCTATATAAAAACCGGAAACAACTACCACGGTGGCAACGAGCATTGGCATTTTCTTGTGTTCAGGAGGATTGAGCATCGTCTGTGCTCCGTACCAGAAAATGTATAGCCCGTAAAGCGAAAGTATGTTTACAAATATCAGAGATTCAAACAGCAGGCTAACAACCTGGCAAATGAACATGGGAGCCAGGGAGTATACGATGAGCTTGAATGAGACTCTGAAGTCTTTCCCCAGGTCAAGAGCTTTGGTTATTTCACCAAGTATGACAGTTGATGCATAGACTACAGCGAGATTCAAAATGAAGTATTTAACTGCCGCGAATAGAGAATAAACAGGCTCGAGAGTTGAATTGGTAAAAAACATCGATCCGGCGAAGGCACTTATTGATACCAGGACAATAAGGGGGAGGAAAAAATTGTTTCTGGGATCTTTAACCGGTCTGTTCTCTCTCTTTATTATTTCCCACGCGACCGGTGGATTAAGAATTATATACCTGATCCTTTGAAACAAAAACCTGTAGTCCATTTCTCCTCTCTTTGATGAGCGGCAAAATTAAGTATTTTTATTGTTAACTTGCCCATAATTAGAATCCTTTTAAAAGCATCAGCTGATGTCATCGAGGAATGATCTTCTTGTAATTACCGGTCCGACTGCTTCTGGAAAAACAGCCCTGGCAGCAGAGGTAGCATCGAGGCTGAACGGTGAAATAATAAGCGCCGATTCGCGACAGGTATACAGGCACATGAACCTCGGAACCGGCAAGGACTATGACGACTACCTGGTGAATGGGAAGAAAGTACCGTATCACCTCATTGATATTGTTGATCCGGGCCACAGGTATAACGTGTTCGAGTACCAGCGCGATTTCATAAATGCGTATAGCGATATAATAGCAAGGAAAAAATTCCCAGTTGTATGTGGCGGATCAGGGATGTACCTCGATAGTGTCGTGTCGGGTTACAGGCTTCTGGAGGTGCCGCCTGACGAGCGACTCAGACAGGAACTTGAAGGCAAACCGATGGATGAACTGGTTGAGATGCTCTCTGCATTCAAAAGACTGCATAACCAGACAGATATCGATTCAAAAAAGAGAGTGGTAAGAGCTATAGAAATAGAGTTGTTTTATGACAAGACTAACCCCGGGGAACGTTATTTTCCAGATTTTAATTCGGTAGTAATAGGTGTTGCTCCCGATCGTGAAACTCGGCGGGAAAGAATTTCCTCGAGGTTGGCAGCCCGCCTCGATAACGGAATGATTGATGAGGTCAGACAGTTGCTTGAATCGGGTATCGACAGCGAAACTCTTATCTATTATGGACTGGAATACAAATTCATCACTCTGTACCTGTTAGGCCTTATGACCCGTGAAGAAATGTTTCACGATCTTGAAATTGCTATTCACCAGTTTGCCAAAAGACAAATGACCTGGTTCAGGGGTATGGAAAGAAAAGGAATTAAAATCAACTGGATAGACGCATCTCTGCCACTTGATTCAAAAGTTGACCTTGTCCTCGGATTCCTTGGAAGGTAGCTAAATATCCTTACAACCTACAACTCTACAACCTTACAACTCTACTTCAGATATTTATCCAGCCATTCGAAATACTCTCTCTGCCATATGACAGCGTTTTGTGGATGGGTAACGAAATGTGTTTCATCCTCGAAGAAAAGCAGTCTGGCAGGTATACCGCGAAGTTTAGCAGCCTGGAAAGCCTCCATACTCTGGGTGAACGGTATGCGGAAGTCATTCTGTCCCGTGATAATCAGTATTGGAGTATCCCAGTTCTTTACCATGAGGTGAGGGGAATATTTATAGCTGACTGGATTTTCCCAGTATGGTCCTTTGAAATCGAAGTTGGGAAACCATAATTCCTCCGTTGAGCCATACCAGCTTTCAAAATTGAACATGCCGCAATGAGACACGAAAGCCTTGAACCTGCCGCCGTGCATACCTGCAAGATAATAAACGGAGAATCCGCCGTAGCTTGCTCCAACGGCTCCCATTCTCCCGGAATCAATGTAAGGCTCTTTTGCCATGTAATCAGTAGCATCGAGATAATCCTGTATGTTTTTGCCGCCATAATCGCCTGATATCTGCTCCTTCCAAGCCTGTCCGAATCCCGAGTTACCCCTTCTGTTTGGGGCCACAACTACATATCCCCTGGCTGCCATCATCTGGTAATTCCACCTGTACGACCAGCTCTGATCGAGTGGTCCCTGCGGCCCGCCTTTGCAGAACAAGAGGAGCGGGTATTTTTTTGCAGGATCAAAATCAGGAGGATAAACAACCCACATCTGAAGGTTCTGTCCGTCTTTTGTCCTGACAAATTTCTCAACTGACTCACCCATCTTGATGTTGTCGTAGATGTATTTGTTTATGGAGGTTATTTGTTTGAGAGTGCCCGATTTAACATCAATTGTCGCGATCTCCGGCGCGAGCGACATAGATGCAAGGCCAGAAACCATGACCCCCGATGCCATTTCAAAAGGCCCCAGGTTGTGCTTACCCCCGGTCAGAATGGAAACCTCCCCGCTTGGGACAGTCGCGCGAAAGATCTGAGCCGTACCCAGATGTGAACATGCAAAATACAGGGTGTTATTATCCGCCCACCTGATGTTTTCAGCATCAAAATCCCAGTTTTTTGTCAGCCAGTATTTCTTGCCATCGGCCAGCGAGTAAATAAAAATCCTGTCGAGGTCTGCCTCGTACCCGTCCCTTTCCATGCTCTGGTAGGCTATCATGCTTCCGTCTGGTGAAAAGACCGGGTACTTATCATAACCCTTGTTCCCCTCCGATATATTTACTTCTTTGCCCGTTGCTAATTCATAAAGGAAGATGTCCGAATTGGTACTTACAGCATCCTCTTTGCCGCCGAGTCTTTTACTGGAGTATGCAACGTATTTGCCATCTGGGCTCCAGGCTATCTCGCCATCGTCGAAATTTGGTGCTGTTGGTGTCTCGAACCGCTGTCCTTCCATAATATCCTTTGCATCCCAGACCTTTTTACCATCAAATAAAGCAACGAACAGGTGACTGTAGGAATAATCACCCCAGTAATTCCAGTGCCTGTACATGAGGTCGTCAATGATTCTTACCTTTGCTTTTGGCATCATGTGTTTTTCATTAGGAGTCTGATCGAGTTTCACTCTTTTCGTGAAATAGATCTTGTCACCGGCAGGTGAAATCCTGAATATTTCAAAGTCCGATAGATCTGAAACGACTGTTTGTCCAGTCCCGTCACTTTTCATCGTCCAGAGTGCACCTTTCCTGACGAATGCTATGCTTTTGCCATTTTCGATCCACTGTGGTGCTGAACCGCCATCATTGGTTAATTGCACGGCATCCCCCCCGGTTGCCGGTATGCTGAAGATATTTGTTTCCCTTGCCTCTGTGGCGAGATCAATTTTGGTTACCGAATATAATACGGTTGAACCGTCTGGAGATAATGCAAAGGTCCCCAGGCGGCTGAATTTCCATAAAATCTCGGGAGTCATCAGACCACCTGCTTTTTCCTGTTCTGCAAGAGATACATCGATGGGCTTGGGTTGTTCGGTCGTCACCTTGACCTTTGTAGTGCACGACACGGCGACCATCATGGCTACCAGTGTTACGGGCAGAAAGATTTTTTTCATCGCGATAATGTTTGGAGGGAGGGTTAATAGGTGATGTTTAAAAAAAATCCTGCCTTAATCTTTGTATGAAGTGTTAAGGCAGGATGTAGTGTGATTTATTTTCTGAGAGCTTCAGAGATCTTGGCTTTCAGCTCGTCATATAATTCCGGGTTATCTTTTATAATCTGTTTGACAGCGTCGCGACCCTGGCCCAGTTTTGTATCACCGTAGCTGAACCACGATCCGCTCTTCTTGATTATTTCGAAGTCGACACCGAGATCAACTATCTCGCCCAGCTGTGAAATGCCTTCGCCGTAAAGGATGTCGAAGTCAGCCTTCTTGAACGGTGGAGCCAGTTTGTTTTTTACGATCTTGACTCTTGTTCTGCTGCCGGTTATCTCTTCTCCTTCTTTAAGCTGGTTTGTTTTACGTATATCGAGGCGGACTGATGCATAGAATTTGAGAGCATTTCCACCGGTTGTCGTTTCGGGGTTTCCGAACATTACTCCAATCTTTTCCCTGAGCTGGTTAATGAAGATGCAAGTCGTGTTCGTCTTGCTGATATTAGCGGTCAGTTTTCTTAAAGCCTGAGACATAAGACGGGCCTGCAGACCCATTTTCGAATCACCCATTTCACCTTCAATCTCGGCTTTAGGTGTTAAAGCTGCCACCGAGTCAATAACAACAATATCAAGTGCTCCTGACCTTATCAGATGATCGGCTATTTCAAGTGCCTGTTCACCATTATCGGGTTGCGATATCAGAAGATTCTCAACATCGACTCCAAGTTTTTCAGCGTAGTTCCTGTCGAATGCGTGCTCCGCGTCTATAATGGCAGCTATGCCACCATTCTTCTGTGCTTCAGCTATAGTATGTATGGCGAGCGTTGTCTTTCCAGAGGCTTCAGGTCCGAAAATTTCAATTACCCTGCCTCTTGGCAGACCACCGATACCCAGTGCGGCATCAAGCCCTATCGACCCGGTCGATATTACCTGCACGTTCTCAACCGCATGATCACCTAGCTTCATAATTGTTCCCCGCCCAAAATCCTTTTCAATCTTGCCCAGGGTCACCTCAAGAGCTTTGAGTTTTTCCTTGTTCAATTCTTTCTTTTCGTTAGCCATGCTAATTATTTATTTAGTATACAATTTATATATCTGCTCCGCGTGGTTAGCCGTATCTACCTTCCTGATTATCTTTTCGATGATGCCTTTTTCGTCTATAATAAATGTTGTCCTCAAGACCCCGGTTACCGGCTTGCCATACATCATCTTCTGCCCGTATGCACCATAAAGGTTCAGAATCTCCTTCCCTGTATCTGCAATGAGAGGGAATGGAAGCGAGTACTTGCTAATGAAGCCGCTATGAGATTTTCCTGAATCAGGACTGACTCCAATTACAGCGAAGCCTTTCTTTATAAGCTCATTATAGTTATCTCTCAGGTTGCATGCCTCTTTGGTGCAACCAGGGGTATTATCCCTGGGGTAAAAGTATAATATCACCTTCCTGCCTTTAAAATCAGCAAGACTGATTTTTTTACCGTCCTGATCCAAACCTTCAAACACCGGAGCATTCTGGCCTTCCTTCAGATCTGACATATGCTTCTGGATATTTTGTTATTATTGGTAAAATTACGAAGTTTGGATTGTTTATATTCAATTTCAATTATAATTGTTTTCAACAAATATTAAGACCTGGAAATGACAGGTCTGGCTGGTGTAAGTTGCATTGAATGAATAAAATGACCCGGAGATGAGTTTGAATTGCAGAGGATGGTTAACTGATATGGGCAAGCTGGCGCTTGCACTTGTATTCGTGTTGAATGCCACGACATCTACAGCCCAGGTCTCAACTTCCAGGGTTTCGAGGCAGATGGCGCTTGACGATTTCAACAAGGCAAATTATGAAGGAGCATTATTAAAATTCAATGCCCTGGCGTCACAGTACCCTCGTGATCCGCTTTATAAATACTACCGTGGCGTCTGTCTCGTGAACCTGGAAAAAGATGCGGCCCTTGCTTCTGACCTGCTTAAAGAATCAGTTAATGGATCTGTCACGATACGTGCCGTGCCTGCCGACGTGTGGTACTGGCTTGGACGTGCAAGACAACAGGATGGCGATTTCAGGGGAGCAGTTGATGCATATGACCGTTTTACAACTGAAGCGGGGAAGAAAGCAGCGAAAGAGCTCAAAGTCAATGACCTTGTACAACAATGTAATGCTGGAATAAAAGGCATGGATGCAAAAGCCGGGATAGGCACCAAGAGCAGTGAACAAATCAGTGCCAGCGATAATAAGGACTTGCCACGAGCGGTAGCTGACAGGCCTGTTCAGACTATAACCAGCGATCCTGTTCCCGAGAAGCTGGTGCCTGGAT
Organism: Bacteroidales bacterium; assembly: GCA_046329885.1. Classification (GTDB taxonomy): domain Bacteria; phylum Bacteroidota; class Bacteroidia; order Bacteroidales; family VadinHA17; genus LD21. The sequence goes on from JAXLTU010000013.1 coordinate 44,012, forward strand.
ACGACAGGCTGTTGGGCTTATCAGTAAAATTCAGAACAGTTGCTGATTCACTCGCATCAGAGGCGGCCGAGGCCAGGAAGCCAGTTACCGGTTCAGACAGCCAGAAAAAGCAGGAGCAGAAAGTAAAAGCGGAGAGACTTGACAAACTTGCATCAGCCGCGACTGATTCATCAGTACATTACCTGAATCTTTTCAGGTTAGCAAGCGGCGATACCACCATCGTCAAATCAAATGAGAAAAAAGTAAGTGACCCGGCAACTGCTACAATAATTCCGGTTAAATCGCAATCTGTCGAAGAGAAAAAGGAGGCCGGAGAAGTAAAGGGTGCCGGTGAGACGAAAGAAACTGATAAAGTAGCATCCAATTTAAACCCAGTTGTTGATGTCGGGCAGACGAAGACAGTCAGGCAGGATACACTTGTTAATGAATCGGTGACCAGGGTATTCAGTGTTTTTGATTTGGATGCCACCCGGAAAGGAAATCCTGCTGATAAAGTTCAGATAAACCCCGTTGTACCTTCAGGGCTCATTTACCGCGTCCAGGTTGCCGTGTTCAGGAATCCGGTTGCTGTTTCCTATTTCAAGGGATTAACCCCGGTTTACGGTTTCCGCCAGGAAAATTCGGAGGTAACAATCTATTACGCCGGGATGTTCAGGCGCGCGGCGGATGCTTCGAAAGCACTTGTTAAAGTCAAATCGGCCGGGTTCAGGGATGCTTTTATAGTACCCCTGATGGACAAAAAGCAGATTTCGATGGAGAGAGCCGGATATTTTGAGAAGGAGTGGGGCTCGAAACCTTTATACGAGGAAAAAAAGATAACCAGGGTTAGCAACTCCGATACAATTCCCCCGACGCTCGTTTTCAGGGTAGAGGTGACCAGGTCCTCTAAACCATTGCCTGCTGCCAAAATTGAAGAGATGAGAAAACTGGCAGGGCAACGTGGCTTCGATATTATTGTAAATGATTCAAAACAAAACCTGTATATTATCGGGAAATTTCTTACATTTAGAAGTGCAACCGAATATGCCGACCTACTGGTAAGGAATGGTTACAAGGAATCAAAGGTGGTGGCATATATCGGGAAAAAGGAGATACCTGTGGAAACTGCCAGGCAGCTTTTTGAACAACATTGAATGAAAAAGGAGCAAACACAGAACGGTGTCAGTGGTAAAAAATCATCCGACATTTACACTCTTATTCTTGTAAATGACGATATCAATACGTTCGATCATGTCATTCAGACGCTTGTCGACGTGTGCGGTCACGACAGATACCAGGCAGAACAGTGTGCCCTGATAACTCACTTCAAAGGATGTTGCGAGGTAAAAACCGGGCTCAAGGTAAACCTTGTGGCCATGAGCCGTGACATCAGGGAGAGGGGTATGATGTCGAGAGTCGTCAGGCAGGAAGTTACCTGAGCATTACCTTGGTCTGCTCTTCCTGAACAGCCTGTTGAGCGCGCTGTCGAAAATGAACAGCACGAGCAATCCAACCATTATATAAGCCACTATAGCTGGCAGCGAAAGCTGGACCATGGGACCTGGCTTGAATTCCGACAGTCCCGGCAGCAGGTCGTGTATCACCCTCGACACGCTCGAGTCCAGTCCCTGTGAAGATCCTGATGAAAATACCGCTGAAACAACCAGTATTAGCACTGACAGGGACGCGATTATAGGAACCATGTGCTTTTTGCTGATTACGCTTTCATTTCTGGCAGGTGCCTTTTCGAGGCTGATCCTGTACATTATGTTTTCCGTGAATCCTTCCGGCGCTTTCTCCGGTCTGCCTTTTGACAGGTAACCTGCTAAAGGGTCATCTGCATATTCTTGTTTATTATTCATGACAGACATGTATTTTGTTTTCAGCTTTCTTGATTATCTCGGCCATTTTTTGCCTGGCCCTGAATAGTCTTACCTTCACGTTCGACTGGGTCATCCCCGTTATCACGGCAATCTCGGCTATATCCTTTTCATCATAATAGTACAAAGTTATCAAAGCCCGGTCTTCCGGCAAAATTTTCTGCAGAGCGAAACTGACAAGTGAATTCCTGTATTCTACTTCAGCCTCCTCACCCGTGGAATCGTCCGAAAGAAAATCAGCAGATTCAGCCGGGAAATCCTCGAGCGAAAGTAATTCACTGTTTTTCGTCCTGACCTTCGAAATGGCTGTATTGAATATTATCCTGTACAGCCAGGTTGAAAAACTGCTTCTCGACTGGAAGGACCCCAGGGACCTGTATGCTTTCAGGAAGGAATCCTGTGCTACCTCTTCTGCCTCCTCCCTGTTGCCGCATATTTTAATAGCCAGGTTAAAAGCATGGTCCTTATGTCTCTCGACTATTCTTGAGAAAGCATCGACCCTTCCCTCCAGAACCTGGCTTATATAATATGCGTCTCCCTTGTAACTCATCGCTCATTTGACGATCAAAAATACAATCCGGTTACTTTAATACTGAATTTTTTTTCATTTTTCTGTAACCGGTCATTTACATGCCATGTCTAAAGGGCAAAAGGTAACACGATATTTAAAAACAAAACAGTCATGGAAACACTAATTGCTTTTATCGCATTATTCGCGACAGTATTCGGGATCTTTTACATTTTCATCACAACACGTAACAGGGAAAGGCTTGCACTAATTGAAAAGGGAGCAGACGCGTCTCTTTTCAACACCGGTAAAGGTGAAGGAAAATCATTCAGCTGGTCAAAATTCACTCTCAAGCTTGGAATGCTTGCAATGGGAATTGCGGTGGGTATTATCACTGGAGCTTTATTTACACAGTCTGGTATTTTAGTTCCGGGAGCCAACTACACTTCAATGATCTTTTTCTTTGGCGGGTTGAGCCTTGTGTTGTTTTACCTTATCGACAAAAAATCAAAGTAAGCGGGCAGTATTGAAAAGAAAGGACTGACTGGATTCTTCCGGTCAGTCCTTTTTTTTATCCCGGATCCAACATCAAAATCCAACGGCACACTATTAATCTTTTGAAAAAGATTATGAGGCAATCAACTTTAAGTTCTGGACACTGTTTGTTTTGTACGGTATAAAACTATTATAGAGGAAAAAATAAAGTTTAATTTTGCCGGAGAATTAAAAAAATAGGATAAAGATGCTTTCAATTGATCCTTCAGTGAAGTTGCGGGATATTTTTATTGATGCCGGTCTCAGTTTCAGCCTTTCGTCCGTACTGAGTACACTGACCCTGGTATTTATCATTACTATGGCAAGCTGGCTGGCCAACATGCTTACCAAGCTCATTATCAGAAAGGTTGTCGCAAGGCTGGTGAAAAAATCCAAATCGCAGTGGGACGATATCTTTTTCGAGCAGAAGGTGTTCACCCGGTTGTCGCATTTTGCACCGGCACTCATAATCCAGTTCACTTCTGTTTGGGCCCTGCAGAATTATACATTCTGGCTCAAACTGGTGCATAATCTGAATTATATCTACATGTTGTGCATCGGCATGATAGTCATTCTTTCCTTCATCGAGGCATGGCACCAGATCTACCAGACTTTACCAATCTCGAAGCACAGGAACATTAAAGGCTATGTCCAGCTTGTCAAAATATTAGTTATTCTGATCGTGCTGCTGATTATTGTATCGGTAGTATTCAAAAAGGATATAAGTACAATTATAGCCGGGTTGTCTGCAATGGCAGCCGTTCTGATACTGGTGTTCAAGGATACCCTCCTCGGATTTGTTGGAAGTATCCAGTTGTCTGCTAACAAAATGCTCAAAGTAGGTGACTGGATCACCATGCCTGCCAGAGACGTTGATGGTACGGTTTCTGACATCACTCTAAATACAGTAAAGGTTCAGAACTTTGACAAAACGATAATAACGATCCCAACCTATGCACTGGTATCCGAATCTTTCCAGAACTGGATAGGAATGGAGGAGTCGGGTATCAGACAGATCAAGAGAGCTATTTTCGTCGACATGAAGTCGGTCAGGTTCATAGATAAGGAGCTGAAAGCCAGACTATCTTCAAGCGAGGTGCTTGGGTCGTTCATAGGTGAAATGGAGCAAAAGAGCAAAATGACCGATGCCACCCCCTTGTTTGATGTATACAGGCTGACAAACCTTGGGCTTTTCCGGTATTATGCCGAGGAATACCTAAGGAGGCATCCGCTTATTGACGGCGAAAATACTATAATGGTTCGCCACAGGGCCCCTGAGGGTAATGGTCTTCCCCTGCAGGTATATGCTTTCACGAAGAATAACAGCTTTGTTCCCTACGAGCATATCCAGTCGGAAGTATTCGAGCATCTTCTGGCCATAATCAGGGAATTTGACCTGAGGGTGTTCCAGCAACCTACCGGTGAAGATATTCTTGAATTAACTTCGATAACAAATAAAAAATAATATCATGGTTTCAAATAGTAATCCGGTTGTGGATTTCATCAAAACGGGAATTCACGAATTGCCACTAAAGGCCAGGGAGGACGGCTTCTGGAAATCTTTGAGGGATACTGGTACTCTCATATGGTTAGACACTGGCGATATGGACGAAGCCGAGGCAAACTGGACGGCCGAGATGAGCGCCCTCACAACTAATAACACCCTTCTTAACAACGAGATACAGAAAGGTATTTACGACAGGTTCATAGAGGAAGCCGGCAGGTTCGTTAAAGGATTGCCACGGGAAGAGAAAGTCAGGGAAATCGCTTTCATGTTAAATGCCAGGCACGGACTTCGCCTTGCCGCGAGGTTCGGAGTAAATGTAAGTGTCGAACTTCATACCTGCACTGCTGATGATATAGATGCCATTGTCAGCTACGGGAAACGATATCACGCGATAGATCCCGTTCATTTCATCGTGAAGGTGCCATACACGGCGTCAGGTTTGCTCGGTGCAAGGAAACTGAGGGATGCCGGGATCAGAATAAACTTCACCCTTGAATTCAGTGCAAGGGAAAATGTCATCGTTACCTCGGTGGCAAGACCCGATTTCCTGAATGTATTCCTTGGCAGGGTGGGAGCTTACATGGTCAATAACAAGCTTGGTGACGGGTCAGGTGCGGGCGAGATGGCGGTGCTCTCTTCCCAGAAATGGGTTTCAGAATTATCAACGCGTAATCCATGGGTAACCCGCCTCATAGCCGCCAGTCTTAGGAACCACGAACAGCTTGAACTGCTCGCGGGGACAGATGTCTACACAATTCCGCCAAAAGTAGCCGCCTCCGGCAGAAAGACCCTGGAAGGGAACTTTGTAAACAACAGGACCAGGGAATATCCCGTGAGTATTTTCCCGGGTGCTTCTGGTACCGGCATCGAAAAATTCTGGTCAGTGGATGATAAAGTCCTGCGGGCTGCTGCTTCATTATCTGAAAAGGTACCTGCTGACGCTGATGAGCTTACTGACAGGATGCGGAATGCAGGTCTTCCAGACATGTTTCCCGTACTTGATGATAATGAGATCAGGAATATTGCCGGGGATGGTAAGATCCCGGTTTTCAGCCGGTGGGAAAAGCGACTTCGTGATGGCTCCATTGGCCCTGATACCCTGCTCACTCTGGCGGGTCTTGCTTCATTCACAGCCGACCAGGCAATGCTGGATAACCGTATCAGGGATATAGCAGGCTAAATATCAGATTGATCTCTGGCGCTTAATCTCGTAGAGCAGTATACCAGCAGCCACCGAGACATTTAATGAAGCTATCTTACCGGTAAGCGGTATTCTGACAACAGTATCTGCAAGAGCAAGAAGTTCCCTGCTAATACCCCTGTCTTCAGAGCCCATGATGAGTGCACATGGACCGGTGAGGTCAGCATCCTGGGCCAGGACACCGCTTTTCTCATCAGCACAGATGACCCTGAGGCCAGATTCCTTGAGATACTCCACTGCCTTTGTTATACTTTTCTCGCGGCAAACGGGGAAAGTATTCAAGGCGCCGGCAGAAGTCTTGATAGCATCTGCGGTTATCCTGGCGGCACCCTTTTCAGGTATGATAGCCGCGTGAGCACCAAAACACTCCGCTGAACGAATGATAGCCCCGAAATTCCTCACGTCAGATATTCCGTCAAGCGCCATTACAATTGGCTCATCGCCGCTCTCGAATATTCCCGGGAGGATGTTTGAAATACGCTGGAACTCCACTAGCGCGAGCCAGGCCAGAACACCCTGGTGATTCTTCCTTGTTACTATCTCTATCCTTTCAAGAGGAACAATCTGGTAGTTTATATTATTATTCCTCACTTCGGTCATTAGCTCGTGATAGAGCGAGCCCTGCAGACCCTGCCGGATCAATAGCCTGTCTATCATCTTTCCTGACCTGATGGCCTCTATCACGGGTCTGATCCCGAAAATGTAGTCCTTTTCCTTTTCCATATATCAGATATCTTCGGGATTATCAAGCCTGAATACAATTCCTTTTCTCCACGACAAAATTGCCCTGTCCCAAAATGAAACTACCGTCTCGCTTCTGCTAAGGCTGTATTCGTTGTCTGAAAAGAGGTTGTCCTTTTTCCTGAAAGTAAAGAACAGGTATTCCTCTTTTACCTTGTAACGAGTTCCCCATGACGATTTGACCTCTGGTTTTACATAGCCCCAGGTTTCCTCGTTTGCAGATTTATAAAGCTTGTCAGGTGGTCCGTAGATTATGTAAACCATCCCCCGGTCAGTTCTCCATCCCTCTTTGTAAGACGAGAAATAATAATTGGCATACATCACCCTGGTGTAGTAAATGCGTATTAGTTCCCTGGCTTTTTCAACATTGCCGCCACATTTAAGCCAGAACTCATCAAGTGCCACCTTGGGCCATTGCGAGTTTCTTAGAGCCGTGTACTCGTCGGGTGAGGTAAGGTAAGCCAGCGGTTCTATCATCTCCCCGGGAGTAGTTACATTAGGATAATCCGATCCGAAATTAAAGAATGAGAATCCTTCATCCGGGTGCCTGGGTAACGAGATGAGGTAGATGCCCCTTAAAGGCAGCATGAGTGGCATTGTATCAGAATAATGAAATCTCAGGGTTGTATCGGGGTTAACAGGTGCAGGTCGCTCCGGTAAAACCATCGATGGCGGGTAAGGGATCTCGAGATCCGGTCTGAAAAAAGAGATGTTAATGCTGTCAGGTTTTGCCCTGCTGTAGACCACGTTGAAATAATCGTCTTTTCTGACAACAGGTAATAAAAGCTCGTTTTTAAGCAAATGCCCCCTGGCGTAAAAATTATACCTGTTAAAGTCGCTTTTTGTATTGAAAGGTATAAATGACTGAACGGAAAACTGCCTTATCTTGTCAAAGATCTTGACCTCGGCAATATATTCAATCCCCTTCTCGACGCTGAGAGGAACTTTTATCAGGTACTCCATTTTAGCCGGATCCTTCACTATATCGTAGTCCATCTGGGCCGTATCGGCTAAAGTCCTTCCAAGAGTGATATTGTAAAGTCGGATGGATACCATCAGCTGAGCGAGTGGTTTGCCGGTAGGGTTAGCTTCATTGAAATACAAATCGCTGTTGAAGAATTTAATCGTAAGCACGGAAGATGATTCCGAATTGTTAAGTACCCCGAACCTTGGATTTATTGAGGATTTAAGCGGGTTATAAATATAGGAGAGGTCCTTGGTGTCAGTTACCTTTCTTGTAGTGGTGCATGAAACGCCTGCTAATAATAACAGGGTCGTCAGCACAACCAGAGAAAAAGGATATTTAATTCTGATCTTCATGAGCTAAAATTAATAAACTTTTTAACTGTCACAGTCTTTCCATTCTATTCTGATCCTGCAAAGTTCCGTATTATCCTCTTCTCTTACCAGCGAGTGAGTACTTGATACATGGCTGCTTTCATCCATGCTATGCCTTATTATTACCCTGTCTCCAGGGAGTGCTTCAGCCAGGTAGTTTATCTCAACTGACGATGGCATGTACTTCCTGTAAAATGATGAATTGTAGCAATCAGTAACCCATCTCAGGTAATTAACGTTATTAACGTGAAGATTCATATCTATGTCTGAATGCCTCACGGGAAAAGCAGGTTCCTCGTGTATTTTCCCAGAGGGAGCATCAATCTTACCGGCGTTTCGGCCTGTCGCCTGTCCTTCAGGCAGGTCCTTCTGCAGGTGCGTTAGCAGCGAATCGGGTCTCTGCACCCTTCTCGTCTCCTTGTCAACTACCAGCCATGAGGATGTTGCCGAGGCAATATGCCCGCCTTTCTCATCAGAAATGCTGAAATCCCTGAGGGCGAAAAGCCTGTCTGTGCCTCTTGGCCATGTTGCTATCGTGAGTTTCTCCTCCCACCCGGGCCATCTGGAGATCCGGGCGTATATCCTTGATAACACCCAGAACCTGTTGTCTTTCATCAAGTCATCCCTTCCGAACCTCAGCCTGGTGGCATGTTCTGAGGCGATATCCTGCAGGTAATTGAAAAGTGAATGTATTGCCAGGTATTCATTCGAGGCAATATCATAAACGTGTACCACGTATGTTTTCCTGTATTCGAGTGATTCAGTCATTTCTGCTGTTTCTCAGTTCTTCAGCTTCAGTATTATATTTTTCCCAAAGCCCCATCTTTGAAGCAAGAGATTTTTTTAAATCATTGTATCTCGTGAAGAAGTCTTCTCCAGCTTCGGAGAGAAGCTTATTGTCTGCAAACACTTTGTCCATCGTGGCAATCTCCTCCTCGGTCTTTTCGATTTCCTCCTCCGTCTCCTCAATCTTCCTGACTACTTTTCTCAATACTCTTTCAAACTCTTTCTTCTCGGTATATTTCTTCCTGTTATCATTATCAGTTTCAGTTGTCAAAAAAAACTGGGGGCCATTGTCTTTCCTTTCAAGCTCTTTAAGGCTTTCAATTTTTTTCCTTCGCAGGAAATCATAAATACCACCCCTGTGCTCCTTGATCCGATGGTGTTTGAATTCAAAAATCTTTGAAACAAGACCATCGAGAAAATCCCTGTCATGAGAAACCACAATTAATGTGCCATCATATTTCACCAGTGCCTGTTTAAGAATATCCTTCGAGCGCATGTCGAGGTGGTTTGTTGGTTCGTCAAGCATCAGGAGGTTGTATGGCTCAAGAAGCAGTTTAACGAGCGCAAGTCTTGAGCGTTCGCCACCTGAAAGCACCTTTACTTTCTTGTCTATCTCTTCCCCCCTGAAAAGAAACGCACCAAGCAAATCCCTGATCTTGGTCCGGATATCCCCCCTGGCTACTTCATCAATGGTCTGGAAAACGGTTTTATTCTCGTCAAGTAGCTCATCCTGGTTCTGGGCAAAATACCCAATATTAACATTATGCCCAGTTTTCAGCCCTCCAACATGATCTGTCTCACCCATTATTATCTTCGAAAGGGTAGTTTTACCTTCGCCATTCCTTCCAACGAAGGCTACTTTTTCTCCTCTTTCAATCGTGAGTGCCACCCTCTCGAGCACCAGGTGGCTCCCGTACGCCTTGGTAAGGTCCTCGGCCTTCACGACAACTGATCCTGACCTGGGTGCTGGTGCGAACCTGATGTTTAAAGAAGAAGTGTCTTCCTCATCAATTTCAATTCTTTCAATCTTGTCGAGCTGTTTTATCTTCGACTGTACCTGAACTGCTTTAGTTGCCTTGTAACGGAACCGCTCGATAAATTTTTCGGTATCATCTATCATTTTCTGCTGATTCCGGTAAGCGTTAACCTGTTGTTCCCTTCTTTCTTTTCTCAGTTCCGTGAATTTTGACCACGATACCTTGTAATCGTAGATTCTACCGAGAGAAATCTCTATGGTCCTTCTTGTTACATTATCAAGAAAAGCCCTGTCGTGTGAAACAACAACAACCGCTCCCTGGTAGCCGGAAAGGAATGATTCAATCCATTGGATGGATTCGATATCGAGGTGGTTAGTGGGCTCATCTAGAAGTATCAGATCAGGCCTCCTGAGAAGAACTTTCGCCAATTCAATCCTCATCCTCCATCCTCCGCTCAACTCCCTTGTCGGCCTTTCGAAATCTTCCCTTTCGAACCCCAGCCCTGCCAGTGCCTTTTCAGTCTCTGCCCTGAAGTTTATCCCACCCAGGTACCTGTATCGTTCCTCTATTACAGCGAGATGATCGCATAACCGCAAGTAATCGTTCGACTCGTAATCTGTCCTTCTAGCGATCTCCTCACCGCACCTGTCTATCTCGGCCGCCAGGCCAGTGAGATCAGAAAATGCTGTTAATGCCTCGTTGAGTACCGATGTAGTGTCTGAAACACTCATCTGCTGAGGCAGGTAGCCAATTGTGAAATCATTAGGTGTGTCAACCTGCCCCGAGGTCGGCATCTGCCCGCCAGCTATTATTCTTAGCAGAGTCGACTTACCTGCACCGTTTTTCCCCGCCAGACCAATCCTGTCCTGGTTATTTATAAGAAAGGATATGTCATCGAGAAGATCAAAACTTCCGAACGATACCGTTATATTTCTTACAGAAACCATCTTTCATTTTTCAGACCGCAAATATAGGAAAACTATCAGTTTTACCGATTAACCGACTGTTGCACCATAATTAACAGCCCCGTCATTCAATTTCTGAATGTTATCAATTTGGGATATATTTGCAGCTGCAAAATATTCAGACTTGAAAAAAGTTCACGGGGTCAGTTCATACAGGCGACTTACAATCGTGGTTGTAACGCTGATTATTCTTTCCACTTCGTGCAGGAAGGATGAAGGAACCTCATTCACGTACTACAGATCGTCTGAAAGGCTTCTGACTTACAAGACCTCATATGTTACAAGCCTTATAAACTCGATGGCCGGCTTTTATCCAAGGGTTGATACTCTTAATAACTTCGTTGATGCAGGCATCAATGTTTACAGCATGATTTACAAGACAGCGGTTGAAGGGAATGATATAGATGCTTCAGGACTCGTCTGCTTCCCTGATCAGGAAGGTGAATATCCGGTATTATGCTTCCTTAATGGAACGAACACGATGAATGCCTATGCTCCATCTAATTTCGTCATATCATCTGATTACCAGTTTATCGAGTTTATCGCTTCAATGGGTTTTATTGTCATTATACCTGATTACCCCGGATTTGGTGAATCATCAGGCATTCCCCATCCATATCTTGTGAAAGAACCAACAGTCAGTTCTGTTATAGATATGATAAGAGCAGTGAATGAGTCGTCTGCATCAATACAGTCAGGGATAAAAGCGAGCAACAAGGTTTACCTCTCGGGTTATTCCCAGGGTGGTTGGGCAGCCATGGCAGTCCATGAAGCCCTTGAAAAAAACTTTTCAGCCGAATTTGATCTATCCGGTACTGTTTGTGGTGCAGGACCTTACGATATAATGTTTCTTCTGGAAAATATAGCAACCCAGGCAAGTTACCCTATGCCGGTATACTTTGGCTATATCATAAATGCCTACAATGCTTATAACCAGTTTGATAATCAATTGTCTGAAATACTTAATCCTCCATATGATGGCAGGGTACTTGCACTGTACGACGGCAAACACGAGATGTCCTATATTAACAGCCAGCTGACAACCAATATTTCTGATCTGCTTGCACCTGGTTTTATAACCGGCTTCGGGACCGGATCGTCCTATTCGGTTTTAAGACAATCTCTTGCCGATAATAGCATCACTCCCTATAAAACAACCGTGCCACTGTTCTTGTTTCATGGAGGTAGTGATACCCAGGTGCTTACTGAAGTGACTGAGCATTTTTACGAAGCTATGAGACAGGCCGGAACGATGGACAATGTTATCAGGAAAAAGATTTACCCCGGGCTCGATCATGGGGATGCTGCAGTACCCGGGCTCTTCGAGGGATTGTTGTTTCTGCTCGGGTTAAATTCAGGGAATTGAGGTATTAATTTACAATCTGGAAAGAATTGGGAAGGAAAAAGAAATTACCTGTACTGGAATCAGTAACAATAGTTGATATAGGGTCGGAGGGGAATGCCATTGCCAGGGTCGACAACATGGTTGTCTTTGTTCCCATGCTCGTGCCGGGTGATATTGCCGATATCAGGCTGCTCAGGAAGAGAAAGAATTACGCTGAAGGTATTCCCGAGAGGATAATTAAATACTCTGATTTGAGAATTAAGCCGGCATGCAGGCATTTCGGCACCTGTGGCGGGTGCAAATGGCAGCACCTCCCGTACATTGAGCAACTCTCGTTCAAGGAAAAGCAGGTCAGGGATAACCTCGAGCGGATTGGAAAAACAGAAATACCATCTGTCAGCCCGATTATGGGGTCGCCGGAGCAATTTGGATACAGGAATAAACTTGAATATACTTTTTCGAACAGGCGTTGGCTTACCAGGGAGGAGATTGGTTCCGGTGATTCGATAGAAGATGCCAACGCCCTGGGCTTTCACATACCCGGGTTGTTCGATAAGGTTTTGAATATCGAGGAGTGCCTCCTGCAACCTGAGCCCACGAACCGTATAAGGAATGCAGTACGTCAGTTTGTCGATAAAGAAGGCTTTGCTTATTATGATTTCAGGGAGCAGAAAGGCTTCATGAGAAACCTCATTGTCAGAAACACTACATCGGGAGAGCTCATGGTTATAGTTGTTTTCGGATACGAGGATAAGGAAGCCAGGACTAGACTGCTCGACTTTATCCGGGATTCTTTCCCAGCGATTACAAGCCTGATGTACGTGATAAACACGAAGAGGAACGATACAATTAATGATCTGGATGTTTTGCTGCACAGCGGGATAGATCACATGACAGGGAGAATGGAAGACCTTAGATTCAGGATCGATCCGAAATCCTTTTACCAGACTAACTCGAACCAGGCTCTTGAACTTTACAGGGTTGTCCGCGATTACGCCGGACTGAGCGGGTCGGAAGTTGTTTATGATCTCTATTCCGGTACCGGTACCATAGCGCTTTTCGTGGCGCGTTTGGCATCGAGGGTGATCGGTCTGGAGTTTGTTCCGGAAGCCGTTGAAGATGCCAGGCATAATGCAGATATGAATGGAATCGGCAATGCCCTCTTTTTCGCGGGAGATATCAGACTTTTGCTCGGGAAAGAATTTACAGGTTTACACGGGAGTCCGGACGTTATAATTACCGACCCTCCAAGGGCAGGAATGCACGAGGATGTCGTGAAGGCAATTATCGAGGCTGGCCCTGCAAAAATAGTCTACGTGAGTTGTAATCCGGCCACCCAGGCACGCGATATATCATTACTGGCTGACTCTTACAAGGTAACGAAGGTTCAACCAGTCGACATGTTCCCGCATACACACCATGTCGAGAATATAGTCCTGCTCGTCAGGAGAGGGGTGATTTGATTGATTTTCAGTAGGCTGGCGATTCCCGGTGGGTGTTGATTTTAGTCGGACCGGTTGAATATTGGTAAAATTGCTTTATATTTATTGGTCATATTGGGGAAAATCACTGCATGAGCGGCATTAAGGAAAGCAAACCCCGGCAACTTCAGCTGTATGATGACCATGCTATTGATGAGCATATGGCCAGCCTCCGGTATGCCGGTATGATACAGCAGGCTTTGCTTCCTGAATCTCATTCCCTGCAGGCTCTTTTCAGGGAATACTTCGTGCTCTACTTGCCCAGGGATATAGTTAGCGGTGATTTCTATTACACTTTTTGCAACCGCGACTATCTTTATATTGCGGCAGGCGATTGCACGGGGCATGGCGTTCCTGGTGCTCTTCTTAGCATTCTTGGTATCAGCTTTCTCAACGAGATACTCCAGTCGAAAATACATAACCGGCCAAACAGGATTCTGAACATCATGCGCGAGAAGGTGATGAAGGTATTGCACCAGACCGGGGAGAGGGCTGATACGAAAGACAGCATAGACATTGGATTATGTGTTATAAACTGCAAAACCGGGCAGATGCAATTCTCGGGTGCAAACCGGCCTCTGATCAGGGTAAGAAACGGGGAACTGCACGAGTACCGGCCCGATCTGATGACGATAGGTCTGGGGCCTGTCAGGGAGAGTTCGTTCACGAGTATCGATGTCGATATTACTGAGGGAGATGTATTCTACATGTTCTCCGACGGTTATTCAGATCAATTTGGCGAGGCAACTAACAAGAAACTGAAACACTTTAATTTCAAAAAGATTATTGAAAGGATCTCGCGTCTGCCACTCGAAAAACAGCGCGATGAACTTGAAAAATCATTCAGGGAGTGGAAGGGTAAGGAACCCCAGGTAGATGATGTAATGATATTTGGATTCAGGTATAATTAATTGGTTCAATGATGAAACTTTCTTCTTTCAGGATCAGGAACTTCAGGTCTATTGTTGATTCAGGATGGCAGAAGCTGTCACCCGATAATATCACCTGTCTTATTGGCCAGAATGAATCAGGAAAAACCTCTGTCCTCGAGGGTTTAAGAGCTTTTTACACTGGAAATATTTCTGAAGACATACTCAGGAGCGATCTTACTCTTCCCGAGATCAGTTGCAGGTTTACTATTAAGGAGGGTTGGTTGCTTGAAGTGACGGAAAGCCCTGGAACCGAGATGCGCGAATTACTCTCGGGCCTCGGCGAGGTAGAACTGACAAGGAAATGGCTGGCTGATTTCTCTTCTGTAATAAAGGTTAGTGGCGTGGTTAGTGAATACCTCGATTCACTTGAAAACGCCTGGAAACTTTATCTCGATGAAGTGACCACCAAGCTCGATTCAGAAATATCTGAAATAAATAGGCTTGACGAACAACTAAACGAAACTGTAACAAGGAAAAACACGGCACTCAAAAAGCTCGCGGCAGACGACAGGTCGGGTTTCGGGATCAGATTATTCAGGAAGAAAGAGGAGGATGCGGTCCTTTCTGGTCACGAGAAAAGTGAACTCAAGGCTTTGATCACTGATTTATCCGCAAGGGAAGCAGATCTGCAAAAACTAATCAACCTTAAGTCTAATGTAAGAAGGGCAGGAGAGACCTACCTGTCATTGAAAAAGACAATGAATGGGCTCAATAGTCACATGCATGATGTTTCACTGCGTCTCGAGGAAAGACATCAGCAAATGACTCTTTTGATAAGACCCGGAGGCGAAAATGATGATACTGACTGGAAGGCCATCCTCGAGGATTTCCGTCAGACCAGGCATGCACTCGACAAGGTTGCAGCAGACTTTGAAAGCCACGTTGCATATTGTGGCTATATAATGGAGGGACTACCCGAGGAGGATGCCAGAAGAAAGGTCTCCGAGATAATCAAGACTTACAGATCACAGTTCACGAGCGAGATGCTGGGACAGAGATATTTCACCTACACCCCGGTGATTGACCTTTTCGAGGACTTCAGCAGCCTTCTGCCAAACAGGATAGATATGGAGGATATCGTAACCGGTAACGAGATGGTGGAGGGGTTCAAGGCAGCAAGAAATTTCCTGACTATTGCCAATCTCGACTACTCGTTCTTCCAGCAACCATCAAGCCGTATCCTCAAACAAAAAATTGAGAATCTCAATCATTCACTTACCCTCAACTTCCAGGATTTCTGGCAACAATCGATAGGCAGGAATAACAAGATCAGGATACAGTTTGAGCTTGATCATTACAGTTCTGCTTTTGGTGAAAAAGCCGGGAAACCGTATCTCGAGTTCTGGATAAAGGACGAGGGAGAAAGGCTTTATCCCAAGCAAAGAAGCCGGGGAGTAAGATGGTTCCTTTCATTTTACCTCGAGTTAAAGGCAGCTGCTTCAGTATCAGACAAACCAATGGTTTTACTTGTTGATGAGCCGGGAGTAAGTCTTCACGCCAGGGCACAGGAGGATGTTTTGAAGGTTTTCGAAGATATTAAAGACAGGATACAGATTATTTACACGACGCATTCGCCGCACCTTGTTGATATAAACAAGCTTCACCGCGTGCTGGCCGTTCAGCGCGACGACCTTGACAGCCTGAGAAGTAATACCAGCATACTCGACCCCCTCAGACTTACATCTGCCACACCTGACACTCTTACTCCTCTGCAGAGCATAATGGGTAATCCCCTCGGTGCGGAGGGTTTCTCGTCGGAGAGACTCAACCTTATAGTAAATGATCTGGGTTCATTCTACATGATCACTGCCGTAATGCAGATCACCGGATTCAAGAGCAAGATCAGCCTGGTGCCTTCTACTGACTTATCGTCAATACCTCTAATGTGTAACATAATGATGGGTTGGGGATTAAGATTCGCTGTTGTTGTTTTCGACAACGAGGCTGAAAAGGCTATAGCGGGATATCTTAAAAAGAACATGTACAGGTCGCAGACAGGAGAAGGAGATGTTATCGTGAGCGCACCGGCAGGTATGTTGAATGCCGAGGATCTGCTATCAACTCTCGATTTCAAGAATCAGGTGATGGGAACAAGGGAGGGTATAACGGTTCAGAATTCGGTTTACATGAGGGAGAAGGAATTACCAAGAAATTTTCTGTTAAGTAAATTTTTAAGTGATGTGAGGTCAGGGCAGATAAAAGCGAGGGATCTTGATGAAGAAACCATGGAGAACTTCAGGGAATTCATTGCCATAATAAAGGGTCTTAAATAAAGGCGAAAATAATTTTGTCCTTTTTAGTTGTTTTTATACTTTTGTCACGCTTTCAGTAAAAGCAATCTTGCAAGAATTTGCAGTGCCGCGCTGGAAGAAGGAGAGCCGGTAATCTTTTTCCCCGGAAAGAGGAGAGATGGGTGAGTGGCTTAAACCAGCAGTTTGCTAAACTGCCGTATGGGTAACTGTACCGGGGGTTCGAATCCCCCTCTCTCCGCACCACCAAAGCAAACCACCCTGGCGGTTAGCCAGGGTGGTTTTGTTTTATTCCATCGCGAGCCGGGCTCGCCCGCGCGAGCGAATGGAATAAGAACAAAAACCGTCCCGGCATGGGACGGTTTGCTTTGGTGGTGCAGTTCTCGCGGATCGCTGCCGAGCGAGGCGAGGCAGCAATCCCTGGATGAGAGCGAGAAAGAACCACGCAATCATGACCCGTATGAATCCGTACGTCGGTTTGTCACGGAGTGGCAATTGGGATCACCGATTAGCGCAGCGAATCGGTGATCCCCGGGTCAGAGCGAGCGAACCAAATAACATTATCAATCCCTGTTTCATATACCAGATATAATCCATAGCCTGCAGGGCTTCCAGTCTTGTGAACGAGATTCACGATGAGACAAATACCCTGTAGAGGTTTAACACGATCATTCCATGAATTGAATTGTAACCTGTCGTCAATTTGTTTTCAATACCCCGACCCACTGGTCAAACCTCGGTTCAAAAATGTAACGCTACGCGTAAATGTGTTGTTGGCATTCTTTCTAAAACTAGCTGCCACGGCGAATTACCAGCTGCTCGTTGTTACCGGAAATCCGGGAATTAATCATGGGATATTGAAAAATCAGGATTGAATTATTTGATTTTTCCATAACCCGTAGGGCTTCCAGTCTTGTAGAATGAAAATCACATTGATAAATATACCTTGCTGAGGTTTAGCTCGATCGTTCCAGAAATTGAATTGTAACCTGTCGTCAATTTGTTTTCAATCCCCCGACCAACTGGTCAAAACCCTTGTTCAAAAATGTATAAGCCTACGCGGTAAATGTTTAATGTTGGCATTCTTTCTATTAAATATTGCCGCCTACGGCGAATTACCAGTCGCTCGTTGTTACCGGAAATATCCGGAATTAATTATGGCAGATATTGCGAACCAAATAACATTATCAATCCCTGTTTCATATACCAGATATAATCCATAGCCTGTAGGGCTTCCAGTCTTGTTGAACCATATTCCACGATGAGACAAATACCTTGTAGAGGTTTAACATGATTATTCCAGACCTGAAAAATGAAACCTGTTATCAATTCATTTTGCAGCCCTGATACGTTTAACCCATGCCCGAAAGAATAGGATAAGCATATCTATATTTAAAATTCATTTTTGTATTTTTACCGTGGCTAATAACCTGTAATAGTTTGCAATGGACCGATTAATGAAGATTTCCGGGCTAAGGGATATTCCATTGGAGTACCGGAATACACCCTTGAGCCTCCTTCTGGAATACCACAATCTCGGGCGACCGTTCGAGACATATAATAAAGCACAAATGCTGGTTGGAATGTGCATGGATAACAGGAAATACCTTCATATCCCGGATAACTTCGCTTTCATTATCAGGACAGGAGGTGCTAATCTCCGTTACAGCGAGTTCAAAGTATCTTACGCCGTTGCCGTTGGTGAGGTCAGATACATAGCACTCATTGCTCATAATAACTGCGGCATGGTTAATCTGGCTTCCAGGAAAGATCAGTTCGTTAACGGACTTGTAGATATCGCGGGATGGAGCAGGGAGGCTGCTGAGGAACATTTTTTCAACTATTCACCCATGTTTGAAATCGGGAACGAGATTGACTTTCTGCTTGCCGAGGTCAGAAGGATAAGATTCAGGTATCCTGGCGTGACAGTTGTGCCTATGTATTACCGTCTCGAGGAAAACCTGCTGCATATAATAAATGAGATATAGGTATTTTAAAATACACATCGCCAGTTAATTATTTAGTGTTATGGCCAAGAATAACATTCGCTTTTTCATTATTTCATTGCTGATAGTGTTCTCCATGTCAGGCTGTTCAGAGAGAAAATCCGGTCAGCCGGCAGCCGGTGTTTTAACCGATGATTCTCTGCTTACTCTTGTTCAGAAGAAAACATTCATGTATTTCTGGGATGGGGCCGAACCTGTTTCCGGGATGGCCAGGGAGCGCTATCATGTTGATGGTAACTACCCCGAGAATGATTTCGACGTGGTAACCTCAGGTGGTTCAGGTTTCGGGATCATGGCCCTGATAGCCGGAATGGAGAGAGGTTTTGTTGCCAGGAGCGAGGGAATTGCCCGATTACAGGTAATAATGAACTTCCTTGAAAAGGCAGACAGGTTTCATGGTGCCTATCCTCACTGGATGCACGGACCGACTGGTAAGGTAAAACCATTCTCTCCGAAGGATAACGGTGCTGACCTGGTTGAAACAGCTTACCTGATGCAGGGTTTGTTAGCACTGAGAGAATACTTGTCAGGTGGTGATGATGTTGAGAAAAGTATCGCTTCGCGGGCAGATAAACTCTGGAGGGATGTCGAATGGGACTGGTTCACGAAAAACGGGGAGAATGTCATTTACTGGCACTGGTCACCCGATTACGAGTGGGCGATGAATTTCCCCGTCAGAGGATACAATGAGTGTCTCATCATGTATGTACTCGCGGCTTCCTCACCCACGCATCCTGTTTCACCGGCAGCTTATCACGAGGGTTGGGCGAGAAACGGCGCTATAGACACGATTACAGGGAAATATGGCTACGTGCTAAAGCTTCATCATAACGGGGCACCTGAATACGGGGGACCGCTGTTTTGGTCTCATTATTCTTTTCTCGGGCTTGATCCCAGGAAACTCAGGGATAAATATGCTGATTACTGGGAACATAACACCAACCATACACTTATTAACTGGAAGTGGTGCTCTGAAAACACACTTGGCTTTAAGGGCTATAGTTCCGAGAACTGGGGACTGACTGCCAGTTATTCGGTTGATGGATACGCGGCACACGCGCCTGGTAAAAACAATGATCTGGGAGTCATCTCCCCGACAGCTGCTATTTCGTCAATCGTTTATACTCCGCGACAATCTTTAGATGCTATCAGGTATTTCTACAATAACCTGGGTGACAGGATTTTTGGAAAATACGGCTTTTATGATGCTTTTTCAGAGGAAAAGAACTGGTTTCCTGCCAGGTACCTGGCGATAGACCAGGGTCCCGAGGTGATAATGATAGAAAATTACCGTACAGGCCTGCTTTGGAATCTCTTCATGCAATGTCCCGAGATCAGATCAGGTCTCGATAAGCTGGGCTTTACATATTAAATATCTTATTTCATGTCCAAGTTTCGTGAAATATTCGTCATTCTTCTGACTGTATTGGTTTTGCCGGCGATTTCATTTTCGCAGCAAAAGACCTATTGCAATCCTGTTAATATTGATTACGGCTTCACTCCAATTCCTGATTTCAGTGAAGCGGGCCGTCACAGGGCAACAGCCGACCCGGTGATAGTGAACTACAAGGGTGATTATTACCTCTTCTCCACGAACCAATGGGGGTACTGGTGGAGCAGCGATATGAATGACTGGCATTTCATTCCGCGCAGGTTTCTCAGGACCTGGAACAAGGTGTATGATGAACTCTGTGCCCCTGCAGTGGGGATAATTGGTGATACGATGCTCGTTTTCGGTTCAACCTATTCAAGGAATTTCACTATCTGGATGAGCACCAATCCGCGTGAAGATGACTGGAAGCCTCTTGTCGATTCTTTCGCCATAGGTGGCTGGGACCCGGCCTTTTTCACCGATGATGATGGCAGGTTCTACATGTATAACGGAAGCAGTAATGTCTATCCGTTATACGGTATAGAACTTGAAAGGAAAACGATGAAGCCAGTCGGGACACGCAAGGAGTTATTGACACTTGAATCGTGGCGATTCGGATGGCAAAGGTTTGGCGAATACCTCGATAACACCTGGTTAGATCCCTTCCTTGAAGGGGCGTGGATGACAAAACACGGGGGTAAGTACTATCTGCAATTTGGTGCTCCCGGAACTGAGTTCAGCGGTTACTCTGACGGGGTTGC
Source organism: Bacteroidales bacterium (assembly GCA_046329885.1). Taxonomy (GTDB): domain Bacteria; phylum Bacteroidota; class Bacteroidia; order Bacteroidales; family VadinHA17; genus LD21. Next base: position 64,574 of record JAXLTU010000013.1, read on the forward strand.
AGTTGGTAGCAGTCCGCTGGGTCCATTTGTCCAGCAATCAATGCCGTTCAGTTTCAAGCCGGGAGGATTCGCCCGCGGAGCCGGTCATGGTGCTACTTTTCAGGATAACCGGGGTAACTGGTTGCACGTGTCAACAATAACTGTTGCCGTGAAGAATAACTTCGAGAGGAGACTCGGTATATGGCCCGCCGGGTTCGATGATGATGGTATCATGTACTGCGATCAGGCATTTGGCGACTATCCGGCCTGGCTGCCATCGGACAAAGCCGATCACCCCGAAAGCGGGTTTACAGGATGGATGCTGCTCAACTACAATAAGCCGGTAAATGTCTCATCTACTCTTGGTAGCTTCTCGGCCAATAATGCTGTTGACGAGAATATCAAGACCTACTGGTGCGCGGCAACCGGCGAAAAAGGAGAGTGGTTACAGAGTGACCTGGGCGAGATTTCACAGGTCAGAGCGATTCAGATCAACTATGCTGACCAGGATGTTAATATACTTGGGAAACCGGAAGGCCTTCATCACCAGTACCAGGTTTTCCAGTCAAGGGACGGGAAGAACTGGACCCTGCTTGTCGACAAGAGTAGGAATCTGAAAGATATACCTCACGATTACGTGGAATTAGATCGACCTGTTGAAACAAGGTATCTGAAGCTTGTAAATTTAAACATGCCATGCGGGAAGTTCGCGATAAGCGGATTCAGGGTTTTCGGTAAAGGTAAGGGCGCGGTGCCGGAAGGTGTCAGGGGATTTGCCGTTTACAGGACACCGAAGGACAAGAGAAGTGCCTACGTCAAATGGTATCCATCGTCTGATGCTTATGGTTACATTATCTACATGGGTACAGAACCCGGCAAAATGTATAATAGTATAATGGTATATAACACGTGTGATTACTGGATCAAAACAATGGATTCTGAGAGCACCTATTACTTCATGATAGAGGCGTTCAACGAGAACGGGAGAAGCATTATGTCGCAGGTAATCAAGGTAGAGTAGTTGGTGAAATTGCAAATGATAAGGCTTTTGAACATGATTATTATCATGGATTACACTTTAACCGGATGTTGATAATATTATTAATAAAAAATGTTTGACGTGTTTAAATAATTTATATATTTGCACCAGTTTTCAGGGGAGTTAAAGTAAATATTTAATTCACATAGTTTTAAACAAACAAAGTATTAAAAGGTTAGTAAAATGAAAAGCAAAGTTTTAATGGGTCTGGCAGCTATAGCAATGGTTGCTTTCCTTTCAAGTTGTGGTAAAGTTCCTCAGGCTAAGATTGATGCAGTTACAGCAGCTATCGACAGCGCTAAGGTTCTGCAGGCTGATGTATATGTTCCTGGTGAATTCGCAGCAGTGCAGGATTCTATGAAAGCTATTTCAGCTGATGTTGAGAAGATCAATTCAAAACTCTTCAAGAATTTCAAAGCTGTTGAAGTTAAACTTGATCAGGCTCTTGCTGCAGCCAAGTTAGTCCAGACGAATGCTGTTGCGAAGAAAGAAGAAGTGAAGAAAGAAGTTGAAACTCTTCTCACCGACATCAAAACAGTTATCGAAGAGAACAAGAAGCTTTTTGTAAGAGCTCCGAGAGGCAAAGAAGGCGCACAGGTACTCGAGCAGATGAAAACCGAAATGGCAACTGTTGAAACTTCAGTTACCGAAGCTCAGGGTATGTATGACAGCGGTGCTTACATGGACGCTTTCAACAAAGTAAAAGCTGCTAAAGAAACAGCTGACAGGATCAACGGTGAAGTTAAAGAAGCCATCAAAAAAGTAGGCGGTCGTATCTAATAACTTGTTGATCACAATGATATTGAAATTCCCCGGGTAATTCCCGGGGTTTTTTTTAAGACCTTGATTCAGAGAATGAAAAGAGTACTGAGGTGGATGATTTCCCTGGTTGTTGCCGGGGCTGTGGTTACAGGAGTCGTGTATCTGCTTATACATCTGGCACCTGAACCACCGGTTGATGAGATGGATGATGCCAGGGAGATGCTTTCAAAGGCATTCTCGAGCAAGGCAGGTACTTATTCAAAAAAGCTTTACTCGGAAGCCCGGGCTGATTACGATTCAGCCATGGAATTCTGGAAAAAAGAGAACGAGAGATTCATTTACTTCCGCGATTACGAGAAGGTGATGGAACTTGCAAAATCAGCCTCCGAGAAGGCAAGAAAAGCAACCCAGAGTTCTATTGCCAACAGCACTTCTCTAAAGACCAAACTGAGAGAGAAAATTGATACCCTGAATAAAACATCAGAATCGCTCGAGTCCCTGTTCGGGAGGTACCCTCTTTCAAGCGAGTTGAGAAACAGGATTTCCAACGGCCGCATGCTCCTCAAAGAAGGTGAAGTGGCATACGGAAAGGGCCAGTACCTTCAGGCAAACAGGAAGATTACTGATTCTGAATACCTACTCGTGGGCGTTTACGAGAATGCAACTTCAATGTTGCGCGAGTACTTTAAATCATATTCCACCTGGAAAAGATGGGCTCAAAACGCGATAAGCGAATCAAAAAGGTCTGGTACCTACGCGATTATCGTTGATAAGTTCTCAAGGAAATGCTATATTTATCTTTCAGGTGTCAAGAAATACGAGTTCAACGCCGAACTTGGAAGAAACTGGGTAGGGTACAAACGCAAAATGGGCGATAAGGCTACACCGGAAGGTATTTACAAGATAGTCAGGAAATACCAGGGGCGTGAAACACCTTATTACAAGGCGCTGGCAATTGATTATCCCAATGCCGACGACAAGGAGAGATTCAGATCGGAGATAGCAAAGGGTACGCTGCCTTCATCGGCAAGGATTGGAAACGGGATCGAGATCCACGGGGGCGGTGGAAAAGGTGTTGACTGGACAGAAGGATGTATAGCGCTTAAAAATGCTGATGTTGATATTGTTTATAACCTCGTTAAGGTTGGGACAACTGTGACAATAGTTGGCTCACTTAAGGAAATTGATGATGTCTTAAACTAATTAGCTCCTTAAATGGAAAATACCACTGACAATAACACTGTTCCTGAAGTGGATAACGGGCTGGGTCAAAGCGAACTGGTTCAAATGCTTCGAGGCATTTTCGGATCAGTTGTTAAAAATCCGGTGCTCGCGAAAGTCCTCATCAACACTCTGATAGTGCTTGGGTCCATTTTCTCGATAGTATTCCTGTTCGCACTCTTCCTGTATATTATCCCAGTTATCCAGGATCCACCGGTGAAGCACTTTGAAATCAATTACACTACTACTTCAGCAAAAGATGCTGCTTATAAAAAGGAACTTGCAACGTTGACAAAGGATGTTCAGCGTTTGACGAGGAAATTTGCAGCTTACACGCCAGGTCAATCATATCTTATAATTAATACCACCGATAACCGATTCTACCTTTACAGGAACAAGAACCTGGTAAGGGAAGGATTCTGCAGCTCCGGTAGTTATACAAGGCTTGTAAATGCTGAAGGTAACAAGGAATGGATATTCAAAACACCCAAGGGTCAATTCACAATCCAGGGAAAGCAGACCAAACCTGTCTGGGCCAGACCCGACTGGTCTTTTGTTGAGGAAGGTCTTCCCATACCTGCACCAGGTGACCCGTCGCGATTCGAAGCAGGAGTCCTTGGCGATTACGCCATGAGCCTCGGGGACGGTTATCTCATCCATGGTACTATATACAAGAGACTCATGGGCATGCCTGTAACTCACGGTTGCGTCAGGCTCAATGATGAAGATCTCGAGGTAATTTATAACACCCTCAATATCGGTTCAAGAGTTTACATCTTTTAATTGTTCGTTTAATGGAACCTGAAATAAACAAAAATGGCAGGGGCTGGCTGATAGTTTTGAAGGTAGTCGCAGTCCTGTTCACCGTATTCGTTATTTACTACGCCATCATGTCTGTACTGGCACCTGGTCGACAAGTAAGCCTCATAAACGAACAATACGGTATCAAGACTCCGGAGTCAGACGGGAAAGTTACCGACTACAGCCAGGATTCAGCTTTCGTGATGCTAAACAGGGAAAGAGCATGGAGAAAAGCCAGGATCGCCATGGCTGAAACTGATTCAATATCTCTTGCAATAGATCTTTCAGACAGTACAGCTGTAATCGAGATTAGCGGGGTAGCTCTGCGAACTTCCAGGATATCTTCGTACAAGCTGAGCAGCGTCTTCAGGAAAGCAGACCAGCCGGCAGTCTGTTCAATGCTTTCCGGTCCGTTCAGCATCTCCGGTAACATATCGACAATTGTTAAGGAACCGCTGGTTCACAAGATTGCTCCCAAGGATACCTCCGAGTATAAACCCGACATGGTGCCTGATACCGCTAAAATAGATGCGGTTAATTACATGCTCGAGATGGAAAATGGCTACAGGTTCTATTTTTACCAGGATGGGAGGAAGGATGGGAAGACTGATTTTTCAGGTACTATATTTGACCTTAAACGCCGCCTCAGAGATGCTTCTGATATACTAGGGAGTATTATCAGGTTCAGGGTTCCTGAATATCATCCCTACATAAGAATCACCCTCCCTCAGGTCGACGCGAGAATGATCTACAGGGCTCTGCCTGAAAAAGGACAGATCGCTCTCAAGTTGTAGTAACTACCTGAAATCTTTTTTCCGACACCAGTCACCACATATTGAAAAAAAATGTAGGTTTGAATATTCACAACATTCTAACCTGCTAATGTATGGGACGATTCACTGGCGTAATTGGTATTATTGTAATACTTCTACTGGCCTACCTCTGGTCAAATAATCGCAAAGCAATAAACTACAGGCTTGTAATAACGGGTCTTACCCTTCAGATAATACTTGCCGTCTTCATTTTAAAGGTCCCGATAGGCCAGGATATCTTTTACTGGTTGGGCAAGGCTATAAACAAACTACTCGATTTCTCGAAGGAGGGCGGTGCCTTCGTGTTTGGTGATCTGACAAAGGTTACCCAGATACTGCCAGAGGGAATAGTCAGGAGTGGAATTTTCCTTTTTATACTTTTACCAACAATAATCTTCGTGTGCGTTCTGGTTGCAATTGCCTACCATATAGGTCTGATGCAGAGGATTGTTGCTGTTATCGCCCGTTTCGTCCATTGGGCAATGAGGGTCAGCGGTAGCGAAGCACTTTCGAATGTAGCGAGCGCCTTTGTCGGACAGGTGGAGGCCCAGATAATGATTCGTCCTTACCTGTCGGGTATGACTCGTTCAGAACTGCTGGCATCGATGACAGGCAGTATGGCCTGTATAGCAGGAGGGGTGATGGCCGTCTACATATCAATGGGCGTGCAGGCTTCTTACCTCCTGGCAGCCAGCCTGATGGCAGCCCCCGGAGCCCTTGTCATCTCGAAGATCGTCTTCCCGGAAACGGAAGAATCCGAAACAAAAGGAGTAGTTAAGCTGGAAGTGAAAAAGGAGCATTCAAATATCATGGACGCTATTTCGCATGGAGCCAGCGATGGTATGAAAGTGTCACTTAACGTGGTTGCAATGCTTATCGGCGTAATAGCACTTATTGCTCTCGTTGATGCACTTCTTGGTTACTTCGGACACTTCCTTTCATGGATAGGCGTTTCTCTGAACTCTCTTGGACTTAATGTCGATAACCTGAGACTGAAGGATGTTGTTGGTGCAATTTTCTCCCTGTTCGCAATCGTCATGGGTGTCCCCGTCAAGGAAGCACTCCCGGTTGGCTCACTCATGGGGACGAAGATGGTTATTAATGAATTCGTAGCATATTCTGATCTTTCACCAATGATACAACAGGGTGTGCTAAGCGCGAAAAGTATCGTGATCGCCAGCTTCGCACTGTGCGGATTTGCAAATTTCAGCTCGGTGGCTATCCAGATTGGGGGTATTGGAGCCCTGGCTCCTGACAGGAAGGCCGACCTTGCAAAACTTGGTCTTAAGGCAATGATCTGCGGAACAATGGCATCATATATTTCCGCCTCCCTGGCAGGTATACTGCTCTGATAATGGATTCAAGCTATCAGCTGACCAATTGCCTGTCGACCGCAAACGGACACCACTGTAAGCAAAGATGAACATTCTGGTCACAGGGGGTACATCCGGACTAGGTTACGAACTAGTGCTTAAGCTCCTTGGCAATGGGCACAATGTTACTGCCATAGGGAGAACTCTTAAAAAAATACCGGTATCTCAAAGTAATTTCAATTTTGTTAAAGCCGACTTCTCTGATCTTCACGCGACAACACTTGCCATTAACGGGTTGATGAACCAGAACCCCGGTTATGACGTGATTATTAATAATGCCGGTGTGCTCTCGCCCCAGTCTTTCACATTGACAACAGACGGGCTCGAACACTCTTTCCAGGTGAATTTTTTGGCCAACATGCTGACCGACATTTTAGTGATTAGCCAGTCGAGTGATAATAAACCGGTGAGAGTTATTTCGATCACCTCGCCGGTCTGGAGACATGTGAGACCCTCATTCAGATTACCAGACCCGGGCAGGTACAGGATGTTCAGAGTCTACTCCGAGACCAAGTATTACCAGGTTATCAGCGGTTATTTACTGAATAGGTTGCTCCCAGGGAAAACAGTGATTTTCGCTGCGTTCGATCCGGGAACCTTCAGATCCGGTATCTCAAGAATGCAAAAGAAATGGTTCAGGATGTTATATAAGATAGCGTCTCCATTAATGACTGACCCTTCAGAAATAGCCGGGGTTCTTGCCCATCTTGCCTGCACTGATCCTTTCCCTGAAGGAACTGTTGTCAACAGGAAAGGAAGAAAGAAGGACGATATCGTATTACCTTCAGCGACAATTCTGAACGATTTTTCCGGATTATGCAACGGTCTGTTGACCCGTTATACATGATCAGAGTTTCCGGAACCTGCTTACTTCCTGGAGGAAAACATCGAATAAATATCGTGTGGTGATAAACCAAGGTCATCAGCAACCGTTTTCATTGTTGTCTCTCCTGTTGCTGTGACACCGTTTTCCTTGAGGATTGATATTATTTCTTCTGTCGGTTTGCCAAGTCTTTCAGCAACCTGTTTTATTGTAAGCCGGCCAACACCCGAAGGTGCTGCCGCCGCGTTTACTGCCGGGTCCTTCTTGAATCTTGAAGTCAGTATCCCGTAAATCCTGGCAGGGGTGGTTTTATTATCAGCCGCGATCTTCTTTAATAAATCAGTTCTTCCCGCTACTGTAATCCCGCTGTCAGCCAGGACTTTCGTGAGGTCATCAATTGTAGCCCCGGGAAATTCAGCCAGTATTTTCTCGAGGTTGTATTCCTCCATATGTGCCACAGGCGGTGCAGCATATTGCTTATCCCAGCTCTCCTTGACATTGTTGCCAAATGTCATTACTGGTCCGAATGGCACCCACGATTCAAGCGTGCCAATAAAGAAAATGGCGGTTATTATCGTGGCAGCTGCCAGTTCCCATTTCCTGTGAAGACCTGATACTATCTTGCTCTTAATATATGTCAGAAAAGCCTTCCAGTTCACGAAAAACAGATGGATAACAAACAGGATGAAGAACATATATGAGAAGATGGTATGTAAAGCCTGCCATTCGGCTTTAGAAAAAAGCATCAGTTTCCAGTCGCTCCAGTTCGCAATCCTTCCCGGTGGCGCTATATACAGAATAAAGCCAGATATAGACATTATTATTGTAGAAAAAACAAGTGAAAAACTTGTGAAACTCCTGAGATTGAATCCTTTTTTCCCCTTCATCTGATTGTTTTTAGGATTTTAAATATATTGCAAATATATAGATATTTACATATATTCAGATCGCCAGGAATGTGATTATGATCACAGATTACGGATGAATCGCCCGTTTAAAATCAACAGGAGATAATGTTAAGCAGCATGACTTTATTTATCAGGCTGACACGTTAGAATTTATCGGAGTCCTTCATTTATTCCCGGGGAAAAATGAACTTGTTTCCTAATTTTTTTCAAGGAGTGAATCTTTCGATTTATAGACCTCGATATGTTTGCCGGTCAGCTCATCGTACCATTTTGCAGATTCATCTTCAGAGCTGAAGTACCTGAGTCTTACCTTATAGAAACCATCCTCTATAATAATGCCTGCACCGTATCCTGCTTTTTGGGCTGTTTCCTGCCAGTATTTTAAAGCGTTTTCTTCAATTTTGAACGCGCCTGTCTGAACGAACCAGGTATTGTATTCCAAAGCCAGGTTGCCCTTGTAAGCAAATGGTTTTCCGTGCCCTATAAAAGCTGTCTGCCCCGATTTTATCAACTGGTTCCTGCCAAGAAGGGCTTTCGTTTTTGATTTGAAATAACCAAGTCTCACTTTGTACAGGTCATCTTCTTCTACAACAGCAATTGCAATATTGGTTATCTTTTTCATCTTCCTGACCAATTGTAGAGCCCTTGATTTTTCCTTGAACGCGCCTGCCTGTATATAGAATAATCCGGTTGAAGGATCAGAAAAATCCATCGATATGGTTTTGTTATTATCGGCAGGGTTATTGTCATGTTCCTGATCATTTTCAGCGAGTCTGACTCCAAGGGAGGGACCAGAATTCCTTGATATTGCTGCTGCCACTGCCCTGTAAAGCTCTGAACCTTTCTCCAATCCGCCTTTTAAAGCGAGATCATCACTTATGTTGAAATTAATGTCCTGCCTGCTATCACCTTCCCTGGTACTTTTCATCTCGAAACTGTGTCTCAGACCTGTTGGATCGATATTCAGGGCACTCATTTGAAGAGAATCAAGACTTGCGTAATATTTTCCAGGTATTAATCCGGGAAAGAAGAAATAACCATCATCTTCAGTGAGTGTTTCCCCGATCTTCGTTCCTGTTTTGTCATAGATATTCACGAGTATTCTTTCCAGTCCGGCTTCAAATCCAACAGATTTGTACACTACCATGCCGCTTATGTCTCCCATCGGATGAACGGGTACTTCAACCTGCTTGAACTGGTTAGGATCAACAACGATACTGATCCTGTGATCCTTTATTTTCCAGGCAATGTTTTCAAACTTGCTCTCGTTAAGCTCGAGGGTGTAACCAATAAATGGTTCAAGTCCTGTAAATCTTGTTACTGAATCTCTTCTGCCAATGTATTTCCTGCCACCATTTATCTTTGCATCAATTTGATTGATAATCTCTTCACCTTTATCGCGGATATTATTGTAATTCATATCGAGGTAAGCGATTACTGTTATTCCCCCTTTACCAACTGAAGGTACAGTTCCGGTTTGCACGTGACCGTTCTTTGTATCGAATGAAAGACTTCCGTTCAGGCTCTGTGAGGTATAAGTATCGTTTTTCGTTTTAAGTATCGAAGATGAAGTCCTTGCAAATGGAAGATCATATTTGAAATTAAAACTGATATAGGTATCATTGTTGTACAGGTTTCTTTCAAGAGAAACACCCAGGAAACCGTTAGGAATTCTTTTTTCAGTATCGAGTTTGTACATCATCAATTTTTTCTCGCTGATATTTATCCTGGCAGATGGCCTGATAGTCAGACCATTGGCTGATTTGTACGATGCGTAAATATCAGTAGTGGCATAAGGAGTTTTCTGATCGATCCAGTTAACAAGACTAGTGGAGTTGATACTGAACTTGCCATAATAAGCCGACATTGTCAGTCCTGCAGTATTAAAGGTGAAGTCACTGTATTTGAAGATAGAGTATTCGGACCGTATGTAACCGTTAAGCCGGCCTTTCGAAACAGGAATTGACAGTTTGAATTTGGCTTCTTCAGGTGCATAGAACCTTGTTGCTGTCTGACCGGGTACATATTTTGCATAGTCCACCTCGAGCATGGCATTCTGAAACAGGTAATAGCTTAAAAGTATTCTTGATCTGACCAGGTGGGCATATTCACCGTTCAGTAAAAGCCTGGGAGCCGGCTGGAGTGTGAATCTCGCGTAAGGGATCCAGGGACCGCTCTGTATTGTTGACAGGTATTCAGCTCCTCCACCAATTGTAAGGAACCTGTTTACACCCCAGTTTATCTCTGCTTTGCCATAAACGCTGTGCATCGAATCCTGTACAATACCAGATGCCACCGAATACTCAACTTCACCTTTAGGAAGAACCGTGTACGGTATGTTTATAGTTCTCTCTTCCGTTCTTTCTTCTCCCATGGGACCATAGAACTTCAGTTTGAGCGTGGTGTACCCGTAAACCATGGGAACATTGAAACTGAATAATCCTGAAGCATCAGCCTTTGTATAATCTACAAGTATATCGTTAATATATAGCTCAACAACCCAGTTTGGCTCTGTATGGTCAGTTAACATGTATGATCCTTTAGCTTTCCTGATCCCGGTCGGGGTGTTTTTCAGCGAGATACCCGATAAAGGTCCTGAAATAAACGATATGGGTGATTCCGAAATTCTTCCAACCTGGGCCTGACGGATAACATGGTTGTCATTATTAACCCATTTCCAGAGATAATTCAGTTGTCTCGAATTGAACTTCATATAATCGTAATAGCTTATCGAGAAATCAGCTTCCCCGAACAATAGCTCGGTACCAACCGCCAGGTAAGCTGAATTGTCAGTCTTCCTTTTCCAGTCCTGGTAGGAAGCTACAGCCCAATCGATATTACCGAATCTGAACAGGTGATAGTCTCTCTGCAGGGTTGCATCGTAGGCTGATTCGCCCTTTATCTTCCTGATATTCATTCTCATCTTCTCAAGCCTCTCCATTTTAAGAGCGGGTAATTCAGATGTTGAATTCATATTCACGGTAAGCGATCTGTAATTAAAATCAGCCGAAATACCGAAGGCATCCTGAAGTAAAGGAGCTTCAATGTACAAGGATCCTGTTTCCCTGAAAAGACCGTTGCCTGCTTCAACTGAGCGACCGTCAATTTCGATAGTCCTCGTGTTGAAATCTATACTGTATTGCTTGTTTTCGAAGAGTCCCGTGATTACTGAACCATCATTGTTTTTTGAATACGGGAGTTTTATAGTGTTGAAAAGATCTTCAATATTTATAAAAAGCTTGTTATACTCGGTGTAAAGAATGTCGAGGTAAAAGTTCGAGAACCCCTTCATCAGTACGAGAGCGGGAATTTCGTCGTAGTAGAGCCCCGGGTTTTCTTCAGATCTGATTTTATCCTGGGCCATGACGGGTATGAAGAATAAAGCTCCAAAGAAAACGATCATTGTTTTCTTTGCAAGAAAAACCGAAACAAGTCTGATGATTGCAGATGTTATGTTTTTTCTTTTTTTCATTCTTCGGCTTTTGGTCTGTTAGTTTTGAGAAAAAGTGAGTGTGAATGAACCAGAATAAAATCCTGGTACCGCGTTGGCTGGTATATGTATTGTACCGCCTACTCTTATTATGTTAATGGAATTGCAATCGCCGGCTGATATAAATGATGCCCCGTTAAGCCCTTTTTCAGTGGGTCCGATATCCATAGTCATCGTTCCTCCGCCACTTCCCGTGATCAGGGTAATAGGATCGTAGGTGAGGGTTATTCTTCTTCCCCAGCAGATCCTGGTATTGAAAATCGCGGGTTGCGCCGTTGGTTCACCAGGGAGCAGGGCGATAGAACCTGTTGCTGACCTTGTCCCATCCCAATTTACTGTTACTGTTCCGCCACCGGGACCGGTTACGCAAAATTTCCCGAAATGAATAGGTTGGGTCGCGGAGACAGTCAGCGTTCTTGGCGGAAGCGTTGGCTGTGCCTTTGCCGATAATATTACCAATATCGCGAGAAATGTTATAGTGATCAGCCTTTTCATTTATTCCCGGGACTATTGTGTTATTAGTTTAATGTTATTTCATTTCTTGCAAATACCACCTGCTTTGTTCCTTCCGGGCTGGTGAATTTGACACTAAGGATCCCCTTCCTGAGATTGACTGCATCAATCAAAGTGAGAGGTACTTCTATGTCTCTCCTGTTTATTGTAGTATAAACCGCCAGACTTTTTACTATACCGGCAGTTACTGTTTTACCACCGTTAGGGGTGAATTCAACAGTGACGTCACCATAGGCGGAGATATTACCCTGCCTTACCAGGGAGAACCTTACTGACGGCTTCTTTTTTTCGAGACCGGCAAGCTTGATATTGCTTATGGAGGTAGTCACGTTTACTTCCCCTGAATGAATGATAATTGGAATGCTTACTCCGAAAATTGGTTGAAGCTGCACGCTAACCCTGTTCGTGTCTTTACCTGATGAAGGAATTCCCATCGGTGCCTTTGTTTTTTCAGCCCTGAAGAACAGGTGTGACCTGTACTCTCCCTGGGCCATATCAGGTTTCCGCCTGCACTGTACCATTACAGCCTGTGCTTCCCCTGGAGCCAGGGTGACCTTCCTCGGGAAGATAACCAGGTACGGGTTTGCAAACATCTGGCCTGAATCAGCCTTTTCAATATTCCTGAAACTGCCATCCTCGAGCATTACTTTCTGGACAAAGGTGATTGAATAAACTGCCGTGTCCTTACCAATATTTACAAGGTTGAGAGTTTCTCTCTGCTTGTTACCGTTGAAAAGAACCCTTTTCGGTGTGACGAGCAGATCTCCCTGGGCGAAAGTTATTGTTGCCTGAAGGAGTAAGAAAATTACTGCTGATATATACTTTGATTTCATTTTTTTAAGTTGGATGGGTTTTTTAAAAAAATAGAGGGTAATGCAGACGTGCTGCATCCCCCCTTATTGAATACTAGTTGTAATCAACTGATACTTCGAATGAACCCGCGTAGATACCGCCTATCTGGCTTGCATTAACGTTAAGGGTTGCACCAACTGTGAAGCTGTCGGTTCCGTTAGCTGAAAGTGTGCTTGTAAGAGCATCAGCAGCTGCACCAAGAAAACGTGCTGTCCAGTTTGTGATGTTCATTGTAGCAACGCCACCAACAGTTTCAGTAACAGTTATCGTGGTCGGTAATGTAAGAGCATAAGTCTCGTTCATGGTACCGGTTACATGATAAGCTGCATTTGTTGGCTGCGGGTTAACAGTTGAAGCTTCGCAACTTCCCGTGAAAGAACGGGTTGTCGAGTTTGAAGGAAGTACAACGGTACCTGCTGCTGAAGATCTCAGAACGATTGTACCAAAATGCATAGGTGCATCTTCTGAAATTGACATGGGAACGATAAGCTGAGCACCTACTGTTGTAGACTCACTTGCGCTGGTGTTGGTCTGGGCGTTAACCTTGCTTGAGAAACCTGCCATCATTATGACGGCCACGAAAAGAACTAAAACTTTTTTCATTTTGATTTTTGTTTTTAATTAGTAAAAGTGTTTATTGATATTTATTTGTTTTTAATTGTTTACCCACATTACTTTGGTGCAGTTCATCCCTGCTTTGTTTTTAAGGCATACTACCAGCGGCTGAGTTTTTACATCCGGATTCAGGGTCCCGCGATCATTCGCTGACATCCTTGACCTTGCAATAGTCCTGCCGGTAATATCTGTTACAATAATATCGGTCGCGTAATCGCAACCCGATAAATCGATAATAATGCCCAGTTCCGAAGAGTATACTGATGCTGGAAAAGCTGCACCAGGATTTGTGCCTGTTACTGAAACTGATTTGAAATGAATGTTGAACCTGCCTGGATCATCATTTACAGATGATTCGTACTCGTACGAGTTGTATAATCTCAAATCAGTGTATTTCTGAAGTAGTTTATCTTCAAGGATTACTGTCCTGAATATTGAAGTGTCAAAGGAGCTTTTAAGTGTGAATGTACCATTCGAACCAGCAGTGAATGAAAGTGGCATGGTATTATTCAGATCTTCCGTCGTGTACCTGACAACTGAGTATTTATCAGTCACCTTTTGGATGTATAGCGATGGTGCGGTGGTGACAGGACTGAAGAATTTCATTGAACCTTCATTTTTGCCTTCATCATCCAACCTGATCACAACTTCGTCAGAACCTGATCCTGTTGCTGATTCTACCGAGATCTGTATGTCGTTATTCTGGTTGATATTTGCTTTCTTCAGCCATGGACCGTTCATGTTATTCGTCCTGGCCAGGTTGTTAACAGATATATTTCCATTAACAGCTGACCTTACAAGGAATCCCTGCATAGGTGCTATATACCTTGTTACACTGTTGGTCCCGCTTCCTCCTGCAGAGTTGATTACACCGTAATTGTTTGCCTGGGGATTCCAGATCCACATGTCGTAACCCGTACCGGAAGTAACGAGGGCACTTCTAGTCCAACCCGATACAGCCTGCCAGTCGAGATAGGATGAGTAAGGGTTACCGGTAAGCGTAAAGCCGGCAAGATCCGCATTAATTGATGCTCTTGTTACAGGCATCGTGACAGAACCATTGTTAAGGATTCCGGTAAACTGTTTTGTCTGATCTGCTGCCTGGAGCGAGTACAGGTAACCTTTCCCGCTGACAAAATTTTCGGAAGGATGGATGGTGCTCCAGCTTACACTGCCGGTTGTTGAGTTATAGTAAACCCAGCACGAAGTTGCCTCATTCCAGGCATAAAGATCATAACCTGTTCCATTGCCATAAGTGCCTGATGGTGTCCAGCTTCCTGACAGAGCCTGGGCCGATACAGGGGAAGATAGAAAATGCCATGCTTCAGCAGCACCGTTTATATAAAGCTCGGCGGTAACTGAAACATTGTCTGAATATTGAAGCAGAGATGCATTGCCGGCAGACGACGATTTGAGAATAAGACCGGAAACACCAGCATTGTTAGTCAGGGTGCCATTAACGGTAAGCCTCCTGGCAGAATTCACCTCTAGCGAACTGCCCGGGTTAATCAAAAGAGCCCCGGTTACCAGAAAATCAGCATCTATTATTACTACAGCCGTTCCTGATATCTCGATCCCTGAAGCGGTATTGTTGAGAAACAGGTTGTTTGAGATTGTCTGTGATGTACTTGCTGAAAAATCAATGACAGACCCGGTTGTTGTTGCATCTATGAATGCACTGTTGGTAAGATTTAATGTTCCGGTGATCGTCAGTCTTCTTCCACCTGCTGAAAGAATATATTGCGACTGGTTATTGGTGTGGTTGCCAATTGTCCTGTCAATATCAAGCACGCAGTTGTTTATTGGTGCATCGTCGAAAATTATGTCATTACCATCGGAAGGGACTGAACCATTTGTCCAGTTGAGCGGATTGCCAAAGTCAGAGCTTACATTGCCTTTCCATTTCCTTATCACGTATTCCCATGCACCCATGTTCGGAGTAGCAGCCCTGGTATTCATTCCAAAATCAACTGTTATGCTTGCAGAGCCTGAACCTGCCATGTAGAGACCGGTACGGTAACTTGCCGGCACAACATCAGTTGCATTGATAAACGAAGGATTAACGGAGATACTTGAAGCATCCTGTCCGCTTATGGTTCTCCATGTTGCAAGAGTAGTGTATCTCGTGCTGTTATATTGTCCGATTCCACTGTTTGTTCCCGAAACGAAAAGATCGTTGTAATTTGAAGTGAATCTTGCAGATGAATTGGAAACGTTCCCTATCGCGTAATGATATTGACTGCTTCCGCCTGTCCTGGAGTTTATTAAAAGATTATTAAGATACCTGCTGGTTCCATTAGAACTTAATTTGTAGATACTGAAAGTTGATGATGTGGTTGCGGAACTTACTGTACCACCAATATTCAGAGTGTTATGATAGTAACTATTATTATCCGTGGAGGTGCAGTTGTCAGCTATTCCATAAATGACATAACCTCCTGTAACCCCGTTTCCAATGCTCACGATATTATTTGATATAGTGGCAACAGTGGCTGAAATCTGTATTCCGGCAAGCGTCGTGGCAATGCTTGATGATGCTGAATTAAGATCATAAATAAAGTTCCGTGTTACTGTGTTTGTACCAGTAGTGGGTCCGGTAAAGTATATACCATAAACATCAGTACGGGGTGTTGTATTCAGGTTGATAAGGCTGCTGATTGTATTGTCACTTACAGTTTGTCCTGCTGTTGCTGAAGACTGGTGGATACCTATTGTTGCAGCATCGGCAAGAGTAGTCTGCTGAGCAGTGTAAGAGGATAAACCCGATATCACGTTACCACTAATCGTGTTTACACCTGCAGAAGTGAAAATTCCCCTGGTCCTGCCAAGATTCGAGGTACCGGTATTCTGGTTTATGAAGTTGCCTACTATGTTGGCAGAAATAACATTGGTGCCGGTTCCAGCCGAATATATTCCGTAGATTATCTGGCTGTTTGCTGTACTTGCCGAACTTGCAGTTATGCTTCCAGACACTGTTTCTGATCCAACTGTATTGCCTGAAATTGTTATGTTTCCTGCAGCTGAAGCTTTGTAAATACCATATAATATCTGAATCAAAAGCCGAAGAACTGGCTATTAGTTATCCCCACCTATCAGGTTATTATTTACAGTTACTGCCGATGTACTTGTAATGTTGATACCGTAGAATACCTGACCGGCGGCGCCACCTGTTACAATTATTGATCCTCCTGAATCTGAACTTCCAATGGTGTTTCCTGAAGTTGTTCCAACATTAACAAGTCCTGCCTGGATATGTATAGCTGTAAATGATGATGCTCCTGAATTTGCCCAGGTAATATCACCAATTGTGTTATTATTTGCCTGAGTGGCAACTGTAGTACCAACCTCTATGTAAATGCCATAAAATACATTACTCCTCGAGTTTGTTTTGACAAATCGTCCGGAGCCTGCAGTGGCCGAGTTGCCGCCTATCCTGTTGTTGTTTACAATATATCCGCCTCCGGATGTGTTACTTATTCTTATAATGTCATATTCTGCTGTTGAAGAAGACACGAAACTGGCAGTCTCGTAAAAATTGTTGTCAGTTATCGTGAATAAAGTTGAATTTGTACTCACAAAAATTCCATACGAAGTACTTGCCGGCCGTAAATGATCGAAGATGTTGTTTCCGCTGATTATAATGCTACTGTTCTCCCTGGCGGCAGTACCGCTGGAAAAAATTGCGTAAACCGGCCTGTTCGCTGAATTTCCTGAAATATTATTTGAGCTGATAGTAATATTGTCATTACCGGTGCCCGATGTTGATGTTGAGAAGAAGAGAATCCCACCGGTAGTTGATGTTGTACTGCCCTCTATTATGCAATTGCTGATAGTGATATTGGAAGATGAGTTCCTGAATCTTATTGTTGAATTCCAGGTTGAAGATGAAGTACTGGTATTATTTATCGTGAGATTTAAAGCTGTACCGGTATTATTTATCCTCCCGTTAATGGTAACGTTTGTAGCCCCATTGAAATCAATTAAAGGAGAGTTGAAGCTGCCGGTTATTAAAATATCAGCAGCAGCAGGATAAATTGTTACCGAACTGTAACTTGAACCGCCTGTACCTGTTGCATTCAGTACTGCTGAAGAAGTCTCGGTGATATCGCTAGTAATTCTTAATACCACGTTCCCTTTGAGTGTGCCGTTATTTATCGCGTTGAAAGCAGTCCTCAGCGAAGTGTAAGTCTGACCACTTCCTACCGAAGTCTGGGAGAACAAAGTCAAAAAGGACATTAGGTACACGATCAATATGAAACTGATCTGCCTTACTGTATCCCGTTTGTATGTTTTTCTTTCTTTCAAGCGAAGTTTTTTTCTGCGGCTATATATGCCAAAGACGTGCCAAAGCACTTAAAATGCAGATAAACAGGATGATAGTGAAGTGATGTTGCAAAGAATGGCTGGCAATTATCTTCGAAAACGAAGATTTCATATCCGGATTCGGGGATATTTTCAGAAGAGCGGACACTTCATTTACAGCCAATCAAGAGATCTATCCCGTTTGGAAAAGGAAAGATTCACAGTGATAAGAAAGTAGCCGGGTATGCTAAACTACGTTACCAGGAAAATACTTATGAAGAATTAATGACAGATCAATACCAGAATCAATCAATCGGGAATCTTGATGTCGTGTTTCTGGATCCGCCTGTAGAGCGCGTTCCATTCTATATTAAGAAGCCTGGCAGCCTCGGCTTTATTGTAGTTGACTTTCTCAAGCGCCCTAATAATGGTTTCTTTTTCAATGACCTCCAGGTTAAACGTGTCGGTTCTTCTGTCTTCGCGGCCAGCCCTGGCTGAAGGGGAGGAGGGAAGTACATGCTCGGGCATAATCTTGTCCCCGTCACATATAATAACTGCCCTCTCGATAATATTTTTAAGTTCCCTTATGTTGCCGGGGAAAGGGTAATCAGTCAGAAGCTTGAGGGCGCTTTTATCTATCGTTTTGACGTGCTTGCCAAGTTTCCTGTTATTAAGCCTGAGGTAGTGATCTGTAATATCGCCGATATCCGAGACCCTTTCTCTCAAGGGTGGTATTTCAATAATGAATGTGCCAAGCCTGTGGTACAGGTCGACACGGAAGTTCTTACCTGAAGAAAGCTCTTCTGTATTCTTGTTTGTCGCTGCAATTATCCTGATATCAAATTTCTGTTCTGACTGGCCCCCAACCCTTGTAAATCTCCTGTCTTCAATGACTCTTAGTAATTTAACCTGGAGTGCCATTGTCATTTCACCAATCTCGTCAAAAAAAAGTGTTCCCCCGTTGGCAGTTTCGAACCATCCGGCCCGGTCGGAGATAGCCCCGGTAAAACTTCCTTTCTTATGACCGAAGAACTCGCTTTCGAAAAGTGATTCAGGAACTGCTGACATGTTCACCGCGCAGAATAACTCATCCTTTCTGCTGCTCATTTCATGTATCCCCCGGGCGACAAGTTCTTTCCCAGTTCCGCTCTCTCCAACTACCAGGACAGATGTATCAGGCGCCTGGGCAACCATTTTCATCTGTTTTCTCACGAGTTCAATACCTGGTGAACTGCCAATAATCATGTTTCCCAGTTCTTCCTTCATTGTCGCGTCGAGCAGGATGTTCTTCTTCTTTGTCCTGCTCAGGTCGTTGGTGAGTTCAGTGAGTTTTCTCGTTCTTTCTATCGAAACCCACACCTCCGGGGCTGACAAAGGTTTTTTGAGAAAATCGGATGCACCATTCCTGAGAGCGGTGATCACGGTATCCATATTCCCTGCAGAGGAAATCATTATCACAGAAATGTCAGGGTATTCCGATTTTACCTTCTCAAGAACCCTGAGCCCATCCATCTCGGGCAATTTGAAATCGCAAATTAAAATTTCGATCTTCTCGTTAGCCAGGATCCTGAAGGCCAGCGAAGGGGCTTCAGCGGCGAATACTGTTACTTTTTCCTTTAATATCGACCTGAGCAGATTCCTGTAAACGGGATCATCATCAAGGACCAAAACATTAATCTGACTTTTTGCCTGATTCATTTTGTGAATACTAATTACGTTGCAGGTATTGATACTACAACAGTCGTGCCTCTGCCCTCGCTGCTCGAAACATCAATTTTACCGTTGTTTAATTTTATGAAATCTTTAATTATGTACGCTCCCAGACCACTTCCCTTTTCATTACTGGTTCCCCTTGATGTGAAATGACTGTCTTCAATGAAGATCCTGTTAATGATATCATCAGGTATTCCAAGTCCTGAATCTGTGACATTTATTAACATTTCTCCTGAATCGACATGAGTGCTGATCACTATGGTCCCACCTTCAGGAGTGAATTTTATCGAGTTATACAGTATATTTCTGAAGATTGCATGCATGCTGTTTTCGTCGAATAAAGCATGCTCGGTCTCACATAATCCGGTTTTTATTGTAATCTTTTTGTTCTCAAAAGTCTCCCGGTATAATTCTATGCATTCAAGTATAATATTATTCAGGTTGTTCCTGGCTATGATGAAATTATCAGGCATGTTGCTTATTCTGGTGTAAACCAGCATGTTATCGATGAGGGCCAGTGTATCCCTTGATGCCTGATCAAGATGCTCCAGTATCTCGTTATATTCCTCACCGGAAGGGGAAAAGTATCCGCTCCTGAGCGAGAAAATAGTGGTGCTTATAGCTGCCAGCGGAGATCTTATGTCGTGTGCCAGTATCGAATAGAGCCTTTCCCTTTTCTTAACCATTTCAAGAATGGTGTTCCTCGCGTCAGCCAGCTCGAGATGACTTTTTACCCTGGCCACCAATTCATCTCTCCTGAAAGGCTTCACTATATAATCTACCCCACCGGCGTCGAATCCTTCTTTCAGATCCAGAACCTCGTTCTTAGCTGTCAGGAAAATTACCGGTATCCTGAATGCTTCAGGAATCTGTTTTATCATCCTGCAAAGCTGGTACCCGTCTATCACCGGCATCATAATGTCAAGCAGTATGAGATCCGGCAATTGCTGTCCGATCTGGTCAAGAGTTGAATCCGCATCCATGGCCAGGCTAACGAGATGACCTGCATCTTTCAGGGTCTTCCCGGCTAACTCCAGGTTATTCTGGTTGTCGTCAACAATCAGTATCAGGTGCTTATTATTGATCATTTTTATTTGCGGTCAATTATTTTACTGAGCTGAAAAAGAGCTCTCATGAAATGTTCTCTTGTTTCAATGGCATCCTTTTCGCACTTCCTCAGGTAGTCTTTTGCCAGCTTTATGGTGATATGGTTTTTTACCCGGGCCAGAAGTTCCTCCTTTTTGAAAGGCTTTGTTATATAGTCGACACCTCCGGTCTGGAATCCTTTAACTATATCCTCCGTTTCAGTTCGTGCAGTGAGAAATATCACTGGAATATTGGAAATCCGCTCGTTTTTGCGAATGATGTTACAAACCTCGTAACCATCCATCTCCGGCATCATTATATCGAGGAGAATAAGGTCGATCCTGTTTGATTCGAGTATGCTCAGGGCACTTTTCCCATCTGTCGCCAGTGCTATCTGGTAATCCTGTTCTTTTAGAAACGTGCTAACAACCCTTAGATTCTCTATATTGTCATCAACTATAAGTATGTTAATTTTCTCTTCCATTTTAGTTTTCTTTTGCCGTTTTCAGGTTATTAATTACTGTTGGAAAGTTATTAAGAGTGGTCCTGATAAGTTCCAGATCAAATATCTCAAGTTCGGAAAGAAGCTTTGCTGAGTATTTAACAAGGTAATCGACACCTGAACTTGTTGCAAGACATGACAGGTCGCGGGCGAAATCCTCTATCCTGTAAAGGACAAGCTGACCCTTTATACCTTCCCATCGCGGAATATATTCCTTTTCAAGAATTTTTATTACTCCCTTTATTCTTTCGGGGTTATCCAGATTTATTTTTTCAGAATTGTCTTCGTCCTGTGCATTCTCGACCAATTTTATTTTAGATACAGAATGTCTCAGGTGTTTTCTTAATAGCTTGACGAGAGTCCTTTTGCTTATTGGTTTAAGAAGATAACCATCAAAATTTGACTTGTTCTCTATCTTTTCAATACTAAATACCGATGCAGTAAAGGCGATAATGGGAATACCTTCCAGACGCGGATCTTTTTTAATCTGCTCGGAAAGCTGATACCCGCTCAGGCCAGGCATTCTGATATCCATAAGTATTAAATCCGGAATATCGGTTTTTAAATACTCGAGCGCTTCATTTCCGTCGAGTGCACCTTTTATCATGAAGTTGTATCCGGCCAGAATATGAATGACAGCATCGATATTCAATTGCACGTCATCGACGATAAGGATCTTTGATTGGTCGAATACAATTTCTTCCTCTTCATCTTCAGCTCTCTTGAAAGCGGGTTCAGGTTCAGACTTTTTGATACCTCCCAGGAAAAGGGTGAAGAGGGATCCTTTTCCTATTTCGCTGCTCACCGTTATCTTCCCGTTCATCCTTTCGGCAAGCCTTCGCGAAATGGCAAGCCCGAGGCCAATGCCTCCATATATTCTGTTTGATTGCCCCGATTGTTGTCTGAAAGGTTCAAAGATGCTTTCAAGCTGAGCTTCAGCAATTCCTATCCCTGTATCCTCTACTTTAACTATAAGGTTGCCAACAGAATTTTCGACACCGGTATAGGTTATATCAAGTTTAACACTCCCCTTGTGAGTGAACTTGACAGCATTACCGACCAGATTGAAGACAACCTGTTTGAACCTTATCTCGTCGAGCTGAAGATGAGATGGCATGTCTTCAGGAATCGCCGTGACAAGAGCAATCCCCTTTTCTTCCGCCTTGTTCTTGAAAAGAATGGTTATCTCCTGAATGATCTGTCTTATATCAGCAGGGTGTGGGGTGATCTCGAGTTTACCAGCCTCTATCTTTGAAAGATCAAGTATGTCGTTGAGTAAAGAGAGCAGAAGATTGCCACTACCGAGGACTGACTTGATCATCTTACGGTGTTCCTCCGACTGCATCTTGTGATACAGTGCCTCGCTGAAACCGAGTATTGCATTCATGGGTGTCCTGATCTCGTGGCTCATGTTTGCCAGGAATTCGCTTTTAGCCTTGTTTGCCTCGTTAGCCCTGTCGCGTTCATTCAATATGGATTGCTCCATTTTCTTCCTTTCGAACGCGTTAGCAATAATGCCTGAAACTGTCCTTAATAATTCCAGTTCTGATTTTGACCAGTGCTTGACACGATTGCATTCATCGAAGCCTATGAAACCAAAGAAAGCTCCGGTAACAAACAGCGGGTAGACTATTATCGATTTGATAGCCTGGGGCTCAAGTATCGCTCTTACATCCTCAGGAAGCTCCGAGATGTTTTCAGAATATACGCGTCCCTTGTTCAGTAGTA